>NZ_JBHUJW010000001.1:0-133756 GCF_042683565.1 Brevibacillus sp. GCM10020057
AACATTGATCCGATACTTTCTCTCATTTTATCCACTCCTACTCAGATGTTTCGTTTTCATCTACGTGTACGTCTACGAAAACGTAGATGTATACGTTTATGTATTTGTTTCGTAAACGTTGGAGTGGACGTGAGCCGTTTTTTTGCCTCCTTTCTCTCATATTCTCATTAATAATATATCAATGAAATTCAAATGGAAACGTTTGTTCGGTTTTTGGATGTGAAGAGTAGGGCAGAGTGTTCAACTGACTTCATTCTTCATAGTTTACAGTAAGGGAAGTTTGACGCGTTTGCTTGCCATGGCTACAAAGTTACTGGTGGACATGTAAGGGGAAAGGAAATGCGGTGAGCTTGCAGAGAGCTTTTCAGTGAGTTCCCTTATAAAAAAATGAAAGAGCCTGCCTCTTTCGAGACAGACCCTTTCGACTGATTTGGGGGGGTGACAAGCACCAATCCTACCGTTAATTAGTCAGCTACGTTGATAGCTTCAACAGTTGTAGTATCGGCAAACAGAGCCTTGTTACCAGCTTTGTCAGTTACTACAACATAGATGTCGACGTCACCGTTGAAGGTAGCAACAGCAGTTCCATCAGAGAGGGTAGCGATTGTTCCAGGAAGTGCAGTTGCCGTGTTGAGTTTAGCAGCATCTACAGCAGCGTCCCAGCTTACCAACTTGGTCAGCTGTGCTTCAACATCTGCTACAGTGGAGAGGTTTGGTGCAGATGCAGCTGTGATGTAAATATCATATTTAGCCGCGATATCTGTTGCTGCATTGGCATCTTCAGTGATGTCGATGGTGATTTCAGCACCGTTTTCATCATCGTTAGTACCATGGTTTCCAACTACTGCGGTTGGCGCGATTGCGAATTTATCTGCTACTGTGCCATCCGTAATAGCGGCAATTCCATTGGTGTTACCACTCTTATCAGCAAAAGCTCCAGCTGCGATCACGAGGTCAGTGTCAGCAAGATCTTCAGCACCCAAACCTGCTTTAGTCAGAGTTACAACATTGTTCAGTTCAGATGTAGCTGCACCATCACCAGCAACGTTAGCATCGTAAGTCCAGCTACCGATTGTCAGTTCTGCACCTGCACCACCGTCAGCATCTACCAGAGTTACCGGTTCGCTAAAGGTCAGTACCAGTGTGTTATCAGCGGTTGCTTCTGCTTTAACGAGAGTTGGTTTGGTGTTATCCAGAACGTTAATGTTCAGCAATTGCGGTGCTGTCATACGGGTACCAGCAGAGTTTTCAACGTTCATTACAGCAAGTTTCTTAGTAGCGTCTGCTGTGAACGTACCTGCAGGCAAGGTTACACGTACAGTGTCCTTAGTGGTGCTAGTGAACACGATGCTAGAACCAGCAGGCAACGCTTGACCGTCAATTGTGTAGTTAGCTGTGTTACGAGCAGTATCGTTTACTACTGTACCAAAGTTAACTTCGAAGGAGTAAGTTCCGTTTGGATTTACAGTTTCGTTTGCAACAGCAGCTGTAATTGGAGTAGTGTTGCCCAGATCGTTTACTGTGAAAGTAAACTGTACTGTATCGTTCGCGTTAGCAGCCAATGCAGTGTCAGTTACGCTGCTAGCTGGCAAAGTTACAGTGTAAGTTCCTTTTGCGAGAGTGTTACCACCTGCGTTAGCGAACTTGATGTACTTAGTATCAGTACCAGGAGCAGCAGCTACACCTTTGGCATCTACGATTGTAGCTCGGTCAAAACCTTGACCTGCACCAAACACAGATCCTGTTACATCTACTCCCTCACTATTTACAACAGTAAGTGCAGAAGCATCCGCATTTGTAACCGTTGCGTTAGCTAATTCTTCGCTGAACTCAACAAGTACAGATTGGTTATCTGCAGCTACAGTCGCTTTTACGAATGCAGGTTTTGTAGTATCAGCAGTCAGTGTAACTTGACGATCAACTACATCCTCAATTGTGTTTCCATTAACATCTTTCAGACCTTTCAGTGTTACGTAAGGGCTGATAGAAGTTACTGTAGAGCTGTATCCAGGAGTGTTTACAGTTACGAGAACAGATTTTGCATCATCTGGATCGATAACTGCAGAACCGGTCCAAGTTCCACCCAACTTTGTAAGTGTGAATGTAGTACCGTTTGTTGCTCCAGGAATCGTTGCAGGGTCTACTTCCTTATCGAAAGTCAATTTAATTACGTCTTCGCTAACTGGTGTAGCGGAAACGAATTTACCTGCAGTTGTATCTCCTTCAACAGTGAAGGAAACTTCCTTAGATACCAACACGTTACCTGCATAGTCAGTGAAAGACGCTACACGTACAGTATGAGTAGATCCTGCTGCAAGCGTTTGAGAAGTGGTAACAGTGATTTCCTTGTTAAGGGACGCGTCTGTACTGCTAAGAGTGCTTACAGTCGCTGCTTGACCGTCCACGTAAACGGAACCAGCAGCTGCTACAGGCTCGGAGAACTTCACTTTGAAAGTCTTTGTACCGGCAGAGCCTGCTTTTGCTTCAACAGAAACAACATCTGCTACAGTTGCGTCATTTTGAACAAAGGAAGTGGTGTACTTAGGTACTGCTGTTCCATCTGTTCCTTTTACTCCGTCAACTTCAACAGAGTATGCATTTTTGTTAGTAAGTGCACCGTAGTTGTTCAGAGTAAGAGTTACTGTTTTTCCATCTTCGGAAAGAACAGCTTTATCTGGTGTGCTCAGCTGAGTTCCTTGAATAGTGTAGTTTGTTACATCTTCAGCGGAATCTTCATCAACTGCTGCACCAAATTTAACTTCGAGTTGAATAGCGTTAATAGCACTTACAGACTCAACTTTCAGCTCGCCAGGTGTGTCATCCCCATCAACATTCGCACGAGCATCGTAAGTACCAGCTACCTTACCGTCTTTGTCGATTGTGCTGTATACGTCTGCGAAGTCATCTTTTTTCAGCGGATCTTTGGTTGCGTCTTCCAGGGAAGATGCAGCCAGGATCTCGGAGACAGAAGCACCTTTGCCGTCCAGGGCCACGTATACCAGGTTATCGAAGTCGGTACCGATTGCTGCCATGTCAGCTTTGTACTGAGCAAGACCTGCACTGCTCAGGCCAATCAAGTTATCAAAAGAATAGAAATGTTTAACATTGCCGCCGATGTAAAGGCCAGAGTTTGGCGCTGCGAAGGCAGAAGCTGCCATGCTTGCAACAAACGTAGCAGACAATACAGACAGAACTACTTTTTTATTCACGTACTACCCCTCCGTATGTTTTGATAGGAAGTCTCTTTTTTAGGCTCAAGGATTATGTAGGTAGCATCAGAGGGAGCATCACTCCCTCTGTGCTAAGCTATTTCATTCCTTGAACTCTTGCGAAAGTGGTAAGAAGATTATTGTTTAGCAGTGAATTTCACTTTAGCAGTATCTTCTTTTCCATCTTTGCTGGTTACTACCAGAGTACCTTCAGTGCTGTTAGTGGAGATGTTCGCTTTGAAGGTGATTTTGCCATTAGCGATTTCGTAATCGGTGATTTTTTCGTTGCCGATCGTCAGTTCAGCGCTGTCTACTTCATCTGCATCTACTTTCAGATCAGCAGTTACAGAGTACAGATATACACCGAACAGATCCATCTTCACGCCATCAACGTTGGAGTCAACAGCATCCCAAGTGTCATTTCCGCCACCATTACCTGGATCTACTGGAGTTTGATCCAGGAAAGCATCGATTTCTTCTTGAGTGATGTCTTCTTCATCGATGTAGTCTTGAGTACCAACTACCAGTACGTAGTCGAAACGGGAACCGTCATCGTCCGTGTCGATCAGGAATACCAGATCGCCGTCGTCTACACCGTCGATACCAGTGATGTCATCCCAAGCATCGATGTATGCAGTAGAAGATTGCGTGTACAGTTTTTCGCCGCGAGTAGAAGTGATGGTGTTGCCATCTACGTCGTCAACTTGAGCTACAACGATCTTGTCGATGTTGTTGTCTTCCCACTCGGACTCATCCAGTGCAAGTTTCGCATCGATAGAGTTGATAGCGCCGTCGATAACTTCCACTACATCGTCAACAACAACTTCATTGTCGGAGTTCAGATCGAATCTGATGAAGTCACCGCGCTTGATGCCATTGTCGAGCAGTCCATCTTTATCGTCATCCAGTTTGAACTCTTTCTCAACAACTGCACCAGACTCGTCTTTGGTCAGAACGTTGATGCTGTCTTCGCGGCCAACGGTACCGTAGTTCAGTACATAACCGAATTGAGCATCTCCGCCCAAACCTTTACCATCTACTACAAAGATTGCTTCTACTTCTTCGTGATCTTTATCCAGCAGGTAGTAAACTTTCAGGTCGTTTTCGTCTGCAATGTCTTTGAACTTCGCGATGCCAGCATCTTTCAGTTCAGGACGTTTGCCTTCAATCGAGCCGGTCATTTTGAAGATTGCAGTATCATCTTTTACTTCAGCGTCACCGACTACATCGTCGTCTTCGTCAGCGATGTTATCCCAATTGTTGCCTTCAGCATATTTCAGATCAGAAGTATCCAGCAGTTTTACTTTGCTTGGCTCGCCTTTGGAGTCCAGGGTTACTTCTACAAAAGCAATGCTGTTTTTGTCTTTGCCAGGAGTCAGGATGTCTGGCAAGCTGTCTTCGTCACCGTTTTTGTCGAAGTCTTTACCATTTTTGTCCTCAATGTCTTTCGCCGGGAGGGAGATAGACATTTTCTTGCCTTTTTCGGTCATTACAGTGAATGCATACTCGTCATCGCTTGCGCTGTATACAGCTTGGCGAGTCACGATTGCTTTCAGTTTGCGATCGTCTACGCTGTCTTTTGTTTCAACGTGACGAATACGACCGGATGGATCCAGGAACAGTTTTACATCTTCACCATCGAGATCGTTCAGCAGATCAATGTTGGAGCTGTCGAGGGTTTTGATGTCTTTGTTAGCGTTGTCGGAGTAAGTAGAACCGGTACGAGTACGGTATACTTTGCCGCCAACAGTCAAACGAATGTCAGTTGCGCTACGAGTAACTACTTTGTCCACTTTGCCTTCTACTACATCGCGGCTAGCGAACACGAGCAGTTTGTCGTCATCACCGTCAGCGTAGTACACGCTGTAAACGTCCATTGGTTTCAGGTCAGCCAGTTTTGCTGGTTTGCCATCGAGGAATACCAGGAAGTCGGTGCCTTCATCCAGGTCTTTCAGATCGCTGAATTTACCGCCATCAAGGTTGTCAATTTTCTTCTTGTCAGCATCGATTTTCTCGATCACTTCGGAACCGTATTTGACGCCTTTGTCACTCTTGTTGAGAGTTTGGTCGTCAATTACGTGGATGTAGCTGATTTCGTTGTTGTCGTTCAGAACGACCTTTGCGGAGAAAGTGTAGCCGCCATCAGCGTTGTTGGCCTTGATGATTTTTTTCAGGCCATCTACAGGATCGTTGAAACGAGTGAAGTTGTAAGTAACGTCAGTGTCTTTCGTGAATTTGTAGGATTTGCCGTTGCCATCCATTTCGATTTTCAGATCGTTCAGATCGGAAGAAGAAAGGTTGGATGGGTCGCTGTATGTTTTCCCTTTCAGGTAGAAGGTACCCAGACGGTCCATAACTACATCTTCGTCCTCGGAGCCTTCCATCCAGACGATTACGTTTTCCTTGTCGTCTTTGATCCACACTTGTACGTGTTGACCATCGAACTCGTTCGGGTTGATACCGTCTGCTACTTTGTAAGTAGTGTTGCCCAGACCGGCGTTTTTACCAGCCAGAGTAATTTCGTTGGACTTGATTTTGCCCAGACCGATAGCCGGGATGTTGGATACTACTGGCAAGTCATCGGAATCGTTATCGGAATCGTGAGCCCACTCCATGTCACGAACCGTAACGTCCAGATATTTCGTCAGCAGGCTTTCGTTTTTCACTTCGTAACGGATGTCAGTACCGTATTCAACTTGCTCCATCAGGTCTACGCGAAGAGCGTTGTCCAGCATTTTGAATACATCGCCGCGAACCGCTGCGTTGTTAGGGTTAGCGATACCTTTTGCGATACCCAGCTCGGAAGCTTTGGAGATCATGCTGTTTGGCCATACACCTTTAACGGATGGCTCATAACCGAGAGCGCGAACGATCATGGTTACTGCTTCAGCATAAGTAACTTGGTTTTGCGGTTTGAAGGATTTGTCCGGGAAACCTTTTACGATTTCTTCGCCGGAAGCTACGTTTACGAAACCAGCAAACCAGTCAGTGGATTTAACGTCTGTGTAAGTAGAGTTGAATTGTGCCAGTTTCGCACCTTGCTCCAGTCCGCGAGCGCGAACGATCAGAGTTGCGAACTCTGCACGAGTGATGGTTTTGTCTACACCGTAATCGCCGTTGCCATAACCTGCTACCAGGCCAAGAGCTTCCAGACGTTTTACGGTTTTTTCCATTGCAGCGTCCATTTTAGGAGCATCAGTAGTTGTGTCCTCTGCTGCGAAAGCCATTGGAGCTACGGAGAGTGCGAGGGCACTAGCCAATACACTGTTAACGACCTTTTTCATAACCTTGTGTTCTCCTCCTCTAGTATAAACAAATTGTTCTTGGGGAATATTTGTTGTTAATCTATCTTTCTTTTTAAAGCCCGAATCCTGCAAGCGCGTGTCACCTCCTTTCGCAGGACAGCTTCGCTTTTGGTGTGAAAAACTTCTAGTATATTCAGTATTGTGTAAAATACAACAATCACTAGTGTAACACAATTGCTAGAATCCGTGAATCTTTTTTACACAATTCCCCGTTTTTCGTGTGACACCCTATTAAACGCCTCAGCTCAGCAAAAGTTGCGGCGCCTTGGAAAAAAAGTTAAAAGATTTTTTTCATGGTCGTATTCACCTGTGATATGTACGCAGTGACATCCGCCACAACTCGTATTATAGGGTACGCCGGACGGCATGTCACCATTGAACCTTTTTCCAATTCCATTCAAAACGTTAAAAAATTTGTTTAATTACCAAGAGCTGTTTCAAAGTTTACAACAGCCAGGTTGTATTGGAGCACGGCTTTCTGGTATTGGTTTTCGCGGTTGGACAATTCTTCTTCCGCCTGAATCACTTCCAGAGTCGTTGCCAGACCGTTTTCAAAGCGCAGGTTGGTCAGGCGATAGCTCTCCGCTGCCGAATCCTTCGCTTTCTTTTGGTAATCGATCGCTTCCAGCGCTGCTTTGAGGTTCAGGTACGCCTGGGCTACTTCTTTGTTGATTGCGCGTTTTTGCTCCTCGATCGCCAGCTTGGCCTTCTCCATGTTGTTGCGCGCTACGCGGCCCTGGTACGTGGACAGGGCGGAATACTCCTCGATCAGCTTCACGTTCAGCTCGGCCAAGTTCAGCTCTTCCTGCACCTTCGTCATTTCGATACGCTTGGACAGGGCTTCTTCCTGAGCTTGTTCCAAAGTGATTTTGATTGGCGCCGTCTGTTTGTTCACAGACACGACCTTCCATTGTTTCGTCAGGTCTACTCCAAGGAAATCGTTCAAGTCCATGCGGGCAACTTCCACTGCGTTTTGCGCGCTGGTCAGGTTCGCCTGTGCGCCTGCCAAGCCCATTTCGGCCTGCAGCACATCTGTTTTCGCTTTGGTTCCTACATCAAAGGCCGCTTTTGCCACTTTCAGCTGCGTTTGAGCGCGGGACAAACTTTGTTTTTTCAGCTCCAGGTCATCCTGGGCAAAGATCAGATTGTAGTAGGCTTGCTGGGCACCCAGTTTGATTTTGCTCTCGGTGGCGTTCACTTGCAGAGCATTCAGCTTTTTGGTCATTTCGCCTTGGGCATTGCTGACGTACTTGGCTTTCGCCGCATCGAGGGACTCGATCATGTCAGATGGCATGTCAGCCGACGATTTGTAGGACAGCATCTGGTTGAGGTCCGCGTTTTTCGCATCGAGGCGGGCTGTCGCCAAAGTAGCGTTGGTCTCCAGTGCTTGTTGAACAGCTTTTTCCAACGTCAGCTCTTCTACGCCTGCAGCTGGCGTTGCAGCAGCTGGCTTCGTCGTATCAGCCGGTGTCGTAGCAGTTGTCGCTGCTGGTGCTGTCTGGCTCGCTGGTGCTGCAGAGGTGTCCTGTCCTTTCGCATCGGTCGTTGCTGTCGATGGAGCAGCAGTCGTCGCGGCATTTGCCTCTTTTGCCTGCTCTGTTGCAGCCGCCTGGGTACCTGTTTGCTCAGTCGCCGGTGTATTTGCAGATGCCGTCAAGGTTCCTGCGCCAATCGCCGTAGTCAGAACGGCTGCCAAGCTAATGGACATCCATTTCTTGCTCGAATATGGGAAATTCACTCTTTTCCACTCCTTTTGCCGTTGTGTTCATGATCAAATCTTTCACCACTTGAAATATCACAGTTTGTCCCAAAATCACTATATCACAGAGTAATGTTTCGTACACGAAAAATTAGCGCAATGCCATCATTTTCTAAACAATCAGGCACACTGTATCATGTATAGCTCATTCCCCTCCTGTTTATTCCCAACTTGCTTCCCAGAGTAATACGATTATGTGTCAAAAAAATTTCAGGATTCGCTTACCAATCAGCGACATGCTATCCTTTTCTTGAGGTGAATGGACAATGTTGCAACAGTATAAAACCGTAGCCGGTTACGGCGAGGACGTCATCGTCATCGAGCGTTCCCGTTTCATCGGCTATGCCAAACGCGTGACGACGGAAGAAGAAGCTGCCGCCTTCATCGCGATGATCAAAAAGAAGCACTGGGACGCGACTCATAACTGTTCGGCCTTCGTCATCGGAGAAAACGACCAGATCCAGCGTTCGAGCGACGATGGCGAGCCGAGCGGAACGGCGGGCAAGCCTATCCTGGAATGTATCAAAAAAAATGGCGTGAAAGATACGGTGGTCGTCGTGACGCGCTACTTCGGGGGGATCAAACTCGGAGCCGGCGGTCTGGTCCGGGCCTACACGGCTGGGGCTGTCATTGCCCTGAAGGCTGCGAAGATCGTGGTGCATACTTTGCACCAAAAAATTTCTGTGGACGTGGACTATCATTGGTGGGGCAAGGTCGAAAACGAGCTGCGGCTGACCGGACAGCGGGTCGTAGGGACAGACTATACGGATCGCGTCACCGCCCATGTGCTGATTCCGGATGGGCAGCAGGACGATTTTATCGCCGGCATGATCGACTTGACCAATGGGCAGGCGAAGATTGCGCGGGGGGAGAAAGAGTATGTAGAGGTTCCCGTGGAAGCGGTCGGGGATGAGGAATAGCTTTGCTTGCGGGTGAATTTGTCTTTCGTTACGATGTTCTTGACAGGAGTATCTTCTCAAGTGCGTATACTCATTAGGGGGGCGTCTTTGTGGGGAAATCGTTGGAGGACTTGTTTGACAAGCTGGAGGAGTTTCAAGGACAGTTGGGGAAACAGCTGGAACGGATGGACGAGCGATTGGGCAGGGTTGAGGAGAAGCTGGATAAAGTTGAGGTGCGATTGGGCAGGGTCGAGGAGCGACTGGATAAGGTCGAGGGGCGTTTGAGTGCAGTCGAGGAGCAAATGGATAAGGTCGAGGGACGTTTGAGTGCACTCGAGGAGCAGATGGATAAGGTCGAGGGACGTTTGAGTGTAGTCGAGGAGCAGATGGATAAGGTCGAGGGACGTTTGAGTGCACTCGAGGAGCAGATGGATAAGGTCGAGGGACGTTTGAGTGCAGTCGAAGGGCAGCTGGATGAGGTCAAAGGACGCTTGGGTGCAGTCGAAGGGCAGCTGGATAAGGTCGAGAAGCGACTGGACAAGGCCGAGGGGCGATTGGATCAACAGCAGGTACTCCTGCATCGCGTAGAAGAAATGACTGCTGACCTGATTCAAAAGGTGGGATATACCAGCAAGCGTTTTGACGACTTCCATGCGGACTTCCGCGAGCTGCACTCCCAGGAACAACTTATGCAAAAGTCGATCAACTTCCTCGATACAAAGGTCTGGGAACACGAAAAGCAGCTGTTTCTCATGCGCGAGCGGATGGATACTTATGAAAAAAGCTGAAGAGGCAAATGACCTCTTCAGCTTTTCTACTATTATATAGGCTATATAGGCGAAACCCCAGCGCTATTGTTTTGGAAGTTTTTTGAGCTGCTGCATGATGCGAAGGGTGATAACCGCCATTTCGGCGCGAGTCAGGTCGCCTTTGGGATTGAATCGATACGTTGGTTTTTTGGCTGTTGTATCGTTTGGTATACCGTTCATGATCTTGGCCTTGGTAATCGCCAATACGGATGGTGCCGCATAGTAGCCGGTCTGTTGTCCATCAGTGAACATTTTGCCCAGTGACAGAGCTGCTGCCTCCGGAGTCCCCAGCTTGAGATTCAGTGCACGCGCCATGATAATCGCTGCTTCTTCCCTCGTCAACGGATCGTCCGGGAAGAAAGCACGCGTGTCTTTTCCGCGAATAATACCCGCCCGTGCAGCCGTCTCAATATATTTGTACTGGTAGTTCCAGTCATCGTCGCTAGGACGGACATCTGTAAAGGTTGGTTCAGCCGGATTGTTTTCGTTGTTGTCTTCATACGGTCCGGCGTTGATCGGCAAATCCAGCGCTTTTACCATCATCGTCGCAAATTCGCCGCGCGTAATCTTCAATTCGGTACCAAAGCCGCTGCCAGGGGCATCGTTCATAATCCCTTTGGCATACAACGTCTCGATTGCATCGCGGGCAAACGGATGAGTGATGACATCCGAGAACGTTTCCCTGGTCTTCATCACCAAGTAGTAACCGAAGCCTTTGAACGGCACGGTTATCGTCTTTTTGCCGGTGTTGACTACACCGCCAAGGTTCGTCCACTCGTCCCCGTTATTGTAGAACACGGTCAGGATGTTGTTTGCCGCGTTCACGATGGAACTGTCGTACTTGATCGTGACCGTTCCCACTTTGCTAGGAACCAGGTTGTCTTTCCAACGCTTGATAAACGGCTTCATCTCAACATTATTTACGGTCCCGTCAAAATACGGATCACGGCCACCCGGTTGCCTGTCATCGTCACCCTCTGCGCTGCCCGGCTCCGAGTTCCCTGCATCCACGTAATAAAGGGGGCTTGCATAGTTGAAATCCGAAGAAATGCGCAGAAGATCTTCCATGTCGTCTTTCAGATCGTCGTCATCCAAAGAGATTCGACCGTTGGTACGGTCTGCAATCCCGAAGTAGAGCGGAACATCCGTGAAAATGTCTGTGGAAGGCATATTGATTTCCGACCCGACACGGTTGTTGGATGGTGCGAGCAGAACCGTTCCGGAAGGGAATTTCAGCTCGAATGCTTTCTCAAATACGCTGAACGCTGTCTTCTTGCCGAAAACATCCCTGCTTTCCGCCCCGCCTACTGCCGAGTTGATATTGTAAATCTTGATTTCGCCATTTTGGCTGTTTGAACCAAACATTACCGTAAACTTGATGGTGTTTAACCCCGGTTTCAATGAAACATTGGATTCAAACACGTAGTACGTTTCAGGAACCAGTTTCCCTGTATCCGGATCGTATTTGAAATCCGGATCGTTCGTGTTGTACGCAACCGCTTCGGTTTTTCCGAACAATACTTTGGTCGCCTTTTCCGCAAAAACCTTGATTGGCACGGAGTTGGTATTTACCGTGACATACGGTGCATTTTGCGATTTTGTCGGAGAAATGACCGTCCACGCCTGTGTATCCTGATCAATGCTGAATGTTTGGCGCGTTGCGATCGAGCCTTGTACGATTTCAATCTGATAGCTGGTTCTTCCGCCTTTGGTGAGAGTCAACGGGAACAGCTTCAGCCGGTTTTCCAACTCGTCGCTGTTGAGTCCCATGTCCCCGCTCAATTCTCCTATCAGATCATCTCCGTAGTTGTCCGTACCCATTTGAGCCTTAAAAGAGAATTTGTTGTTGATATCTTGCGCTTCCGAGAAGGTGCTGTCATCGAAAATCGGCCCCAGGTCAGAAGTGTTGCCTTTGATTGCTGCATCACGCGCTTTGATGTAATCGGAGTCATTGTTCAAGAAATCCCAGTCACCGGATGGATCGGTCAATTTGTATTTGGCGATCAGGTTTCCGTCTTTCGTGATGTTGACAATAGCCCCTGGCTCTACGTTCGCCACATTAAAGGAGACCTCGCTCAGGAAGAGGGCCGATGTTTTGTATGCTTCATCAGAGGAGTTCTTCTCCAGCTCCACATCGTCTTTCCCCTGAACAACCTTCAGTTTTACATCCTGGATTTTCGGAGTTTTCTCCGTGTTGTATATGATGTTGTAGGTGAACTTCACATTCGGGTCGTCGAGCAGTTCAAAGACAAGGGAGTTGCTGCCCTGCTTGAAAATCCACGAACCGCTATTCACAAATTGATTTTTGTTTACTTCAAACGGAATGATGTTGTCTGTCGTATTCGGGTCCGGTGAAAGAGCGAAGTTGACCGGGCTGCCATTCAACGTAACCTTCATATTCGACGTTGTCAGCTTGTAGTTGTAAATGTTCCCTTTAAATCTGTCGTTGTCCACTACAAAATTGGAAACGCTAGGATCTGTAATCTCCAACGTGCTGTCAATGACTTTGTCTTGTCCAGATGCAGTGTAGTAAAACAGCAACGATGGAACCACTTCAGGTTTCAGCTTGAACGAGATTTGCTTGTCATCCGTGTCATCCGATGGTGTCGAGTTGTTGAACTTCACTTTGACATTCGTCTCGTTGGATGGCAGCTTTAAAAATTCAAATACTGCCATCGGATCACTTGTGCTATCCGCATCCATGTTTGGATCGATCGCCTCATCATTGGTAAAAGACAGTACATAGTCATTACCGGCACCTTCTTTGATGGGCGTGAGGCTGTTGTTAAAGTAGACTTCGTAATCGGACTTGGCAGTGCTCATGTTAAACGTTTCAATTGCCACCTTGGCTGGCAAAACATTTACCACATTGACGCTGCCATCTGTCTTGATCGGGAATCGCAGCGTAGGGCTTGAGATGTCCGTAACCGTCCCGAAGCGTTTCCCGTTCTGGCTTTTGAAGACAATCTGATAAGGGAAGTTCGCCACCGTCGATTCCGTCACAATATTTGTCAATGTTGAAGCATCGTATTTCTGCGTTTCATACTTCAACACCGTCTCATATACGCCGTCTTCATCGAAATCCGCATCATCCAGAGTCGCTTTAACGTCGTAGAGCCTATACTCTGAAGAAATCGTACTATTGGCAATCGGGGTAAAGGTAACACCCGTTCCCTGAATATCATCCGATGCTGCCGAAGTATCGCGCCTGTCCAACGTAACCGTAAGTGAATTTTTCGGGGTAACGTCCACTTCTTGCGCATTGCTTACGTTCCCAGCTGCATCAGATGCCGTAACCGAAAGCACATCCCCGACTCTTTGCGGCGTAATGACTACAGTAAAGTTACCTGCAGCATCCGGCGTTGCAGAGCCAAGTACCACGGCACCTCTTTTTACTGTAACAGTTGTCACTCCGTCTGCAGGCAGTACATTGCCGGAGATGGTTGTGGCGCTGTTGTCAATAGACGCAGGCAATCCGGTCGGTGCAGCAGGAGCTGTCGTGTCCGGAGTGGAAACAACAGGCGCTACCGCAACCGTAATATCGGTTCCCGCACTTTCATTCGGTGGTGCAGCAGTATCTGCCGCTTTTACTGTAAGAGTGGTTCCCGCTGCCTGGGAGCTGATCGTAACCGAGTAGCTGCCGTCTGCATTTGCAGTCGCGGAACCTAGCGTAATGGCTCCATTATAAACCGTTACATTGGTCCCTGCTTCCGCTATCCCTGTCACAGCGGTGTCGTCGCTGTCAACAGGATTGACAACCGGAGCGTCCGGAGCGGTCGTGTCTGTCAAACCAGTAGCAGGATCGACCGGAACTGCCACAGCCGGGCTTACGTTGCCTGCCGCATCCGTTGCCGTTACGGAAAGCTGGGTGCCTGTCGGCTGTGCTGGAATGGTGACCGAGAAAACCCCGTTTCCTGCTGTATATGCCGATCCGAGCGCAACCGCGCCTCGCTTGACTGTAACGGCAGATCCCGCTTCCGCCGTACCAGTTACAGCCAGGCTGTTATCTTTTACCTGGGCTACAACTGGAGCGGGAGGAGGCGTAGTGTCAGCTGCTGCATTTACCGTAACATTTGTGGCGGAGCTTACGTTTCCAGATGCGTCTTTTGCTGTTACGGAAAGCGTTTCTCCTGCCGGCTGGGCAGTGATCGTTACCGAGTAGCTGCCATCAGGACCTGCAGCCGCTGAAGTGCCGAGCGTCGCCGCACCTTTTTTTACCGTTACCGTAGCGCCTGCTTCTGTCGTTCCTGTCACGGTCGTGCTGCTACTGTTGACCGGACTCACCAGCGGAGCATCCGGTGCGACAGTGTCCTTGACGGTGGAGTCCAGAACGGTGGCTCCTGGTTGAAGCTTGATCAACAGTTTCCCTGTGATCTCAAAATCATTTCCAGCTACAGTCTGGACGAGTTCATTTTTCGCTGGAGGGATCAGGCTGATCTTTGTTTCCGGGTTGCCCGTCGTTATCTCTGTTATTTTCACGTCGTAAAACTGGTCGGAGGTTCCCTGCACATTGCTCTTCGGGATAACCAGCACGTTGCGGTTGATCAACGCGACTTCCTTGTTTTGGCTGTAGGCGTGAATGTCAATATTGTTGAGCCCGATCTGGGTTTCGAGATCAACGGAGAAATTTCCGGATGTGTTGACATCGTCACTGAACGTTTTCCCCGTCGTTTTGTTGATCGCCACGATATTATCGGCGTTATTCGCCTTCCCCGAAAGAGCCAGGGTCAAGTTGCGCGTCGAAGTTACTTCCACGATGGTCGGATCGGATTCCAAAAACACGCTGTTCAACTTCAGATTGGAAATCAGCGGCGTATTGTTGTACTGCACATACAGACTGACCAGGTCAGTCGTCGTGTTTCCATTTTTTTCATAAAACGAAATCTTGTTTACCCCTGGCGTCAGGCTGATATTGTCAAAGGTAAACGTCCGCGTAACCGTATCCAGCTTCGGCTTGATGCTGCTTGTGTCAGATGGCTGCGTGCCATTGAGCGTGGATACGGTATAACGCAGGTCATCCCCATTGATGTCCAGTCCATACGTCCCCTGCAGGGTAAGCGTAGGCGAATAATAAATATGGGGATTCGTAGCAGATGTTGAGTTGCTGAATCCGATCAGTGTAATTCCGCCGGCGGCATGTGCGATGCCTGCTCCGAACGGCAGCACGGCTGTCACGAGCAACAAAAAAGAAAGCACGGCTGAAATCCATGACTTGTTACCAAAAATTCTTCCAGGCACTCATTTCACCTCTCCCAAAAAACGTCTGACAATAATTTGTTTCATCCTTTGTTATATCGGTTTTTCTCGGATAAAAGTTAAGGGAAATCTGTCAATTAGCGACAAATAAAAAAGCCTCCGCATTCTCAAATGCAGAGACTCCCAGACTTCTAGTTCGTACGCCGCTGTTGCTCGGCATGCTTGATTTTCAACCGCCGATACGCATTGATCAACGGGCGGTGGCGGCGGCTTACCAGGCCGACGATCTCGGTGCCCAGGTGGGTTGCGATCAGCAGCAGCACCATGACGATGATGGTTGTCCATTTTGTCGTCTTGGTGAGCACAATCGCCATCGTACCGAAGAAGACGCTGATCGAGTAGATGGTCAGCACTGTGGAGCGGTGCGACAGGCCCATGTTGAGCAGACAGTGGTGCAAGTGCCCTTTGTCCGGGCTGGAAATCGGCTTTTTGTTGACAATCCGGCGCACGATGGCAAAGAACGTGTCCCAGAGCGGAACGCCCAGTACGACGATCGGGATGATGAAGGAAACGAACAGTGCTTCTTTGAATCCCATGATCGACAGGGCGGCCAGATTGAAGCCCAAAAAGAGCGAACCGGTGTCGCCCATGAACAGGCGGGCCGGGTGAAAGTTGAAGTACAGAAAACCGATGATGGCACCCAGGAGCACAAAACAGTAGGTGGCGACCTTGTAATCGCCCATGAGCAAGGCCATAATGGCCATCGTCGCCGTGGCGATCGCGGAGACACCTGCGGACAAGCCGTCCAGGCCGTCGATCAGGTTGACAGCGTTGGTCACACCGACAATCCAGAACATCGTGATCGGGATCGCCAGCCAAAACAGCCAGCCGCTGCTGAAGTCAATGCTGCCGGTATACGGGAGATTGACGACTCCGATTTTCAGGCCAAAGGGAACAACCACAAGCGCGGTCGCGACCAGTTGGCCAAGCAGCTTCCATTTCGGGGAGAGCTGGTATTTGTCATCCAGCATCCCGACGATCATGACAATGGTACTTCCGATGAAAATCCCCAGCATTTCCCCCATGCTCGAGTACGGCACAAACAGGAAGAACGCGACCAGATAGCCCAGGTAAATGGCGAGCCCGCCCATCCGCGGCATGATCCGCGTATGTACCTTGCGCTGGTTCGGCGCATCTACTGCTCCTACCTTGACTGCCAGTTTTTTCACATAGGGTGTTGCGATAAATGATATGATCAGCGAAGTCAAAAATCCGAGGATTAATGTAGACATCGACTGTTCTCCTCTCTACGGGTGCATCCGGGAGCGGCTACTCCATTTTTCTCTCAAGACTGTCAGGACAAACCGCGGAATGGCGAGCTGACGCTTCCAGCGGGATGGCTGGGACAGCAGCCGATAGAACCATTCCAGATGCAGTTTTTGCCACATGGCAGGTGCGCGCTTGACTTTCCCGGAAATGACGTCGAAGCTGCCGCCTACCCCCATCATCAGGGAAGCGTTCAACTGATCGCGGTACTTGGCCATCCAATACTCCTGCCGCGGCGCCCCCAGCGCCACAAAAAGAAGATGGGGCCGTTTCCCGGCGATTTCCTTCACGATTTGCTCTTCTTCGTCTTGTCGGAAATATCCGTCCCGATACCCGACGACGCCCGCGCCCGGATAACGCTCGGTCAGCTTCTCGGCTGCCAGGCGGATCACATCCGGATGCGCTCCCAACAAATATACTCTCCAACGGCGCCGATCCGCTTCGGCCATCAACGCCTCCAGCAGCTCGACCCCCGTAACGCGCTCATAGATCGGCTGATTCGTCCATTTGGCCGCGTATACAATTCCGATGCCGTCCGGAACTACATAGGCTTGTTCGACAATGGAGCGAAAGTCCTGGTGCTCTCTCGCCAGCATGACGATTTCCGGATTGGCGGTCACGACATGCGTGCGCGCGCCGCTCTCGATCCTGTCGACCATGTATGCGACGCTCTCGCGAAAGCCCCGTGTAGAAAACGGTACGTCCAATATTTTTGCGACCTGCCTGGTCAATGTTTTCACCTTCAATGCATAAGTTGCCCACTTGCCATTTTACCTGAAAAGAAAGGCACATTCAATACGATCATGAATGTGCCTGAACGCCTGCAGTCAGGGCAAACATCAAACCGCCCTCTGCGACTACCTTGCCATTTACCGATGCCTTCCCGTATCCTTTGCCGATGGAGCCGCGTACGCGCGTCAGCTCCACGTCGAGCGTCAGCGTGTCGCCGGGCTTGACCTGATCTTTGAAGCGGAACTCGTCGATCCCCGCAAACAGACCGATTTTCCCTCTGTTTTCTTCCATGCTCAAAATAGCGACAGCGCCGACCTGCGCCAGAGCTTCCACAATCAGGACACCCGGCATGACCGGATAACCGGGAAAATGGCCTTGAAAAAACGGCTCGTTGACCGTCACGTTCTTCACGCCGACCGCGCGCTTGCCCTGCTCCAACTCCTCGATCCTGTCCACCAGCAAAAACGGGTACCGATGCGGAATAATCTGCTGAATTTGTACAACATCCAAAGGTGCCTTGATTTCCATGAATCACCACTCCATTTCCATTGATAACGAAACTTGTCCATGCATGAAGAGCGAGCTGCCATGTGAGAATAAAAACATCACCCGTCTTTCGCCAGCGCGGAGGTCCGGGGTTGAGATAAAGGAGCGCTTCCCGTCCTGGAAGTGCTCTTTTCCCACCATTACATACGGTTCAACAAACGAAACTTCCCAAGGTAGATCGCGCTCGTGATAAAGGAAAACACAATCACCGTCCACAGAATGGCTTCGCTGTATTGATACCGGAACATCACCAGCGGAAAGACCAGATAAAACAAAACTGTCGTAATTTTGCCGTATGTATTCGCTGGTACCGTTTTCTTCCCCCTAAGATGGTATACCGCTCCCGTCACGATCATCGCAATGTCTCGTGCAAAGAAAAACAGGGCAGCCCACAAGCTGATTCGCTCCGTCAAAAACAACGACGCGATGACAGCCATCATCATCAGTTTATCGGCAAGCGGGTCCAGCATGATTCCGAGTGTGGTCACCAGCTTATGTTTCCTCGCAATGTACCCATCAGCTATATCCGTAAGCCCCGCCAGAATCAGGATGCCCAATGCGATCTCGACATGATACGGCTGAGCGGAAAAAAAGATATACAGGTACAAAGGGATGAGAACGATGCGGAAGATCGTAAGCAAATTAGGAAGATTCACGGATATCCCTCCGTAATCAAATCGTCACTTCCTTCTTCAACCACTCGATCTATTATACTCTGTGGACAACTTCCCCAACAAGCAGGAAGCCCAACCAAAGGTACGGGCTCCCTGCGCATTCGTTATTCGTTTGTCCGCTTTCCTGTCATGTCCCTGCAAACAACAGGTCCCACATATGCTTGTATGTACCCAGATCAAACACTTCCGAAGTCGGCTTATGTCCAACGACGCCATAACCGATCATCAGGCCGACGACCAGAGAGATGAACAGCAGAAACGGAACCATCACGATCTTGATCATGATCATGGGCAAATTCCTTCCTCTTTGCACGCGTTCTTTGGCCTTGACCTCCTGGGTATCACGCGGGAATTGTTGTCCTCTGCCTCGATCCATGCTCCTCTCTCCCGTCATCTTCATTCGACTTTCCGTCATCGTGCGCGAAGCGAATTGGCTATGCCCATCATCTGGTCGCTGATGCCGAGCGCCCGGGAATTCAACTGGTAGGCGCGCTGAATGTTCACGAGCTGGGACATCTCCTCCATCATGTTGACGTTGGAGGTTTCCAGAGCGCCCTGGCGGAGACTCGCGAGCCCCTCCGTCAGCGCATTGGTGTACTTCCTGTCCGGACTTTCCCCGAAAGCCAGCTGCGCGTCGAACAGATTTTGTCCCACCTGCTGCAGTTGGTCAGGGTTGTCCACTTTCCACACGCCGATGGTGCCGTATTCGGTGCCGTCCGCACTGATCACGCCTTCTTTGGAAATCTGGATGTTGCGGATCGGCTGCTGCAGAACGATCGGAGTGCCGAACTCGTCGGTCAGAATATGACCGGACGGCGTATGCAGGACATAGCCGCCCTCGTCGTTGTTGTATTCGATCTGGAAGGCGCCGTTGCGCGTCAGGCGGCTTTCTTCCTGAACAATCGCACCCGTGGCATCCTTGATTTTTTTCGTGACGAGAAAGTACCCGTCTCCCTCGATCATTACATCTGTCGGCACATCCGTCTGTTTGGCGCTGCCTTGCCCCATGTCCAGCTTGGTCAGGCCTAGACGGGCACCGCTCCCGATGCGCAGGCCAGGCGGCGTATTGCGGTTGACCTTGTCCTCCTCCGGCTGCTTGTTCATCGAGTCGGAGAGCAGCTCGGAAAACGACGCTACACGACGCTTGTACCCGACCGTATCAAGATTCGCCAGATTGTTCGCGGTATTGTCCAGCGCCTGCTGGATGCCGCGCAGGGCAGCTGTAGAAATGTTAAGCGACTGCATCTATGCTACCTCCTGTTACCCGTTTACCCGGCCAATTTCGTTCGCCGCTTTGTCCAAGGTGCCATCGATGGTGGTAATGACACGCTGGTTCGCTTCATAGGCGCGCAGGGCGCTCATCATGGCTGTCATCGTCTGCATCGGATCGACGTTGGCCCGCTCGATCCAGCCTTGCTGGGTGCCGTATCGACCTGCGATCCGCGGTGAATCGTACTCGCCGGCAGCCAATGCGGCCTGGTCGTTGGCTTCCGCAACATCCAGCGGCTCTACTGCGCCGTCGCCTTCCCAGCGGAAAATGTTCGTGCCTTCCCGCACGAGCTTCTGCGGATCGGTTACGACAGAAAGCCCCAGCCGTTGGTTGTTCGGCAAGTTTTCCAGCGCACCAGTGGCCGGATTTTCGTACTGCAGTTCGCCCAGGCGGCTGATTTTCAAGTCCTTGCCTGCAAAAATGCCCGTGTCTGGATCATTCACGCGAATCGCTTTATTCTCATTATCCAGTACATAATAGCCGTCCGGCGTCACCAGATAGCCATCCGCATTCACGCTCCAGTTGCCGTTGCGCGTATAGCGAATGTCACCCGGCTGGGCTGGCTGACTCGCATCCTCCAGCTTCGCCACGCTGTAAAACAGACGGCGCTCCTTCCCGTCCTGGTCTGGCTGCAGGTTGTCGAGCAGCGCGACGTCGTACGGATTGCGGGTCTCTGCGATGTCGCCTTGCGTAAACATAGGCAAAGCCTCCGACATGTACACGCCGGTGTTCAGACGACCAATCACGGCAGCCTGTCCACTCAAATTCGGATAGCCTTGAACATCAGGTCCTTCCTGGTCGCGAATGCGGGAAATCAACTGCTCCGGAAAGGCACGCATGACGCCCACGTCCTGCTTGTACCCCGGAGTGTTCACGTTAGCCAGATTGTTCGCCAGCGATTCCTGCCAGTTCTGCAAGGCGAGCATGCCCGATGCAGACGTATACAAGCCTCTGATCACGTGATCTTACCCCCTGAATAGTTTCTTGCTCCGGTGTGCCGGCACTTTGTCCAGGTAGTCCAGCATCATTCCTGTTCCTTTGACTACGCACATCATCGGCTCGTCCGCTACCAGCACAGGGACCTTCAGCTCGTCCGCCAGTATTTGATCGATCCCGTGCAACAATGCGCCGCCGCCGGTCAGGAAAACACCCTTATCAATAATATCGGCAGAAAGCTCCGGAGGTGTTCGTTCCAAAACGGTTTTCGAGGCTTGTACAATCGCACTCACCGACTCGGCCAGGGCTTCCTGGACTTCACCCGATCGAATGGTAATGGTCTGCGGCAGTCCGCTTACCATATCCCGACCCCGAATGTCCATTTCGTCCTGGCGCCCGCCGGAAACGGTCCCGATCTGAACTTTGATGTCTTCAGCCGTACGTTCTCCAATCAGCAATTTGTATTTATTTTTTATGTACCGCATAATAGCCACGTCAAATGTATCGCCCGCTACTTTGATGGAGGATGATGTCACAATGTCGCCCATCGACAGTACCGCAACATCGGTAGTACCTCCACCGATATCCACTACCATATTGCCCGACGGCTGAAAAATGTCCATACCTGCCCCTACTGCAGCCACTTTCGGTTCTTCCTCAATATACACTTCTCTGGCCCCGCCGCTGCGTTCAGCCGCCTCGCGAATTGCCTTCTGCTCCACAGAAGTAATGTTGGTCGGGCAGCAAATCAGAATGCGCGGACGAGCGAACATGCTTTTCCCGTCGATTTTGGCCAGGAAGTGTTTCAGCATGGCTTCAGTAATTTCAAAATCCGCAATGACGCCTTCTCGCAAAGGTCGGATCGCTACAATGTTCCCTGGGGTACGGCCCACCATGCGGCGCGCCTCGTTGCCCACAGCCAATACTTTTCTGGTTTTGCTGTCAATTGCTACGACAGATGGTTCATCCAGGACGATTCCCTTGCCTTTTACAAAAACCAAGACATTGGCTGTCCCCAAGTCGATTCCGATATCTTTGCCAAACATGAAAGGTCCTCCCTGTTACCAGTTACATTTCTACCTAATATCATAGGCTCTTCGACGTAAGAGGACAAGAAAATCTTTCTTACACGCTCTCCTCCTGTTCCATGCGAACCTTTTTACTGCGCCGTTTGTACTTGATTTTCGTAGCTTCGCCTCCCCGCAAATGTCTGATGGCTTTGTGATATTCCAAAATTTCCTTTACCTGGTTCGCCAACTCCGGATTTATTTCAGGCAGCCGTTCAGTCAAGTCCTTGTGCACTGTACTTTTGGAAACCCCGAACTCTTTGGCGATCATCCGGACCGTATTTCGCGTCTCCACAATATATCGGCCAATTTTGATGGTTCGCTCTTTGATGTAGTCGTGCACGTCACTCGCCTCCTTGTATCTGCATTGTCTGATACAATATATGGGTGCGCAGGGACACATATTCTACGTTTCCAAGCCTGACAAGCCAGCACGGCCGCATCTTTTTTCAACAGGTTGTACCAGGAGTGAAAAACCGGCAGCTGCGCATACGCACAAAAAAAACACCTGTAAAAGCAAGCTTTACAGGTGTTTGCTGCGTGTTATTGGTTTTTCGTTTCCGTGTCGCCTGAAATCAGGTATTGCTCCGGATTGACCGGCTTGTTGTCGACGCGGACTTCAAAGTGAAGGTGGACACCGGAATCCTTTTCATATTCATTGCGTCCGGCAGAACCGATCACCTGGCCCTGAGTCACCTGGTCGCCAGGGTTGACGACGGCATTCTCCAGGCTTTGGTAGACGGTGACCATCTTGTCTGCGTGCTCCACTTCCACCACTTTGCCGACGAGCGGGTCGTTTTCTACCTTGATGACTTTCCCTGCCAGGGCAGCCACGACATCGAAGCTTTTGCCATCTGTCGACTTCAGATCAATCCCTGTATGCGGGAAGAACGAGTTGTTGTACTTGACCAGCGCTTTTTGCTGGCTGTCTTTGGAGGCTTGCTCATCGTAGAAGCCCATCCCCAATTCGTACTGCACTGCTTTTCCGACGGGCCAAGCCAGCTGCTGCACAGAACCTGCAACCGGTACCGCTTCATCGCCTTGTGGCTCTACTGCCCTAGTCTCAGGGGTCGTCACGACCACGTCATCCCCAGCATTCGTCAGATTGGATACCGTGTTCATGACGCTGCCCTGATACCACATCACAAAAGCGAGAATGATTGCTGCGGTGCCGATGTAGATTGCAGGAAACGCCCACTTCTTGCCCAAAACTTTTTTCCAAGAACTTGCTTTCTTGAATGGAATCGGTTGATTTTGATTTTTTTGATCTTCCATTTTATTCATCACCTCATCCCTCAGTATCGCCAGAATTTTGGCGTATAAACCTGAAAGACAAGGGAAACGTAAAAATTTGCGCAGCCGTAACTAAACGGGGATGATTTTCGTAAAGTTTTGCAGGGAGATCCCTTGGTAGAAGTACTTCACGATCTGCTCCGCGTTCTTGCCGCTCTTGGCCATGCCGTTGGCTCCCCACTGGCTCATGCCGACGCCGTGGCCGTAGCCTTTGGTCGTGATGTACACCTGGTTGCCGCGCATTTCCATGGTAAAGGAGGACGAATTCAAATTCAGCTTCTCCCGGAATTCCCGTCCGGTGAACTCCTTGCCGCCGATGCTGATTTTGCCGACGCGGTTGCCTGTCGTCCTGCTTTCAATCTGGTACCAGGCTCCATTCGTAGATGCCTCCTGCGCCAGCTTGATACCCAGGTTCTTTTCCAGTTCTGCCGTCGTCATCACGACTGTCTCCTCGTAGCGCGGCGACTGGATGTCCCACGGGCTCGGAACGCTCTTCAAATACGGAATTGCCTTGTCCCAATACTCACCCGAGTTTTCCGTAAAGCCGTTGCTGGTGGAAAAGAAAGTGGCGTCGATCGGCTTCCCTTCGTACGTCAGAACGATCCCCGCCGTTTCCTGGACGGCCTGGAGAATGCGCTGGTTTTTCCAGGCGTACTGGTCCTTCCATCTCTCGCGTCTCTGACTGTCATCGATATAGACCTGATGCTGTACGGTGTCCAGCACCTGCGCTCCCTGCGGCACATCGTCCAGCTTGCCTTCGCTCAGCCTGCGCACGATGTAGGTCCGCGCCGCCATCGCTTGCGCCTTTAATGCCTCCAGCTCAAACTCCGCAGGCATCTCGGCTGCTACGACGCCGGCGACGTACGTCTCCAGCGGAATCGTCTCGACCGCCTTTTTCTCCGTACGATAGACCTTGATGAAAAGAGGCGGCTGGGCAGCGAGGTTGTCCGGAGCAGATACGGCCACATCCGCCTGTTTGGCAGTCGGGACCGCCGGGGCAAACACGCTAACCAGCGCGGCAGGAATGGCGACGAGCAAGATCGGCAATACGATAAACCACATCAGCAGGTAACGTTTCATGCGACAGATCCTCCTCGGTAAGTAGCTAGACACTGTTATGTCTATGTGCTGCCCCAAGGCGATAGAACGCGAGAATGAGAGAGAAGCGAGAGTAAAAAAAGACCCTCTGCTATTCACAGAGAGTCTCGCGTTTGCCATATGGTTGACATATTGATCAGGCAAAATTGGGAGAGAAGCTCATCTTCATCGTTTCGGCTACGCTTACCTCGCGCTTCCTGGTGTCCGGGCGCACGCGCTCCACGTCAGCCCCCAGGGCGAGCAACTTTTCCGTGAAATTCACGTAGCCGCGGTCGATGTGGTGAAGAGCGGTAACTTCCGTCTCCCCTTCGGATACCAGACCTGCCAGCACGAGTGCTGCACCTGCGCGCAGGTCTGTCGCAGCCACTTTGCTGCCGGTCAGCTTGGAGCCGCCTTCGACAATCGCGCTGCGTCCTTCGATCTTGATATTGGCATTCATGCGGCGGAACTCTTCCACGTGCATGAAACGGTTCTCAAATACGGTTTCCGTGACGATGCTGGTGCCTTCCGATACGAGAAGGAGCGCCATCATTTGCGCCTGCATGTCGGTCGGGAAGCCCGGGTATGGCAATGTCTTCAGGTCAACGGCTTTCAGCGAACCCGTCCGGCGAACGCGAATTCCATTTTCCTGCTCGTCCACATCTGCGCCCATCTCCCGCAGCTTGGCGGTCACAGACTTGAGGTGATCGCAAATCGCCCCTTCCACGAACACATCCCCGCCTGTAATCGCAGCAGCCACCATAAAGGTCCCCGCTTCGATCCGGTCCGGAATGACGCAATGCGTGCAGCCTTTCAATTTGTCCACGCCTTCGATGCGGATCGAGCCTGTGCCTGCTCCGCGAATCTTCGCTCCCATCCGGTTCAGGAAGTTGGCCAAATCTACAATTTCCGGCTCTTCTGCCGCATTCTCGATCACGGTCGTGCCTTCTGCCAGAGCGGCGGCCATCATGATATTTTCCGTGGCCCCTACGCTGGCAATATCGAGGTAGATTTTCGCGCCCTTCAAGCGGCCATCGACCTTTGCATCAATGAATCCTTGTCCGATCTCGATTTTGGCTCCCATCGCCTCAAAACCTTTGAGATGCTGATCGATCGGCCGTGTACCAATGGCGCACCCTCCTGGAAGCGCGACACGGGCATGTCCCTGTCTTGCCAAAAGCGGGCCCATGACGAGGAAAGAGGCACGCATTTTGCGGACGAGTTCATAGGATGCTTCCACGCTGGTCAGCTGGGCAGCACGTACTGTCAACACTTCATGATCATATGTAAGGGAAATTCCCATCGATTTCAAGAGGTCGCATATTGTCCTGACATCGTCAAGCGCCGGCACATCCGTGATGACGCATGTCCCTTCTTCGGCCAGGATAGATGCTGCAATAATAGGGAGCACGGCATTTTTGGCGCCGGAGACTTTCACAGTTCCCGACAATGCCTTACCACCGCGGACAATAATTTTATCCAATGTGTACCCCTCCGCGTGCTAATATTCCACTGTGATAATTGGTGTTCCTACGGTGATCCACGTTCCTGACGAATCGCTGTCACGATGGGTCGCCACCTGTAGATTCATCTTTTGCCCGTTTAACGCAATGAACGGTTCCCACATGCGGGTGTACCCGGAAATGCTGACAACCGTTTCATCCTGCAAACGTTCAAGTTCTGACGCCTGGAGGGACTGGAAAATCGACAAAATCTTCCCCTCCTGTTGGTCAACACTCATCTTATCATTGTACATTCCGCGAATACAAGTGCTAATTTGCGGAATAAAGTCGGCTTTTTTCAGGGCATTCGCGAACGATTTCTGCATGTTTTCCATATATAGTAGCGATTGAGGGCCCCCCGTCAGCTCCAGTACCAAATATGAGTCGAAAGAACCATTTTTGGAAACGCCTGACACCCCGAAGCTTACACGAACGCCCTCTTGCACGATTTCGGTCTCATAAGCAATCAGTTGATGCTTCCGCGAAATTTCGACATGGGAAAATGGAATCTCCAGTTGCCCGGCCCAACGTTCTGCCAACTCTTTGACTTTCTCCGTGCTGTCCACCATTCCCATGGAGGCACGTGCACGCACCTGAATGGTTTTTGCCGTAGCCCCTGAATCCTCCAAAACACGCAACAGCTGCGCGGCGACCGGCTTTTCTCCCGTCGCTTCTGCAGGCATCCGCCAGATGGCGCCCATGATCATGACAAGTGCCACAGCCAGCGCGACTGTCCCGGACCATTTCCCCATGTTATCCCTCTCCCCGTTACATGCAACTCTTTGTACTTCTCATTTTGCACATGAAACTGGGTGGATATACCAGCGGTTCCCGTGGAAGTTTGGACGGTCAGGAGAACATGTTGCCGAATGCGAGCGACCAGCCCAAATAATCGAGAAAGAAGCGGGAAATTTCGTACCCGATCACGATGGACAACAGGATTTGCAGCAGCTTCGCCTGTGCTCCGTTCGGGTGTTTCAGTATCTTTTCAAAGCTCAGCGACTGCAGTGACCACCAGCTAAGACCGATGGATACAATCGTCAAAATAATGCTCAGAAAGCCGTACACTTCTTGCGGCATTCTCATTTCCTCCTCTGCTCTCTAAAAACTTGCGCAACTGATGCGGGCAGCAGAAAACCGGCTGCGCCAAGTCTTGGCAAAACGTTGGTTGACTTGCCTCCCTGCATGAAAAAGGGACAGCCTCGTGACAAGGCTATCCCTCTATTGTACATGAAGCGCTATCCGGTTACGAGGTTCACTGCAAAGTCGGCGGCAGCATGTTTCCGAAATCGAACGACGGATTGAAATGCGCCTGGACGTAATCTGTCACCAGTCCGGGGAACGCGCCGAAGAACACGGTCGCCACAGCCATGACGAGCACGAAAGCCCAGATCCCTTTCGGCACATACAACGGCGCCTCGCTCGCCCCCGGGCGCATGTACATCTGCCGGATGATCCCGAAGTAATAGTAGTACGACACGACGCTGGTGATGATCATGATGGCGGAGAGCCAGTAGTTTTCCCGCGCCAGCGAGCTCATGAACAGATAAAATTTCCCGAAAAACCCTGCCGTGACCGGAATTCCCGCCAGAGATAGCAGGAAGATGCTCATGGCGACAGCCAGGATCGGCGAGCGGTGATACAGCCCGGCGAAGCCTTTCAGGTCTTCGGTTCCTTGCTCGCGGGAGACGACCATAATTACAGCGAACGCACCAAAGCTGACGAGCAAATACCCGAACAGGTAGAAGATGACTTCGCTGAAAAAGAGCGTGGTCGGCGGCACAAACGGAACGAGCAGATAGCCGGCCTGGGCAATCCCCGAGTAGGCCATCATGCGCTTGACGTTCGTCTGCCTGAGAGCCATAGTGTTCCCGATAATCATCGACGCCGCCGAGATGACGGCGAGGTACAGGCTTCCCTGTTCAAAGAAGAAGCGGCTGGCTCCGTCTGTCACCTGGAAGAAGGCGATCAGCAGGAGGCGGAACAGCATCGCGAACCCCGCCGCCTTGGACACTACCGCGAGAAAGGCGGTGACAGGCGTTGGCGCTCCCTGGTACACATCCGGCGCCCACATATGGTTCGGGGCTGCCGAGATTTTGAAAGCGAGACCGACGGCCAGGAAAACAAAGGCCATGTAAATGAGAAACGGATAGCCCGCCATGCCGGCTTCAGCCAGGCGCGTCGAAATCTCGTAGACATTTGTCGTTCCCGTCAAACCGTACACGTAGGACATCCCGAACAGCGTGATGGCAGTCGCAATACCGCCGGAGACGACGTACTTGAACGCCGACTCGTTGGAATGAAGCGACTTTTTCCGCAATCCGACCAACACGTAGGAAGAGAGAGACAACAGCTCCAGCCCGACAAACAGCGTGATCAGGTCTGCGGAGGAGGCCATGACCATCGCGCCCAAAAGCCCCGTCAGCAGCAGGTAGTAATATTCGCCCGTATGCTCCACTTCCTGCTGCTTCAAATACGACAGCGACATCAGCAGAGCAAAGGCCGTCCCTGCCAGAAACAGCAGCTTGAATGCATTGCCGTAGTTGTCGATGCGAATCATGTCTGCCATGTAGCTGTACGGCTTGTCGAGTGTGCCCACGTTCACGAAGACGAACACGGCTGCGAGCACGACACCGACGAGAGACAGCCAGCCGATCACCTGCTTGCCGAGTCTTTTCCCCGCGAACAGGTCCAGCAGCGACAGCACGGTAGCAAAGCCTAGAATGATAAACTCGGGCAGAAGGTAGCTCCAGTTATACGAGAATATATCTTTAACGTCCATGGATTACCCTCCTATTCCCGTGACAATGGGTACGATCGTTTTCAGAGCTTGCTGCATCGGGATTCCCAAGAGAGCCGGATACACCCCGATGAGAATGATGCAGCCCAGCAAAACCACCATCGGGATGACTTCCATCGGCTGCGCGTCCGCCAGTCCGATAAACCGCTCCGGCATCTTGCCAAAGGTCGTGCGCAGGATGGCCCGCAGCAGGTAGACCGCCGTCAGCACGATGCCGAGCGCACCGACCGCCGCGAGCACCGGCATCCGTCCGAACAGGCCAAGGAAGGCGAAAAACTCGCTGATAAACCCGGACATGCCCGGCAACCCGAGGGAAGCCATCGCCCCCGCCAGCAGGATTCCGCCGGCAAACGGCATCGCTTTGGCCAAACCGCCCAGGTCGTCGATCATCGAGGTCTGCGTCCGGTCCCAAATCACGCCGATCAGGAAGAACAGCAGCGCCGAAATGAAGCCGTGGGACACGACCTGGAACATCGCCCCTTGAAAGCCGATTGTGTTCATCGAGGCAAACCCGAGCAGCACGATTCCCATGTGGCTGATACTGGAATAGGCCAGCACCATTTTCAGATCCTTCTGGACAAAGGCCAGCACCGCGCCATACAAGACGTTGATGATCCCGAGCACGGCGAACCAGGTGGAAAACTGGTAGGCCTCATCCGGAAAGAAGCCGATCCCCATTCGCAACAGCCCGTACGCCCCCATTTTCAGCAAGATCCCCGAGTGGATCATGACGATGGACGGGGGAGCCTGTACGTGCACTTTCAACATCCACGTATGGAACGGAAAGACAGGCAGCTTGATGGCAAAAGCGATGAACAGCGCCATGAACAGTCCGTAGCGGAACGCCGGTGTCAGTGCTGCCGCTGCCGGATTCTCCGGCGTGGACAACATCGTCACGATCTGGTCGATATTCATCGTGCGCGTCATGACAAAGAGGACGATGAAGGCGAGCAGCATAATCCCGGAGCCGATCCCGTTGTACAGCAGGAATTTGTTCGCGGCATGCTCCCTCTCGCCGTAGCCCCAGATGCCGATGAGGAAAAACGTCGGCACCAGCGTCATTTCAAAGAAAATGAAGAACAGGAACAGGTTGTTGGAAGCAAACACACCCAGCATCCCGATGAGCAGGATATGGAACAGGATGAAAAATTCCTTCAACCTCTTTTTGACCTGCCAGGACGCTACCGCTGCCAGCGTCGCGATGATCGACGTCAGCAGGACGAGCGGCATCGAAATCCCGTCTACCCCCAGATCGTAGCCGATGTCAAAGGTAAACATCGCGCCGGACTGGGACATCCCGATCGGAATGGAGATCCAGTCATGTTTTTCCACGAACTGCAGATTCGCCGATTCGTTGTTAAACGAGCCGTACATCCACAGAGACAAAATCAGCGGCAGCAGCGTTCCGTAAATGCCGATCTGCTTGATTGCCCCGCCCTGATGATTCGGCACAAAAGCGAGGATGACGATGGCCAGCAGCGGTGAAAACACCAATGCCGTCAAGAGAATATTAGCGACCGAATCCAAAGAGCCCACCTCCTTGCGCCGTCAAGCTGATGGCGACGATCAAGAGCAGCAATCCAAACAGCACCATAGCCCCGTACGACTGGATCTGTCCGCTCTGCACCCGCGCATGCAGGGAGCCGATCCCCCGCGTAATTTTTGCGGTCAGTCCCACCAAGCCGTCCACGATGTACCTGTCGAAAACACCGAGGACGATGCCCAGCCATCTGAGCGGCCGGACGAACACGTAATGATACAGCTCATCGACGTAATACTTCCGGTACGACAGCCTGTAGAGCCACGGCAGCGTCTCCGGAATGGCATCGGCCGAAACCGATTTTTTTCCGTACATCAAATAGGCAAGCACGATTCCCAGGATGGAGACGACCAATGCCAGCACCTGCAGCCAGGCCGCCGTATGTTCGCTTCCCTCTCCGAACTGGGTGGCGATCGAATTGCCTGTGTTTGAATCCAGCAGCCATTGTGACAGCAACGGCGCGTACGGCGTATTGACGAAGCCGGCGACGATCGCCAGCACAGCCAGCACCAGGAGCGGACCCGTCATGACGGCCGGAGACTCATGCGGCTCGTGTCCGCCATGGCTGCGCGACTCTCCGGTAAACGTCAGGAAGTACAGACGGAACATGTAAAATGCGGTAAAGAATGCAGCGACGAGCGCGATTACCAGCAGGTCGTAGCGGTGCGCCCCGTAGACGGCTCCCAGGATCGCCTCTTTTGACCAGAATCCGGAAAACGGGAAGATCCCGGCGATCGCCAGACAACCGATGAGAAACGTGAGCGCGGTAATCGGCATCTTTTTCCACAATCCGCCCATCTCAAAGACATCCTGCGTATGTACCGCATGAATGACGCTGCCTGCTCCCAGGAAGAGCAGCGCTTTGAAAAAGGCGTGTGTCATCAGGTGAAAGGAGCCTGCCACATACCCCGCCGCTCCGGCGACACCCAGCGCCATCATCATGTAGCCGAGCTGGCTGACCGTCGAATAGGCGAGCACCCGCTTGATGTCCCGCTGCGTCAGGCCAATCGAAGCCGCGAAGATAGCCGTAAACCCGCCCACGTAAGCCACGACAGTCAATGCGGTCTCCGAGGCGATAAACAGCGGATAGGTCGCGGCCACCAGATACACCCCGGCCGCTACCATCGTCGCAGCGTGGATGAGCGCCGATACAGGGGTGGGACCTTCCATCGCGTCAGGCAGCCAGGTGTGCAGCGGGAATTGGCCCGACTTACCAACTGCTCCCACGAAAATGAGCACCGCTGCTGTCGTCACCATCCACGGCTCCAGCCTGCCCAGTCCGACACTCTCGAAAATTTGCTCGTAGTCGAAACTGCCGGTCCACCAAAACAGCAGACAGATCCCGATGAACAGGCCGAAATCGCCTACGCGCGTCACGATAAACGCCTTTTTGGCTGCCGCCTTTGCTTCCGGCTTGAAGAAGTAGTAGCCCACAAGCAGGAAGGAGCAAACCCCGACCAGCTCCCAGAAAATGTACACCTGCAGCAGGTTCGGCGAGATCACCAGCCCCAGCATGGAGAAAGTGAACAGCGCAAGGTACTGATAAAACACCGGAAAACGCTCGTCGCCATGCATGTAGCCTCTGGAGTAGATTTGAACCAGCAGGCTGACGAGGGTCACGATCACCAGCATCATGGCATTGAGCTGGTTTACTTCAAAGCCCATATTGATCACGATGTCTCCGACCTGGAGCCAATCGACGACAAACTTGTAATCGACCGCTCCCCCGTGGAATCTCTCCCAGAAGGCGAGAGCGGCGATCACGAACGAAACTGCCGTCAGCAAGATGCCGACGAAAGAAGCTCCTTCTTTCAACTGGCGACCAAACGAAACGATCACGATGAAAGCAAGAAGCGGAAACAGAGGGATGAGCCAGGCATAGTGCAGTAACGTATCCATCTTTGTCCTCCTTTTCGGGTTTCCACCTTATCGTTTCATTTGATCCATTTCGTCCACGTTGACGGTCGCCTTGTTGCGGTACAGCGCGATCAAAATCGCCAATCCCAGCGCTACTTCAGCCGCCGCGACAGTCATGGAGAACAGCGTGAAAATTTGCCCGGTTACGGCAGGATGCAGCCCGTATTTGGAAAATGCGACCAGGTTGATATTGACCGCATTCAGCATCAGCTCGATCGACAGCAACACGACCACAGCGTTTCGCTTGGTCAGCGCCCCGTACAACCCGACACAGAAGAGAATCAATGCGACCAGCAGATAGGAGGTAATGCTTACTGTCATTACTTATCCCCCTCCTTTTTCGCCATGATGATCGCCCCGACCAAGGCGACCAGGAGCAGTACAGATACCAGCTCGAACGGAATGACGTACTTCGTGAATACTTCCAGCCCGATTTCCTGTGCATTGCTTGCGGTTGTCGGCGCTGGCGGCAACGGTGCCGGCCACTGCGTCCGCTGAATCCCCCAGAACAGCAGGGCAAAAACGAGGACGATGAACAGGAAGATGAACCGGTTCTTCCACTTGCGTCCCGTTCCCTCGTCTAAGGCATCGTGCTTGGTCAGCATGATTCCGAACAGCATCAGGATGGAAATGGCACCGGAGTAGACGAGCACCTGCGCGACGCCGACGAAATCGGCTCCAAGGAGCACGAACAGACCGGCGATGCTGATAAACGTAATACCGAGCGATATCACCATGTGCACAACGCGGGTAAAGCTGATCATAAAGACGGCGCCGCCAATCGTCAGCAGAGAAAGGATAAAAAAGGCTGCAAATTCGCCTGTCATCGCTAATTCTCCTCCCTGACGTTCGTATTGTTGTCATCCAGCCACTTCAAGTTCTTGTACAGCTCATCTCTGCTGTACACCGCCAGCTCGAAGTTACCCGTCATCACGATTGCTTCTGTCGGGCACACCTCCGTGCACAGGTCACAGAGAATACAGAGCTCGAAGTTGATGTCGTACGTGTCGATAATCTTTCCTTTTTTGTCCGGGTCCGGATGAGGTCTGCCTGTCAGCTGAATGCATTCTGTCGGACATATGCGTGCGCACTGGTTGCAGACGATGCACTTCTCCGGGGAAAAGTGCTGGATGCCGCGAAAACGAGGCGGCATGGGAAACGGAACATCCGGGTAAAAGTGCGTGATTTTTTTCTCGGTCAGCTTTTTAAAGGTGTATCCCAAGCCTTTGGCCAATCCTAGCATGTGTGTCACCCCTCCGTTTTGAGAACTTCGCTGCGCCAACTCTTTGGCGAGCCTACGCAATGAAACTCGGAACGCGGCCAACTCATCCCGTGTCGTTTTCTCCCTGCATCCTGATCAAAGCGTGCCGTTCTGATACGAGATGACGACAGCCGTGAGCAGGATGTTAAACAGCGCCACGGGCAACAGCACTTTCCAGGCGAACGACATCAACTGGTCGACACGCATGCGCGGCATCGTGGCACGCAGCCAGAACTGAAAGAAGACATAGAGGGAAAACTTCAGGACAAACCAGACGATTCCCGGAATGAAGCCAAGAGCCGGATGAATCGGCAGCCAACCGCCGAGGAACAGAATGGTGATCAATGCCCCCATTCCGAACATGTATACGTACTCGGCGAGCATGAACATGGCAAAGCGGAACCCGGAGTATTCGACGTGATAGCCCGCGACCAGCTCCGACTCTGCTTCCGGCAGGTCAAACGGCGTGCGGTTCAGCTCCGCCTGTGCGGCTACGAGAAAGACGACAAACCCGATAAATTGCGGAACGATATTCCAGACATCCCGCTGTGCCTCGACGATTTCCCGAAGATTCATACTGCCGGTCATTAGAACGATTCCCACTACGGACATGACCAGCGGCACTTCATAGCTGATCATCTGCGCAGCAGAGCGGAGACCTCCGATCAGCGAGTACTTGTTGTTCGATGCCCAGCCTGCTGTAATGACACCCAGGACCGTGATTCCGGAGAGTGCGATGTAGTACAAAAGCCCAATGCCCAAATCGGCAAACTGAATGCTTTCTGTAAACGGCATGACAGCCAGTACACCAAAAGCGGGCGCATAGGCCAAAACCGGGGCCAGCGTAAACAGGGCTTTGTCAGCATGCTCCGGTCGCGTGTCTTCCTTGAGCAAGAGCTTCGTCACGTCTGCGACCGTCTGCAAGAGCCCCAGCGGTCCGACGCGGTTCGGCCCGATCCGCAGCTGCATCCAACCGATCACTTTTCGCTCAAAGTAGATGGCGTAGGTAACAAATCCCAGCAATACTGCGAGCAATACGACTGCCGCCAGGATAAACCAGAAGGTGGTTCCCCATGAGGGTGCTTGCTGCAAGAGTGCGCTCATTAACAGTCAACCTCCCCGAGCACGATGTCGATACTGCCCAGAATGGCGATCATGTTGGCGAGATTTTCTCCCATGAGCAGCTTGGGCAGGATTTGCAAATTGGTAAACGAAGGACGTCTGAACTTCAGCCTCCATGGCTTATCCTTGCCCTGGCTGGCGATGTAGCAGCCGATTTCTCCCCGCGGGGATTCGATGCGCACATAGGTTTCACCTGCCGGCGGACGAATGACACGCGGGACTTTGCCGATGACTTCTCCCTCACTCGGGAATTGATCGAGCGCCTGCTCAAGAATGCGCAGCGACTGTTCGATCTCTGCCATGCGCAGCTGGTAGCGCGCCATGCAGTCTCCCTCTGTGGCTGTAGGGACGTCAAACTCGAAGCGGTCGTAGATGCAGTACGGTTCGTCCTTGCGCAAATCCCATTTGATCCCGGTCGAGCGAAGCATCACCCCGGAGAGCGAGTAATCCAGCGCCGTCTTCGCATCAAATTTTCCGATTCCTTTGATCCTGCTGATAAAAATTTCGTTGCCGCTCACGAGCTGATGGTAATTCGGCAGTTCCTTTTTCATGTATTGCACGAACTCTTTGGCCTTCTCGATCCATCCGGGCGGGGCGTCCCATTTGACTCCGCCGATCCGCATGTAGTTGAAGGTCATCCGCGCTCCGCACAACTCGTTGAACAGGTCGAGAATCATTTCCCGATCACGGAAAGCGTAAAGAAACGGTCCCATCGCCCCGATGTCCAGGAGATAGGTGCCCCACCAGACCAGGTGGCTGGCGATCCGGTTCAGCTCCATCGCAATCAGCCGCAGGAACTGGGCACGTTCCGGAATTTCCAGCCCCATCATGGTCTCGACCGCGTGACAGAACACGTAGTTGTTCGTCATCGCCGACACGTAGTCCATCCGGTCGGTGTACGGAATAATTTGCGTGTAGTTCAGGTTCTCTGCCAGCTTCTCCGTGCCGCGATGCAGGTAGCCCATCACGGGAATCGCTTCGCGGATGGTCTCCCCGTCGATTTTGACGATCAGACGAAAAACGCCGTGTGTGCTGGGATGCTGGGGACCTACGTTCAGGAGCATCTCTTCCGTGCGAATGCCCGTGTCCGGTGAGGTCTCGATTTGAGTCGTGAGGATGTTCTGGTCCATGGGTTAAACCTCCTCGTCGTATTGCACATAATCTTTTCGCAACGGGTAGCCCACCCAGTCATCCGGCAGCAAGATTCGACGCATATCCCTATGTCCCGGGAAATGGATGCCTAAAAGGTCAAATGCTTCCCGCTCGTTCCAGTTGGCTCCCTGCCAGATGCCCATCACGGAAGGGACAGTCGGATTCTCTCTGTCCGTCTTGACTTTTACCGCCAAATTTTGCCGATTTTTGTAGGAGTAGAAATGGTAGTAGACCTCCATGCGGTCATCGTAATCGACGCCGTGCAGATCGGACAAATAGTCGAAGGCCAACTGTTCGTCTTCCTTCAGGAACGATGCGACTTCCTGCCAGCGTTCGTTCTTGATGACCAGAGTCGGGACTTCTTTGGCCAGCTCATTGATATAGGACGCTTCCAACACGTCAGCTCCGAATGCTTCCGTAATGCGGGAAACGTATTTGTCCAGGAATGGCTGGTTTTTGGATGGTGCCTTTGGTGCCTCTTCGGCAGCCCCAGCTCCATCGGCGCCTTGCGCTGCTTTGGCTTTTGCGGCTGCGGCAGCGGCGGCCTTGGCTTTCGCAGCGGCGGCGGCTTTTGCCTTGGCATCATCACTGCCTGCATCACCGGCGTCAGTCGCAGCTCCTCCTGCCTCGCGTGCAGCTTTTGCTTTCGCTGCTGCGGCTGCTGCCGCCTTGGCTTTGGCTGCAGCTGCGGCTTTTGCCTTGGCATCGGCATCTGCTCCTGCGGGCGTCGTGCCTGCTTCCTTGGCTTCCTTCGCCGCCTTGGCTTTTGCCAGTGCTTCAGCGGCGGCTGCGGCCTTTGCGGCTTTCTTTTCTTCCGGCGTCATTTCCGATACCGGCTTGGTCGGGGCGGCCGGGGCTTCTGCGGGGGCAGACGCGTCTGTGACCTGTGTTGCGTCAGCCTGTGCAGGTCCTTCTGCCGCTGGTCCCTCTGCAGCTTTGTTTTCTCCCGCCGCTTCCTGTTCTCTTAATTTTCGCAATGCTTCTGCCTTGGCACGAGCCTCGGCTGCTGCCTTTGCCTTTTCCTCGGGCGTCGGCTTGCGTTTTTCGTCGCTCATTGACTGGTCACCCGCTTCCCAGTCTTCGCTTCATAGCGAATCTTTTCTTGTAATTTATTTATGCCATAGATCAACGCTGCCGGATTGGGCGGACAGCCGGGGATATACACGTCTACAGGGACGATCTGGTCCACGCCTTTAACCACACTGTAGGAGCGCACGTACGGGCCTCCTGCGGTCGCACAGGACCCCATGGCAATGACCCACTTCGGCTCCGGCATCTGATCGTACAATCTGCGAAGGAGCGGCGCCATTTTCTTCGTCACGGTGCCTGCGACGATCATCACGTCGGACTGACGGGGCGACGCACGAAAAATCACGCCGAAACGGTCGAGGTCGTACCGGGAACCGCCCGTCCCCATCATCTCGATCGCGCAACAGGCGAGACCGAATGTCAGCGGCCACAGCGAGTTGCTGCGCACCCATCCTTTTACCGTCTCCAGCGTCGTAAACATGACGTTGCGCTCCAACTCTTCCCGCAATTCAGGCGCAATGCTTGTCAAATCTAGTTCCATTCCAGCACCTTCTTTCTCCAAGCGTAGATCAATCCAACGACCAGCAAGGATATAAAGATGACCATCTCCACCAGGGCAAACAGCCCCAGCTTGTTGTAGGCGACGGCCCATGGATACAGAAAGAGCGTCTCTACATCGAAAATCACAAACATGAGAGCGAAGATATAATACTTCACATTGAAGCGCACCCAACTGTCCCCTACCGGAATGTTACCGCTTTCATAAGTCGTTTGCTTCTCTCGCGTCGGTTTCTTTGGACGCACCAGCGGACCGATGAAACTGACAGTGGCCACGGGCAATAACACACCAAGGATCAAAAAGATGGCGACAATGACATAATTGTTGGTATACATGTCATTCACCCACGTTCCCTCCGCTTTCGTGAAAGTGTATGAAGCCTTGCTTCGTGCCCTCTGATGGAGTCGATATTCCTTCAAAGGAGTATTGCCAGCAGTATTCGGATGTAGAATTTTGAGCAGCGCATTCTGATACTGATAGAAAAAAATACCTTTATCATTATAGCAAATCGCCCAAAAAGTGTCTAACGAAAGCAATCCCGATCTGCCAAATAAAGGGAGTGGCCCAGAGAATTTTCCCTGAGCCACTCCTGGAAACATTGATGACCAAACGAAACCGTTTGAATCACCAATCAAGCATTCTTTTATTGGACGTTTTGGGCGAACTGCTCGCCGAGGAAGTCCTCGTACACGCGCTCCCACACGACAGTGAAGGTCATGGTCTCGTCTTCCGAAATCTCCAGAATGTTTTCGATTGCTTCCTCCATGTACGGTGTCAGCTTGATCAATACTTCTGCGAGCATCTCGTCATTGGTGTTGAGCATGGACTTCAGCTCGGCTTTGGACAGATGGAACGTATTTTCTTCCTTCTCATGCAGCATCATGACCAGCCGGCTGAAGATCGGGTGAACCAATGTCTCCAGTTTGATGTGAGCCAGCGCCACGGATTCCGCGTCGGTCAGCTTGAACAGTTCCGCTGCATCCGGGAACGGATATACAGGCACATCCCACACGTCCCCTTTGTCGATGACCAGACCCCATTTGACGAACAGCTCGATCGCTTCCTGGAGGGAAGTCGGGTATTCGTAGTTGGAGCGGCTCATAAAAGCCTTGAAACGGTTCAACAGGTTCACATAGCCCTTGTAGTCTTCTTCGGACTTGAACTGCTCCTTCACCGGTTCAGAAAAAGCACCTTGCAGCGCTTTGAACTCCGAGAGGGCCTTTTCCATCTCTGCTTTGGTTTCGTATTTCGTCACTACAAAACACATGGCCTGAAACAATACATTCATTTCATGAGACAGCACGCTAGACCAGCCGTTCGCCGTATAGCTGCTGGGGATTACTACGCCTTCATTGTTCTGGCGAATATCGCGAATAGTTTGCATCACTACTACTCTCCTTTGTCCCGATAGCCTGTCCCGTCGGCAGGGCATTAGGTCTATTATACACAGAAACCATAGGCTTTTACCAACTGGAAAAATCATGCCCCCAAACAGTTCCAGCGGATACAAGCAACGATCCCGTCTGTATGAAAAATCCCCGCAGCCAAATGGATGCGGGGATAACAGCCTGTTGCGTTACTTCATTACGTCCAGACGTGCCATGGCGCGCTGCAGCGCACGCTCGGCGCGTTGGACATCAAGATCAGGATACTTCTCGGCCAAACGCTTTTCGGCACGTTCCTTCGCTGCCTTCGCGCGTTCTACGTCGATGTCTCCCGGCAATTCAGCCGTTTCAGCGAGGATGGTCACCTTGTCGCCGCGCACTTCCATGAAGCCGCCGCTCACTGCCATCTTCACTTCTTTTTCGCCTTCTGTCTTGATCCGAACAGGCGCTGTTTTCAGCGGGCTCACCAGCGGCATGTGGTTCGGCAAAATACCGAGATCCCCTGCTACACCACGGGCGATGACCATTTCAGCTTGACCGCTATAGACAACCCGTTCAGGAGTTACGACTTCAACTGTCATCTTGCTCACTTACTCGTCTCCCCTTTCCAGGGTGTCTTACGCCATTTTCTTCGCTTTTTCTACTGCTTCTTCAATGGTTCCTACATACAGGAACGCGCCCTCTGGCAGGTGGTCGTGCTTGCCTTCGAGGATTTCCTTGAAGCTGCGAACGGTTTCTTTCAATGGTACGTATTGACCAGGGTTACCGGTAAACTGCTCGGCAACGTGGAAAGACTGGGACAGGAAGCGTTGAATGCGGCGTGCGCGGCCAACGACTTGCTTGTCTTCGTCGCTCAGTTCGTCCATACCCAGGATCGCGATGATGTCTTGCAGTTCTTTGTAGCGTTGCAGAATTTTTTGCACGCCACGAGCCACATCGTAGTGTTCTTGACCAACCACTTCAGGAGTCAGAGCACGAGAAGTGGATGCGAGCGGGTCTACCGCAGGGAAGATACCCAACTCGGCGATGGAACGCTCCAGGTTTGTCGTTGCGTCCAAGTGAGCGAACGTTGTCGCAGGAGCCGGGTCAGTGTAGTCGTCCGCTGGTACGTAGATCGCTTGAATGGACGTTACGGAACCTTTTTTGGTGGAAGTAATGCGCTCTTGCAGCTGACCCATTTCGGTAGCCAGTGTTGGCTGGTAACCTACCGCAGATGGCATACGGCCAAGGAGTGCGGATACTTCAGAACCCGCTTGGGTAAAGCGGAAGATGTTGTCGATAAACAGGAGTACGTCGCGGCCTTCTTCATCACGGAAATACTCCGCCATAGTCAGACCGGTCAACGCTACGCGGAGACGCGCACCAGGCGGTTCGTTCATTTGTCCGAATACCATCGCGGTCTTCGGCAAAACGCCTGCGTCTTTCATCTCGTGGTACAGGTCGTTCCCTTCACGGGTACGCTCCCCTACACCAGCGAATACGGAAATACCGCCGTGCTCTTGAGCGATGTTGTTGATCAGCTCTTGAATGGTAACGGTTTTCCCTACACCCGCACCACCGAACAGACCGATCTTACCACCCTTGATGTAGGGAGCCAAAAGGTCAATGACCTTGATTCCTGTTTCAAGGATCTCAACAGTCGTCGCTTGTTCGACGAACTCAGGAGCTTTGCGGTGAATCGGGTCACGGCGTTCTACCTGACCCATCTCTTGCAGGTCGATCGGTTCGCCGAGTACGTTGAATACGCGTCCGAGGGTTACGGCACCCACTGGAACGGAGATTGGTGCGCCCGTATCTACCGCTTCCATGCCGCGAACCAGACCGTCAGTGGAAGACATCGCTACGGTACGAACCATGTTGTCACCAAGGTGAGTCGCAACCTCAACGGTCAAATCGATGTCGCGCTCACCAGTGCTTTGTGCTTTATGTTGAATTTTGATCGCATTGTAAATGGCAGGCAGGTGTCCACGTTCAAACTCGATGTCAACAACCGGACCCATTACCTGAACCACGCGTCCATTCGCCATCTTACTTCTTCCCTCCTGTAAAGCTGAATTGGGAGCTTTCGCTGCCACCTAAGCCTGTGCGTTTGCACCTGCAACGATCTCGGAAATCTCTTGCGTAATGGCTGCCTGACGGGCACGGTTGTACTGCAACGTGTAACGGTTGATCATATCCGTCGCGTTGTCTGTCGCGTTGCCCATTGCCGTCATACGGGAACCTTCTTCGGAAGCCTTCGCTTCGAGAAGCGCACTGTACACCAGTGTTTCCGCATACTTCGGCAGCAGGTCGACCAAAACTTCTTCCGAGGACGGCTCATATTCGTAATTCATTTTGCGCTCGTTCTTGCTCTCGGGAGCATCCAACGGCAGCAAGCGTTTTACGGTAGGTATTTGCGAAATTGCACTCTGGAACTTGTTGTAGCAAAGGTACAGTTCATCGATTTGCTCATCCGCGAACATCTGAACCGCCGCACCGGCAAGCTGCTTGATGTCGCCAAAGGCCGGGCTGGCTGGCAGGCCCGTCGCTTCTCCCAGCAGCGGATAATTGCGCTTCTGGAAAAAGTCGCGACCTTTGCGGCCGATCACAAAAATACCATACTCATCCTTGGACTTGTGCTTTTGTGCAATGGTGTTGATCACCGTGCGCAGCATGTTGGCGTTGTAGCCGCCTGCAAGACCGCGATCGGAAGTGATGACAATGTAACCAGTCTTTTTCACAGGACGGGATTGCAGCATCGGATGCTTGGAACCGGTAGTGCCGCTCGCAATGCTGGAAATCACTTCCTGGATTTTGTCAGCGTACGGACGTGCTGCCTCTGCCTTCTCCTGGTTGCGGCGAAGCTTGGCAGCTGCCACCATTTTCATCGCTTTCGTGATCTGGCGCGTGTTTTTCGTACTTCTGATTCTGCTTCGTATCTCACGAATTCCTTTAGCCACTCGTTTTCACCACCTTGAGGACGCATGACCGAGCATTCCTGCCCGGCATGCATCTGATGTCAATCGCACTCGATTAGCGAGTTACTTGAAAGCCCTTTTTGAACTCTTCGATCGCTGCGTTCAATTCTTTTTCATCCGGGAGCTCTTTCGTTGTCCGGATATGCTCCAACAAATGCGGTTTGTTGGAATCCAGGTAGGACAGAAGCTCCTTCTCAAAGCGGCCTACGTCGCCAACTGGAATGTCATCCAGGTAACCTTTTGTTGCAGTATAGATAGAAGCGACTTGCTTCTCAACAGGCATTGGGTCGAATTGACCTTGTTTCATGATTTCCATCAGGCGCGCACCGCGGGTCAGACGAGCTTGGGTCGCTTTGTCCAGGTCGGAACCGAACTGGGCGAAAGCAGCGAGCTCGCGGTATTGAGCCAGCTCGAGCTTGAGCGGACCTGCTACCTTTTTCATCGCCTTGATTTGTGCTGCACCACCTACGCGGGATACGGACAAACCGGTGTTCACCGCTGGACGCTGACCTGCGTTGAACAAGTCGGTCTCCAGGAAGATCTGACCGTCCGTGATGGAGATCACGTTGGTAGGAATGTAAGCGGAGATGTCGCCCGCTTGTGTCTCAATGAATGGCAGAGCCGTAATGGAACCGCCGCCGAGTTCATCAGACAGCTTCGCAGCGCGCTCCAGCAAACGGGAGTGCAGGTAGAATACGTCACCTGGGTACGCTTCGCGGCCTGGAGGACGACGGAGCAGCAAGGACATTTCGCGGTATGCGGCAGCCTGTTTGGACAGGTCATCGTATACGCAAAGAACGTGCTGTCCTTTGTACATGAAGTATTCCGCCATGGTTACACCTGTATATGGTGCCAGGTACAGCATCGGAGCCGGGTCGGAAGCTGTAGCGGAAACGACGATAGTGTATTCCAGTGCGCCTGCTTTGCGCAGGGTTTCTACGATGTTGGCAACAGTGGATTGCTTCTGACCGATTGCCACGTAGATACAAATCATGTTTTGGCCTTTTTGGTTGATGATCGTGTCGAGCGCCACAGCCGTTTTACCTGTTTGGCGGTCGCCAATGATCAACTCGCGCTGTCCGCGACCAATCGGAATCATCGCGTCGATCGCTTTGATACCTGTCTGGAGCGGCTCATGTACGGATTTACGCGCCATTACGCCAGGAGCCGGGCTCTCAACCGGGCGGTAACCACTGTTTGCGATCGGACCCTGGCCGTCGAGCGGCTGACCGAGCGGGTTTACTACGCGGCCCAGCAGCGCTTCCCCAACCGGAACTTCCATAACGCGGCCGGTACGTTTTACGGTATCGCCTTCCTTAATGTCGCGGAAAGGTCCCAAAATAACGACACCCACGTTGTCTTCTTCCAAGTTGAGTACCATACCCATTACGCCATTTTGGAACTCGAGGAGCTCCCCTTGCATGGCCTTGTCCAAACCGTGAACGCGAGCAATACCGTCACCTACCTGGATGACTGTGCCTACATCCACAACTTCGATTTCAGATTTAAAGTTAGCGATCCGCTCTTTGATGAGGGAGCTAATCTCTTCTGGTCTGATTGCACTCACTTACATTCACCCCATTCATCCAACTTCTTAAGTAGAGGTACTGCCTGCCTTACGCCTGTTGCGCAAAGGTTTCGAGCTTCGTTTTCAGGCTGCCATCGTACAGACGGTCGCCGATCTTGATGACGATGCCACCGAGGATAGACGGGTCTACCACAGCCGTCAAACGCAGCTTTTTATTCAAGGTTTGACCGAACTTCTCGGCCAACTCTGCCTGTTCTTCATCAGTGAGCGGCTTTGCGCTTGTGACGGTCGCTTCAGCGATGCCGCGCGCGTCGTTTGCCAGCTTCACAAAGGAACGATAGATGTCTGCCAGCGCCGCTTCCCGTCCTTTTTCAATCAACAAGCTGAGGAAATTGTAGCTTTCTTCCCCAACATGACTTTTGAACAGTTCGTCCGCCAGCTTGAGTTTTGCATCCGCAGCAATGTGCGGGTGAAGCATGATCTTGCTCAGATCGGCATTCTGTTCGACAGCTTGCACGATCGCGCCAAGGTCAGCTTCCACCTGATCGATCTTGCCGCGCTCGCTCGCTACGTCAAAGAGAGCGCGAGCATAACGTTTTCCTACAGCGCTACTCATAGGCGATCTCCCACTTGAGCGAGGAATTTGTCAACGGTAGACTTTTGCGCAGCTTCGTCCAGTTCTTTCTCGATGATCTTGGAAGCCAGGAGAACGGAGAGGCTGGTCATTTGCTGACGCAGCTCCAGTTTCGCTTTTTCCACTTCACGAGCCAGCTCTGCACTTGCTTCTGCCTTCATGCGCTCTGCCGCAGCTTGTGCTTCCGCCACAATTTTGCCAGCTTCATCGGATGCTTGCTTCGTAGCGCGGTCGATAATCGCTTTCGATTCTGCACGCGCTTCGTCCAGCACGCGGCGTTGCTCAGCCAGCAGGGCTTCCGCTTCTTTGCGGCCCTGCTCTGCAGAGGAGATTTCATTTTCAATATGCTGACGGCGTTTTTCCATCATGGCCACGATCGGGCCCATCGCGAATTTACGGACAGCCAGCAACAACAACAAGAATACAATTGCTTGGGTGAGCAGCGTTCCCCATTCCAGGGATACGGCACCAAAGTCGAGCATTCGTTTCACTCCTTCCTGCGAAAAGAAAGATGTATCTGCACGGAATTAAACCGTCTCATTCAAAAATAGAGGCGGGTAACAAGCGCCCGCCTATCATTCTCCGTTGCTCGCTTACATACGACCGAAGAGGATGAAACCGATCGCTACAGCGATAATCGGAACTGCCTCTACCAGACCGAGACCCAGGAACATGAGACCCATCAGGTTGCCACGCGCTTCAGGTTGGCGAGCTACGCCTTCAATTGTACGAGAGATTACCAGGGAGTTGCCGATTGCCGCGCCAAGAGCAGCAAGACCAAATACGATACCGATTGCAAGAGCCAAACCTTCCATTGTTTAAAAACCTCCTTAGTGTTGTAAAAAAGAATGAAATGCGGAAACAGCCGATTAATGATCTTCGTTCACTTGCTGCGAGATGTATACCATCGCCAGCGTTGTAAAGATGAACGCTTGTACGGAACCTACGAAGACGGAGTAACCCAGCCAGATGAAGAGCGGGATGCTGCCGAAGATTCCTACACTCAGCAGGAAGGCGATCAAAACCTCACCTGCAAAAATGTTACCGAATAGACGCAAAGGAAGCGTCAGCGGCTTGATGATAAACTCCTCGAGAATGTGAATCGGGTTCAGGAATGTATGTTTCAGCCAACCGCCAAAGCTCTTCTTGATTCCCAGATAATGAGCGTAAAGAAGAACGATGAATGCCAAAGCGAATGTCACGCTCGGCGTTGCGGTAGGCGATTTCCACCAACCAATAACGACACCATGCGCGTGCGGATCGGTAGAGTTCAACTCTTCCTCCAGCTTTTCCACCTTTTGCTGTTTCATTTCATCATTGGTGGAAACCGTCAGCATGTCTTTGACCTGTTGGCTGACCTCGTGGCCTTCACCGTTGTGGTGAGCGGTGTTCACGTTGAGCAGCAGACCCAGCTGGTTCCCCAGGAAAATGTAGAGGAACAGCGTGAGCGCCAAAGACACGAAACCCGCAGCCTTCTTCGGCGAAATGTAGCTCTTGGTAATACCAGTGACAAAGTCCACAATCCATTCCATCACGTTTTGCGCGCCGCCTGGAGTAGCGGAGGTCAGGTTGCGTGTCATCCCGATACACATGAAGAGCACCACAAGAGAGGTAACCAAAATCATGAGAATAGTGGAGATGTCAAATACCATGCCCAACCATTCAAATCGCAGAGAATAATGCATGTATTTCACCCCTTTCTTCCGCGCGAGTATGTTTCGTCGTACGTGCGTACATGAAAAAAGAAATCCTGGTATCTATTTGAAGGAGCGATAAACAAAAAGAAAACCGAGAACCTGAAAGAGGAACAATCCTATCAAGACGCCAGCTAGTCCAAACAAGTGGGGAAAACGCATCGTCAGGAAGACAGCAAACCCCGCGACGATGAGGCGTTGTAGCATGCCAGTCCCTTTCGGCCGTACACTTGGATCGACAGCCATCTGACCGATACGCCAGGTTTTGCTGAAGAGGACAGTCCCATTAACCAGACTGCAAGCCATCCCGAGCAGGAGGCTTTGCAAAAACAACCGATACAATGGCAACAGCGCCCAGAGTATCGCGACAATCGCCATACTGAAAAAGGCATAGCGAAAGGTGGCTCGCATAGCCAGAGAAAACGTTTGCATGTCCCATCTCCCTAGAGGTACCCGCGAATAATGCGGTAGACGCTGTAAACGCCCAGACCCAATCCCGCGAGCAGTCCAATCATCAAAAACAACGGATTGGAAGCAAAAAGGCCATCCAGATACTTGCCCAGAAACACCCCTGCAACCACACAAATCGCCATATCGACTCCGATCAAGGTGACCAGTGTGATCGCTCGCCAAGGATTATCAATTTTCGACACAGGACATTCTCCTTTCATACATAAGGAGAGGGCTGGTGTCAAGTGCCCCGTTGCCCTCATCCATATTAACGAAGAATTATTCCCTTTGTCAACGTCAGGGTCCTTCTGTACACAAAGCGTTCACAATTGAAAACTATTGTAACAACTACAGTTTTTCAACAACAGTCGCTACACCCTGTCCTCCACCGATGCACAGAGTCGCTAATCCATATTTTACCCCTTCGCGCTTTTGCAATTCATGGACAAGGGTCACCAAAATTCGCGCTCCGCTGGCACCGATTGGGTGGCCCAAAGCAATCGCGCCGCCGTTCACATTTACTTTCTCCGCATCAAAACCGAGCGCTTTGGAGACGGACAAGGACTGAACGGCGAATGCTTCGTTCGCTTCGATCAGATCGATGTCGGACAGCGCCAGGCCGGCCTTCTCAAGCACGCGCTGCGTCGCCGGCACCGGACCGTAGCCCATGATGCTCGGGTCAACACCCGCGCTGGCATTGGCGATGATGCGCGCCAGCGGCTTTACGCCCAGCTCGTCTGCTTTTTCCCTGGACATGATCAGCAGGGCTGCTGCGCCGTCGTTGATCCCGGAGGCGTTTCCTGCTGTCACCGTACCGTCTTTCTTAAAGGCAGGCTTCAGCTTGCCCAGCGCTTCCGCCGTCACGCCTGCACGAGGGAATTCATCCACGCTGAACAGCACGGGATCGCCTTTTCTTTGCGGAATGGCGACTGGTACGATCTCATCCTGGAAGCGGCCTGATTCGATTGCCTTTTGCGCCTTTTGCTGGCTCCAGGCAGCAAACTCATCCTGTTCTTCGCGGCTGATCCCGTACTTCTCGCAAAGATTTTCGGCAGTGATTCCCATATGGTAGTCGTTGAACGCACACCACAGGCCGTCGCGGATCATGGAATCGACCACTTTCTGATCGCCCATGCGGTAGCCGCTTCGCGCGCCCTCCAGCAGGTACGGCGCCTGGCTCATGTTCTCCATCCCGCCTGCGAGCACCACGTCTGCATCGCCGCTGAGAATGGCCTGCACTGCCAAATGAACCGCTTTCAATCCAGAGCCGCAAACTTTGTTGATCGTCAGCGAAGGCACTTCATTGGCCAACCCGGCCTGAATCGAAGCCTGACGCGCCGGATTTTGCCCCAGACCTGCCTGCAGCACATTTCCCATGATGACTTCGTCTACCGCTTCCTTGGGCACGCCTGCGCGCTCCAGAGCCGCCTCAAGCACAATGCCGCCCAATTTTGCAGCGCTTACACCTGACAGCGAGCCTTGAAAACTTCCTATGGCAGTGCGAACGGCACTCGCGATCACGATTTCCTTTTGACCCATATCGAAACACTCCCCGGATTCAAGTTAGTCAACCATCCAATGATTCCATGTTTCTTTGCAAAATCCTGCTCTCCATTGCCTGAATCTGCGACAAATCGCCGACAAACGGGAAAGGCAAAGCGAACAGACCGGCTTCCCATCGTGCAGAGCTGCAGGCAGGCAAAGCAAACCGGCCTCTATCCATCGTTTGGGGGACAGAGGCCGCTCCGCTCGTTTTTATGCTTGTACGACCTAGTGGACGAGGGCCAGTTCATTGCTCAGACCAAGCACACGGTCTGTGGAAGTATGAATTTCTCGCAGAAGATCCGGATTCTTCATCAGCGACACGCCGTACGAAGGGATCATTTCCTTGATCTTTCCTTCCCACATTTTCATTTGCTGCGGGAAGCATTTTGCTATGACTTCAAGCATGACGTGGACGGCTGTCGAAGCACCCGGCGATGCTCCCAGCAAAGCTGCGATCGAACCATCGGCAGCCGTGATTACTTCGGTACCAAACTGCAGCGTTCCTCTGCCGCCTGCTTCGGTATCTTTGATCACTTGCACGCGTTGACCCGCTACGACCAGATCCCAATCCTCGCTCTTCGCGTTCGGGATAAACTCGCGCAGCTCTTCCATGCGCTGTTCTTTGGACAGCATCACTTGCTGAATCAAATATTTGGTAAGCGCCATCTCTTTGCAGCCTGCCGCCAGCATCGTCAGCACGTTATCCGGTTTGACGGAAGTGATCAGATCGAGCATGGAGCCCGTTTTCAGGAACTTCGGCGAGAAGCCTGCGAACGGACCAAAGAGCAGCGATTTTTTCTTGTCGATATACCGTGTGTCCAGATGCGGTACAGACATGGGCGGTGCACCAACTTTGGCCTTTCCGTATACTTTGGCATGGTGCTGCTCGACGACAGCCTGATTTTTGCACACCATGAACAGACCGCTTACCGGGAATCCGCCAATGTGCTTTCCTTCCGGTATGCCCGATTTTTGCAGCAAGTGCAGGCTTCCGCCGCCGCCGCCGATAAAGACGAATTTGGCCGAGTGGCGCTCGACGCTGCCGCTCTTCAGATTCTTCACTTTCAATTCCCACGAGCCGTCGCCAGCGCGTTTGATGTCTTCGACGCTGTGCTCGTAGTTTACTTCTACGCCGCTGTTTTGCAGGTGCTCAAACAGCATGCGTGTCAGCGCGCCGAAATTGACGTCTGTCCCGGAGTCGATTCTCGTTGCCGCGATCGGCTCGTTCGATGTGCGGCCTTCCATAATCAGCGGAATCCATTCTTTCAATTTTTTCGGGTCCTCTGAATATTCCATGCCTTGGAACAGCGGATTTCGGGACATTGCTTCAAAACGTTTCTTCAAAAACGCCACATTTTTTTCACCTTGCACCAAGCTCATATGAGGCAGCGGCATGATGAAATCTTGCGGATTGCTGATCAGCTTGCTCTTGACCAGGTAAGACCAAAACTGTCTGGAAACATGGAACTGTTCGTTAATATTGATGGCTTTGCTAATATCTATTGATCCGTCTGGCTTTTCCGTTGTGTAGTTCAATTCGCACAATGCAGCATGACCTGTTCCCGCATTATTCCATTCGTTAGAGCTTTCCTCTCCTGCGTTCGCCAGCCTTTCAAATACTGTAATTTTCCAGTCTGGTACTAATTCTTTCAGCAGTGACCCTAAAGTCGCACTCATGATTCCGGCACCAATCAAGATAACGTCAGTTTTCGTTTGTCTGTTACTCATTTTTACCGTCCTAACTCGCTAATATTTGAAGAAAAGATGCAGGCGCTCCTGCCTTGGCTCTACAGCAAGCCAGGGTGCGACTCTGTCACACCCTTTTCTCTGGATCAATGATAACCTGTATATAGTGTATCACTATTAAAACTAGATTAAAATATTTGCTATTATTTGATAGAGAATTGTTATTAAAAGCCCGTCAAACCTGAATTATGACATACTCTTGTAGTTAATAAATGGAAAATACCTTGTAAAAAACCTGTAAATTTACATCGAAAGCAGCTCTTCCCCCGACTGTTTGCAGGGGTTCTGAATTTGGCTGGGCTTCCTGCAGGCAGGAAACGCTGCGTATATTTAGCAGCGCCGCCCTTGCGCAGCCAGCCTCCAAGAATTCCACCATTTCCTTTTGCCGACAGTTTATGCCGCCCTCTTGCCCCCAGTGCGCGCGGCCCGTTTGCCGAAGCCGGGCTGACACTTCCAGATTCTGACTGCGTTTTCCCGCGCAGCATCATAGCCCGAACTCAAACAAGCCCCGCCCCTCCATCAGGAGAAGCGGGGCTCTATTGGCTGCCGTCTTGGTACGTCTCTGATTCGTTACTTCGACTGCTGCAAAATGCGGTACAGCGCCACGACGCACACGGCGCGGGTCGTCGCCTTGTTCGGCTGGAACTTGCCGCTGACCGGGTCCATCAGGCCGAGGCCGACCATGTTGGCGATGGACGAAGCTGCCCAGCTCGGCCAGGTTCCTTTGTCCGCGACTGTCTTGGTTGCGCCTTTTTTGTTCACGAGGCGGTCGAGGATGACCGCCGCCTCTGCCCGGGTCACCGGTTGGTCAGGGCGGAACGTGTTGTCTCCGTAGCCTCTGACCAGCCCCTTGGACACGGCGACTTGCACAGCTCCTTGCGCGTAGGCAGGCACCTTGTCCTTGAAGCCGAGCTTCGGTGCCGATGGAAGCTGCCAGTCAAACGTGCGGGCGAGCAGCGTGACGAACTGCGCCCTGGTCAGGGACACCTCGGGACCGAATGTCGTATCCGTCAGGCCTTTCACGAAGCCTTGCTCCGCCATGTAGGTAATCTCGTCTTTTGCCGGATGATTGGCGATGTCGACAAATGCCGGACCCGGATTATCCAGGTAGTACGGAATGTATTTGCCGTAGGAATTGACTTCGTACACCCACTGTCCCTGGGCATTTCTCGTCCCGAGCAGCGGATCGAGCGTATTGTTCGTCTCGTTCACGTACAGCAGACCGATTCCTTTTCCGGCGATCCAGTTTTTCGGCACGAGCGTCAGCTGGATCGGAGAGGTCGAAATGCGGTCCTCCGCACCCGCCTTCGGCTCGACCGGCTGGATCGTGAAGGAGTAGTCGGCCGGGACGTAGCCGGGGAGCGGCTGATCCACAATCGAGTCAATGTCGATCTTGGCCGTCTCCAGGAATGAGGCCGTATTCGCAAACGAGTATTGCATATCCAGCTCCGCTCCGAGCGACAGGCTGCCCGGGATTTCCGGCACGACGATGGTGCCTTTCGGCTGCGCCGTCTGGTTCGGCAGCAGGAGAGACATTTCATCGAAGTAGAGCGTGCCCTGGTCGTGCGTGATACCGTCGTTTGGCTGATCCACGACGTAGATGCTCTTCAGCTGCAGCGGATAGGCGGCATTGCTCGGGAAGTAGCCCTTGACCTGCTTCCAGCCCGTCCAGTCGATTTCCTTTGCCAGATCGACGTAGACCGTCTTGCCGTTCGCATCGATGACTTCGGCGCGCAGCCAGTGTCCGCTGTTGTCGCCGTTGACCCACAGGCCCAGTCCGAGCGGTTTGCCCGGGATCGCAACAGGTTTGGCTCCGAGCACCCCATAGGCGATTCTCAGGCTGCTGGCCGGAGCGCCGGAGAAGTTGTAGACGAGCTTCGCCGCCTTTTTCGTCCGGAACACAGGCTCGCTGACGGCTGCAAACGAACCGGCAGAGCTGATGCTCGCCGGGTTGGCAGCGTGGTACATGCCTGCCAGATTGTCGAAGGTCAGCCAAGGCTGCTCGAATTGTCCGATCGCGAACGGAATGGTCGTCGAGACGCCATCGTACGTGATCGTCACTTTGCCGTTGCCGGTCTGATCGCCTGCTGTCAGCTGCAGCTTGTCGTTTATGCTCGCCAGCGGGGAATCGACGCTGGTCTGCACGCTAAGCGGCGTCGCCTGGACCAATGCGCCTTTCTTCGTCTTGATCTTGACGTCCAGTGTGATGGTCTGACCCGGGGCGACCGTAATCGGACTCGGCGACACGACGATCTGCTGGACTTCGCTGCCGGAGACGACGTGAATTTCCTTGCTCTGGGCCACGTTGCCCAAGCTGCCGCGAAGCGTGATCTGCCCGGATCGTGCAGGCGTAAACTTCGTGCCGTCGATTGTCCCTGCATCTGCATCGCTGACGTCCCACGCGACGTTGGCCGAATTGATCGCGTATGGCTGATAGTGCGTGTCATAGCCTTTGGAGGCCGTCATGCTGACCGTCTGCCCGATCAGCACATCTGTCGGCACATCAATGGTGAAGCCGCGAAGATCGCCCGGAGGCGCTGTATTGTACACGGCCAGCCCTGTCGGCACTCGGCGCTCTGCACCGCCGCTCGGCACGTTTGAAAGGTTCGCCTGGGTCTCGCCCAGCATGCGGGTCGCCAGCGTCGTGGAGCCGCCGCCGTCAAAGTTTACGGCGCGATAAGAGCCCAGCTCCGCCATAATTTTCGCCAGCTCGTCGAGGTATACCCCTTTGCTGGCGTCAATCGTGACCATGTACAAGGTCTTGCCGTCCTGGGAGACCCCTGCGGCCGTCCGCGAGTTGATGGAGGTGATGGATTTGTCCGCCTGGAACGAGGTCAGCGCTTTGCCTTGGTTCACCAGCAGCACATTGCCGCCTACCGCCTGCATCAAGTCGATGTTTTGCGGCGTCGTCTGGTATTCGACCTGCGCTTTGGCCCCGACCGGGAAGTTCTGCTTCAGAAAAGCGGCTGCCTCTCCGTGTCCCCAGAGGACGTAGCCGTTGTAAGGGATGTATACGCCCGGCTGATTGACACGGACTTCTTTGGCTACGTCATCCACAAACAAGACTTCGACGACATCCTTGTAGCCGGAAATGGCACCCAGGCTTGTCTTGCCAAAAGAAGGCGTGTACAGGTTCAGCTGGTTCTGGTGGCTTTTGCGGCCCTCGCTCGGATTGTACTCTTCCTTGTTTACGCCCTGGAGCGAATACGTCGCCCCGTTCGGCGCCGTCACCTTTCCGCCAAATCCGAAATGCTCGATGATGGCCGTCTTGTCGCCTGTCAATCCAAGGCTGTACCAGTACGAAATCAGCCCCATCGAGGAGACCAGCTCCTTGTCTTTCATGACGATCCCGAATGGCGCCCCGCGCTTGGCCATGTTGAAAAAGTCGGCGTTCACCGCCGCGATCGCGCCTGTTTCCCGCGCCATCTGCGTGACGGTCTGCCGCTCGGTCAGCTTCCCTTTGGTTCCGTAGACCGGCTTGACCTCGACATACGGGTTGTTCAGGTCGACTTTGGTCACCATGATCGTCACTGTCTGATCGGCAAAAGATTTCGTGTATTTAAGCAATGTGGTGCCCTCGCCAATGGGGGTCTGCCACACCATCTGCAATGGGCTTGATTCCGCTCTCGCCTGCGCGACCTCGGTCGCGAGCGGCACAAACGGAACAAAAGCTCCCCAGGCCACTGTCGCAGCCGTGAGCAGCATCACTGCCTTCCGCGCTCTCATGTTGGTAACTCCTCTCCGTTTTCCAATCTCTGTCTGTTTCTTGTATGTATGTGTTGCCAACTAAAGTGTAGACGCAGCGAGTCAGCTGATAGTTTCGCTTCGTCGCTATTTTCTCTATTAGAAAAATATACCAAACCCCCTGACAAAACGACAGGAAAGAAAACCCGCCCGTGCTTCTCGCAAACAGCACCGGGCGGGACAAAGGTCGAATCAGCTATGGGAGAACGCGGCGATTAATGACCGGAACGGAATGGCTCTGGCCGCTCGGAACTAAGTCCGAAATGATACAGGATGGCTTCCACGATTCGGCGGGAGGCTTCTCCGTCGCCGTACGGATTGGCAGCATGGGCCATCGCTTCGTACGCCGCCGCGTCGGTCAGGAGTTCTTTGGTCATCGCATACACCTGCGCCTCGTCCGTACCCGCCAGCTTCAATGTGCCGGCGGCGATCCCTTCCGGACGTTCGGTGGTGTCGCGCAAAACGAGCACCGGCACTCCCAGGGATGGCGCTTCCTCCTGTACCCCGCCGGAATCGGTCAGGATCAGGTGGGCGCGGCGCGCAAAGTTGTGGAAATCAAAGGCGTCGAGCGGCTCGATCAGGTGAATCCGCTCGTGTCTGCCGAGCAGCTCGTGCGCCACTTCCTGCACCGCCGGATTGAGATGCACCGGATAGACAACGGCGATCTCCGGATGCTCGTCGGCGATTCTGCGGACTGCGCGGAAAATCTGGCGCATCGGTTCGCCCAGATTTTCGCGGCGATGCGCCGTCATGAGCACCATCTTGTGGTCACCGACCAAATCGAGCACAGGGTGGCTGTAGTCGTCCCGTACCGTCGTTTTCAAGGCATCGATCGCCGTATTGCCGGTGATGTAGATGCTCTCTTCCGGTTTGTTTTCCCGGCGAAGATTGTCAGCCGAGCCTTCTGTCGGAGCGAAATGCAGGTCCGCCATGACGCCGGTCAGCTGGCGGTTCATCTCTTCCGGGAACGGCGAATACTTGTCCCACGTGCGCAAGCCCGCTTCCACGTGGCCGATCGCCACCTGGTTGTAGAAGGCGGCCAGACTCGCCACAAAAGTCGTAGTGGTATCCCCATGCACCAGCACGATGTCAGGCTTGACTTCCCTGATCGCCGTATCCAGGCTCTCCAGCGCGCGCGTCGTGACGCCCACCAAAGTCTGACGGTCCTTCATGATGTTCAAGTCAATGTCCGGTTTGATATGAAATATCTCCAGCACTTGATCCAGCATTTGCCGATGCTGGGCCGTCACGCAAACGACCGATTCGATCAGTCCCTCATGCTTGCTCAGTTCGTGCACGAGCGGCGCCATTTTGATCGCTTCCGGACGCGTGCCGAATACCGTCATTACTCTGCAAGTTTTCATCGGTTTCCCTCTCCCGCTACTTCGTGCCGAACAAACGGTCTCCCGCATCTCCCAGGCCAGGCACGATATATCCATGATCGTTCAAATATTCATCAATGGCAGCTACGAAAATGTCTACGTCCGGATGCTCGTCCTGAACCATTTTAATCCCTTCCGGCGCTGCGATCAGACACATCAGCTTCATGTTTTTCGCTCCGCGGTTTTTCAGGGCGGTAATCGCGGCAACTGCGGAACCGCCTGTAGCGAGCATCGGGTCAATCACGATCAACTCACGCTCTGCGACATCCGACGGCAGCTTGACGTAATACTCGATCGGCTGCAAGGTTTCCGGATCGCGGTACAGTCCTACGTGGCCTACCTTCGCGGCCGGGATCAGCTTCAGAAGCCCGTCCACCATGCCAAGCCCTGCGCGCAGGATCGGAACCAGACCTACCTTCTTTCCGGCGATCACGTTGGACTTGCAGGTCGCTACCGGCGTCTCGATGGTCGTCTCCTCCAGCGGCATGTCGCGGGTGATTTCATACCCCATCAATGTAGCTACTTCGTCCACCAACTCGCGAAATTCCTTGGTCCCCGTATGTTTGTCGCGGATATAGGTCAATTTATGCTGGATCAGCGGATGGTCAAACACGTAAACACGGCTCATAAACGTTCCTCCGTTTCCTATCAATGCATCCTTTCCATCATAGCGAAGGAGTGCCCTGCCGTCAATTTGCCCAATCTTCGTTCTTCTTACCTTGTAAGAAATGAAAAAAGCAGACCCTCGAAAGAGTCTGCTCATATGTTATGCAGTGCTGCCTAGATTTCCAGACCTGCGTACATCGGGAAGCGCTGGCACAGAGCAGCTACGCGCTGGCGAGCTTCTTCGTGCTTCGCTGCGTCCTCCGGATTTTTCAGCGTGAGCGCGATGATCGCTGCTACTTCTTTCATCGCTTCCTCGTCAAAGCCGCGGCTGGTAACAGCAGGAGTACCCATGCGCACACCGCTGGTCACGAACGGGCTTTGCTCGTCGTACGGGATCGTGTTTTTGTTCGTGGTGATGTTGACTTCGTCCAGCAGGTGCTCGGCCACTTTACCGGTCAGGCCGATTTTGCTCACGTCTACCAGTACCAGGTGGTTGTCCGTACCGCCGGAAACGAGCGTCAGACCTTCAGCTTGCAGGGCATCCGCAAACGCCTGTGCATTGCTGACGATGCGGGAAGCGTACTCTTTGAATTCTGGCTGCAGCGCCTCGCCGAAAGCAACGGCTTTCGCTGCGATCACGTGCATCAGCGGACCGCCTTGTACGCCAGGGAACACGGATTTGTCGATCGCCTTGGCAAATTCTTCTTTGCACAGGATCAGACCGCCGCGTGGACCGCGCAAGGTTTTGTGCGTGGTGGAAGTGACGAAATGCGCATGCGGCACCGGATTCGGATGCAGGCCAGCCGCTACCAGACCGGCGATGTGCGCCATGTCGACCATGAAGTACGCGCCGACTTCATCCGCGATCTCACGGAATTTGGCGAAGTCGATGACGCGCGGATACGCGCTGGCACCGGCTACGATCAGCTTCGGCTTGTGCTCCAGCGCTTTGGCGCGGACGTCTTCGTAATTGATGCGTTGAGTTTCCCGATCCACACCGTACTCGACGAAGTTGTACAGCGTACCGGAGAAGTTTACCGGGCTTCCGTGCGTCAAGTGACCGCCGTGGGACAGGTTCATGCCCAGTACCGTATCGCCCGGCTGCAGGATGGTGAAGTAGACAGCCATGTTGGCTTGAGCGCCGGAGTGCGGCTGCACGTTGGCATGTTCTGCGCCAAACAGCTCTTTCACACGGTCGCGAGCGATGTTTTCCGCGATGTCCACGTATTCGCAACCGCCGTAGTAGCGACGGCCCGGATAGCCTTCTGCGTATTTGTTGGTCAAAACAGTGCCCATCGCTTCCATCACGGCACGGCTCACGAAGTTTTCGGATGCGATCAGTTCAATCTTGTCGCGTTGTCTTCCCAATTCCTTCTGGATGGCTTCCAATACTTGAGGGTCTTGTTTACGCAAAAAATCTAGCATGACAGATTCTCTCCTTCTTGGACATGAGCTTGTCTCACGTTCTTATTCGGTACAGCTCTCGTTTGCCTGGGTCAATTCGTACACAGCCCGGGCTCCGCCGATCAGTTTCGGGCGCGTCCGCGCTGCTGTGACATGCGCTTCTCCGATGGTGCGCCGGGACGGACGAACCGGGACGGCTACATGCCGCAAATGCATGCCGATCAACGTATCGCCGATGTCGATGCCGGCGTGGGCGCGAATGTGCTCCACCACGACCGCATCCTGCAGCCGGGTGTAAGCGTGGGCCGCCATGGAGCCGCCTGCCGCAGGAACAGGCACGACCGATACTTCCTCCCAGCCGTATCGCTCCATTACTTCACGCTCCATGACCAATGCCCTGTTCAAATGTTCACAACATTGAAACGCCACAGCAAAACCGTGCGCGTCCTGCACGCTGCGGATGCCGCGATACAGCGCAGCGGCCACTTCCTTGCTGCCTGCCTTGCCGATGCGTTTGCCCAGCACTTCACTGGTGCTGCAGCCGATGACGAGCAGCTGTCCGGGCTTCAGCTCGGCCAGGCGCACGACTTCTTCGACAACCTCTTGGGCTTGTTTTTCAATGGCGAGCAGATCCACTCACTTCACTCCCGTGTGCTTCGCTTCAATCTGGGCGATTTTTTCCACCCGGCGCTCGTGACGTCCGCCCTGGAACTCTGTTTCCAGCCAGATTTTCACGATATCCAGCGCCAGACCAGGGCCGATGACGCGCTCGCCCATCGCCAGGACATTCGTGTTGTTATGCTCGCGGGTAGCCCGTGCAGAGAAGGTGTCGTGTACCAGCGCACAGCGGATTCCCGGCACTTTGTTGGCAGCGATGGACATGCCGATGCCCGTTCCGCAGACGAGGATGCCGCGGTCAAACTCCCCGGCCGCCACCTTTTCCGCTACCGGCAGGGCGTAGTCCGGATAATCGACCGAATCAGCGCAGGAGCAGCCAAAGTCTTCCGTCTCGATGTTCAGGGAGGCGAGCAGCGTCTTGATCTCCTCTTTGAGCTTGTATCCCCCATGATCAGCAGCAATCGCTACTTTCATCCTGTCATCCCTCACTTGTCCATAATCCCACTCATTATACATCATATTTCCGCAAGTAAAAAGTGAACATTTCATCCTTTACGTTAAAAAATGTTCGTACTCTAACGCGAAACCAAGCGCCGGGATGGAGCGAGCACCTCATTCACAACGCGATTCACGAAAGCGCTCCTGAAGCAATCGGGCCGACAGCCTGTCCAGCGACTCTTCGATTTCTTCGGCGCATCTGCGGTAATCCTCCAGCGTCCCCCCGAACGGATCGGCAATATCACCGAAGCCTTCTACTCCGACGAATTCCCGCAAGGTGTACACCTTGTTGGCCGCTGCCGGAAAATAGGTCAGAATCGACTGTTTGTGGCTCGCAGTCATGGTCAGGATCAGATCCGACCACTCGACCAGTTCGTGATCCAGCCGACTGGACTGGTGCACATGCTCGATCCCGCGCTCGGCCATTACCTCGACGGCATACTGCGAAGCCGGTTGTCCGTCAAGCGCCCCCACGCCTGCCGACCGGACTTCGACCTCCTGCCCCGCCATCCTGGCCCGGAACATCGCCTCTGCCATGGGGCTGCGGCAAGTGTTGCCTGTGCAGACAAACAATATCCGTTTCACGTCTTACGCTCCCTTCTGCCTGCGCCATCGGGCTATAACATAAATTTTAACCCAAAACAGAACAAAATCAGTCCACCTACTAATTCGCTGTAATCCCCCAGCCATCCTCCCACGCTTCTGCCGAGCAGCAATCCGCAATAGGACATGGCTCCGCCCATGACACCAAAGAGCGTGACAGCGAGCAGCCTGTTGACCTCGATCAGCCCGAACGACACACCGACCGTCAGCGCATCCATGCTGACGCTGAACGCGAACAGGATGAGGCCAAGCCCCTTGGTCCGCAGCACGCTTTTTTGCTCGCCATTGGCAAATCCATTCCACAGCATATGCAAGCCGATGGCCATGAGGACTCCGCCGCCGATAAATACGGCGATGTCTCCGACCAGATCAGACAAATACGCTCCGACGAACAGTCCGACGATCGGCATTCCTATATGAAAAAGCCCGATGGTGATACTCACTTTGATAATTTCCCGCAAGCGAATGCCTACCATTCCTACGCCGATCCCGAGCGAAAAGGCATCCATACTCAGCGCAAAAGCGATCATGAGCAAGGTCAGAAACTGCCCCCACTGAAACAAGACTTGATCCAACTGGCCTCCCCTCCTCGTCTCTTCAACCTATGCGGACAAGAAGAAGTTTAGACAAGGCAATTTAGGCTTGCTGGATTCGGCCTCCCGCAGCTTTCTCCAACCGGTTCATCACCGCCATGCCAAGGCCGTCCCGGGAAAAAGTCTCCGACACGATAAACTGCACCTGATGCGCATCAAACTCCCTGAGCACAGCGTACAGCTGCTGCGCGACTTCTCCCAGCGCCGCACGCGAACCTACACAGAGAACGATGTCCGCATCCGGCTGCCCCTGCCAGTAGTCGAAAGTCTCAGCGGTCGCCAGCACACCTGTTTTGCGGCCGTGCTGCTTCGCTTCCCGCAGCATGGCTGCCATTTTCTCGCGCACGCGTCCTGCTTCGCCCGAGACCAGCCACATTTCTCCCTCCGGCGCGTAGTGCGTGTATTTCATGCCAGGCGCGCGCGGTGTCTCGGTCGCCCCCGCCGCAAAGGAAGGATCGAGCGCTACCTGTCCGATCACTTCCTCCAGCTGCTCGCGCGTAATGCCTCCCGGACGAAGAACCATCGGCGGCTCCACGGTCATATCGATGACGGTAGACTCCACGCCTACGCCTGTCGCTCCGCCATCCACAACACCTGCCACACGCCCCTCCAGATCCGCGAGCACATGCGCCGCAGTCGTCGGGCTTGGCCGCCCTGACCGGTTCGCGCTGGGTGCAGCGATCGGCACGCCGGCTTCCGCGATCAAAGCGAGGGCTACGGGATGATCCGGCATGCGTACCCCTACGGAATCGAGGCCAGCCGTCACGAGCGATGCAACCTTGTCCGTTCTGGGCAAAATCATGGTCAACGGCCCCGGCCAAAAGGCTTCCATCAACCGCTCTGCCTTGGCCGGCACTTCTGCGGCGACCGTGGACAGCTGCTCTCTCCTTGCAATATGTACAATCAAAGGATTATCGCTCGGCCTGCCTTTGGCTGCAAATATTTTTTCCACCGCGTCATTTGACAATGCATTGGCGCCAAGCCCGTAGACGGTCTCCGTAGGAAACGCGACAACCGCTCCAGCGCGGAGCAACCGGGCTGCATCCACAATCTGTGTACAACTCTGCAAATTTTCCACAGCATTTTCCACATCGTTATCCACAGTCCAGACTTTTGTCACTACCTTTTGTTCCATCATGAAAAATATCCTTTCTCTGGCACGTTTCACAACATCGAGTGCCTTTAGTATAGATGTGCCGATAAAAGTTTTCAACAGCCTGTGGGTAACTTGTGAATAACCTCTCCCGCTGTCGTGGAAAAAGTCATTGTTACCGATCTTTTACCGATCCGCGAAGCAGGTTGTAGTAGGATAAGAATATCAACACATTCCCATTTTCCTTCTTACCTGAAAGGATCGTGACCTTCCATGAAATCATGCAAATCGTTGGCAGCCGGCTTGATCGGCTCCGCTATTCTGCTTGGTGCCGTTGCCGCTCCCGCATTCGCAGCTTCCGCCCAGCCTGCCGCACCGGTCAAGCAGGCACAGACCCAGGCCGCACAGCAAAAAGGAGTCGTTATCACGTCCAAAGTCATCCGGCAAAAAACGGCCGAGTACGAAGCGAACATCACCATTCCTGTCATCAGCGGCCTCGCCGATAAAGCCTTTGAAGCGAAGCTGAATGCCGACCTTTTGAAGCAGGCACAGGATGCGCTGCAAAATTGCCAGATCATGAGCAGGGAGGATGCGGCTGCAGCCAAAAAGTACGGCTATCCGCTGCGCCCTCATGCCCTCGACATTTCATACGAGGTTCACTCCGTCGGCAAACTCGTCGCCTTCTCCTTGCAGACGTATTCCTACACAGGCGGCGCGCACGGTATGACAGACGTGACGTATTACAACATCGCCAATGTGGACAAAGCCAAGAACCTATCGTTGTCCGACCTGTTCCAGCCGGGATACGACTATCGCTACGTGCTGAACCATCTGATCCAACAGCAGATTCAGGCGAATCCGGAAACGAAAGACATCTACAGCTTTGAGGCGATCTCCGACAACCAGTCTTTCTCCTTTGAAAACGGCAATTTGGTCATTCACTTCAGCCAGTATGAAATTGCACCTTACGCAGCCGGGATGCCTGCCTTTACGATTCCCGGGCACAGCTTCCTCAACCTGCTCAAGCCGGAAGTCAGAGCTTTGCTCTTGTAAAACAGACTCGGAAGCGAAGCGGCACCCGCCCTATCGCGGCACGCGAAACGACACCTGACCAAAGGCCGGGTGTCGTTTTGTCTGTTTACTCAGGAGAACAGCTTCTCCAGCTTTTCCCACAGGAAGAAACGCACTTGCACATGCGGTTCCGGAACTGCTGCCTCCGTCTCTGCTGCTTCGCCCTGCCCGGAGTCCGCCGCGATCACACGGGGCTCTGGCTTGTCGTCCGATGCGCCTCCCGTCCGCATATCCTCGAGGCGCATCTGCCGCCATTCTTCCCATCCATTCCGCGCTCTGCCGGAAGCAACTGCAGGTGTCGGTTCTTCCTCTGCCGCTTCTGTTGCCGTCTGGAGCAGTTCGTCACCAGACTGCTTCGTCTGGACGGACAGCTCCGGCTTTGGCCCGGCGGCAGCAGCCGCCTGTACGCCGTCCCCGTTGGACATGTCGATGAAGCAAAGAGGCGGGAACAGCACGCACCACCAGTTTTGTCCTTTGGCTTCGCCGATCTGCACGCGCAAAGCGGTATAGTTGCCTGCCGGATAGACGTAAGCGCCGTACAGCTTGGTCGGGAACGGAACCTGGCCGAAATCGACGACAGCCTTGTACGAAAATCCGCGGTCGCGGATCGTTTCGTCGACCACCTGCTGCAACACAGGCAGATTGGCCGCCACGACCTTCTTCGCATCCTGGAACGTCCCGATGTCCTTCACCCATGTATCCATCTGGGCGATCACCGCATCCCGCACTTCCCGCTTCAGCCACTGATCCTGAAACGAGTCGCTGTTGGCGATAATGCGCAGGCGAATCGACTCCTGAGGGATCGGCCCGTTATCAACTACATTGGCCGACGAAAGCTGTCCCTCCCAGCTCATCATTAACATCAGTACACAAAATGCCATCCATATTGTCCGTTTCATCGCAACCGTCTCCCTCTGTACTCTTCTTTTTCTCTCTAGCACCAGTATGGGCAGAAGGCTGCGAAATCAACCGCAAAAATCACGCAGATTACGAATTTTTGCGCAAATGCTGCGTGGAAAAGGCGAGATGAGCGAAGCGCTATCGCCTGATGCCGATAACGACACGCTCGATTCCCGCCAGATCAGGGATAATATGCACGTCCGCAATCACTCCGGACGCCCGAAGCAAATCCGCTACAGCCCGGGACTGATGGATGCCGACCTCGTAGGCGACCAGAGCCTTCGCCTTTAGCACAGACGGCAGCGCCTCACACAGCCGGCGATAGCAGTCCAGCCCGTCCGCTCCGCCGTCCAAAGCGAGGCGCGGCTCGTGCTCGATCACTTCGGCGTCCAGCTCATCCACATCCGTACTGGGGATATACGGCGGATTAGAGACGAGAATGTCCACCCGCTCGCCTGCCGCAAGCAATGGCTGGGCCAGATCGCCTTGCAAAAAGCGAATCCGCGCCCCCAGCCGCTCGGCGTTTTCCCGCGCGATCACCGTCGCATCCGGGGACAGGTCGACTGTCATCACGTTCCAGTCAGGTCGTTCGCATGCGAGCGTGACGCAAATGGCCCCGCTTCCCGTACCGATGTCGGCCACATCCAGCACTGCCGCATCCGACCACAGCTGCCTTGCGTGCAGCAGCACCTGCTCCACCAAAATTTCCGTCTCGGGGCGCGGGATCAGCACGCCGGGCCGCACGGTGAACGGGCGACCGTAAAACTCCTGAGAGCCAAACATGTACTGCAGCGGTTCGTGCCGGGAACGCCGCCAGAGCAGCTCATCCAGTCTCTCCACGACCTCGGGCGTGACCGGGTCCAGCATGGAGATCAGAAACCGCGTCCGGTCCCAGTCCAGACAGTGCCGAAGCAGCAACTCGGCTTCAAATACCGGATCTTTGGCTCCCGACTCGCGTAAAAACGAAGAAGCCCGTGTCAGGGCTTCTCGGATCGTCGTGACATCAGACCAATCAAGCTGTGTGCGCATGGCTTTTCAGCAGCTCCGTCTGTTCATGCATAATCAGGTTGTCGATCACTTCGTCCAGGTCGCCTTCGAGGACGGATTCCAAACGGTGCAGTGTCAGTCCGATGCGGTGGTCGGTTACACGGCTTTGCGGATAGTTGTACGTACGGATGCGCTCGCTGCGGTCCCCGGTTCCGACCAAGCTCCTGCGGTTGGCATCGGCTTCCGCGTTTTGCTGCTGCATGTAGTAGTCGTACAGGCGCGCGCGCAGGACGCGAAGCGCTTTGTCCTTGTTGGAGTGCTGGGACTTCTCGTCCTGGCAGGATACCACGATGCCTGTCGGGATGTGGGTCACACGAACGGCCGATTTGGTCGTGTTGACGCTCTGTCCGCCCGCACCGCTGGAACAGAAAGTATCGATGCGGATGTCCTTTTCGTTCACTTCCACTTCGACTTCCTCGGCTTCCGGCAGCACCAGAACCGTTGCCGTCGAGGTGTGGATGCGCCCGCCGGACTCGGTAGCCGGGATGCGCTGTACGCGGTGAGCGCCGCTCTCGAACTTCATTTTGCTGTATGCGCCGCGGCCGCTGAGCGAAAAGACGATTTCCTTGTATCCGCCAAGCTCTGTCGGGCTTGCTTCCAGCACTTCCACTTTGAAGCCCTGGCGTTCAGCATAGCGCGTGTACATGCGGAACAAAACAGCCGCAAACAAGGCAGCCTCGTCGCCGCCTGCCGCACCGCGCACTTCCACGATGACGTTTTTCTCATCGTTGGGGTCTTTTGGCAGCAGCAGGATTTTCAGGCGTTCCTCGAGCTTTTCCTTGCGCGAGCTCAGTTCGCTGATTTCCAGCTTGACCATTTCTCGCATTTCATCGTCCAGTTTCTCTTCCAGCATGGCTTTGGCATCTTCCATCTGGGATACTACTGATTTATATTCACGGTAGGTCGTCACGGTTTCTTCCAGGGAAGACTGTTCTTTGGACAACTCACGCAAGCGCTTTGTATCGCTGATGACGTCGGGGTCACAAAGGAGATTGGTGACTTCTTCATAACGCTCTTCAACTGCGGATAAGCGTGTAAACAATGTACTTCACCCCAATCGCAAAGAATACGAAAATACATTCATACAATCGTAACAGATAAATTATAGGAGGAAACCGGGAATAAGTCAAAGCGCATTATTTATTTGGAAGAGTGAAAGAGAGGTTCCATAGATGCCAAACAGGCCCGGCGTTGCCGAGCCCTCGCTTGAATCCGCCTCTGACCGTGGCCGTCAGCGATGGAAGCCTTCGTTGGAAGTGACATGAAAGTCGTAGCGCGGAATTTTCTGCTTCAGCGCGGCAATCACCTGCCGCTCGATGTCTCGCGCCTGGCTCGCGGTGACGTTGTGCACCAGATCAAGAGTAACATATGCGTTTGCGCCGTTCAGTGTGATTCGCGCATTTTCCACTCCCGGCACGGATTTGGCCATCATCTCCATGTTGTTTAGATCGACCTGGTAGCCGCGCGTCTGGCTATGTCCAATGATCAGGTTCGGATTCTGGCTGCGTCCCATCAGCCCGTCCCGGTCTTCTGTGGGAGCCGCCGGCCGGTGGAGCACATCGCCGCTGTGCTCTCCGCGGGTCGCGGTGTTGTGCTGGCGGTCCAGACTTTGCGTGCCGTAGCTTTTCTCCTGGGTCAAGGTTCGGTTGCAGCCGACGGTGAGGACGGAAGCAACGGCAGCGGCACAAAGCACCGCCAACGAGCTTTTCCAACTGGGCAAGCGTCGCATGAAAAAGCCACCTCCTGTTTTGCCTTAGTCTGTGCATCACGGTGGTTGCTCATGCACGGGCGAAACGGGGGTGGCGCAATCGGGCCAAATGCTCCCGAGCCTGATCAGTCTACAGGCCGCTCTTTGTCTGTCGGCGGGCGGTAGTAGTGCTGGCGACAGACGCTGCTGTACGTGTCGTTTCCAGCGATCTCAATCGTTTCTCCGCTGTAAACGGGCTTGCCGTTTTTGAATTTGAGGATGTGCGTCGCCTTCTTGTTGCAGTAGACGCAGACCGTTTTGATTTCTTCCACTTTGTCGGCTTCGCAGAGCAAAGCGGCGCTGCCCGGGAACAGCTCGTTTTTAAAGTTTTTCAACAATCCGTAGACGATCACGGGAATGCCCAGCCCGTCCACGATCGCCACCAACTGATCGACGTTGTGCTTGCCGATAAACTGCCCCTCGTCCACCAGTACGCAATGCGGCTTCACTTCCTCTGCTGCGACGAGTTCATACAGATCGGTCTCCTCAAAGATCGGGATGGCTTCCCGGCTGATCCCTACGCGAGACGCCACTTTTCCCACCCCGAAGCGGTCGTCGACAGCAGGCGTAAACACCATCACTTTTTTTCCCGATTGCTCGTAGTTGTGTGCTACTGTCAAAAGCTGAATCGATTTGGAGGCGTTCATTGCTCCATAGCGAAAGTAAAGTTGTGCCACGTTCCTGTCTCCCTTTGGCGCGAAATCATGCAGCGTGAAATGGCGCTGCATGGATCGCGGTATATGGCTCTATTGTAGAGGTACTTGCAGCAGAGCGGAAAGGTTTTTTCCGAGGAAAAACAAAACCAGGCAGATCGCTCTACCTGGTTGCTCCAATCCCTTCCGATTAGGAAAGATTGTATTTGCGTTTGAAACGGTCTACACGTCCGCCAGCGTCGACGAATTTTTGTTTACCGGTGAAGAAAGGATGGCAGTTGGAGCAGATCTCCACACGCAGCGCTTGCTTCACAGAGCCGGATTCAAATTCGTTACCGCATGCACATGTAACCTTCACAGTGTTGTACTGTGGATGAATACCTTGTTTCATCTCAAATGCACCTCTTTCCGCCCTGAATCGTTTGCCGAAACAGAGTAAATAAACACAGTAAAAATAGTAGCATGCCGCCCGCACAAATGCAACTGTTTGCCCGCTTAGGCCATGTTTTTCCTGCGTTGCAGCTGCTGCGGAGGGATGTGCGTGAACGACCCGATCACGACGTCCGGCAGCTCTTCCTGATAGATTTCGATCGCCTGCTTCATCCCGAACACTTCGCCCTTCGCCTTCGGAATCATCGAAAGGTAGCTCTCCGGGTCAATGTTCAGATTGCGCAGCTGAATCAGCTTGATGCCGGTCCGACGGATGAAGTTGATCATCGCTTCCATCTCTTCCTCCCGGTCAAACACGCCCGGGAAACACAAATAGTTGATGGACGTGTACACGCCTTTGGATGCCGCATACTCCGCCGAGCGCGCCACATTTTCCAGCGTGTAGTTGCGCGGACGATAGTAGGCGTTGTAGTGCTCATCGATCGCGCTGATGATGCTCACCCGCATCAGGTCGAGACCGGCATCCACGATTCCTTTGATATGGTCGGTCAGTCCCGCATTGGTGTTGATGTTGATGAAGCCCATGTCCGTCTGCTGCCGCACGCGGCGCATCGCCGGAACGATGATGGACGCCATCGTGGACGGCTCGCCCTCGCAGCCTTGTCCGAAGCTGATGATGCTCTCCGGCGTCTGCAGGTGATGGAGCATGACCTCCACCAGCTCGTCCTCCGTCGGCTTGAAATTCATCCGCGTCTGCGGGGATGGGAAGCCGCTGTCCTCCGGCTGTTCGGAAATGCAGCCGTAGCAGCCGGCATTACAGGTGTAGGATACCGGCAGGCTTCCTTCCCAGCGGTGGAAAAAGTTGTTGGAGGCGGTCAAACATTCGTATTCCAGCGCACAGTGGGACAGATGGTGCAGAATCCGGTTTTGCGGAAACAGCTCCAGCGTCTTTGCCACGCGCTCGCGCAGCTCGTCCATCGGGAAGTTGAGCGGGTCCCACTTGTAGATGTCATCGCTTGCCCGTCCGGTTACCCAGAAGCCGCCGTCCTTCCAGACGACTGCCGTATAGCCAAACAGCGGCAGCTTGCTGTCCTTTTTGGTCTTCACATAGCCGGGCAGAAGCAGCCGCGTGATGCCTTGCGGAACGAGCGCTCCCACCGCCGTACAGCCGTCCAGCTTGACCATCTCGCCCGTGTCCGGGTCCATCCCGATCGGCACCGTATCCGGCAGGCTGACCAATGTCGCCCCTTCCGGCAGGGGAATCAGCTCGTCCTCCAAAATCTCTGTCAATATATCTCCGTTGCGCGCCACCGCGTACAGGCCCGGGTGGTCGTACACATTGCCTTTTTCATCTGCGTACACTAAATACATGGGAAAATCGCCTCGCTTCTTTGCTTTGCCCATTGTAACGCATTGAAAAAGCAATGTAAATTGCAGGAGCTTACCTGCCCAGATATGGCAGCGGGTTGATCGGCACGTCGTCCTGCCGCACCTCAAAATGCAGGTGATAGCCTGTCGAGTCTCCTGTATGCCCCATGTATCCGAGCACCTCTCCCGCCTCCACCGTTTGACCCGGCGTCACGACGATCGCCCGCATATGCGCGTAAAACGTCTGCAATCCGTTGCCGTGATCGAGCACGACCAGCTTACCGTAGCCGGAGCGTTTCGCGCCTGCTTCGACGACTACGCCGGATTTCGCTGCGTAAATCGGCGCCTGGCCTTCGCTCTCATTCCACAGATCTACCCCTTTATGCGCCTTTCCCCATCTCACGCCAAAACCGCTCGTGATCGTCGCGCCTTTCACAGGCCACTCCATTCGCTCCCGCACCCGCCCGATCGCCTGTCTGCTGGCTGCCTGCGACGTGTTCCGTTTTTTCTGCAGGTCTTCTGCCTGCAAGGTGCGCCCTGCGACAATCGGGACATGTACGACCTGTCCTACATACAGGTTGTCCGACAGCCATTTGAGCAACGGATTGCGGTCGATCAACAGCTCCCTGCTCACTCCATACCGTCTGCTTATGTAATTAAGCGTCTCGCCGCGCTTGACGACGTGTTTGACTTCATCCCGGCTGATGACCAGCTTCATCCCTATGGCCACCAGATTGGGATTGCTGATTTTGTTTTGCTCGACCAGCTGTTGCAGCGAAAGCCCGTACCGCTGGGCAATGCCTGAAAGCGTATCTCCCTGGTTGACGGCATATACCATCACGTTGCTCTGGGCAGGAGCATCAGAGCGGGCCAGACTGCCATATGGATTAAACGCTTGCAGCAAGGCTTGTTCCACTACGACCCTCTGGGCTTCCTCCAGGCTCCCGATGTGAGCCGGTGTCTGCTCGAAATCCACGATAGACTCCCCCTCTGCTCGGATTCTACCTCTTTACGGTATGCCAATCGGCGAAAAAAAATGACGGTGAGTTAGGAAGAACTCACCGTCGTGTTTGCTGTTTTGCCGCGGCCCTGCCTGGACTCCAGGGTCTGCAAAAATTCGTCGTTGGTTTTGGTTTCCGCCAGCTTTTTGATAAACGAATCCACGAATTCATTGGTCTCGTTCATGTTTTTGCGGATCATCCACAGCTTGTCCAACTGTTCCCTGGTGAGCAGCAGTTCTTCACGCCGCGTGCCGGAACGGCGAATGTCGATCGCCGGGAAAATGCGGCGTTCCGCCAGCTTCCGGTCCAGATGAAGCTCCATGTTGCCCGTTCCCTTGAACTCCTCGTAAATGACATCGTCCATCCGGGAGCCGGTCTCGACCAAGGCCGTAGCCAAAATGGTCAGGCTGCCCCCCTCCTCGATATTGCGCGCGGAGCCAAAGAAACGCTTGGGGCGGTGAAAGGCGGCCGGATCGATCCCGCCGGACAGCGTCCGTCCGCTGGGAGGAATGACGAGGTTGTAGGCGCGCGCCAGGCGTGTAATGGAGTCGAGCAAAATCACCACGTCTTTTTTGTGCTCGACCAAACGCTTCGCCCGCTCCAATACCAGCTCCGCTACCTTGATGTGGTTTTCCGGCAGCTCGTCAAAGGTAGAAGCTACGACTTCCCCTTTCACGGAACGCTGCATATCCGTCACTTCTTCCGGCCGCTCGTCGATGAGCAGCACAAACAAATGAATATCCGGGCGACTCTCTGTAATGCTGTTGGCAATTTCTTTCAGCAGCATGGTTTTTCCTGCTTTGGGTGGTGCCACGATCAGGCCGCGCTGACCTAATCCAACAGGAGAGAGGAGATCCATCAGGCGGGTGGAAACACGCTCAGGGGATGTTTCCAGAACGAGCTTGGTTTGAGGGTACAACGGCGTCAAAGCGGGGAAATGCAAACGCTCTGCAGCTGTTTCGGGGTCTTCTCCGTTCACGGCCTCCACTTGCAAAAGTCCGAAGTAACGTTCGTTCTCCTTTGGCGGTCGCGCTTTCCCCGATACGACATCTCCCATCCGCAAATCAAAACGTCTGATCTGCGATTGGGAAATGTAGATGTCTTCGGAGCTAGGGAGATAGTTGATCGGGCGCAGGAATCCGTACCCTTCTGGCAAGATATCCAGTACGCCCTCCATGAACATCAAACCGTCTCGCTCCGCTCTGGCGCGGAGAATAGCAAAAATCAATTCCTTCTTTTTCAACTGGGAATAGTACGGAATGTGATATTCTTTTGCCAGCTTATAGAGATCGGTCAGCCTCTTTTCTTCCAGTTCGGAAATTAACATACATCCACCACTCTTTATATTCTCTTATTTCCTCTCGATGAAGCGAGTCAGCAGAAATCGAAGCCAACGGTATCGCTGTGCCTGCCACCAGTTGCTTACAGCGTCGGTTTGCGTTCCAGGCGATGGTTGCCTTCGATGAAGCGGACCGTACCCGTTTTGGCGCGCATGACCACGGATTGTGTCGTTGCCCGGTTCCCCTGGAAGCGCACGCCTTTCAAAAGCTCCCCATCGGTTACGCCTGTTGCGGCGAAGATGGCGTCGTCGCCTTTGACCAAATCGTCCATGAACAGCACCTGATGCGGATTGGTCAGGCCCATTTTGACACAGCGCTCAAGTTCTTCCTGGCTCTGCGGCAGCAGCTTCCCTTGGATTTCTCCGCCCAGACATTTCAATGCGACGGCAGCGAGAACCCCCTCCGGAGCACCGCCAGAACCGAACATGATGTCTACACCGGTATCCGGGAAGGCCGTGTTGATCGCCGCTGCTACGTCTCCGTCGGAAATGAGACGGATGCGCGCGCCGGCTTCGCGAATTTCATGGATAATCTGCTGATGGCGCTCCCGATCCAGCACGATCGCCACCAGGTCGCTGATATCTTTGCCCTGCGCCTCTGCCACGGCCTTCAGGTTGTCGCGGATCGGCGCATTGATGTCGATCTTGCCGACAGCTTTTGGGCCTACGGCTATTTTCTCCATGTACATGTCCGGTGCATGCAAAAGATTGCCGCGGTCAGCAATCGCAATGACGGAAATGGCTCCCCATGTGCCCTTGGCGAGAATGTTCGTTCCTTCCAGCGGATCGACGGCCACATCCACCGCCGGAGCGACGCCTTGCCCCAGACGCTCTCCGATGTAGAGCATCGGCGCTTCATCCATTTCGCCTTCACCGATGACGACGATCCCGTCCATCGGCACTTTTTCAAACTCTTTGCGCATGGCTGTCGTCGCCGCATCGTCAGCCTCATCTTTTTTTCCCAGACCCATCCATCGGGCCGAAGCCAAAGCTGCCGCCTCAGTCACGCGTACCAGTTCAAGTGTTAAACTGCGTTCCATTCCGGAAGACTCCTTTTCTGGTCATTTATTATCGTTGATGATTTTCCGAGTGATGCAGACCTACCCGTACTACATCGGCCCCCAGCGACTGCAGCTTGCCCACCAAATTTTCATACCCGCGATCAATATGCTCCAGTCCTTCCAGCTCTGTCGTTCCATTCGTCGCCAGTCCGGCGATGAACAGAGCCGCTCCTGCCCGCAGGTCGGAAGCCACGACCTTCGCCCCGTTCAGTCTGCTGCCGCCTTCAATGACGGCCGATCTGCCCTCGACCTTCAGATTGGCCCCCATCCGCCGCAGTTCATCGACATGCCGGAAGCGGGAGCTGTAGATGTTGTCGGTGACGATGCTCGATCCTTTGGCCAACGTCAAAAGGGTCGTAATCGGCTGCTGAAGATCTGTTGGAAAGCCGGGATAAGGACTTGTTTTCACATCAATGGAACGGTAGACGGGACGGCCGATGACTTGAATGCAATCGTCCATCTCTACCACTTCCGCTCCGATTTCGCGCAGCTTGGCTGTGACGGATTCCAAGTGCTTGGGGATGACATTCTCCACCAGCACATTGCCATTCGTCGCTGCCGCCGCGATCATATACGTACCCGCTTCGATCCGGTCGGGAATGATCGTGTGGCGGCAGCCGCGCAAACGATCCACACCCTGAATGCGGATCATGTCCGTACCCGCGCCTTTGATGCTGGCTCCCATATTGTTCAAAAGGGTAGCTACATCGACAATCTCCGGCTCGCGGGCAGCATTTTCTATAATGGTCACGCCTTCTGCTTTGGCAGCAGCCAGCATGATGTTAATAGTCGCGCCGACACTCACCAGGTCGAGATAGATTCGCGCTCCCTGGAGTCGGCCGCGTTTCGCTTTGATCGTCATGACGCCGTTTCTGTTTTCCACCTGTGCGCCCATGGCCTCAAAGCCTTTGATATGCAAATCAACCGGACGCGGGCCCAGATCGCAGCCGCCGGGCAGCCCCACCTGGGCTTCGCCGAACTTCGCCAGCAAGGCTCCCCACAAATAGTAGGAGGCGCGCAGCTTTTTGATGCGCCCGTTCGGCATCAGCTTCAGCTTCATGGACCGTCCGTCTATTTCCATCCAATCGTCTTCAAAGAGCACATCGGCTCCCATTTCCTGCAGAAGCTCACAATAAATGTCCACGTCCTGAATACGGGGCAAATTCTCAATCACGACTGGCCCATCTGCCAGAAGCGCAGCCGGAATCAAGGCTACCGCGCTGTTTTTTGCTCCGCTGATGGTTACCGTCCCCGCGAGCGGTTTTCCACCATTGATGATCAGCTTATCCATGCTCTGCTCTCCTCAGACGTAATCGGGAAAGAAGCACCTTCCCCGATGGAAAAGGTGCTTGGAACTGTATCATTCGTTCTTATTTTTGCATGCCTGCCCAGTCAGTGAGAAATTTCTCGATACCGCTGTCCGTCAACGGGTGGGCAAGCAGTTGTTTGAATACTTTCGCTGGAATGGTAGCGTAGTGCGCTCCGCGTTTCGCAGCTTCTGTCACGTGGATCGGATGGCGTACCGAGGCGGCGATGATTTCCGTCTCGATGCCGTGTACGGAGAAAATTTCCGCGATGTCGTCGATGAGATTCATGCCGTCCTGACCGATATCGTCCAGGCGTCCCAGGAACGGAGACACGAAGCTCGCTCCGGCGCGAGCAGCCAGCAGCGCCTGGTTCGCGGAAAAGACCAGCGTGACGTTGGTCCTGATCTTTCTCTTGGCAAAATACTTGGCAGCCTTCAAGCCTTCTGCGGTCATCGGGATTTTCACGACGATGTTTTTGGACAGGGAAGCGAGCTTTTCGCCCTCTTCAATCATGCCTTTTGCATCGGTGCTGATGACCTCGGCACTGATCGGGCCGTCTACGATGTCGATGATTTCTTTCAACGTCTCGATGAAATCGCGGCCTTCCTTGGCTACCAGGGAAGGATTCGTGGTCACGCCGGCGAGCACGCCCCACTCGTGAATTTCGCGGATTTCATCGACGTTTGCTGTATCTATCAGAAAGCGCATGGGAATCCTCCTTGGCTACGCGCGGTTGCTGCTTCCGAACAGGCGCATTTTTCCTTTGACTACTTCCTTGATCGCATCGCGAGCAGGACCCAGGTATTTGCGCGGATCGATCTCGTTCGGCTTGGCGGCGAGCACTTTGCGTACTGCTTCGGTGCATGCGACTTGAGATTCTGTATTGACGTTGATTTTCCCCACGCCCAGGCTGATCGATTTGACGATCGCTTCGTCCGGCACGCCGGAACCGCCGTGCAGCACAATAGGAGCGCCGATGTTGCTCGCCACTTTTTCGATAATGTCGTAACGGATTTTCGGAACGCCTTTGTACATGCCGTGTGCGGTACCTACAGCGATGGCAAGGTAGTCTACCTTGGTTTCTTCCCAGAAGCGAATCGCTTCTTCCGGATTGGCCAGAGTTGCGTCCTCCTCGTCTACGGACAGGTCGTCTTCCACCCCGCCGATCGTACCGAGCTCGCCTTCTACAGAAACGCCAACAGCGTGAGCAGCCTCTACGACTTGCTTGGTCAGACGAATGTTGTCTTCAAATGAGTGATGAGATCCATCGAACATGACGGAAGAGAACCCTGCGCGAATGCACTTCATGACCATGTCAAAGTTGCTGCCGTGATCAAGGTGCAAGGCAACCGGGACTCCTGCGCGTTCCGCTGCCACCTTGGCAATGGCTACGGTGTAGTCGATGCCCATGTATTTCAGAGCTCCCTCAGAGACACCGAAAATGACTGGAGATTTCTCCTCCATGGCAGCTTCAGTAATCGCTTGAGTGAACTCCAGGTTGTTGAGGTTGAATTGTCCGACGGCGTACTTGTGCTTCTTGACGTCTTCGGTAAAAGCGGTCATTGGTACGAGTGGCATATTGTAAATCCTCCTCTAGCAAACTTCAATCATGAGGCTTATTATATCACAGACACCTGCTTGTTAACAGGTACGCTTGTCTAGGTTGCGCCTGATACTAACATGCCAGTTGCTGATGCACCGCCATGCGCAGCTCGTCGATGTCAAACGGCTTGGTGAAATGCGTCAGCGCTCCGAGCTGTGTCGCTTCCTTTATCATGTCCAGCTCTCCGTAAGCAGTCATCATGATGACCTTGATTTCCTGATTGATTTTTTTGATGTGCTTCAAAATCTCGATGCCATCCATGCCAGGGATCTTCATATCGAGGATGACCAGATCAGGAGACTCCTTTTCCACGATCTCCAACGCCATTTTTCCGTTCGCAGCCTGGAACGTCTTGTAGCCTTCCTTGCCCAGTACCTCGTAAAGCAAGATGCGGATTCCGTACTGATCGTCGACCACCAACACTTTTTTGTCTTTCTTGTTCAACATGTGCAATCCTCCTGACCAGGTCCTTTTCCTTATGACATATGGTTCGCCTAAATTCAGGAAAATCCTGCTGAATCCCGCTGAAATTTTCCCGCATCTGCGCATTGGAGTATAATAGAAATACGATTTTTTCAGCCAAGTGAGGAGCCGACGACCCTATGGACGCAGTATGGCTGATCTGCCTGTTGACTTTCATTATCCATACCACGGAGACACTTTCCTATGCCGTGCGCTTCGCAGGCGTACAGTCAGGGAGGCTGGCGGTAGCCTTGTCACTCGTTGGCATTATCCTGCTCCTGTCCCGCACGTCAAACCTGATCCAGGGCCCCTTCACCGGCGGACTGATCGACCAGGCGGCGCTGTCCCATAGCGATCCGAGCCTGAAGCTGCACCTGATCGTCGCGGCGGCATCGCTCGGCACGCTGGCGTCCATCCTGCTCTTCCCGACGGCGGCACAGCTCTCCAAAAGAGTGATCGCCCACCTGGAGCTGGCAGGGTCCATCCCGCAAATGCTGCGTACAGCCGTCACCATCGACAGCCTCCGCCGTGTACGGCATCACGTGCGCGTGCCCAGCCTGAACGTCATCTCCCGCTTTCGCATCAAAGGCGTGCCCAACCGGCTGCTGCTGCTTAACTGCATCGGTACCGGCATCTACACGAGCAGCATCCTGTCCGTCCTCTACGCGACGCTGCTCGCCCCTGACTACAAGGCTACGGTGCTGATGTCCTCCGGGCTGATCAACGGCTTCGCCACCATTTTCATGACGATTCTCGTCGATCCGCAGGTAGCGCTCATGACGGAAAAGGCGATGCAAGGGAAAGCCACGCTGGACTCCATCCGCGATATGTACATGTGGCTGATGATCGCCCGTTTCTTCGGGACGCTGCTCGCCCAGGCGTTGCTCATCCCTGCTGCCTACTGGGTGGCATGGATTGCGCCGCTCTTTCACTGAACCGCAAAACGCAAGATCTTATGCAAAATGCACCTGCGACACATTCCGCCGCAGGTGCATTTTTTCCTGTTTATTTACGGTTGGTCAGCGCAGCTTTTACGAACTCGCGGAACAGCGGCTGCGGACGGTTCGGACGGGAGGTGAACTCCGGATGGAACTGGGTAGCCAGGAACCACGGGTGGTCCGGAACTTCGATGATCTCCACCAGACGGCCGTCCGGGGAAGTACCTGCAAAGCGCAGACCCAGCGAAGCCAGCTGCTCCCGGTACTCGTTGTTCACTTCGTAGCGGTGGCGATGGCGCTCGTACACCAGCGTGCTGCCGTACGCCTGCGCGGCCAGGCTGCCTTCTTCCACTTTGGTCGGGCCAACGCCCAGACGCATGGTGCCGCCCTTGTCTTCGATTTCTTTTTGCTCCGGCAACAGGTCGATGACCGGGTATGGCGTGTCCGGATTGATCTCGGAGCTGTTCGCCCTATCCATGCCTGCCACGTGGCGCGCAAATTCGATAACGGCAATTTGCATCCCCAGGCAGATGCCCAGGAACGGAACTTTATTTTCCCGGGCGTAGCGCGTCGCGATAATTTTCCCTTCGATCCCGCGGTCGCCGAAGCCGCCTGGCACGAGGATGCCATCTACGTCGCCGAGCAGTTCGCTCACGTTTTCCTCCGTGACTTCTTCCGCGCTCACCCATTTGATGTCGATTTTGGAGTCAATGGCATAGCCGCCGTGATAAAGCGCTTCTGCTACAGACAGGTAGGCGTCATGCAGCTCTACGTATTTCCCGACAATCGCGATGCGCGTTGTTTTGGACAGGTTTTTGATCTTGCTGACCAGCGACTTCCATTCGGTCATGTCCGCTTCCTGGCAAGTCAGGCCGAGATGGCGACAGACGTAATCGTCCAGCCCTTGCGCCTGCAATTGCAGCGGAACATCGTACAGGGTCTCGGCATCGACGCACTCGACAACCGCGTTCTTATCGATGTCACAGAACAGCGCCAGCTTGTCCTTCATTTCTTGGGTCATCGGCTGTTCGGTACGGGTAACGATGACGGTAGGCTGGATGCCCAGGCTGCGCAATTCCTTGACGCTGTGCTGGGTCGGCTTGGTTTTCATCTCGCCGGCAGCCTTGATGTACGGCACGAGCGTCACATGGATGTACATGACGTTCTCGCGGCCGATGTCGCTCTTGATTTGACGGATCGCTTCCAGGAACGGCAAGCTCTCGATATCCCCGACAGTTCCGCCGATCTCGGTGATGACCACGTCCGCTCCGGTCTCGCGGCCTGCGCGGAAGACGCGTTCCTTGATTTCGTTGGTAATGTGCGGGATGACCTGTACGGTTCCGCCCAGGTAGTCCCCGCGGCGCTCTTTTGCGATCACCGAGGAGTAGATTTTACCGGTCGTTACGTTGGAGTTGGCGCTCAGGTTGATGTCGATGAACCGCTCGTAGTGACCGAGGTCCAGGTCCGTTTCCGCTCCGTCATCCGTTACGAATACTTCCCCATGCTGATACGGACTCATCGTTCCCGGGTCTACGTTAATGTATGGGTCAAACTTCTGAATCGTTACCTTCAGTCCGCGATTCTTCAGGAGTCGGCCCAGAGAAGCCGCCGTAATTCCTTTTCCCAGCGAGGATACGACCCCGCCCGTCACAAAAATATACTTCGCCATCGTTTACGTCCCCTCTTTCCCTAATCCTCAAGATGATAATAAATCAGATGAAGACGGCTCCCAAAAAAAGAAAAAACAAAAGCGAGTCCTATCCCGTACAGCGATGGGGTAGGGGCACTTTTGTTTTATAGTTTCCCATATTTGATCCTTCTTCATGTGAAGCCCAAGGAGTATTTTATCTGTCTGTCAGGCGGAAGTCAAGGACTTATCCTCGATCATCTTCATCCTCGAAATCTTCGTCAAACTCCTCTTCTTCTGCTTCTTCATCTTCAAACAATTCTTCTTCCTCGATCTCTTCCTCATCGATTTCTGCATCGAGTTCTTCATCCTCGATGTCGACATCTTCGTCCACGAACTCTTCTTCGTCGTCAAAGATAACCACATCGTCTTCCTCGTACTCTTCGACGATGTCTTCTTCGGTATCGTAGTCGTCGAAATCGTCGTCCAGGATGACCTTTTTCTTCTTCGTGCCGCCGCCTTCTTGCGTCTCTTCGACGGTGTCGGTCGGATACCAGCGTTTCAGTCCCCAGACGTTGTCGCCGAGACAGACGAAGCGGCCGTCGATGTTAATTTCTGTGTATACTTGAGCAATGATGGCCATCGTCTGCTCGTGCGTCATGTTGCGCAGCTTCGCCAGTTCATCCATCAGCTCGCGGAAGTTGTAAGTCCGGTTGGTTTCGCGCAAAATTTCATACGCAATATCAACCAATGCCATCTCACTCAGTTTCTCGGAATCAATATGAGCAAACAATTGACTCACTTGGGGGCACGTCCTTTCCATTGAAAACTTACGGGATACCATACAGCCTGTACTTCTCGGTGAGGCATGGCTTTGTACAGGTAAATCTACAATAAGGTCGGATTCTTTCATTGTACAACATACGAAGGCTAACATACAGTATTCCTTATTTTAGCCGAAAATGCAAGGCTTTCAAACCGTGGCGCAGAGATATTCGCGGCGAGCCGCAGGCAGCTTTGCAAGGGGCAGCAATTCCAAACACGGACATGGGAAATCCCCCGGCTCGCTGCCGAGGGATTCGCCTCTTACATGTTTCTGCGGTATTGCCCGCCGACCTCGTACAAGGCCGCGCTGATTTGTCCCAGCGACGCTACCTTCACTGTCTCCATCAGCTCCGCAAAAATATTGCCTCCGGACATGGCGACCTCCTGCAAGCGGCGCAGAGCAGGTCCTGCCTCGTCGCGGTTTCTTTCCTGGAAGGCCCGCAGGTTTTGGATCTGCTGCAACTTCTCCTCTTCCGTCGCGCGAGCCAGCTCGATCTCGTAGTCTTCCTCGGACGAATTCGGGTTGATAAAGGTGTTCACTCCGATAATCGGCAGCTCGCCGGTGTGCTTCTTCATCTCGTAGTACATCGATTCGTCCTGGATTTTGCCGCGCTGGTACTGCGTCTCCATTGCCCCCAGCACGCCGCCGCGGGAGCTCAGTCGCTCGAACTCCTGCATGACGGCTTCCTCGACCAGATCGGTCAGCTCCTCGATAATAAACGACCCTTGCAGCGGATTTTCGTTTTTCGCCAGCCCCAGCTCTTTGTTGATGATCATCTGGATCGCCATGGCGCGGCGTACCGAGTTTTCCGTCGGCGTGGTGATCGCCTCGTCATAGGCGTTCGTATGCAGCGAGTTGCAGTTGTCGTAGATGGCGATGAGCGCCTGCAGTGTCGTGCGGATGTCGTTGAAGTCCATCTCCTGCGCATGCAGAGAGCGGCCCGATGTCTGGATGTGGTACTTGAGCTTTTGGCTGCGTTCATTGGCGTCATAGCGGTTTTTCATGACAGTCGCCCAGATGCGCCGTGCCACGCGGCCGATGACCGTGTACTCCGGATCGAGCCCGTTGGAGAAGAAGAACGACAGATTCGGCGCAAAGTCGTCGATGTGCATGCCGCGGCTCAGGTAGTATTCGACGTACGTAAAGCCGTTGGCCAGCGTGAAGGCCAGCTGGGTAATCGGATTGGCCCCCGCCTCGGCGATATGGTAGCCCGAAATGGAGACGGAATAGTAGTTGCGCACCTTGTGATCGATGAAATACTGCTGGATGTCGCCCATCATCCGCAGCGCAAACTCCGTGGAGAAGATGCACGTATTTTGTCCCTGGTCTTCCTTGAGAATGTCCGCCTGCACGGTTCCGCGCACGGTCGAGAGCGTGTACGCCTTGATTCTCTCCGCTTCCTCCGCGGTCGGCTGGCGCCCTTCACGCGCGGTGAACGCCTCGATCTGCTGTTCGATCGCCGTGTTCATGAACATCGCCAAAATCATGGGCGCCGGACCGTTGATGGTCATCGACACGGATGTGCTCGGCGCGCACAGGTCGAAGCCTGCATACAGCTTTTTCATGTCGTCCAGCGTGCAGATGCTCACGCCGCTCGTACCGATCTTGCCGTAAATGTCCGGGCGATAGTCAGGGTCTTCCCCGTACAGCGTCACCGAGTCAAAGGCCGTACTCAAGCGCTTGGCCTCGTCATTTTGCGACAGGAAGTGGAAGCGTCTGTTGGTCCGCTCCGGTGTTCCCTCGCCTGCAAACTGGCGCTTCGGGTCCTCTCCCTCCCGCTTGAACGGGAAGACGCCTGCCGTGTACGGGAACTCCCCAGGCACATTTTCCTTCAGCGACCATTTCAAAATCTCGCCCCAATCCTCGAACTCGGGGACGGCGACCTTCGGGATGCGCGTTCCGGACAGCGACTCGCTGAACAGCTTGGTCACGATTTCCTTGTCGCGGATTTTCGTCACGAACTGATCCGCTTTGTAGGAAGCCTTCAATTGCGGCCAGCGCTCCAGAATGCGTCTGCACTCCGGATGCAGCTTTTCTTCAAACAGCTTGATCTGTTTGTCCAGAACAGCAATGACTTCCTCTGTAGAAGCATCGCCCGACGACAGGAGCGTCTCCTTGGCCCCGTGCAGCTGGTACAGCTTGCGGGCGATAGCGGACTGCTCCTCCGTGTACTTGCGGTATTGACGCACCGTATTGGCGATATCCTGCAAATAGTTGATCCTCTCTGTCGGAATCAACGAAGTTTTGTGAATGTGGACCGGAGTCGTATCCAGCTGCTCGACGGACCAGTCTACTCCTGTTTTCTCGACGATCTTGTGCATCAGCGCCGCAAACAGGACATTGGTGCCCGGGTCGTTGAACTGGCTGGCGATCGTGCCGTAGACAGGCACCTTCTCGTCCGGCAGGTCAAACTGCTGGCGGCTGCGCCGATACTGCTTGCGCACCTCGCGCAGGGCATCCTCGGAGCCTTTGCGCTCGAACTTGTTGATTGCGACCACGTCGGCAAAGTCCAGCATGTCGATCTTTTCCAGCTGGGACGGCGCCCCGAACTCGCTCGTCATCACATACATGGACACGTCGCACACTTCCGTGACCTGCGCATCGCCCTGACCGATTCCGCTCGTCTCTACAATGATCAGGTCAAAATGCGCCGCGCGCGCCACGCGAATCGCGTCCTCCAACGCCGCCGACAGCTCCATGCCGGATTTGCGCGTAGCCAGGCTGCGCATATAGACGCGCGGCGTGTTGTTGGCGTTCATCCGGATACGGTCGCCAAGCAGCGCTCCGCCCGATTTTTGCTTGGACGGATCGACGGACAAAATGGCTACCGTCTTGTCGGCGTAGGTGCGAATAAAGCGGCGGACCAACTCGTCCGTCAAGGAGCTTTTCCCTGCGCCCCCCGTACCGGTAATCCCCAGCACCGGAATCGTCTTCTGCGGCTCCGGCACGCCGTTTTTGAGCGGCTCTGCCCACTGCGGCTCGTCGACGGCATACTCCGCTACGGAGATCAGCCGCGCGACTGCCTGATGATTCTGCTCGCGGAGCCGCTCCACTTCATCGCGGAGCTGCTTGACCGTCGGGAAATCGGTCTTGCGGAGCATGTCGTTGATCATGCCCTGCAGTCCGAGATTGCGGCCGTCATCCGGGGAGTAAATTTTACAGACTCCGTATGCTTCCAATTCCCGAATTTCGCGTGGAACGATGACACCGCCCCCGCCCCCAAAAACGCGGATATGCTCGGCTCCCCGCTCTTTCAACAAATCGATCACGTACTTGAAAAACTCCACATGACCGCCCTGGTAGGAGCTGATGGCAATTCCTTGCACATCCTCCTGAATCGCTGCCGTGACAATATCGTCAACGGAACGGTTGTGACCCAGATGGATTACTTCCACTCCCGAAGATTGCAAAATACGACGCATGATGTTGATCGAGGCATCGTGACCGTCATACAGACTGGCGGCGGTCACAAAGCGAATCTTGTTTTGCGGACGATACACTTCTGTTTCCATCGTTCCACTCTCCCCGAGATTCCAGTATTATTCGGAGACACTGATTTCATTCAGCAGCAAAGCGATCTGCTTTTCGGTGTACTCCTCTAGCGTATAGTGTTTGTGCAAAGCCCACCGGCGGAACACCCACATCTCGCCCAGCACCATGATGTTGTCGGCCATGAGCTTGACGTGCTTTTCATCCATGCGAATGGACCCGTCGGCAATTCCTCTGCGGAGAATCTCCACAAAGACCTGGGCGATTTCTTCTTCCCGTCCCAGGACAAAGCGCAGCGTCTCTTTTGGCAGCGATTTGGACTCCTGGTAAATGAGCAGGACGCGATCGCTCATCTGGTCCATCACGCGAATGAAGCTCTTTAAGGCCAGCTTCAATATTTTCAGGCCGGTCCCGTTAAAATTGATCGCCTCGCGCAGACGGCTCTCCATCTCCGCATGGATGGCGTCACACACGAGGTACAGGACGTCTTCCTTCGATTCGATATACTCGTACAAGGTTCCGATGCTAAACCCCGAGGCACGGGCAATCTCCCGTGTCGTCGTTTTATGAAAACCTTTATGAATGAACAGGTTGACTGCCGCTTCCACGATCTGTTCCCGGCGCTTCTCAATCAGCTTGGGGTCCTTCACCAAAGAAGGAATACTTTTCCTTTTTTCAGACATAATTGCTCCACCCTTCCGACCGACCGAGCGTTAGGTCAGATGATTCGCCAAATATCAAGCGAAAAAACGCTCGTCTCTGTATCTTGTCGCAACTATTATAAGCGAGTCGACGACAGAAGCCAATTCTTTCTTTTCCCCTTCATTTTGCGGGACATCTTATATAGAAGAAATGGCGGGAGCAGTCATCCTGCTCCCACTCTGCCGGTCGGTGGCCGCTTGTGCCGTGGACGCCTGGTTTTCCTATTCTTTCAGCAGGTAGTTGCTGATGACAACGCGCTGGATTTCATTGGTGCCTTCGTAAATCTGGGTGATTTTCGCGTCGCGCATGAAGCGCTCAACCGGATACTCGCGGGTGTAGCCGTAGCCGCCGAATACTTGCACGGCTTCCGTGGTCACTTCCATCGCAGTATCGCCGGCGAACACCTTCGACATCGCGGATGCTTTGCCGTACGGCAGCCCTTGATCCTCCAGCCATGCTGCCTGATAGGTGAGCAGGCGGGCAGCCTCGATCTTGGTCGCCATATCTGCCAGTTTGAACTGGATCGCTTGCAAGGAAGCAATCGGCTTGCCGAACTGGTTGCGCTCCTTGGCGTAATTGCGGGCATGCTCGTACGCGCCCTGGGCGATGCCGAGCGCTTGTGCGGCGATCCCGTTGCGTCCGCCGTCCAAGGTCATCATCGCAATTTTGAAGCCCTCGCCTTCCTTGCCCAGCACGTTTTCTGCCGGTACGCGGACATCCTCGAAGTTGACAGCGAGCGTCGGCGAGGAACGGATGCCCAGTTTTTTCTCTTTTTTGCCCATCGTGAAGCCGTCCATGCCTTTTTCTACGATAAAGGCCGTGATGCCCTTGTGCTTCAGCTCCGGATTGGTCACCGCGAACACGATGTAGATCTCGGCTTCCCCTGCGTTCGTGATGAAGATTTTGCTGCCGTTCAAAATGTAGTGATCGCCTTCGCGGACTGCCGTGGTGCGCATGCCTGCCGAGTCAGAGCCAGAGCCCGGTTCGGTGAGGCAGTACGCTCCCATTTTCTTGCCTTCCGCCAGCGGGCGCAAAAACTTCTGCTTCTGCTCTTCCGTCCCGAACTTGTAGAGCGGCCAGCTCGCCAGGGACACATGGGCGGACAGCGTCACCCCGATGGAAGCATCCACGCGGGACAGCTCCTCGACGGCGATGACGTAGCTCAAGTAATCCGCTCCTGCTCCGCCGTATTGCTCCGGCCACGGAATACCCGTCAGGCCCAGCTCGGCCATCTGTTCAAAGATGGAACGATCGAACCGCTCTTCCTCGTCGCGTTCCGCTGCCGTTGGAGCCACCTGGTTTTCGGCAAAGTCACGGATCATTTTTCGCAGCATCTCATGTTCTTCGGTCAGTTGAAAGTTCATTTCTTCCACTCCCCCATGTGTTCATTCAGTCCGTCCGGAACGTGGCGCCGGACGATGACTCTCTGATTTAGTCTGCCAGCAAATGCTTGGCGATCACGATGCGCTGAATCTCGTTCGTTCCTTCGTAAATTTGCGTGACTTTGGCGTCGCGGAACAGCCTCTCCACCGGATACTCCCGGGTGTAGCCATAGCCGCCGAAGATTTGCACGGCTTCCGTCGCCAGCTCCATCGCTGTGTCTGTAGCAAAGCGTTTGGCCATGGAGGCTTCCAACCCGCACGCCTTCCCCTGATTGCGCAGCGACGCCGCCCGATAGACGAGCAATCTTGCTGCCTCGGCCTTGGTCGCCATGTCAGCCAGCTTGAAGGCGACTGCCTGCTGCTTGCCGATCGGCTGGCCGAACTGCTTGCGCTCTTTGGCGTATTCCGTCGCGTACTGCACGGCGGCTTCAGCGATCCCCAATGCCTGTGCGGCGATCCCGATTCTGCCGGTATCCAGGTTCGCCATCGCGATGGTGAAGCCTTCCCCTTCCTGTCCGAGCAAATTCGCCGCAGGGACGCGGGCGTTGTCAAACACCAGCTCTGTCGTGTACGAGCCGTGCAGGCCCATTTTCTTTTCCTTTTTCCCGATGATAAAGCCTGGGGTATCCTTTTCCACGATAAAGGCAGAAATTCCTCTCGTACCTTTGGAAGCATCCGTCACGGCAAACGCGATATACGTGTCCGCCTCGCCGCCGTTGGTGATGAACACTTTGCTGCCGTTCAAGATGTACTCGTCGCCCTGGCGTACAGCGGAGGTGCGGATGCTGCTCGCATCGGAGCCGGCATGGGGTTCGGTCAAGGCAAACGCTCCGAGGTAGCTGCCGGACGCGAGCTTGGTGACGTATTTGCGCTTTTGTTCCTCGTTTCCGAAGTAGAGGATCGGATTGGTGCCGACGGACGTATGGACAGATAAAATGACCCCCACAGTCGCGCTCACCTTGGAAATCTCATGGATCGCGATGATATAGGAGAGGAAGTCTGCGCCGGCCCCTCCCCATTCTTCTGCCACAGGAATGCCCATCAGCCCCATCTCGGCCATCTTCTGCAAAATGTGCCGCGGAAACTGATCGGTCTCCTCCATCACCGGAACGAACGGGGCGATCTCCTTTTGAGCAAAATCGCGCACCATGCGCCGCATCATTTCATGTTCTTCCTTGAGTCGAAGATCCATGTCAAGCCCTGCCTTTCTGCCTAAATCATCTCTCAGTTGTATACATAAAAGCCGCGTCCGGATTTCTTGCCGAGCCAGCCAGCCTTGACGTATTTGCGGAGCAACGGGCATGGGCGGTATTTGGAATCGCCGAACCCTTCATACAGCACTTCCATGATGTACAGGCACGTATCCAGCCCGATGAAATCGGCGAGCGTCAGCGGACCCATCGGATGGTTCATCCCCAGCTTCATGACCTCGTCGATCGCTTCCGGGGTCGCCACTCCTTCGTACACGCAGTAGATCGCTTCGTTAATCATCGGCATCAGCACCCGATTGGAGACAAAGCCCGGGAAGTCGTTGACGCTGACCGGCACTTTTTTCATCTGCCTGGACAAATCCTCCGTCAGCTGGTACACCTCGTCTGCCGTCTGCAGTCCGCGAATGATCTCCACCAGCTTCATCACAGGGACGGGATTCATGAAGTGCATCCCGATCACTTTTTCCGGACGCTTCGTCACGGCCGCGATCTCGGTGATCGGCAGCGACGACGTGTTGCTGGCCAGGATGGTATGCGGCGGGCAAATCTCGTCCAGCTTGGAGAAGATTTGCGATTTGATCGCCATGTTTTCCGTGACAGCCTCGATGACGAAGTCTGCGTCCTTGGCGTCTGCCAAATCCGTCGAAAGAGTCAGGCGAGACAGCACAGCCTGCTTGTCTTCCTCGCTGATGGCGCCTTTATCGACGCTGCGAGTCAGGTTTTTCGTGATCGTTCCCAGACCGCGCTCGACGAATTCCTGCTTGATATCGTTCAGGTAGACGCGAAAACCGGCAGCCGCTGCTACCTGGGCAATCCCGCTGCCCATTTGTCCCGCGCCAATGACCATAATCGTTTGTACGTTCATATGAAAGGCCCCCTATTCTACTTTAATCAGGACGGCATCACCTTGAGCCGCACCGCTGCAGATCGCGGCAATCCCCAGGCCGCCGCCGCGCCTTTTCAATTCGTAGGCGAGATGCATGATGATCCGTGCGCCGCTCGCTCCGATCGGGTGTCCCAAGGCGATCGCACCGCCGTTGACGTTTACTTTTTCGTCGTCCCAGCCAACGATTTTGCCGCTGGTCAAGGTAACCGCCGCGAACGCCTCGTTCACTTCAAACAAGTCGATGTCCGCGAGAGCGACCCCTGTCTTTTTCAACAGCTTCTGGATGGCGAGACCCGGCGTCGTCGCAATGTACGGAGCCTCTGCCCCCACCTGGGCGTGTCCCAGGATGGTCGCGAGCGGCTTGATTCCCAGCTCGGCTGCCTTCGCCTCCGACATCAGGACCATCGCCGCCGCCCCGTCGTTGATTCCCGGAGCGTTGCCCGCCGTGATCGTGCCGTCTTTTTTGTAAACAGGCGGCAGTTTCGCCAACCCTTCGAGCGTTGTTTCCGGACGCGGTCCTTCATCCTGGCTGACGAGAACCGGCTCGCCCTTCTTCTGCGGGATCGATACCGGAACGATCTCCTCTGCGAAAATGCCTTTTTCGATCGCCTGTGCCGCCCGCTGCTGGCTGCGCAGCGCCCACTGATCCTGCGCTTCGCGGGTAATGCCGTACTCTTCGGCCACGTTGCTGCCGTGGACAGCCATCGGCACCTGGTCAAACGGACAAGTGAGACCGTCGTACATCATGAGGTCCCGCACCTTCGCGTCGCCCATGCGCATGCCGTACCGCGCATCCGGCAGCGCATACGGGACATTGCTCATGCTCTCCATTCCGCCAGCCACGATGATCTCGCCATCGCCTGCGCGGATGATCTGATCGGCCATCGTCACAGCGCGCATGCCTGACGCACACACCTTGTTGATGGTTTCGCTGGCTACGTTCCAGGGCAATCCCGCTTTGCGCGCCGCCTGACGGGAAGGCACCTGGCCCGCTCCTGCTTGCACGACCATGCCCATGATGACCTCATCGACCTGTTCGCCCGTAACCCCCGAGCGGCTCAACGCTTCCTTGATAGCCACTGCGCCCAGATCGACGGCAGACAACGCTTTCAAAGCTCCGCCAAACTTGCCAAAAGGGGTGCGTGCAGCCCCTGCAATCACCGTTTTCATGTGAACGATCCCTCCACCTGAAGTTCATTCCAATGTCTGGTTTGACCGAGCGTTCGCTCATTTTCCTATTTTCATTTTGCCGTCTGCTGCCTCAATAGTCAATGAATTTGGGAAGAAAAAGCTGCCCTGCCAGAGCAGCTTTTCTCCTCTGCATAACGAGCTGGCGTCAGATCGCGCCTGTATCAGATGGCGTCAGCCAAAATCTCCGCCACGTCGCGCGTTTTGACTTCGTCTTCTTTTTCTTTCGTCTTGATGCCGTCGTTCATCATCGTCAGACAGTACGGGCACGCGCTGGCGATCGCCGTCGGATTGACCTCGAGGGCTTGCTCCGTCCGTGCCACATTGACGCGGGAGCCCTCGTGTTCTTCCATCCACATCAGGCCGCCGCCCGCGCCGCAGCACATGCTGTCGCAGCCACTGCGCTTCATTTCGAGAATTTCCACGCCCGGGATCGCCTCCAGAATGACGCGCGGCTTGTCGTAAATTTCGTTGTAGCGGCCCAGGTAACAGGAGTCGTGGTACGTGATGCGCTCCTTGACTTCCTTGGTCGGCTTCAGGCGGCCTTCCTTGACCCACTGCGCCAAAAGCTCGGAGTGATGGTACACTTCTGCCTGCAGCCCGAATTCCGGATATTCGTTCTTGAACGTGTTAAAGGCATGCGGGTCGCAGGTGACGATTTTTTTCACTCCATACGCTTCAAACAGGGCGATGTTTTCCTGTGCCAGCTGCTGGAACAAAAACTCGTTTCCGATCCGCCGCGCCGTATCGCCGGAGTTTTTCTCCTCGTTGCCGAGAATGGCGAACTTCACACCAGCCTCGTGCATCAGCTTGACGAAGGCCTGGGAGATTTTTTGGCTGCGCAGGTCGAACGAGCCCATGGAACCGACCCAGAACAGGTACTCGAATTCCTCGACCTGTTTGACCGTCGGCACTTCGTACTCCCCGTTCAGCCCCTCGATCCACTTCATCCGGTCTTTGCGGTTGATCCCCCACGGATTGCCCTGGCGCTCGATATTGTTCAGCGCGCGCTGGGCTTCCGCCGGCATGCTGCCCTCCGTCATGACGAGATAGCGGCGCATGTCGATGATTTTTTCCACGTGCTCATTCATCACCGGGCACTGGTCTTCACAGTTGCGACAGGTGGTACAAGCCCACAGCTCCTGCTCCGTGATGACATCGCCGATCAGGTTTTTCTCGTATACAGCCGCCCCTTCGGAGGTAGCGGCGATTTCCGTAGCCTGCATGGCGAGCTGGTTCGCTGTCGTCTGGGCAAAGGCGAAGCTCGGCATCCAAGGCGTCCGGGATGTCACGGCTGCTCCCTTTTCCGTCAGATGGTCGCGCATTTTGGTAATCAGATCCATCGGGGACAGCATTTTTCCCGTGCCCGCAGCCGGACACATATTCGTGCAGCGGCCGCACTCCACACAGGCGTACAGGTCGATCAGCTGCGTTTGCGTAAAGTCTTCGATCTTGCCGACCCCGAACACTTCCTGGGTCTCGTCCTCGAAGTTGATGCTCGTCAGCTTGCCCGGCGGGTCGAGCTTCTTGAACCAGACGTTCACAGGGGCAAACAGCAGATGCGCGTGCTTGGACTGCGGAACGTAAACGGCAAAGCCGAGCAAAATAATCAGATGCGCCCACCAGAATACATAGAACAGTGCCGCTCCTGCCGTCTGCCCGACGCCGATCGCGGAAAAGACAATCGCGAGCAAGGACGAAATCGGAGCAAATCCGGAAGGCTCATGGCCGAGCCAAAGCTGTTCAAAGGCGAGGGAAAGGAGCACTGTTGTCATCAGCGAAGAAATGAGCAGCAGGACGATCCCTGACTTGAAGCCGCGTTTGAGGCGCTTCAGTTTTTCGATATAGCGGCGGTAATAAGCGTATCCGACGGCGGCCAGGATGAGGAAGGTGGTAATCTCCTGCATCAGGCTGAAATATTTGTGAGCGCTGCCAAATGGCAGTTCAAAGCCTTTTGACAGACCTTTGATCACCAACTCAAGCGCGCCGAACTGCAAAATGATAAAGCCGTAAAACATGACAACGTGCATGACGCCGCTCTTTTTGTCCTTCAAGAGTTTCTTTTGAAAAATGACGTTTTCCAAGAGCAGGTTAATGCGTGCCGCAAAATCGTCCTTCACGTCCGGCTTTTTGCCCAGTTTGATGAACAAATAGCGGCTGTAGACGACATGTCCGGCGAGGTAAAGCCCGTACGCAAGCACCAGGAAAAAGGCGATCAGGTTAATGAGTGCCAGCATGATTCTACTCCTCCTCCATTGATCGGGTTTACTTTGTGTAAATCTTATCAGAATCGAGCCTGGAAATGAATGACTGTTCAGTCTCCCGGAATGAATATTTTTGAAAAATGAAACAAGACTGAACGGTCGCTCGAAATAGGATATGCCTTGATCTTAACATACTTATGAGCGATCAGCCATCCTTAAACCAATGTTGGGAAAAATCAGACAACACGGCCCGCAACAGGCGCTTTTCCTTGTCGCGCACAGAAAAACAGCCACCCGGATACGCTCCAGACGGCTGTTTTTTCTCTATATTCCTCTATTTTCCGGACACTTCTTTGTCCGCGATGCCGGGTTGTTCTTTTTTCAATTTTTGCTCCAGGCGAACGTCCGCCAGCGATTTGACCTTGGTCGCCTTGATGCGCTTGTTGCGCGGCAGGTCCGCAGGCTCGAGGTTGTCGGCTTCGTCCTGCATAAGGGCTGCGATCCCCACGGCTTTTCCTTTGGCCGCCCGGCAAAATTCGCAGTTTTCCTCATCGTGCTCGTGGTAGTTTTTCGGCTCCGGATACGAGGTGATGACGCCCTCGAAGTTGCGCAGGACAACTTTGTCGGACGCTTGCGAAATGATGTAGTTCGGGCTTACCGGAATTTTCCCGCCGCCGTGCGGTGCATCCACGACGAACGTCGGAACGGCATAGCCGGAAGTATGGCCGCGCAGATGCTCGATGATTTCGATTCCTTTGCTGACAGGTGCGCGGAAGTGGCCGATCCCTTCGGACAGGTCGCATTGGTAGATATAGTACGGGCGGACGCGGATTTTCACCAGATCCTGCACCAGCTTTTTCATCGTGTTGGGGCAATCGTTGATGCCGGCCAGAATGACCGACTGATTCCCGAGCGGCACCCCTGCGTTGGCGAGCATTTCGCACGCTTTTTTCGCTTCCGGCGTAATTTCTTTCGGATGGTTGAAGTGCGTGTTCAGCCAGACCGGATGGTATTTTTTCAAAATGTTGCACAGATTCTCGGTAATGCGCTGCGGGAAAACGACCGGCGCGCGCGTACCGATCCGGATGATTTCGACGTGCTCGATTTCGCGCAGGCTGCTGAGGATATATTCAAGCACGCGGTCATTGATCAGCAGCCCGTCCCCGCCGGACAAAAGAACGTCGCGCACTTCCGGGGTGCGGCGGATGTAATCGATACAGGCGTCCAGCTGCTTTTTCGGCACGCCCATTCCGATCTGGCCGGAGAAGCGGCGGCGCGTGCAATACCGGCAGTACATCGAGCATTGGTTGGTGACGAGGAACAACACGCGGTCAGGATAACGATGAGTCAGCCCTGGAACCGGGGAGTCGGCATCCTCGTGCAGCGGGTCTTCCATGTCGTACTTGGTCCGGACCAGCTCCGAGGAAAGCGGCACCGACTGCATACGCACCGGGTCTTTCGGATTGTCCGGGTCCATCAGGCTGGCATAGTACGGCGTGATGTTCAACGGGATCGTCTGGGTGGAAATGCGCACGCCTTCTTCTTCCTCGGGCGTCAGATTCACTACCTTCTTGAGATCCTCTACGGTTTTAATGGTGTGGGTCAGCTGCCACATCCAGTCATTCCACTGTTCGTCCGTAACTTCTTTCCAAAGTTCGATTTGGCGCCAGTCGCGCTTGGTCGCTACCGTCATTGATTCCATCTCCTCTCATCAGTGGTGATGCACTTGTCATTCACTCGCTGAAGAAGAGATGCAAGGGGCGTGCCAATCCTGTCAAAAAATTTGGAAAACAGGAAGAAAATCACTTTTTCAGGTGGTTTGCCCATAAGCCGTCCGGATTGGACTCGCGATGCGACCGTTTTGGCGCCGCTTCAATTGCCGAATTTTCGGCAGTCACTTCGGGGGAGGGCTCATCCGCTGGTTCAGCTTGTACTGCAAGGTCTGGCGGGGAATGCCCAGCCGTTTGGCGGCGCGCAGCACGTTGCCATCCGTCGCTTTCATCGCCTCCTGGATCACGCGCTCCTCCAGCTCACGCACCAGATCAGGCAATGTCTTGCCGGACTCCGCCTGAAAGGTTAGCGGCTCTGCCGCTGCAAGCCCGTGGGACCGCTCCGGCAGATGCGGCGGCAAATGCTCCAGCTCGATCGTATCTGCTTCGACCATGTTCATCGCGGCTTCGATCACATGCTCCAGCTCGCGCACATTCCCCGGCCAGCCGTAGGAAGCAAACAGCCGCTCCACCTCCGCGCTGATCGACCGCACATTCATATCAAACTGCCGGTTGAACTTGGCGAGGAAGTGGCGCACCAACAGCCCGATGTCTTCCCTGCGCTGGCGCAAAGGCGGCAGCTCGAACGACACCACATTGATCCGGTAATACAGGTCGGTGCGCAGCAGTCCTCGCTGGACGAGCGACTGCGGAGGCTCGTTGACAGCTGCGATCACGCGCACGTCGACCTTGCTCTGGCGGCTGCCGCCGATCCGGCGTATTTGGCCGTCCTGCAACACGCGGAGCAGCTTGGCCTGCAAATCCATCGGCATGCTGTTCAGTTCATCCAAAAACAGGGTGCCCCCATCGGCCAGCTCGAACAGGCCGGGTCTGTCGTCTGCTCCCGTGAAGCTCCCTTTTGTCGTGCCGAACAACAGGCTCTCCAGCAGCGACGAAGGGAGCGCCGCACAGTTCTGGGCGATGAAGGGCTTCATACACCGTGCGGAAGCCTGATGGATGGACTGGACGAACAGCTCCTTTCCGGTCCCCGTCTCGCCGTAGATCAGCACCGGCGACGAGGTGCGTGCCGCCCGGCGAGCACGTTCCTTGAGCTGGTTCATCCGTTCGTTGCAGGTCAATATATCGTCAAAATGAAAGGACAGCTCCTCATTCGTGCGCTTGGTCCGCCTGGGCTGACTGATTTTGGCCTGGAGGTCGACCAGGCGTTCCGACAGCTCTTTCAGCTTGCCGATGTCTTTGGCGACTTCGACAGCTCCGACCAGTCGCTGTCCTACCCGCACCGGCAAAGTCGTGTTGATCGTCTCCACGCGTACGCCCTTCCAGTTTTTGTAGACCTGCGGCTGGTTGTAGATCGCCTCTCCGCTCTCGATGACGCGCAAAAGCGTGCTGGACTGGCGGTCAAGCGAAGGGAACACCTCCAAAAGCGGCTTGCCCAGCACCTCCTCCGCTGTCAAACCGTCGAGCTTGGCCGCCACATGGTTGTAGAAGATCGTAATTCCGTTGGCGTCCACTACGTGTATCCCTTCGTCAATCGCCCCCAGGATCGCCTGCAGCATCTCCACGGTATCGGACAATGGCATCCTGGCGTTCACTCCTTTCATCCGTGCAGTCAACCAAGTTGCCAAAAAACCATCACTATGCCGAATATTCGGCACATTCTCCGCAAGCAGAGGTATCGTGCGTACCTCCCCTTCCGCTCCCTGGCTGTGTACCATTATTGTATGTGCAGAAAACCGCCCTTGCCAAGGACGGCTTACCAGCCAATCACCATCGTCAGCTCATGCTCACCGGCGTACTGCCCGTTCATCCACAGCTGATAGGCAATCTCCACTCGAGTCGGCAATTCCCTCTCGTAGCGAACCCGCAGCCTGTTCGTGTGCGTCTCCATCGCAAAAGGGCCATAGGGGCTCTGGTAGCTGGCATGGGTGCTGGCTCCTTTTTCAAACTGCTGCCGGGTCGACACCCCTCCCTGGCGCACCAGCGTGATCGCCCGCTCTGTCAATTTGAGGGTCGTGCTGACTTCTCCCGCGCCTTCCACCTGCTCCTTGTAGTTGAGATACCAGGCCGCAGCCTTTTGCACACATCTTCCTTCGTACGAGTGGGTCGTCTCCTCCCAGTCGCCGTCTACCCGATGTTTGGCTGTCAGTTCAATTTGTACGTAGTGCATAACTGTTTCCACTCTCCGCTTTTGTCCTGTATCCTTTTCATCCGTTCATTTTACCGTTCAATGATCTTCGGATGCAACCGCAGTCTGGGCCTTTGCTTCGGCAAGAATCGGGCGCATGGTCACGGCCAGCCCGACGGCCGCAAGCAGCAGCAACCCCGCCATGATGATATACCCCAAGCTCGCGCCTGTATGGTCGATGATCACGGTAAACAGCCCGATCAGGACGAGCCGCATCATCATTCCGACCGAATTGAAAAAGCTCATCACGCGGCCCATCAAATGCTTGGGCACGACGTTCATGTACAGCGTCTGGCGGATCAGGCGGACAGAGGCATTGCACCAGCCGTACACCGCATAGGCTGCAATCAGCGCCCATCCGTACGGCAGCGAGACCATCCCTGCGATCACGGCTGCAAACAGCAGCGTATTGCCGACAATCGCCGCATAGCTCCCCACTTTCCGGACGACGATCGCCACGAGCGCGCCTGCTGTTACCGCTCCGATCGCGTAAGCCATTTCCCCGAAGGAAAAAACCGAGACATCCGCCTTCAGCGTCTGGCTGACGTAGACAGGCTTGAGCAGATTGCTCACCATGATGGCGATAAACGGCATGAGCGCGGATATGCCAAAGACGAGAAAGCCCCGCCGCTCCCGGATGTACTGCCAGCTTTGGCCGAGCTGCCCGAGCCAGTTGACGCCCCGGTTTGCCCCAGCCTCCCCTTCGAGGGTAAAGGTGTACTTCATCGTCGAGAGCAACCCGAATGCAAGCAAATACGTCAAGGCGTCGAACAGGATGACGACATGCAGGCCGTACGAATTGAGCAGCACGCCTGCCACACCGCCCGCCAGCACCGAGGCCGTCTGCCCCTCGATCTCCAGCAGGCTGTTGATGCTGTCGTAATGCCTCGCCTCGAAGCCTTCCTGGACCAGCGCAGATTGGGCCGGGTAGTGGATCTGGTACATAAAGGTCGTCACGAGATAGATGGCGATGAGCATCCACTCGGCGTACGGGCCAAAAAAGCCCCATGCAGCAAGCGAACCCAGTACGGCAAAGCCGATCAGATTTTCAATCAGCAGCATTTTCTTGCGGGAAAAGCGGTCGATCAGCGTGCCGATGTACGGACCGATGAAAAACATCAGGAGAGCCGAGGTGAACATCGTCGAGCCGAGCAGCTGCGCCGAGCCTGTCGTCTCGACCAAATACCAGGCGATCCCGATCATCGTCATCCCTTGACCGAATCCGGAAAACAGATTGGAGAAAAACAGTTTGCGAAATTCAGCGTGGGCGAATACTTCTCGCATCGTAAACATCCTCCTTGGAAACAAGCCGGAAATTTACCAGTAACGAATGACCAGAAACGAACTGGAAACTTCTTGAAACCATCGTACACCTATTTATAAATTTTGTAAACAAAAATGTTTGTAAAATAGGTGATTCTTTGCATGTGCGGACGCTGCCTCGGGGACATCAGGGAAATCAAAAAAAACGCCTCCGGTACTGTACCCGGAGACGTTTTGCGTTCGTCTGTTATTTTACAAAGCCAAGCAGCAACTCGCGCACGATTTTGGAGGCGACGATTTGCGTCATTTCGCTGTGGTCATAGACAGGAGCAACTTCCACCAGGTCGCAGCCGATGACGTTCGCCCCGTTGTTTGCCATGAAGTGAATCGTGTCCAGCAGTTCGCGGGACGTAATGCCGCCAGCCTCGGTCGTACCGGTACCCGGCGCATGGGCAGGATCGAGCACGTCAATGTCGATCGTCAAGTAAATCGGGCGGTTGCCGATCGTCGGCAGCACCTTTTTCACCGGCTCCAGCACGTCGTATTTGTACAGGTGCATGTTTTCCTTCGCCCACTCGAACTCTTCGCGCATGCCGCTGCGAATCCCGAACGAGTACACGTTCTTGCCGCCGATCAGGTCGCACACCTTTTTGATCGGGGTGGAGTGGGAATATTGGTAACCCTCGTAGTTGTCGCGCAGGTCGGTATGCGCGTCAAAGTGGAACACGACCATGTCCTTGTACTTTTCGTAAACAGCCTGGAATACCGGCCAGGAAACCAGGTGCTCGCCGCCGAGACCGAGCGGGAACTTGCCGTCTGCCAGCACTTTCGCCACGAAATTGCGGATCATGTCCAGGCTGCCTTCCACGTTCCCGAATGGAAGCGGAATGTCGCCTGCATCGAAGTACTTGATGTCCTCCAGCAGACGGTCGAGATACGGGCTGTACTCTTCCAGACCGATAGACACTTCGCGAATCCGCGCAGGGCCGAAACGGGAGCCTGGACGGAAGCTCACTGTCCAGTCCATCGGCATGCCGTAAATGACCGCCTGGCTTTCCTCGTAGCTCCCGTGGCTGCGGATGAAGACGTTGCCGGAGTATGCTTCGTCAAAACGCATGCTGTTTCGTCCTCCTCCGATTAGTCGCGGGTCAGTTCAGCCACGAAGTTCGGGAGTTTGAAGACTGCGTGGTGAAGGTCCGCGTTGTAGTATTTGGTATCGAGAGCCTTGATTTTCGATGCGTCCACTTCCAGCGGATCGTATTGTTTGGACGCGATGGTGAAGCTCCACAGACCGGATGGATAGGTCGGGATGCTGCATGTATAGAGACGGGTTACCGGGAAGATCGATTTCAGGTCTTTGAATACGCGCTTGATCAGATCGCGGTTGAACCAAGGGGATTCTGTTTGCGCGACCATGATGCCGTCTGGCTTCAGCGCGTCGTAGATACCTTGGTAGAAGCCTTTTTCAAACAGGCCAACTGCCGGGCCTACCGGTTCTGTCGAGTCGACCATGATCACATCGTACTCGCCTTTATGGTCATGGATGTGCTTGATGCCGTCGATCACTTGCACGTCGACGCGAGGGTTGCCGGTCAGCGCGCTCGCGATTTCAGGAAAATACTTTTTGCAGGACTCAATTACGCCACCGTCGATTTCAGCCAAAACCGCTTTTTCCACGGATGGATGTTTCACGATCTCGCGGATGGCTCCGCCGTCGCCGCCGCCAACGACCAGGACCTTTTTCGGGTTCGGGTGAGTGTTGAGCGCTACGTGCGTAATCATCTCGTGGTAGACAAACTCATCGACATCGGTGGTCATAACCATGCCGTCGAGCACCAGCATGCGTCCAAATTGCTTGGTAGTAATCACGTCGATTTGTTGAAACTCGGTTTTTTCACTGTATAGGGTGTCGGTAATTTTCGTTGTAATTCCGTGATTTTCCGTTTGTTTCTCGGTGTACCACAATTCCATGTTCATGGATATGTAACCTCCTTCAAGTACCCGCATGTATTTAGAAGACTGCGAATCGAATACGTTCTGAATAGTACAAGAAAATTATAGTGGCTGTCTTTCAAAATGCAAGGTTTTTTTGGACAAGCTTCCTTTCGTTGGTTCAGGCAAGTTTATCCAACGTTTTGCCAACCCATACTAGGAATAACTTGTGTCTTAGTATGCCCCGATTCAGACAATCCATCGGGAGAAAGGAGGACGGCACATGGAAGTCATTCGGGAAGCGCCTCTCATTCGTTATTTGCGCTGGGCCAAGAAATTCGTAAAATTTGTCATACTCAGCCTATTGTGCGCTTCGTTCGCGATTTTGCTCATGATTTTGTACTTGCGCTCCCAGCCGCTTCCGGAGGCGTTCATCAAGCAAACGACGACGATTTACGCAGCTAATGGCGAAGTGCTGGATACGATGCATCGCGGCGAAAACCGGATCATCGTGCCCATCAGCGAAATCGCGCCGTCGCTGATCGATGCAACGATCGCCATCGAGGACCGGACTTTCCGCGAGCACTACGGCTTTGACTGGAGGCGCCTGGTAAAAGCTGCCTACATCGATGTCATCCATATGGATCTGGAGCAAGGTGCCAGCACGATCACCCAGCAGCTTGCACGCAATCTGTACCTGAGCCTCGACAAGACGTGGGACCGAAAAATCAAGGAAGCCTTGCTGACGATCCAGTTGGAGCTGAATTACAGCAAGGACGCGATTCTGGGCATGTACATGAACCAGATTTACTACGGCCACTCCGCCTATGGTGCCCAGGCCGCAGCACAGACGTACTTCGGCAAGGACGCCAAAGACCTGACTGTCGCCGAGAGCGCCATGCTGGCGGGAATTCCGAAAGGGCCGTCATACTATTCCCCTTTTATTGATTTTGAACGAGCAAAGTCTCGGCAAAAGCTGATTTTGGACGCAATGGTGCGGGATGGCGCGATCACGGAAAAGCAGGCGGAGCAAGCCTTTGCCGAAAAACTTCACCTGAAGGAGCGGAAAACGGAGGCCGCAGTGGAGCGGGCGCCTTATTTCCGCGACTACATCGCCAACCTGGTCAAAAACAAGTACGGCATCGACGAAGAGCTGTTTATTCATGGGGGCTTGAAAATTCATACGACGCTGGACCCCGTCATGCAGAAAAAGGCGGAAGAGATCGTGGCGGCCAACCTGCCGAAAGACAATCCGAACCTGCAGGTGGCGCTCGTCGCCATGGACCCGAACACCGGCTACATCAAGGCGATGGTCGGCGGGCGCGACTACAAGCAAAGCCAGTACAACCGCGTACTCGGCAAACGCCAGCCCGGCTCGTCTTTCAAGCCGGTCATGTATCTCGCTGCCCTGCAGAACGGCTACACCCCGTTGACGATGATGAAAAGCGAACCGACCGTGTTTACCTACGATGGCAACAAGCAGTACATCCCGAGCAATTTCGGGGGGCGGTACGCAAATGCGATGATCAATATGCGGGAGGCGATCAAGACCTCCGACAATATTTACGCCGTGAAGACGATCGACTTTTTGGGCCCGCAAAAGGTGGTCGAGCAGGCGCAAAAGCTGGGCATCGAAAGTCCGCTGCTGGCCGTTCCCTCCCTGGCGCTGGGAACGTCCCCTGTCTCGCCGCTGGAGTTGAACACTGCCTACGCCGCCATCGCCAACAAAGGGGAAGCTGTCAAGCCGATCGCCATCACGTCCATCGAGGACAGCCAAGGCAATGTCCTGGTCGAGGAAAAACCGGTGAAAACTCCCGCCGCTGACCCCGTTGCGGCCGCATTGCTGACCAATCTGATGCAAAGCGTGTTCGACCGCGGCGGAACAGGCTATCGGGTAGCAGGCGAGCTGAATCGCCCCGTAGCCGGAAAGACGGGTTCGACTGACTACGATGCGTGGTTGAGCGGTTTTACTCCCCAACTGGTGTCGACCGTCTGGATCGGATATGACAAAAATCAAAAAGTGGACGATGTCAAGGAAGGCTATCTGTCGAAAAAAATATGGGCGCAATTCATGGAAGCCGCTCTGAAGGATCAGCCGCCCACTCTGTTTGACATGCCTGCCGGAGTCGTATCCGTCTACATCGACCCGCATTCCGGAAAGCTGGCTACGGAAAACTGCCCGGACCCGCAACTGTTCTATTTTGCCAGCGGCACAGAGCCGCAAGAATACTGCACCGACCATTTGCCCGCCAACCAGGCGCCGACCCCGCTGAAGCCGCCGGACACCTCGTCCTTCTGGCAGCGGATGGGCAGCTGGTGGAAGCCGGGCGAATAAAGAGGAATACGTGGACGACAAAAAGGGACGTGGCCAGCATCCACGCCCCCTTTTTCTTATTGCAGCGATTGAATGTCTTCGCCGCCGGCAATAACGCCATCCCCATCCGCGAAAACATGGTCGTTGACGACCGTGATCAATCCTGCTTGACCGAGCTGATCCAGGACCTCGAACAAGCTTTCCCGTTTCCCCGCAGGCAATTTGCGGACAAAGTCGTTGATTTCCTGGGGAGACACGTGCGTGCGGAAATGAACGCCGCCGTGCTTGACGTAATGATCGTTGCTCTCTCCCTGTACACGGGGATCTTCACTCATCGGGTAACGCCCCTTCCGTCAGACAGATTCGTCATGCTTTTGTATTGTTCCGCTTCCCTGCCGATTGCATGAGCAGCAAAAATAGGCTGCGGAAGAAAAGGCGTCCCGAATGCATAATATATAAGACAAACAGGGAAAGAGTGACGGCTCTTTCCCCGTTTGGTGACCTAGTGTACATGTACACAGATATGGAAATAAGTTTACCTTACTCCTAAACTGGTAACAATTGATTTCACCATTTGTTCACAGACCGTTCACGTTTTCCAGGTCTATGCCAATGCCTGCTTCAATTCGTCAGAGGAATTGTCGAACATGGCCGCATTGTTTTCGATCAAAAGCTTCTTCAATGCCGCCTTTTCCTTTTCTCCCAGTTCGGACAGCATGACGCGGCGTTTCATGGAATAGTCCATCCGATTGACGTGGTCTGCCAAAATTTTATAGCCGCGCCGCGCTTCCCGGTCAATTTCCATGTAGCAGGCAGTCGCTCCTGCATAGTACGGCCCTTTTTCGTTGCGGTCCACAGTGACCCATACGACCCAGTACGGTTTCCCGTTCGGCACTTCTGCCTTGTTCGTCGTCCATTTGATGCCTTTTTCAACCGAGCTTTTGGCATGCAGGGCGCCCATGTCAATATAGGCTTCCTCTCCGTCGATAATGACGGAGGAGACATTATTTAGGTCCAGTAACCCCTGACCGAACCCTCCGTGCACATCGGTCTTGCCGCCCATGATCGTAAAGCCGCCCTTTTTGTTGTCAAAAATATCCACGCTACACACCCTCCAGACGTCGTTCTCCTTTCTTTATATTACTCGGAAACGCATAGTGACGCAATTTGACTGCGCGTCCGGTTACACGTCTGCAGTTTCCTCCTCCTGGCCTGCGCTGTCTTTTTTCCGTCTCAGCTTGTCGTACAACCACAGGATCAAGGTCACGAACAGCGACGTATGCAGGGCCATCAGCAACTCGATGATCCACATCGCGCCGCCGAGCATCCCGCCTGTCGGGATGATGACAAAGTAGTACAAGAAGCTGGAGCAAAACGCCGACAGCAGCGTCCTCCATATGCGAAATCCGAATACAGTCCGAATATAGCCCGCAACGATCAGCCCTACGACAGGGCCCGCCAACTGCCAGGCGTAAACGAACGGACCTGCCACAATCCAGATGAGTACGTCTTTCATTTTTCATTCCCTTTCATCTATTCGTTTGCATTCACGGCTTCCAACGAGCCGCGCTGACCGATCCGATACCATTTCCCCGTTTCCTGCTCTTCTTCTGAATCTTCCGACGAGAATCGCTGGATGTACAGGACTGCATCGTTTCCGCTGCGCGGTGCGACGTCCTCGAACGTCAGCTCCTCCCCGTCTTTTACATGGAGTACGGCGAGATTGCCGTGGTATTCGATGGACAGGTCGTCCCACGCTTCTTTTTGTCCTTTGGCAAGTATTTGCGACTTGCCGGATTTGCTGATCCTGACCTCCGGGAATGACCCGTCAGAACGAGAGAGAATGTAGGTCAGATACGGCTGGCTCCTGTCCGCCGACTTGCGCAGACCGGGCTGTGTCTCTTCGTTGCCCTGCAAAAGCTGGCTGACCTGCCGAATGACTTGCGGAATGGTCGGCAATTTGGCGTGCTCGCCCTTCGCATAGTACTTTTTCCTGATATCCTTTTGCCCGTAGCTGGCGCTCAAATACGGTACCGTGCCGTCCCCCATGCCTCTGTCGTAATAGGGGGCCCAAGTCTGGTGATACGCGTCGAAGAAATAGCCGAGCAACGTTGGTTCCCCAGAGCCGATAATCGAGTATTGCGGGACGTTGATGAGTTTGTTGTCCCATTTGTCATGGAGCTTGCCCGCCTGCTTGACGAGCGGCGAGTAAGAGAGACGGATGGCAGGGTCATTGATGAATTCGTCGTAGCTGTACGGCTCGTTCCTGTCCTTTCTCAAGAAGGGGACCTTCTCGAAATACTTCCTGGAAGGCAGCAGCTCGTATACCGCAGGTGCATACTCCGAGATGATCTTCCCGGTCTCCTCGTCCATCCACGGAATGGAGAAGTCGTAGCCGTAGCGGATGGCCTGATACGCGCGGGGCGCACCCAGAAACGGAGTGCCCATGTAGATGATGCGATGCACCTTGCCCTGATAAGAGACGTTGGACAGGAGCGTTTCCCGGACGAGCAAGCCCCCCATGCTATGCGCCACCAGCTGCACCTGGCTCGCTCCTGACCGCTGCAGGGCCAGGTCGATCTTTTGCTTGAGTGCTTCCGCATTTTGCGCGTTGCTGTAGCGCCAGTCGTACGGCATCGCAAACAAGGTGCGGAACTTTTTATAGCCCAGCTTTTCCAGCTCCTTGACCATGCTGTAATACTGCTCCGTCTTATCGCGGACAGGATCGATGGGAGAATAGGACAGGTACTCGATCGCACTGAACCCTTCGTCCGCTCTCTCCGGGAAGATGCGGACTCCTTGATTGCGCGGCCTGACGTCCACGCTGCCTGGACGCATCGGTTCCAGCGAGAGCAGCCTGCGGTGCCTTGGGTCGTTGATCCCGATCAGGCTGTCGCCCAGCCCGAGCCATATTTCCGAAATCTCGCCGTCTTCCTCCGCCTCCAGCCGCGATCCCCCGATTCCCGGAATCAAAATGACCGGAATGGGACTCGACTTTACGACAAGCTTGTACGTGTTGGGCGCAAAACCGGAACGCTTGCTGGCGACGACCTTGATCGTGTACGTTCCCGGATTGGCCTGAAACACGATCTGCTCGTTCGCATTTTTCGGCTTCTCCGACTTCGACAGCACTTTTCCGGCCTGATCCAGCAAATACAGATCGAGGTCCATCCCTGCGGGCAGCTCCTGCAAATCCAGCCTGACCGTCGAAGACAGCGTAATCCCGAATTTGTAGTAATCGACATCATCCAGGCCGTGCAGATTGGCCTGGAGGGTGGCGTCGAAGTCTGTAGCCAATGCGTACGCCTCGGCGGCTGAATTGTTCGGCTCGTATTCGTCTGCCTTGGCATTGCCGCGATCCGGCAGGAAATCTGCCCGCAAGCGGTAATAGAAGTCCTTGTGGTAGGAGCCGTTTCGCCCTTTGACTACGATGTAATACCAGCTGTTCTTCTCCATGGCGATACCTTCCACAGTCTCGTCCGCTCTGCCGTCTTTCTCCGAGCTTCCCAGTTCCCGGTTCTCTTCCGAATAGACGTACAGGTTGTAATCCTGACCGGGCGGAATATCCCGCAGCGCCACGTTCATGGTCCCGCTGCTGCTCGCCTTGATCTTCCACGTATCCACATCGCCGTCTTTGCCGATTTTGCCGTAGCCGTCCTTCGCGTCAAACAGCCAGTCCGCCTTGCCGAAGGTGTCGTTCGGCTCCAGCTCAAACAAGGCTTGTCTGCTGCGCAGCGCCGCTTCTTTTGGCTTCTTGCCCGCAGGAAAAGCATCGTAGAAATCATCTGCCCACCGCTGTACTTCCCGTTGGCTGCTGCCCCCAGATGAGAGGGAGACTCGATCACGCTCCCTCTTTGCTTCGGTGTCCATCTCCTGATCCCCTGCCGGTTTGACGTCCGCCTCCTCGACCTTTGCCCCATCTGCTCCGGCGTTTCCATCAGGCAGCGGCAGCCGCGCTTCTTTTTGCGCTGCCTTTCGCTCCCAAGGCACTTCTCGCAACTGCAAACCTTCCGCAGCCAATCGCACAGAATCCGGCACTGTGATCTGCCAGAGTGCTGCCGGCTCAGTCTGACGATCCTCCGCCCATTCCACAGTGAGCGGTTCATCGCTCGTGCGCGGCATCACTGCTACGGAAAAGCGCGAGCCGTGCTCTACCGGATACACCGCCTCCTGCCCTGCCTGCCTGAATACGAGCGCTCCCTCCTCAGCCGGATTCGCGAGCGCTCCCTGAATGCGCAGCTCCCCCGCTTCGCTCCAGACCCATGCTTCCTTTACGATAGAGCGTCGTTCCTTGGCCCATCCTGCGTGCGCCGCTCCGTTCCAGACAAGCGCAAGCACGAATAGCCAAACAGCCAGTCGTCTAGCCGAAGTTCCCACAAAAATACCCCCTTGTCTCTTTCTTTTTTCACAGTAGAAAAAGACAGAGAGGGGGTGCAAATATATTTACCGGGTCGTATGGTTGCGGATGCCTTGCCGCTCCCAGGCGTTGGCGATGATGCGGAATGGAATCCTGTAATCAGTGAGCGCGTGCCCTTGTCCTCCGCTTTTCACCGGATGGGCAAACCCCTTTTTCGCATCAAAACGGAATTGCACCGAAAAGTAGACCGCATAAGTGGAATCTTTCTGAAAGCCCCGCTGCTTGTCGCCCATGAGCGGTATGTCTACTCCGACTTCGCGTTGGCCCAGCTTGGACGCCGAGTAGGTTGGCCCTCGCCACAGCTGCGGTGAGGCTGGCACAAGAGACAACTGCGATTGCAAGGAAGTCTGGCGCATTCCGGTCTCCGCTATCCACGCCTGCGCCGACACGATGACCGGATACTTTCCACTGACGGGGTGGCGATGACGAGGCTCAAGCTCGATCTGCGAGAGGATGCGCTCCCCGGCGTAAAAATCGTCGGGACGGCTGTTTGGATACCGGTCGCGCGCATGGTACTCCGCCCACTCTGCAGTATGGCGGAGCGTGCCTGTCGCATTCGGCTCAAAAACCGCAAACGTGCGCTCTCCGCCTTTAACCGTAATCGTGTAGCGGCCTGCCATCGTTTTGCTCACGCTTTTTGCCTCGCATGCCTCCTGTCCTTCGTCGTCGGTCGTGCAGCTGTCATACGACAAATCAAACCGGACACTGTAGTCCATGACGATCACGAATCCGTCGATCTGCGCCTTGTATTTCTGCTGTTGCAGCTCCTCGCGCCACGTCGTCTCCGTCGGCACAATCGTCCCCGTGTAGACATAGTCTCCGCCGGTCGACGCGCTGCTCACTTGCCACGACTGGGGAGCACCCGGCCCGCTTACCTTCAGTTCAATCCGCTCCGGACTGTACACAGCCATGCTCCTCGCATCCGCTATCCAGCCAGGCTGTGCCGTTACGGTCACGTTTTGAATCCCTTCGCCGCTGACGGATTGTGCCAGCTGCGACTTGTATTCTGCGATTTTTGCATTGATTTCCTGCTGGGTACGCAGAAAGCCTTCATTGATCTTCGTCTGGTCGATGACGACGCGAATCGTCGCCGGCTCCCGCTCCCACACGCCATCCACCTGCGCGGCCAGCTTCTGCAGCTCGCGTCCGTCGCTGTCGTAGATCTCAAGGCCAATTTCGCCCCCGTCAAAATCTCCGCCTCCGCCTGGCGGATTCGGAATCTCCGGCTCCTTGGGTATCTGGACTGGCCACAGCGCCCTGTTGTCGGACCAGATCGTTTCATTGTCCGGCCTGTTTTTCGCCGGGTTGATATGGGCGATAAAATTTTCCCCCTGCTGTGGATACTTTGTGGGTACAGTAATGGTTCTGACTTCCCCTGGCTTGAAATTGTCCACAGCGAGCGTTGTCTCCTGCGGAGAGCTCTCCCATCTCACGGCGAGCGTCGTGTCATGCTCCTGCTGCCCCGCATTTTTCACCTGAAACGTTATTGTACTCGCTGTGCCTGCTGCCTGTGGCTGTTTGGGAGAGATAGAGAAACTGCTTTTGACAATCAGGAGGTTTTCTCCCCGCGGCGCATCATCTCCGATCTGGAGAAAGAAATATCCGTCGCACATGGGCGACTTGCCCGCATCATCGTAAAACACGACCTTGTACAGTCCGCCCAGCACCATGTCCGTGTCCTCGTCGCGCGGCAGTCGCAGCCAATGGTCTGAACGCGGGTTGGAACTGCCCGGAAGCGAGGCATCTCCGCGCTCGTACTCCCAGGTCTGGGTGTCCGGATCAAACCACTGCACGACGTATTTGGTATCCTCGCCCGTAAACAGCTTGAGACTTTTGCCTTTGGGGATGTCGGAGGCTTCGAGCTGAACCGTTTCGCCTCGCTCGATTTCCCGTGTCCACGCCTGGTTGCTGAAATTATCTTCCAGAATAAGCAGAAGCCCATAGCAGCGTTTGTACGAGATGACCGTAAAGGCAAATTCCCGGATACAGCCCGTTTCGGAGAGGAATACCAGTTTCATCGGCTCTCCGACCCCGTAATCTTCGGGCAGCACGACATCGAGCTTTTCATTCGCTGCCAGCTTTTGTCCCAGCGCCACCTTTTTCCCTGCGTATTCCAAATACCAGGAGCCTGCTGCATTGGCAGAAACTTTCATGTGCGTATCGTAGCCGGACGGGGTCTGCGTAAAAAGCTCCTCGTAGATCGGATCGTACTCCAGACTGCTGAGGACTGTCCCCCCGGGCGGAAACTCCGATGGTGGTTCTCCATACTTGAAAAACTCGATCCTTTGCTGCTCCGCAATGGTGCAGGCTATGTCTCTCACCTTGATGGTCAGCACCCAATCGCACTCGGGGCGGCCGTACCACAGGGCGCCCTCAAAGTTCAGCTTGACGCGGTACGTCTTTCCTCTCTCCAGCAGGACATCGTGCTTATCATTGCCTTTTCCGAAAGGGAGGGTAAGCTTCGCCGAATTCCACGTCCCCCATCTCTCCCGTCCTCCGACTTCGTCGTAAGCACCGGGCAGTGTTTCCACAGACCCGTCCGGCCGGGTCACGTCCCATTTAATCTCCGCTGGTCCCTGCTCCCCGTATGCATTTGTGTATTTGGCTGACAATCTCACTTCCTCGCCGGGCGTCACCTCGAGCGTGGCGCCATTGCTCAAGTTGCTGCCGTTTACGGTAATAATCGGGCATCGGTCTATCCCGTCTTCGCCGTCGTTCACCTTAAATGTCTTTTGCCAGCACTCGGTTCCATCGTCGCTTGCATAGGTAATGGTAAACGTGCCTGACTGCTGCGCTTCCGTTATCCCGAGCTTGCGATTGTTGTTCGGCCCGCTCTCCATTACGGCTCCATTGTGCTTGAACGTCCCTGGCTTCGCTGCAGTGACAACAATTCGGGTGTCGTCCCCCAACTCGATGGTCTCTCCCCCGCTGGGCACAGCGGAAAGCTCCCTGTCGCTGTTTTCCCGTTCAAAACGCAAATCCATCGCGGTTTGTTTGCAGCCCGCGGGCGGCTCAGGGTCGGGGTCAGGATCAGGATCGACAGGCACATCTCCGACCGTAAATTGATAGGTATACGGAGTCGACACGCTCATGCTGGCCGAACCTTGCCGAGCCCGATGGTGCCGGTCGGTAATAGTAAGCGTGACTTCATACAGGCCTGGTTCGGTCGGCTTGTACTGGTAGACCTGGCTCCACGGAAAGGGCTTGGGACTGCTGGACTCGTTGACAGGAGGAAGGTACCCGCTCTGGTCGCGGACTTCCCGATTCGATTCAAATTGGTAGTAGCCTTTCCCGGTCGTCTTGTTGATGACAGACAAGTTCCAAACAAGAATGCCACGGTCATAGTAAGAATAGTCCGTGGCATTCGCCGAAATGGTCACTTGTTCGTTGACCTTGTATTTGGTTTTGTCCGTAGAGACTTGCCCGGAAGGTTGCGGGGTGGTGCGGAAGTGGCCGACAGAAATATAGCCGTCTCCGTACGGTTCGAGGTTGTCTCCGATCGTGTACCCGGCTCCGCCGGAGGCTGCGGCTAGTTCTGCGAGGTTGTAGGCTTGGTAGGAAGGTTCAGCTGACTGATCAATTATTGTAACAGTCTTACTGTATACATTCGCTCCTCCTCCCAATATATAATTACCGTTTCCTTTAAAACGACTTATCCAATAACTAGCTTCATTTAAGTCAACAAAATACCAACCTCGATCCGCTTTCTTATCTAAGTCGGCAAATCCAAGAGACTTACGGGTATCCAAGGCTTCATCTACTTTAATATTAGCAATTGTAGCACCCAGAATTGCAGGGATTGATTCAATGTTAATCTTACTAATTGTATTTTGTGGTACTATGTTCTTATTGCTATCAACCGTCCCTGTGATTATACCATGCAATTCAGGAGAAGCAGCTTCAGCAATGTACTGATAAAAGTTGATTACAAATATTGTTAAAATACTGAGAATCAAGCCACATTTTCGTGTCTGCTTTATACTCATTACTTCACCCTACTGCTTCGAGAATTGTATTGTTTTCTTCTCTCTTAATAGAGAAGGTATTTTATTATAAAAATACCTTGCAGCATTAGAGGAATCCATTCTGTTTATCGCGATAAAACAAGCTTCTTTTATGTTTGCAATCGGGTATTGGAAAGGTTCACCATTTTCAAAACCAATTACACTACCATCCTTAGTAAAAATTTTAACGTTCAAATATAACGAGTTATCCCCCTTTGGTACAGTACCCTTCAAAACTCCATTAATACTTTTTAATGAATTATGGAACTCATCCGCATAATAATCCCCCAACTCCAACTGCCACTTATCCTTCCACAAATACCCCAAAATCTTCGCCGCATCCCCCCGCGTGACGGGCAGGTCTTCGCGGAACTTGGGCTGGCCTGCGGGAGCCGGGTCCATCCAGCCCCAGGTGATGAGGGCGCCGGTGTTGGTGTAGCCGGGCATTTTTACTCCGCGGTAGGGCTTCCAGGCGTTAAAGACGAGCAGGGCGGCCTCTTCCTTGGTCAGCAGCTTGTTCGGGTCGATCTTGATGCCTTCCAGAATGCCTGCCTTTTTCGCACGCTCGTACGTTCCCTTTGCCCAGTGGCCTGCGGGCAGTTCAGGTACTGGAGCTGCGTCCTTTACGCCGCGAATCGCCACGAGGCTCGCCACAAACTGCGACTGCGCGATCTGCTTGTCCGGGTAAAAGCGGCCGTCGGGATATTGCCACATGAAGCCTTTTTGCAAGGCGAGGAGAATCGCATCCTTGGCAGGGTGAGCGGCAAAGTCAGGCGTTACCTGCTGGGGCTGTACGGCCGAGGCCGGAGAAACCGCCCATGTCCCTCCCCACAACGCTTGTCCTAACGTGATTCCAGCCATCATCAGGCTTGCTGCCAAGCCCTTCCGTAGCATCTTCATCGGTTTTCCCCCTTCTCAATCTATCGATATTTTACCGACTTCGTTATTTTCCAGAAAGAGGATGATCAAGATTTTTTTGAAAAAAGAGACGAAGTGCAGCTGCTGGCGCGTCTCCTTCCAGCTTGTCCACGACCTGCTCATCTTCTACGATCAAAACGGTCGGCGTGGCCGCTGCCCCCAAGCGCAGAGCGAGCTGTAAATCGCGTGGCTGGCGGATATCCAGACGTTCCACCGTGTGTTGTGGATATTCTGCCAAAACCTTCATCAGCTTCGGCGAAAACGATTGGCAATATCCACAGCTGTCGCTGTACACGTACACAATCTTCTTTTCGCTCGCGCTGGCAGTTCCCCAGGTCCACACCATGCATACCGTTATCAACAGGCTGCCCACAATTGTCAGCCAAAGCCATTTGGAACGAAGCCGAATCCTCATCATTATCCACACCCTCTCCTATCATGCGTCGATGCACTGCCTATGCAATTGTCAAGGAACCCTGTCTGCATTATCACTCCTTGTATTGAGACAAAAAAAATGACCCGTGGAGGCCGGTTCGGACCGGTCCTCTGCGAGTCTGCCAGTTCTATTAGGTCTGCCAGGGGATCTGGCGTTTTTCGAGCTTCTATCGCTTCTGCAACTTCCGGGGCTTTCTGTAGTTTCCGAGCCTCCATACTTCCGATACTGCGGCGACCGCGGGGTACGGATGATCAGCCCCCTTTGCATCGCAGCCATTCCATGTCTTCCTTGACTTGAAACCGCTCCACAGCCCGCCCTCCACAGAAAAAAAGACGCATCCCAAACTTTCGCAAGTTCAGTCCATACGTCCCCCGCCCCTACATCGCCGTACTTTCGTTGTTGTCCTCTTTCATCAATTCCCGCAATTCTTCCACAAACTCCTGGCCCTTCCGGATTTCATCCTCGGTGTAGCGCTGCTTGCTCTTGAAGGTGAAGATTTTCGCCTTCATTTCCTCATAGGGCAGGTCATTGAAATACAGGATAGTCGAGACCAGCTCCAAAAAGCGGGAGTTTTCCTCGTTCATGCGGCGGATGGCACGCTCGCCGCGGCCGAAGTCCACCTCGTGGAAGCGGAGAAAGTCGCGTCCCGTCTCGTTTAGCTTGTAACGGTACATATGGATCGCGCCCTTGCTCTCCATTTGCTCGTCCAAAAGGCCCATGTTGCACAGCTCGTCCACGCGCAGCGTCAGCTCTTCCGAATACGGGCCGTACATGTGAAACTCATAGCGCTCATCGAAGTCCATCTGCAGATGTTTTCCTATGTATACCATTTTTTGCAGCTTTTTTCGCCCACTCACTTCGCCTACGATTTCTATCAAGCGTATGATTTTGGCGTGACGATTAAGCATCTTCCATCACTCCCAGACGTTCTCGAATCTTCCGGGACAGGTCCCCCGGCAAAGCCATGACTTTATCTAAAGGAAAGTACAATTTGTAATCAAACCGGCGCTTGCCGCTGATGGCCTGCACGATCTCGGACTTCTGGGAAAGCTCGACCAGCTCTCCCGACGGCATCTGCAGCATGATCGGAATCCGCTCTTCCTCTTCGCCGGCACGGTAAAAATCATACGGAAGATCTGATGTGGTGTCTACCTCCAAATAATACATCGGGTCGATGCCCGCCTGTTGGAACATGTCCTTCAACTCTGCCAGCAAGCGGAAATCTCTCGGGTTATATTCGACGTATTTGTAGAGATTCCTGTCCAGAAAACGCCCGCACAAATCTTTCAAGATCGGGTCTCCCTCGTTGCGCCACAGCTGCATGTAGAACAAAATGACAGATTCATCGAGGGCCAAATAATCTTGCAGCTCGACCTTTTCCTGTAAAAAGGGCAGCAGCATGACCGGCTCCTGCATGAACGGATAGCCTTGGGAAAACAGCAGCTTGGCCCGCTGGAATATTTTCCGCAGGATGACCTCCGCGCTGCGCGTCACCGGGTGAAAATACACCTGCCAGTACATCTGGTAGCGGGACATGATGTAGTCCTCGACCGCGTGCATGCCGCTGAATTTAAAGACAATCCCGTCCTCCTGCGGCCGCATCACGCGCAAGATTCGCTCGATCTCGAAGTTGCCGTAATTGACCCCCGTGTAGTAAGCGTCGCGCAGCAGATAGTCCATCCGGTCCGCGTCCAGTTGGCTGGAGATCAGGCTGACGATCAGCTTGTTGTCATACGTCTTGTTGATGACCTCCGCCAGCTTCTTCGGGAAATCATCGTCAAAGCGGCGCAGAATCCGGTTGATCTGCGTATCGCCGAGCAAAATCGCCCGCGTCCAGTCCTCGTGGTGGTAGCGGAATACTTTTTCAAAGGAATGGGAAAAGGGGCCGTGGCCCACGTCGTGCAGCAGACCGGCGCACAGGCAGAGCAGCTTTTCTTCGTAGGTGAGGTGAATCCGCTCCTCGAACGTCTCCAAAATTCGCCGCATCAGCTCATACACGCCGAGCGAATGGTTGAACCGGCTGTGTTCGCCGCCGTGAAAAGTAAAATAGCTGGTGCCCAGTTGCCTGATCCGGCGCAGCCGTTGAAATTCTGCAGAGTTGATCAAATCCCAAATGAACTGGTCGCGCACGTGGACGTAGCGGTGCACCGGGTCTTTGAATACCTTTTCTTCATGGAGAAGCTGTGGCTGTTGCATCCTGGACACTCCTTTCCGCTTTTCTCTCTCGTAGTTGCCCCTATCATATCACAGCCTTTTCCTGCGGGAAAACGGCATCAGCCGTTCGTCTATCATACTTGTGGAACAAAAAACCTGCACAAAAAGAAGAAGCGCCCCTGCGAGCACTTCTTCCCCGGCGAGCAGCCGTGACAGCCGCAGCGTTGCGATCAATGCATTTCCGCTTCCGCTCCGTACAAATCGGGACGCTTGGCTGCCCGTCTCGCCTGCTTTTTCAATTTTCGCTGCGCCAGCACGGTGTAAAAGGATGGGACGACCACGAGCGTCAGCATGGTGGAGAACAGCAGACCCGATATGATCGTCACCGCCAGCGGCTTGAACAGCACGTCGCCGGAAATGGCGAGCGGCATCAGACCAGCCACGGCTGTCAGGGAGGTCAACAGAATCGGCCGCAAGCGCGCTTCCCCTGCCGAAATGACCGCCGCCTTCAATTCTACCCCGGCATGGCGGGCCTCCTCGATAAATTCGATAAACACGATCCCGTTCCGCACGACGATCCCGGAGAGGGAAATGACGCCCATCATCGTCATGAAGCCCAGCGGCGTCTGCGTGACGAACAGCCCGATCAGGCTGCCGGACACCGCCAGATAGACCGTGCTCATGACCAGCACCGGAATGGTGAGCGAGTAGAATTGCATGGCGATCAGGATGAGGATCAGGAAGACGACCAGAACCGAAAGTTTGCCCATATCAATGAAGATGTCTGTTTGCTCGGACGTCTCCCCGCCGATCTCATAGCGGTAGCCCTCCGGAAGCGAGAGGCTGCTTAGCTTGGTGCCAATCTCTGCCATCACTTCCGTAGCAGTCCGCCCTCTCAGGTCGCTCGAGACAGTCACGCTGCGCGACAAATCGCGATGGGGGATCGTCTGCGTACTGAAGGTCGGCTTGACTTCGGCCAACTGGGACAGCGGAATCAGCTCGCCCCGTGCGTTCGCAACGCTAAGCCGCTGGAACAGGACGGACGGCTCCTCCTGCCCTTTTTGCAGGAACAGCTTGATGTCGAGCAGGTCTGTGCCCGAATCGAATTCGCTGACGGTAATGCCTTCGCTGACGAGGCGCAAGGTTTGGGATAAATCGGTGTAGTTGATCAGCTTTTGCTCCATCAGATCCTTGTTGACGACAAATTCGAGCGTGTACCGCTCCACGCCGAAGTCGTCCTGGATGTCGTACGTCCCTGCTGTGTCCGCTACCAGATCTTTGACCTGCGCCGACAGGGAGCGGAGCGTCTCAATATCTTCACCGTAGATGCGGATCACGACAGGCTTGCCGACAGGTGGCCCTGCCTCGAGCTGCTTGGGCAAAATCGTCGCCTCCGGATACATCTTTTTGAATTCCTCCGCCCACGGCTCCATCATGTCTTCGATCTTCGCTTTCTTTTTGTCGAAGCGGACGACGAGCTGCCCTACCGTGATCCCGTTGCCTGCCGCCGTGTCGCCTCCGAACATTTTGGGAGCACTTCCGCCTGCGTAAGACGCGACGGACTCAATCCCCGGCTGCTTCATGATCCATTCCGAAACGCCGCGGACGACCCGATCGGTCTCGTGAATGCTGCTGCCTACCGGGACGCGAATATTGACAAGAAATTCCGGGCGGTCGTCGTTCGGGAACAGCTGCACCGGCGTCAACGGAATCAGCCCGTAAGCCGCCGTTCCGATCAGCACCCCGATCATCCCGGCGAGCAGCGGACGGCGCAAAATTTTCGGCATCAGCCGGGTCGCGTACCATTTCGTCAATTCCGTCAATTGCTTGCCGAGCAGTCCGGCCGGTTTCCGGTAGCCGTCTGCGCCTGCTTTTCGGCGTTGCTCGTACCACTGGCGAAAAATCGGGATGATCGTGAGCGACATGAGCATGGATGCCAGCATCGTCAGGGAAATGATGACGGGGACGGGACGGATGAACTGTCCGGCATTCCCGTTCAAAAACATGAGCGGAGCAAACGAGGCGATCGTCGCCAGCGTCGCCGTCACGATGGAGATGGACACTTCCTTCGCGCCATTGACAGCGGCCTGCAGCGGTTTTTCGCCCAGGACGGACAGGCGGCGCTCGATATTGTCATTGACCACGACCGCGTCGTCCACGAGAATTCCCAAGACAATAATCAGGGAAACGATCGAAATCATGTTCAGGGAAATGCCCAAGGTCGGCAGGAACAGCATGCCGACTGCCAGCGAAATGGGAATCGCCAGCGCCACCACAAAGGAGGTAATCAGGTTCAAACCGAGTGTACATACCAGGAGAACCGCCACGATCGCGATCGACATTTCCCGGGTAAGATCGGAGAACAAATCGTCTACCCGTTCATTCTGGCTATAGATCGAATGTTTCTCGGCCCAATCCGGGAGAGATTTTTGCAGCGTGACCATCATATCATCTACGCGCTTTTGCAGGGAGGGCACGTCGCTGCCTGTCTCGGCATTGACACTGACCGAGATGGACGGCTTGCCGTTATAGTACGAGATCGCCTTGACGCTTTCGGTCGTCAGTTTCACGGTGCCGACATCTTTCAGATAGATGGGGTACCCTTCCTGGGTGCGGCTGATGATGACGCGGTTCAGCTCCTCCACATTGGCCGTCTCTGCCAGCTTTAGCTGATAGGTCCGCTTGTCGGTCGTCAGGTCTCCGAGCGGAATTTTTTCATTTTCCTTTTTGACCGCCATCATGACCTGACCCCAGGTAAGCCCGTACTGGCTCAGCTTCTGGGTATCGACCTCGATGTGTACTTCCTCCTCGGGCAGGCCCTCGACTGTCACGTCCGCGACGTTCGGGATCGTGCGCAGCTGCTCCTTCCACGACTTCATCATCGAACGCAGGCTGTACAGATGCTCGGTCGTATCGGCTGTCACTGCGAACGTCTGGACGAAGGTGCGGTTCAGGTCGTCGTTGATCTTTGGCTGCTTCGCGTCAGCAGGCAAATCCGCCTCCGCATCTTTCACCTTTTTCCGCAGTTCATCCCACTTCTGCTTGGGGTCTACACCGTTTTTGGTCTCCACGATGATCGAGGATACGCCCAGAGACGAGGTCGAGGAAATATAGTTGAGCCCTTGCAGCTCGTTGATTTTTTCCTCCAGCTTTTTCGTGACAGTCTGCTCCACTTTTTCCGGCGAAGCTCCCGGGTAGATCGTCGTGACGGTCGCCATGTTGATGATGATGTCCGGCGACTCCTGCTTCGGCAACTGAAAGAAGCTGAGAAAGCCGACAAGCACGATCATGACGAAAAACAAAAGCGTAATTTTCCGCTTGCGTACGATGTACTCGATCACGGCTGTGTACCTCCCGCTGCCTCAATCGGATCGCCGTCAAACAGCCGGTCCGCGCCTTTGACGATCAGCTCTTCTCCTGGCTTCAGCCCGCTTTTGATCTCCAGTTTGTCACCCGCCAGCTGGCCGATGGTGACGGCAGTCTTGACCGCTTTTCCTCCCGCATTGACGAACACATGCGCGTCGCTTTCCCCTCTGCTCAGGACCGCCTCGACCGGGACGAAAATGCCTTCCTGCCCTTTCAGCGTCTTGGTCGCCTTGACCACTTGCCCCGCAAACCAGTCGTGCTTCGGATTCGGCACCTGCACCTCGACCCCGATGGTACCCGTGTTCTCGTTAGTCGCAGGGAAAATTTTCACGACCTTGGCATCCCGCTTTTGCCCATACAGTTCCAGCGATACCGTCTCGCCTGTTTTCCAGGCGGAAATCTCGCGGTCAGGAACGGGCAGCACGACCTTCAGCGTGTCGATGTTGCCGACCTGATACACCGGCGTACCCGGGCTGACCAGCGTGCCTGTCGAGGACAGCTTCGCCAGAATCGTCCCGCTGATCGGCGCCCGCAGTTGGGTCTTTGCCAGCGTCGTCGCTGCCATTTCCTGGGCGACTACTGCCTGATTGTAGCTTGCCCGGGACAAGTCTTTGTCCTCGGGACGCGCCCCCTGGGTGACCAACGAAAAGGCTTGCTGCGCATTTTGCAGGTCCTTCTCCGCGATCGTAAGCCCGTTCTTGGCGCTTTCGTACTCGCTTTTGGAAATGGCCTTTTCCTGGTAGAGCTTCTCGATGCGCTTGAAGTCATCCAGCACCTTCTGGTAAGCCGCTGTCGCTTTTTCGACCGCGAGCCGCGCCTGGGTGACCTCCTGCTCGCGCGCTCCGTTATTGACCTTGCTTAGCGCCGCTGCAGTCTGCTGGACAGCCGCATTCGAGGATGCGACCTGCAAGGAGTAATCCTGGGCATTGACGCGGGCCAGGACATCTCCTGCCTTGACGCTGTCTCCTTCTTTGCGGTTCAGCTCGACGAGGCGTCCCCCGACTTCAAAGGAGACGACCGCTTCTTCCAGCGGCTGGAGCGTGCCGGAAAGCTCCGATACAAACGCAGCCCGCTCCTGCACGACCTTTTCCCAAACTACTTGCTTTACTTCCTTTACCGGCGCTTGCGCCTGTTCTTTTTCACTGCAAGCCGACGTTGCCAACAAGCTAATCATCACTGCAGAAACAAGCCATTTTTTATTCATGACACCCTCCGCTCCTGTGTACCTGACCGATCTGTCTTCCTTGTTCCGTAATGCCGTTCATCAGGATGTCAGTAGCCTCTGCAAACAGCTCCTCTTCCTGAAAATCGGCATCTAAACTGACGCGGTATTTTGCCATAAAGGCATAAAAAAAAGTCGAGACAAACATCAACGCCGCCGTGCAGGCGTCCTTCTTCGGCAGATACCCCTGATCCTGAAACTCTTGCAGCTTCGCGCTCAATACCTCCACCCCTGTCATCGGCACACTGCTGAACAGCCTGATGACCTCCGGGTGATTGTCTGCCTCGATCATGCAGATCATGAGAATTTCCTTGCGATCCACGAGGATTTCGTAGTACGCCCGCGCATAGCGCTGCAGCATTTCTTTCAGTGTGGAAAACTCGCCCTGCAGGGCACTCTCCAGCTGCTGGCGTATATCCAAAATTCCCTTCAACAGTTCTTCAAGAATTGCTCCCTTGTTTTTAAAATGACGGAAAATAGTGACCTCGTTGACCCCCGCCAGTTGGGAGATTTTTTTGGTCGTCGCGCCTTTGTAGCCTTTTTTCGCCATCAGCTGACTGGCAGCCGCCAAAATGCGCTCGCGTGTCTCCTGTTCTTCCCCCCTCCCTCCTTGAGGTGGTTCTGTATGGGGACGCTCCATGTCGCTCCTCCTTTTTCATGCAAGTGCTTGCTGTCATTGTAATTTTTGCCAAGGTTATTATATCCTGCGCCCTCATGCATGTAAATACTTGCATGCGCTTTCAAACGAAATTTTACATTTCCCCCTGACGATAGCCGATGCAACCTGTCAGCACACCCGAAAAAGCCTGAGCGCCGCGGCGTCAGACTTTTCGAGTGCGAAAATGTATGGGAGGCTGTCTCTATCGCTTTACGTGCTCTTTTACTTGGGAATCGCCGGCTTGACGAAACTCCCCGGTGTACTCGACCAGATCAATCTCGCAGCCCGGCCCGATCTCGATATTGTTGCCCCGCACGACCTTGGCCCGCGTGTACTCCAGATAAATCTCGTCGCCCTCCACGGAGCCTGCGGACAACGTATTGTTGAAAATGTGCTTCATGATCTTGTTAAGCGTGCTGTTTCCTGCCTTGCGCACTTCAATGTGCTCCCCACCGATCTCCCGCGCCTCGCACCCCCCGTGCAAATAAATCTCGATGCGCCCTGCGTTCAAGAGACCTCCGATGGAAAAGGCGCCTTTTGCCTTGAACAGCTCCGCCTCGCAGTCGCCCGAAGACTTCAGGAAGCCGCGCACCTGGATTTCCTCGCCGGCCAGCCCCCCGTGCACTCTGGCGTTGCCTTCCACGCGCAGCTGGGAAAAGGCCACTTCGCCGTTGACGTCGAGCTGACCGTACACCTCCATGGATGCGCTCTTCAGCGCCCCGCGCACGGTCGCGTTGCCTTCTACCTTTACATTGTCCGCCTGCACGTCTCCATCGATGCTGACGTGGCCGGCGCAGTGCAGTTCGCGGCACTCCACATCTCCTTTGATCTTGCCAAAGCCGTGCACGTTCACTTCCCGGTAAACGCCTCCCGAAGCATTTACCGAGCCGTGAATGATCAGATCCGGTCGATTGTCCTGATTCATCCTCTTATCCTCCCTGCTTGAGTTGAAGTTTGGCTTTCAGTTCCTCCAGACAGCTGGCCACGTTCAGCCTGCTGACTACTTTCACGCTGCTATCGAAGCATACTTCGGCGGCGCCACTGGCCAGGGCAAATGCGGAGATGCCCATCTTGCGGACAAAAATCAGTTCGCACGGCTTCCCCTCAAAACGAGGGTAATGATCCTGCAGCACTTGCAGCAATCCTTTTCCCTCGTCCAGATTCATCTCTCCCGCCGCCAGCAGACGCTCTGCGATGTAGGCGTACAGGATGTGCAGAAACGGATACGCCTCTGCGGTGCCGAAATGCTGGACGAACAAGTCGAACGCAGGCTTTGAAACAATGTTTTGTTTGAAAAGTTGCTCTGACTGGATCATCGCGCCTGCCAGATTGGGCGAAAACATGTCGGCCAGCTCATCCAGCGACAAATCGTCCTTCATGTGAATGATCTTGTCGATTCGCGCGAGAATCTTTTCCCTGGGGAAAAAGGTCTCCTGGCCCGTGAACGTCGAGCGGCGGATAAACCAATCCTCCGGAATCAGGTTCTTTCTTTTCCATCTGTACAGCTGTCCGTATGAAATGCCCGTAAGCTCCAACAGCTCCTTTTTTGAAATGAATTCCGGGTCCATGTGCAGCACCTCCATACACAATGTAACATAACACTGTTACGTTATGCAAGTCAAAAGAAAAAGACTGCCCCCAGACAGCCTATTTCGGATCAAAGCACATGCCAGGAAAATTCCGCCTGGATCAGCCGCCTCATATCTGCCGGCATCGGCGCTTCGCAGCGGATTTGCTCCCCCGTCAGCGGATGGTTGAAAGTCAGAGAGACTGCATGCAGCGCCTGTCTGCGCAACAGCCCTCTCGCTCCGCCGTACAAGATGTCTCCTGCCAGCGGATGGCCGATATGGGCAAAGTGAACCCGAATCTGATGAGTGCGGCCCGTCTCCAGCCAGACCCGCACCATCGTCATATACGGAGAACGTTGCATCACCTCGTAATGCGTGACGGCGGCATCGCCTCCATCTGCTACGCGCCGCCTCGTCGGGTGATTCGGGTCCTTGCCGATCGGCGCAGCGATCGTCCCGCTTTCGGCAGCCAGCTGCCCGTCCACGACCGCCACGTATTCGCGGTGAATGCCGCCCTCCCGGAGCAGACGGTCGGCAAGCTGGTGGCCGTAGCTGTTTTTCGCCAAAAGAATCGCGCCCGAAGTATCTTTGTCCAGACGATGCACAGGGTGGACGCTGGCACTCTCCCCTCTTTGCGCCAGCAGGTCGGCCAGAACGTCGACGAGCGTGCCCGCCTGTTCTTCCTTGACCGGGTGCACCATCATGCCCGCAGGCTTGCTGGCGATCAGCAGATGGTCGTCCTCATACAGGATGGCAACCGGCAGAGCATGTGCCTGGCTAGTCGCATGTTCTGGCGAGGAGGTTTGTTCCAACCCCTTTTCTCGGGGCGTGTCATGCCGCAGCTGTTGCTTTGTCGCTGCCAGCTTTTCCGACGGTGGCTCCCCGACCCGAATCGCGACCGTATCGCCCGGCTTTACCTGCCGCTGCAAAAACGGGGGCTTCCGGTTGAGCATAATGCCTTTGCTCCTCGTCAGCCGCTGCAGCATGCGTCCCGATACGCTTAGCTTTTGCCGCACGATCTGTTCCACGCTCATTCCGATGTCTTTTTCCGTGACGGTGTATTCCATCCAGTCATTGAGACTCACGTCTGATCCCTCTGTTCCATGCTTTTTCCCTATTGTAGACAAGAACACATGGCTTTGCCAGTGATTCGCTGGCGAGGAGGGACACCAAAAGGCCGCTTCTCCTCCCTCGCTCCTGCTACAGATGGATTCGCATTTCTTCCAATGCGCGGTCAAAGTCATCTACCGCCACCTGCAGCCCCAGCTCCAGCATCTGGGTCACGTACCCTTCGTCCGCGTGATATTCGCAGCCGAACAGGCGACCTGCGAAAAAGGCGTGCAGCCGATGTTTCCATCCCAAGCGAATCATGGATAATCCCTCCCGAACCAACTTTGTAAACTTATTTGTATAATAAGTATATGGTTAACGCTGGAAATATGCAAACTTTTTCGTTTAGAAAGTAAAAAAAGCCACCATGCTCGGCATGATGGCTCCAGGTTCCCGGATTTTCGGGCTATTCGTTTTTCGCTTGCCAGACGAGTTCTACCGCTTTTCCCCTTTCAGGTTTTCCGGATTCAGCCCTTGCAGCTCGGGCAGGACGAACAGGCCGTCTTTGCGGATCAGCACGTCGTCGAACCAGATTTCTCCGCCGCCGTATTCCGGACGCTGGATGTTGACCATGTCCCAGTGGATTTGGCTGCGGTTGCCGTTGTCCGCGTTGTCATAGGCGCGGCCCGGCGTGAAGTGGAAGCTGCCCGCGATTTTCTCATCGAACAAAATATCGTTCATCGGGTGCAAAATGTACGGATGTACGCCGATCGCAAACTCCCCGATGTAGCGCGCTCCCTCGTCCGTATCGAAGATCTGGTTCAGCTTTTCCGTGTTGTTGGCCGTCGCTTCGACGATCTTCCCGTCCTTAAAGGTCAGTCTGACGTTTTCAAACCTGGTCCCCAGGTAGCTGGTCGCCGTATTGAACGTAATCGTTCCGTTCACCGAATCGCGCACCGGTGCCGTAAAAATTTCCCCGTCCGGAACGTTGCGCAAGCCGGAGCAGATGACGTTCGGGATACCTTTGATCGAAAAGCCCAGGTCGGTGTCCGGCCCGACAACGCGCACCCGATCCGTGCGATCCATCAGCTCTTTGAGCGGCAGGAATGCTTCGTGCATTTTCCGGTAATCGACCGAGCAGACGTCGAAATAAAAATCTTCAAACGCTTCCGTCGACATGTTGGCACTCTGCGCCATCGCCGCTGTCGGGTAGTTGAGCAGCGTCCAGCGAACGTTGTTGATGAGGTAGTCGTTTAGCTCCTGCATCACCTTTTGATGCGCACGGCGGCGCTCCACCGGCACGTCAGCCATTTCGCTGTCGTTGACCGGGCCGTTGATGACGATGTACGCATCCAGATCCTTGAACATCGGCTCTTCCCATTTCGCCAGATGAGCGGCGCGTTCCTCGCTTGCGCCCATCATCAGTTCCCGCTGAATGGAAGGGTCGAGGATGCGGACGAACGGATAAGCCCCCTTGGCGTAAGCCTGCTTCACCAGTTCCTTGGCCAGCGCATGCCCTTCCCCGCGCACCTCAATCAGCAGCGTCTCCTTTTCTTGCAGACGAACCGAGTGGCCGAGCAAATTTTCGGCCAGTTTGACCAGTCGTGTATCCAGCATGCGCATCTCCCCCGCGTACGTAATCATTTAATAAAATATATTTTACCGAATGGACAGACTTTTTTCAATGATGCAAGTTATTTCTGACAACTCGTAAAATTTTCCTTGCATTGTTTCCAGCTTTTGCAGTATTCTAATCAACAAGAGTTGATCTGCAAAAAATTTTGAAGGACGGGAGTGTTGGTTCATGGTATTTCCTGTAGTTGTCTTGGCATAGGTGGGCCTCTGATAAGGGGCACTGCCTCTTACCAATCCATCTGTAGCAAGAAAACTGCAGGATGCCAGAACCGCTTCCGTCTTTTTCCTGATCGAATGTGGGGTTCCCCGTTTTTTCGGCGCACGGTTTTGATTGACCGCCTTCGCCAAATCGGGTGTTTTGTCCCCTTTTCATAAGTCGATTGTCAAAGCGCAAGCGGAAGAGCTATTCCTCTCCCCGTTTGCGCTTTTTTTCGCGCGAATCGCGATGGTCATGGCTCCTGCAGGCAAAGTACCCGGTAGAAATGGAGGATGTCTAGTCATGCATTGGCGTTATTGGGATTTGAATTTGAAGGTGCGTCTTGTCGGGGAACTCATCACGCACACTTTTTTCTGGATGTACTTTCCGTTTATGGCGCTGCACTTCAGCGACGCGTTCGGCAAAGATGTGGCGGGTGTCCTGCTGATGGTGCCGCCGCTTCTGGGCATGGTGTCCAATCTGTTCGGCGGCTATTTGGCGGACAAAGTCGGCCGCAAGCCTACCATGCTGCTGTCTCTCTGTACGTCGTCGCTCATGTTTGGCCTGTTCGCTTTCTCCCCTTCCCCTCTGGTCGACTATTTTGCCTTTATCGGCATCGGCATTGCCGGCTCGCTTTACTGGCCAGCCAGCTCCGCGATGGTAGCCGACTTGACCACGGAGGAAGATCGGCGGTTGGTCTTTGCCACCTTTTACACAGCGATGAACGTGGGCGTCGTCGCCGGTCCGGTCCTGGGCTCCTTTTTCTTTGTTCATTACCGCTTTGAGCTTCTGCTCATCTGCGCGATGATCGAGATGCTGTTTGCCTGTGCCATCTTCTTTTGGGTCAAGGAAACGCTGCCTGCCGAGGTGCGCCGGGCGAACGCGGCGCAGCGCTTCTCCATTTCCCAGCAATTCAAAGGGTATTCGGTCATTTTCCGCGACAAAGTATTCGCACTCTACATCGGCGCCGGCATTCTGATCGCGCTCGCCTTCATGCAGCTGGATCTGTACATGGCGCTGTACGTGAAAGAGTACGTGCCGAGTCAGCCATTGATCTGGTGGGGAGACTGGTCCTTTACCATCGGCGGCACCAGCGCATTCGGCTGGCTGATGGGGCTAAACGGACTGCTCGTCGTTCTGTTCACACTGCCCGTGACGCAATGGTTTCGGCAGTGGAGCGACCGCAACAGCCTTGTCATCTCGTCGATCCTGTACGGCTTCGGCATGTTCCTGATGGCCTTTACCGCGAACATCTGGCTGCTGTTTGGCTGTATGGCTGTCCTCACGCTGGGCGAGCTGATCCGCACCCCGGTCGTGCAGAGCTTTATCAGCAAATACTCGCCGGAGGACGCGCGCGGCCAGTACATGGGGGCGTCGTCGCTGCAGTTTTCCATCGGGCGCTTCATCGCTCCCTTGACGATCGGGCTATCCGAATGGCTGCCGCCAGTCGGTGTGTTCGGGCTCATTTTGGCCGTCACTCTCGCCAGCGCGTATGTGTACGTCCTGCTGTTCCGCCTGATTCCTGCCGAGAAGCGCCACTCCCCCGAGTCCAGCAGCTCGTCCTGATATGCTTGTTCAAGCCGACCAACGAAAGTCGGCTTTTTCTTTTGGAAGCGTCCCCCTCTTGTCTGCACCTTTCGTACTAGCCCGCCAAATCTGGCATATAGTGAATACCAGGCAGGAAAGACTCGTCAGGAGGGAGTTTCCATGAATCAGCCCGCAGCATTCGCCACTTTCAAAACAAAGGGAGAGTACGTATACCGTACAGCCGCCTATATTCAGTGGGGGAAATCATCTGCGTCGCTTGGCAGCTGCCTTTTGCTGAATCCAGGCTCGTCCACCCTGTTCCGGGAAAGGCCTGCCCCTCATCGAACGGTCATGGGACAGACCTCGCTTGACCCGACCATGCATCAGCTGGTCAAACTGACGGAAGCGATCTACCAGCAGCAGGCGGAGCAGGGAAAGCTGGAAGGCAGGCTGCACATCTACAATCTGTTTTCCTTGCAGCATCCGCTGGCCTCGGATGCGATCACCCTGTTTGAATCGCTGCTGCAGGCAGGCGAGACGGCGCTGGATGAACATATTACCCGCTCCCACGAGCTGGTCAAGCACCCGTGGATGCTGCTGGGCTGGGGATGCTTGTCGCGTCCATCGCGCCCGCTTGCTTCGCTGAAGGAGATGTGGCTGCAGGAGATAGCGGCTGCGGGGGTGCCGACGTTTGGCAAAGCGTGTGCGACAGGGAAAAACTACTACCATCCCTGCCCGCGGCTGCATGCGGTGAAAGAAATGATCTTGCGGGATTTGGTGGCTTTGCATGGGCAGGTCGTTGGTTCAGGGGGGCGTTGAACGGCACGTAGGGGTCAAGGCAGCGGCTGCGGGGATGCGTCTTTGGGTTGGCCGCTCAAGCGCGTTCGGCTTCTCCGCTTCGCCCGCTGCACGGGCAGGCATCCTCTGCTTTTGCACGTGAAAAAAGAGCCCGACTCCCCGAAACCAATCGGGAAACAGGCCCTTTTTCAACGTTCATGCCTGACGTTACGGCATCTCGCTTGCTTCGTAATACTCTTCGCGGTCGAATTTGCCGCGCATCCACTTGTAGGTGTCGTCGTAAATGCCACGGATAACCGGGTCAGAGCTGGTCGCTGGCTGGATCAGCGTCTTGGAGCCGTAGTAGTACGCGTGCACGTTGTTTTTGTCCATGCCGAGCTTGTGGGCAGCGACGAGCTGGTTGTAGTAGGTCTGGTAGAACTTCGGATCGCGGTACATCCGCTCGTCTCCCTCGATCTCCACGCCCATGCCGTACTTGCTGACGGTGTCGAGAACGCCTTCGATGCGGTCGAGCTGGACGGGCTTGTCGCTGTAGTAGTTCGGTTGCAGGAACGCATAGTCAAAGTAGAGCGATTTCCATTCCTGCACGCCTGGGGCGCCGTAATACGGAATCCAGTAGAAGCGCAGCGCTTCGTTGTGGACCATGCTGGCCATGCTGCGGATCAGGTCGCGTTCTTTTGGCGCGCTGTCCTCGATCAGCTCGTGGAACCAGTAGATGCCCTCCAGTTGCAGATACGCATAATCGGCCTTGTTCCAGCGCTTTTGCAACTCCCGGAAATACCACTCCAGCGCCGCCTTGCGATTTTCGTACGCCTTTTCCTCCCCGATTCCCGCCGAATTGAACGAAAGCGACGGCTGGTTGTCTGCCAGCTTGCCGAAGTTCGCCTGGTTCATCGTCGGGTACGGCAGAGCGAGCACGACTTTTTCCTGCGTAGGTGTCGTGTACAAGGTCCCGCGCAGGCGGTTGTACTCCCGCATCGCATTGTTGAGCGCATCCAACTGGCGATCGGTCCCGAACAGGTCGTTCAGATAACCCTGCCAGCCTTGTTTGGTCGCAGGCATGTCCTGATACGGCAGGAAAAGGACGGTGTCGAACATCTGGTCACGCATGTAGCCGTCCGCAGTGCGGTAGCCTACCATCGGGAGGAAGTCATCCTTCGTCCAGTTGCCTCGGTCGCCATAGGCTCCCGAGTAGGCCAGCAGCATGTTTTCCACGCGATTGCCCGCTTTTTTGTCTTCCATCATTTGCGTCGGGCTCGGCGGCGGCAGGAGCACCGGTCCTCCCTGCCATGCCTGCGCATTTTCGTTCGCCCACACTTCCAGCTGTCTCGCAAAAGCGAATACTTTTACCGGGAAGGAGACGCGCACGTAGCGGGCCTCTACATCCGGCAGCGACACGGAAAGCGTGCGCACGACCTGCTTTTCCTCGGACGCCGGGACATCGTGCAAAGCTTTGCCAGCATAGTACCACGCCTTGCCATCGTGCGATACTTCCACATCCAGCGAATCCGGGAGCGTAATCCCCGAAGTCTTTTGCTGCTTGAAGGTCAGGGCGACTCGCTCCAAAGGTTTATCCTGCGACAGCGCCACGGTCACCTTCCGGCCAAACTGGCGATTGAAGCCTGTCCACTCGTCGGAAGGGGTAACCAATCCGCCAACCGGTCCCGGATATTGCTTCTCGATGGACTGGAAATACGCGTCCGCCGGCCCGAACGTTTTGACCGACGTAAAGCTGCCCGGGGCCACATTGACCAGATCGTCCTGCTCCGCTGACTGTGCCGCTTCCGCCCCCTCCCCTGCGGGCTGCTGGCTGTCGCTGGCTCCGGCTTGCGTGTCGTTGGCCGCAGCCGTGTCGCCGCCTCCAGCCTGACCATCGCTGCCATCTCCCTTCGCAGGTGCCGGCGCGTTGGTGATCTCCACCGGAATGATTTCGTTGTGATACCCCACCGTAACCGTCAGATTGCCTTTTCCCGGCGTCGGCCCGGCGACGAATGTGCCATCAGGCAGGATCGTTCCCAGCTCCGGCCGGTCAAAGGCAAAGATCGGTGTAAACGGGAGCTTTTCCCCGTTCGCGCTCGTCACCTTCACGCGATCGCTCGTACCTGCCATCAGGGTCAGCTTAGCGGCAGAGAGCGTAAACTTCGCCTGATCAGCCTGCTGAATGCGCGTGTTCAATACTCGCTCCGCGATGACCGCCGCTTCTGCCCGCGTCACCGTACCGAGCGGATTGAACTTCCCGCTTGCCCCCTGCATCAGACGCTGGGCGCTGACGGTCTCGATGGCTTCACGCGCGTAATCGGCCATGTCCTGCTCATCGCTGTACACGGGGGCAGCCGCATTCGCTGTCTGCGCCACCTGGCTTGCCCGCATCAGGCGCGAGAGCAACACAGCCAGCTCCTGTCTGGTCAGCGGATCAGCCGCACCGACAGTTTGGTCGCCGCGTCCGTTCATGACGCCCAGCTTCGCCAAGCCGTAAATGTACGGCGCGTACGGGCTGTCTGCCGGAACATCCGCAAAGCTCGCACTCTCCGTGGCCTGCGGCAGCAGCCCGACCACCTTGGTCAGCAAGACGGCGATGTCCTGCCGGGAAATCGGTTTTTGCGGATAAAAGCGACCGTCTCCCTGTCCGCTGATCAATTCCAGCGATGCCAAATGGTTGATGGCTTCGCGGGCATAGCTGTTATCCAAATCTGTAAACCCGGCAGCCTGCTTCTGCTCCTGCGCTTCGGACTGTGCAGCTTTCGCCTGCGCGCTGCCGGCAGGCGATGCGGCGCCAGCCTGCGGCGCAGCCGTGATCAGCAGGGAAGCCGCCAGACAGGCAGCTGCGAGACGACTCCCCCATTGTTTCTTGCTCATTGTTCTCTCCTCCAATTACCCCTTCTCTTTTTTACCGTCCAAGAAAATCGGTCAGCGCAGGTGCTGTTCTTGTTCGGCAGGGGATACAAACGACGGGCGCGGCGGCTTCGGTCCGAAAAACTGGTAGTAGTCGACCTTGATATTGCCGTTGTAGAGCTTTCGCTTCTTGCTCGCCTTGCGCCCAAAATGCTCTTCAAACAGCTCGTCTGACGTAATGACGTAAAAAGACCACGTATCTAAGGCAGCGAAGGTCTTGCCCATTTCTCCGTACAGCCTGCTGACCTGCTTCCACTCGCCGAGACGTTCCCCGTAAGGCGGGTTGCAGATCAAATAGCCGTACTTTTTCTTGGTGCGTACATCGCGCACGTCCATCCGCTGAAAATGGATCAGGTCGTCGACTCCGGCCTCCGCCGCGTTGCGTCTGGCGACCTTCAAAATTTCCTCGTCGATGTCGGTTCCAATGATGTCCAGCTTCTGGTCGTATCGGGCCAGGTCGTGTGTTTCTGCCCGGGCTTCGCGCCACACCGTTTTCGGAACGGCTGGCCAGCTCTCGGAGACGAACTCGCGGTTCATGCCTGGCGCGATATTTTGCCCGATCAAGGCTGCCTCGATGGGAATGGTGCCCGATCCGCAAAACGGGTCCATGAATACCCGATCCGGCTTCCAGCGGGACAGCAGAATCATCGCCGCCGCCATCGTCTCCTTGAGCGGCGCCGTCCCGATCAGGCCGCGGTAGCCTCGTTTATGCAGGCCAGGCCCGGACGTGTCGATCGTCAGCGTCGCCACATCTTTCAGCAAGGCGACCTCGATCTTGTACATCGGCCCCTTTTCCTCGAACCAGTCCCGCTTGTACGTCTTTTTCAGACTTTCCACCACGGCTTTTTTCACGATTGCCTGGCAATCCGGCACGCTGAACAGCGTCGATTTGACGGACTTTCCTTCTACCGGGAAGGCCGCGTCCTCCGTGATCCAGTCCGCCCACGGCAGCGCCTTGGTCTTTTCAAACAGCTCGTCAAACGTCGTCGCTTGAAACTCCCCAATCTTAAGACGCACCCGGTCGGCGGTTCGTAACCACAAATTTGCACGCGCGATTGCAGAAATATCTGCGCGAAAGGTCACTTTTCCGTTTTCCACTTGCACATCCGTGTAGCCGAGTCCTCTTACCTCTTCCGCTACCACAGATTCCAGTCCAAAAGTCGCCGTAGCGATCAATTCCACTTTTTGCATCCTACAATCTCCTGTCCATCCTTCTGGCTTCGGGCCTTACCCCTATACTATATTACCCGATTTGGGCAGCGCGTTGGAAATGTTGTCCGATTTCGGGCGGGCGACCGTCTCGCAGGCGGCGGAAGCGACCGCTGCCCCGTCTACGGCAAAGAAGGAGAGCGCTGCCCACGCTGCGGCCACGCAATCGCAGGGACAGACTCTCCTCCCGCAAAGTCTTTTTCTGCGCCACTGTCAGACCTAGACGGCTGTTTCTTCGGGCGCCTTCATTTTTTTCACCATGTACACCTGCTCGGTGCCGGACGGTCCGAAGCCTGCTTCCTGCAAAATCCGCAAGAGCTGCTCCTGTGACGCAGGCAGGTTAAAGGTCGAGCGGCGGCACTCCAGCTCATGCGGCGCATACAGTTCGGAGAGAGCCACCCGCAGGATCGTGTCGGCATCGGCATGTCCCGGCTGGGCGACGCAGTGGCGGAGCACAATCGCCGAAATTTTCCCATCGTCGGTTGCCATCCGTTTGTACATGGCGTAGCCGACAGCCTGGCCCTGTGCATCTTCGACCAGCAAGGCTTCCCCGTCGCGCATGCTCTGCCACTGGTTTTGCCACGGCGCATCTGCCTGGTAAAAGGCCAGTGCAGACGCCTCCTGCGCAAGAACGCGCCGCACCCGATACTTCCCGTCCGCCGCTTTTGCCCCGAAATGATCTGCAGAGAGGGCATCCGTCCTCTGCCAGAAAAGCAGCCGATCCACGACCTCGTAGCCGAGCTGCTCGTACAGCGCGATTGCCTTGGCATTCTCGCTGATCGCTTCCAGCGTGGCATCGTGTACTCCCGCTTTCTGGTACAAAGCCAGCGTCTCCTCCATCAGCCGACGTCCCACCCCTTGGCGGCGGTAGGCGGTGGCGACGCCCGTGCCGCCGTTCCACGCCACCTTTCGTCCATTAATGGTGCGCAGGCCGCTGGCGACCAGTCCGATGGGCTCCTGACCGTCGAAGGCCACTACGGACAAGCCGAGCACGTAGCCCTCCGCCCCCAGACGCTGCACCAGCATTTCCTCGGTCATGGAGATCGGGAAAAAGTAGCCTTCAAACCCTCGGTTCCAAGCCTTCGTCACTTCTGAAAACGTACAGTCACTCATTCGTTTGATCGTTATCATGGGATCACCCGCCTCATTTGATAAAAATATTTTAATCAATAAAATCTAAATATTCAATCGCTTATATTCGACATGACCGCTCCCTGTCCCTTGCCCCCAAGGCGTGATAAGATGGAAAAAAGCGCATCACTCGGAGGTCCCTATGCACAAACAGCTTACGGTAGGCTCGCTGATCCCCGGGCGGACGCCCTCCTCTGGCACCGCTGCCGCACCGCGCCAAGCCGAATCCACAGCAATTCCCCCGCATCCTGTAAGGGGGCAGGCAGTGAGCACCCCATCAAGCGGCCGCTCTCTCCCTGCGCAACAGGCCAGCCCTCTCGTGCGCATACGACAGAACGGCCGGGAATACGACGTGCGCTGCGTCCCTGACCAGACGCTCTTGACCGCTGCCCTGTCCCAAGGTGCGGCACTGACCTACAAGTGCCTGCAGGGAGAGTGCGGAAAATGCTCCGTCCAGCTTCTGGCAGGCAGCTCCGCGCTCCGCTCTCCAGGCGCCAAAGAACGGGAAAAACTGGGCGACAAGCTGGCCCTGGGGTATCGGCTTGCCTGCCAGAGCTCTTTTTCCTCCCTGAAACAAAGATAAAGGTGGCTACTGCATGAACCCGAATCGCATCTTGCTGTTCGCCGGCGGCAATCTCGGCACGTGGGCCTTGCGCCACATTCGCGAAGACGACTGGCTGGTCGGCGTAGACAGGGGAGCCTTGTTCCTCATCCGGCACGGCTGCACTCCCCGCCTCGCCATCGGAGACTTCGACTCGGTGAGTGGCGAGGAGTGGGCCGAAATCGAAAACAACAGCCAGACCGTCACCTCGTGCGACCCGATCATGAAAGATTTGACGGATACAGAAATGGCCCTCGCCTGGGCACTGGAGCGACAGCCTGCGGAAATCGTTCTGCTCGGCGCTCTGGGCACGCGCTTTGACCACACCCTGGCCAATGTGCATCTGCTGCGAAAAGCGCTGCACGCCCAGATCCCCTGCAAAATCGTCGACGAGAACAACGAAATCCATCTGACCGACGGCACGCTCACGGTGGAGCGCGACCATTTCGCCCACGTCTCCCTGCTGCCGCTAAGCCCCGAAGTGACCGGCATTACGCTCACCGGCTTTCAGTATCCGCTGGAGAACGCCACGCTCCGCATCGGAGACACGCTCGGAATCAGCAATGTGCTGACGGCGGATGCGGGCACCATCTCGGTACGCAGCGGACTGCTGCTCGTCATCAAAAGCAAGGATTAGGCCCGTTCCCTTGAGATAAGCCCGATCAAAAAAGGATCGCCCGTCCAGCCAGCGACAGGCGATCCTTTTGGCGATTATTCCTGTGGCTCCAACGGCAGCTGCCAGTCGATTTCCGCGATTCCTCTGGAGCGCAAAAACGCGTTGGCCCGCGAAAAGGGGCGGCTGCCGAAGAAGCCGCGATTCGCAGAGAACGGACTGGGATGCGGGGAGGAGATGATGTAGTGCTTGCGGTTATCGATGAACGACGCCTTTTCCTGTGCATGCTTGCCCCACAGGATGAAGACCATCGGCGTCTCTCTCGCATTCAGATGGGCGATGATCTGATCCGTAAAAATTTCCCAGCCCAGACCTTTGTGCGAGTTCGGCGAGCCGCTGCGCACCGTCAAGACTGTATTGAGCATCATCACTCCCTGCCTGGCCCAGTGCGTCAGATAGCCGTGCTCGGGAATGATGCAGTTCAGGTCGCTCTGCAGTTCCTTGTAAATGTTTTGCAGCGACGGCGGCGGCTTGATTCCCGGCCGCACCGAAAAGCTCAGTCCATGCGCCTGTCCCGGCCCGTGATACGGGTCTTGTCCCAAAATCACGACCTTGGTGTTTTCGTACCCGGTCAGATGGAGCGCGTTGAAAATGCTGTACATATCCGGGTAGACGGTATGCGTCGAATATTCTTCCTTGAGCGTTTGCCGCAGCTTTCGGTAATAAGGCTTGTCGAATTCGCCAGCCAGTACGTCAGCCCAGTCGTTGTGCAAAATAGCCATTGCCCCTCACCTTGTCCGATAGTTTTGCCTCTTCCTATCATAACGGCTGAGGTGGCAGGAGAAAAGAACAGGTTGGCGAGCGCCCGGGCCGGTGCGAGCCGCTCTGCTGGCCAGCCTGCTGACCCGGCTCTCAGACGACCATTCCGCCGCCGCTCTTGTGGTACTTCAAAATGCCCTCCGCACACCGGTAGGACAGCGCCCCCATCGTTCCAGTCGGGTTGTAGCCGCTGTTGTGGGCAAACGACGATGCTCCCACCACGAAGACATTCTCGGCGTCCCACATCTGCAAGTAGTTGTTCACAGCAGAAGTCTCCGGAGAAGCTCCCATGATGACTCCTCCCGTATTGTGCGTGGACTGGTACGGGGTAATATCATACGGGCCGAGCTTTCCGTTCACCTCGACCTTGCTTGCCCCCATCTCCTTGAGCAGTTCCCCGCATTTTTCCGCCATGAAGGCAGCGAGCTGCCGGTCCTGCTCCTCGAAGTCAAACGTAATGCGGATCAACGGATCGCCGAATACGTCCTTGTACGTCGGATCGAGGTCGAGGAAGTGATGGCGGAACGGCATGGAGGCTCCTTGCGCTCCGACGTTTATCGTCCGGTTCATGTATTTGAGGGACGCAGTCTTGAAATCCTTGCCCCAGCTCGGCGTCCCCTGCGGCACAGGGTTATTGGCGATGGGGCGCTGGCCGGTCATCGCATGGCTGATGCTGGCTCCGTGCAGGAAGTTCAGGTCTTTGTGATCGAAGTTGTCGCCGTTGAAATCGTCCAGCACCATGCCCAGCGCACCCGCGTAGTAGTTGAACTCTTTATCCTCGAAGAAGCCCGTAGCCCCTCCGCGCATGACCTGATAGGCGTAGTTTTTGCCGATGACGCCCTTGCCCGTGGCCGGATCGTACGGACGGCCGAGCTTGGACAGCAGCAACAATCGTGCATTGTTGAACACGTAGCTGGTCAGTACGACGATGTCTGCCGGCTGCTCGATTTCTTCTCCTGTGGTGACATCGGTATACAAGACACCGGTTGCCTTTTTTCCGTTATGTAAAATGCGGCGGACATGCGAATGCGAGCGAATCTCGAACTTTCCGGTCTTGAGCGCGACGGGGATGACCGTCACGACCGGGTCGGCCTTCGCTCCGTACTCACAGCCAAAGCGTTCACAGTACCCGCAATACTGGCAGGCCGCCCGCGAAACGCCGTCCGGGTTGGTGTACGCCTGAGACAGGTTTGCTGATGGCATCATGTACGGATGCCAGTTTTTCTTTTTGGCTGCTTCTGCAAACATTTTCATACTCGGCGTGCTTTTCATCGGCGGATTCGGATAGGGCTTGGAGCGCTTGCCTGCCAGCGGATTTTCCTCGCCAGCGATGCCCGCCATCTGTTCAAACTTGTCAAAGTAAGGCTCCAGTTCGTCGTACGTTATCCCCCAGTCCTGGATCGTCATGCCGTCCGGGATTTTCTTTTCCCCGTACCGTTCGATCGTCTTGCTGCGGATCTCAAAATCGTACGGCAGGAAGCGGAACGTCTGGCCGTTCCAGTGTACGCCGGAGCCGCCCAGCCCGGTTCCCAGCAAAAAGGAGCCGTAGGAGCGCATCGGCAAAGCCCGGATTTTCGGATTGCTGCGAAAGGTAATCGTTTCTTTCGACAAATCCTGCATCATTTCATAGCGCAGCGCATACCGCAGCTCGTCGTGCACCATGTAGTAATCTTCCGTCTTTCTTTCCTTGCCCCGCTCGAGACCCACTACGTTCAAGCCCTGTTTGGTCAGTTCGGAGGCGATAATTCCGCCGCCCCAGCCGACCCCTACGATGACCACGTCGACTTTCGGCAATTTTTTGGCCATGTCTTGTCTCCCCCTTACTGTTGATGATCCCGCAAGCTCAAAGGGGCCATCTTCACAAACTTGTCCTGTTCGATCACTTGCGTGTATGCCATCTGATTACCCGGATAATTTTTCAGCTTCCAGCCATCCATGTTTTTGTTGCCGCCGTACAGCGGATCGGAGTATATGCCCTCGAGGGTACTCGAGCGAAGCATTTTGAAAAAGGCACTGGCCGAAATAGTCGTCAATTTGACTTCATCGGATTCAAAAGCTTTCAGCACCTCGTCCTGCTGTTCAGGCGTCAGCTCGTAAAACCTTTTTTGGTGTTTGCTCTGGCTGTAGTTGTTCATTTCCTGTATCCCGATCTCAAAAATTTCCCGCCGCTTCAGCCTGCCTTGGTAGCCTTGCGTGACTTCGCCGGGGTAAAAGGGACCGGACATGTATTCGCGGGCGTTGAACCCCCAGTCGCCTGCCAGCTGGTGATCGATGAAATAGGCTGCGCCGAGGGCCTTGGCTCCCGGTCCGTTCTCGTCCTCCGGGAAAATCCGCTCACAGGCTGCGTCGACTACCTTGAATTGTTCGGGAGTGAAGAACATCAAAGCCTGGTTGAAATCCGCCGCTGGAGCAGGCGTCGCTCCCGGCTGCTGCGGCGCTGGTGCGGGGGTTCGGTTGAGCAGGCTGCCTGCAACCCCGCCCACCACCAATCCGCCAATCACAAGCCCGGTGTTTTTCAGAAAGTTCCTCCGCGATACGGGTTGTTCATGGTCTCTGTTTGTCTGTGCCAACACTTCCACCTCCTGATGTCTCTATTCACCTGTTTGCGCATTTTTTCGGCAGGCTAAACAAGCATTCCCAAGATTTTTTCCAATAAGCTCCATAAGTACGCAAGGATTGGCTTGTGCACGATAAAAGTATGCAGAAAGCCTACTTGGGAGGGATCGACATGAAGCGCATCAGAAAATGGACAGGCACGGGCGGACTAGGCTTGGCGCTATTGCTGACTGCTTGCGGCAACCAGGCTGCGCCCCCTGCACCGCCTGCCCAGACACAATCGACAATCCATCCTGCTGCACCGGGAACCGAGCTCGTCATCCCCAGCGTCGACCGTGACAAGAAGCTGACGACCAACGCGCAAGGAACGACGCACAACGGCATGGGAAGCAATGTCTACAGCAGCATCGGCAGCTCGCATCTACACAGCGGCGGGCCAAGTGCCAAGGTGGAGGCACAGCTGAACGCTGCCGGGATTCACGGCGTGCAGGCGCTCGTCCTGCCCGACGCGATCGTCCTCTGCCCAGCTACGGCGAGAAGTCAAACCATCAACCAGATCGACCCGATGCAAGCTCACCTCCTCAGCAGCTTTACCGGCAGCTCGGCGAGGGGAAATGAACTGTCCGCACGAAAAACGGCAGGGACGCTGGGCACGAGTGACTACAAGGCGACCCTTGCCCAGGCGCGCGCGCAAATCCATCGCTTGTACGGCCACAACCAGCGCGTCCTGACCGTCACCTCGAAGTCAGGCATCGACGCTTTTGAGCAAGTGAAAAAACAGATGGGGACAACCGGCAAGGCTGCCAAAGCGTCTGCCGCGTACCAAAAGCTGCTGCGGGAAGCGAAGCCATAGCCTTTTCCGGCACGAAAAACGGGACAAGCGCCATTGCTTGTCCCTTCGTTCTATGTCCTCGATATGGTTCAGGCGAATGTCCTGATCGCCTTGACTGTCTCTTCCGGATGCGTCACCATCAGCAAGTGCAGCGAACCGGGGATGGTGCGAACGTCTGCCCGGGCGACCGAATGCCGGTAGAACGCTGCCGCATCGCGGATGAACGCCCGCTGCTCATCGTCCGGCAAAAGACGTTCGTCCGCGAGCAAGAGCAGAACCGGGCAGGGGATGGACGAAAACAGCGCCTCTTTGTCAAAAGCCGCATACTCGCGGAAATACGCGGCGAACGCCTCCTTCGCCAGGCGGTACCCGCAGCCGCCATCTTCCTTGCGCTCTAGCTCTGCAGCCATCCACCCATGCGGCAGGTTGCCGCCGCCGTACCTGTCGGCAAATTGCCGCTCAGCCTCCTGCACCGAAGCAAATCTCGTGTCCGCCAGCCGCTGAACGGTCTTTGCCAGATCGAAGCCCGGCATTTCCCCCAGCCGATAAAAGCCGCCGTCCATCAGGATCAACCGGGCGATGCGCCAAGGCTCGCGGACAGCCAGCAGCTGGGCCGGGACTGCCGCAAAGGAAGCGGCGGCTACGGTCGCCCGCTCTACTCCCTCGGCATCCAGCAAGCCGACGAGGTCATCCACGATTGCCGCAAACGAATACTCGCCCGCCCCTGCCGAACCGCCATGCCCTCTGAGATCGACGGCGATCACCCGGTAATGTCTCGCCAGCTCGGGTACGATCCCCGCAAACAGCATTTTCGTCGTACGGATGGCATGAAGCAGCAGCAGGACCGGAGCATCTGCCCGCCCCGCCAGCCCGTACTCCACCGATATGCCGTTTCGCGTCCACTTCCTGATTTCCGCAAAAACAGGCTTGTCCACAGCTCATCCTCACTCCCCGAATGTCATCTGGTCCAGCCGGGTCTGTTTGACTTTCACCAAATACAGCAAGTAGACGAGACCGACGAAGCTCCACATCAGTCCGAGCAGCATGGACTTGATGTCCAGGCTAAGCCACAGGAAGCCGATGAATGTCACGCCGATCAGCGGCGACAGGAACGGCCGGACGGTAAACACCTGCCCGATCCCTCCGCCGTGCATCAGCCCGCGAACGGCCAGACCGGCAAAGATCACGACCACGGAGATTTGAAACAGCACGAGGACCGAATTCACCGATGCTGTCACCGTCACTTTGAACACGTTGAGCAGCGTGATGAGCAAGATAAAGCCAATAATCCACCAATGCGTCGGCACATCCGGGAATACCGATGACAAGTATACACCTGTCAGCAATGCATTAATCATGGGCAAAAACAAATAGTCCAGCAACGAGGCCCAGCCGACGAGAAATCCTGCGTACGGGTGAATCGTCTCCTGCGTGTACGTGTAGGCGGTCCCTGCCGACGGAAAGACCCGCACCATTTTCCCGTAGCTCGCCGCGGTAAACAAAATGGCGAGCAACGTGACCGCGTACGCTGCCGGAACATGTCCTCCCGTCTCTTCGGCCACGATCCCGAACGTATCAAAAACAGCCATCGGGGCCATGTATCCCAGGCCGATGACTACGACGTGCCACAGCTTCAAGCTGCGGTGAAGCTCTGTTTTCCCGTTCACTGCCTGTCTTCCTCTCTATCCACAATAGGAATAATTATACCGTCTATTCAGGAAATATCCACAACGGTTTTCCTTTTTCTTGGATTCATCACCATAACCCGTGCTAGACATTGAAAAAACGCAGATGTTCCTCTATCGTGGGAGTTGTCGAGACAACCACTGAAAAGGAGGAAATCTGCGTTGTGCCTTGATTTTAGCACA
>NZ_JBHUJW010000002.1:0-971 GCF_042683565.1 Brevibacillus sp. GCM10020057
GAACCCACGCACGTTGAAAAGTGCGGGGATGAGGTGTGGCTAGCGGTGAAATTCCAATCGAACTCGGAGATAGCTGGTTCTCCCCGAAATAGCTTTAGGGCTAGCCTCGGATCGGGACCCCGCCGGACGCGAGCGTAAGCTTGTGTCCGGTGGGACCCTTAGAGTCTTGGAGGTAGAGCACTGATTGGGCTAGGGGCCCTCATCGGGTTACCGAACTCAGTCAAACTCCGAATGCCAATGACTTATGTCCGGGAGTCAGACGGTGAGTGCTAAGATCCATCGTCAAAAGGGAAACAGCCCAGACCATCAGCTAAGGTCCCCAAGTATACGTTAAGTGGGAAACGATGTGGAGTTGCCCAGACAACCAGGATGTTGGCTTAGAAGCAGCCACCATTTAAAGAGTGCGTAATAGCTCACTGGTCGAGTGACTCTGCGCGGAAAATGTAACGGGGCTAAACGTATCACCGAAGCTATGGCAGTCCGTATGGACTGGGTAGGGGAGCGTTCCAAGCAGCAGTGAAGCCGTACTGGAAAGAGCGGTGGAGCGCTTGGAAGTGAGAATGCCGGTGTAAGTAGCGAAAAGACAAGTGAGAATCTTGTCCACCGAAAGCCTAAGGGTTCCTGGGGAAGGCTCGTCCTCCCAGGGTTAGTCGGGACCTAAGCTGAGGCCGAAAGGCGTAGGCGATGGACAACAGGTTGATATTCCTGTACCACCTTATGTTCCGCTTGAGCAATGGCGTGACGCAGGAGGATAGGGCGAGCGGCCTACTGGATGGCCGTCCAAGCAGCAAGCCTGGTGTGTAGGCAAATCCGCACACCGCAAGGGCAAGCTGTGATGGCGAGGGAAATTGTAGTACCGAAGTCCCTGATTTCACACTGCCAAGAAAAGCGTCTAGCGAGGAACAAGGTGCCCGTACCGCAAACCGACACAGGTAGGCGAGGAGAGAATCCTAAGGTGCGCGGGATAACTC
>NZ_JBHUJW010000003.1:0-534 GCF_042683565.1 Brevibacillus sp. GCM10020057
TTTATACCCTTTACGGGGCTGTAGCTCAGTTGGGAGAGCGCCTGCCTTGCAAGCAGGAGGTCATCGGTTCGATCCCGTTCAGCTCCACCAAATTTCTAAAAAAATACAGCTTGAAAGTGCACGAGTGTCTGTGATATATTGACTTTCGTCACTTTGAAGAGAATACCTTGTCTGGTGATGATGGCGGAGGGGACACACCCGTTCCCATACCGAACACGGCCGTTAAGCCCTCCAGCGCCGATGGTACTTGCTCCGCAGGGAGCCGGGAGAGTAGGACGTTGCCAGGCAGGTTACTCGTCAGAGTAGCCACTATTCGTTCCTTGAAAACTGGATACTGCATGTATTGCTAAGGATTAAAACTGTAAGTACTTTTTAGTGCTGACCAATTGTGGTTAAGTTACTAAGGGCACACGGCGGATGCCTTGGCGCTAGGAGCCGAAGAAGGACGCAGCGAACTGCGATAAGCCTCGGGGAGCGGTAAGCACGCTTTGATCCGGGGATCTCCGAATGGGGCAACCCACCATCCGTAATGGG
>NZ_JBHUJW010000004.1:0-121645 GCF_042683565.1 Brevibacillus sp. GCM10020057
CAGGCGAACGCAATGCGATCGAAGGTAAGTTTGGCGAAGGAAAACGGAAATATGGACTGAACCGAATCCGGGCGCGACTTGAGCAAACGAGTGGGGCTGTCATTGCCCTTCAGTTTCTCATGATGAACCTGGAACGCCGCTTGCGGCTTCTTTTCGTCTACATTTTCAACATGCTGCTGAATCGTACCACGTACAGACAATTCGCACTGTAACGAATCGTTCAGCAAGCCCTATATAGTGAAGAACTCACATTATAAAATTTACCAGTCGGACTTGCAATACAATTTCGGAAATAGCAAAGAGGGGTTCGCCGCCCCTCTTTACTATTTCCGCCAATACATCTCCCATTTAATTTTCCTTCCGCACTAACAGTGAACAGCACTCCACATGTGTTGAGTAGACAATGAGAACATAGTACGATGTGTCCTTAATGAAATGACACCTAAGGATTAATCAACTTAGGTGTCATGAAATATTACTCTTGGCTAATAAGATTATTAATATTGACTAACGGAAGTACTAGCGGTTCGAAATTCGAAGCCTTTGTAATATCAGCAATTGCAGACCTAAGGAAAGGGAACAAAGCCGTTGTACCATTTACTCTACAGAATTCATAAAAAAGTTCATTAGAAATGCTTTCTTTTGATCTAAAAAATCCTTTAAGTGAAACATACAAAGAGAATGGGTAGTTTTTCTCTAATGAATCTTCAAAAACTTTACAATGCAATGTAACAATCCCCACGTTATTTTCTTCATTTATTGCTACTTCAACATTTACACGAAAGTTAATTTCCAAAGGATTTTCAAATTTAAAGTTAGGGTTTGCTTCGAAATTTATTGAATTTAATATGTAGTTTTCAAATATAAAGCTACTTGTAATAGACTTGTCCATCATGCCACCTCAGGGATACTAAAACTATCGTACATATTTTTGGTACTATAAGTACCACGTTTATAATTATTTGGTGCTCCCTCGATAATGTAGGATTGATTAGTCTTTGTTTGCTTATACTCAACTGAATAACTAAATTTCTGTGTATTATAGCTATAGGCGTTAATCATCAATTCGTCTGCCCCTAGATAAGACGAATCGCTTTCTTCAAAAGGGCACTTTTCAATTCCCGCATCTAACAGAAGTTGATCAAATTCCTCATCATTCATCGAATCGAGACGATCCAAGATTTGTTTAGTGTATTTTTTTATGTCCATAATTCATGCCTCCCGAATCGTTTTAATACATGAGTGATTTCTAACGCAAAGCTGTATGTGTATAGGCTCAATGTTCGTACGATATACAGTATGGCCCCTAGGAATAACAAAAGCAGCTCTTACCATATCATAAGGGGCAATCTTATACATAGCGTTTAACACAACAGCGTTTATTAACTTTCGTGGTTTTTGGTCTTTTCTTTTATGATATCTATCCTTAAGCTTTTCTGCAATTTTTTGAAACTCCTCACGAGTTTCAGTATCAAGTAAATCAATAACTTTGGATGCCTCGATCTGACTTTCGAGTACAGTCCAAGCCTTGTATTTTCGTACTTTTGTACACCAATACTCAGCTTGTTTACGGTCGTTTTCAAAAAAATAAACGCCATCCCCAAGCCACTCTTCGTCATCAACAGAAAACGGAAACCGCTGTTCAGATAAAATTTTATCTGCGCTTTCACGAGTTGTACCATGATAACCCAAGTAATTGGAAGTCATTACTAATCTGCCCTCAGTTATATTTTATTATACAATCGGATTTTTGCTTTAGACCTTAAAGACCATTTTTAAAATTAAAAAAACTATTCGCCAATCGACACCGATTTCCTTTTTCATAAGAAAGCTCAACTTATCTTATGCACAACACAACCTACTGGGGATGACTAGTGAATTGGCTACACTGAATTGGACAAGTTCTCTTAAGTTCTAGTAGATGAAAAGCAAATCGATGAAGAACGGAGAGAATTTCATGAGCAAACGCGAGCGTCGTGCATTTACAGATGAGTTCAGATGTTTCAACTCTATGAGAATGGCAAACCACGAGCAGATATTCTGAGAGAATATGATCTACGTGCATCCGCATTTGACCGTTGGGTAAAACAGAGTAGAAGTACCGGTTCCTTCAAGGAGAAAGACAATCGTTCGGATAAACAAAATGAACTGATTCATCTGCGGAAGGAAAATCAACGTCTGAAGATGGAGAACGATATTTTAAAGCAAGCAGCGCTGATCTTCGGACGAAAATCATAGTGATCCAGCAAAACGCACATAAGTACCCTGTATCGGCCATGTGCGAGATCCTCAAGGTCAATTGGAGCACCTACTATTACGAGAGTAGCCAGCAGCCTTCTAGCGATGACGGAGTGGAGCAAGCGATCATCCGTATTCTTGAAGAAAATCAGCGCGTTTATGGAGCGAGAAAGATCAAAGCCGTCCTCCGCGAACAAGGAATGGTGGTTTCCAGACGGCGTATTGGACGTTTGATGAAGAAAAACGGGCTTGTATCAGTGTAAGCGTAAACAAGCGTTGTGCTGTTCTTCGGAACTTCTTTTTCTTGTTCAAGTCCTCTTTAATCCATTGATCAAGAATAGGTTTAACAGGCTCCATAACTCTAGCTTTCCGAATTTGTTTGGGCTTTTCTTGTAGGTTGAAATCATCCATTTCTGCATACTTCTGAATCGTTCTCGAATCCCGATTCATTTGTTTGGCAATCTTGCTATAAGCTTGCCCTTATCTGTTTGCCTCGTGCCTGATATAATTAATTTCTGCCACTGCTAACATCTCCTAACTTTATACCTCCCGTCGTCAGTTTGCCCAACTGGGAGTGTATTTGGTTGCGGGGACGTTGGCAAGTGGTTTTTTAATTTATGCAGCCCCGTAGGGGTTGCATAAATTAACTGCCATAACCTACATTTTTAGTCTGCCATAAACAGTACCTGAGCACGTCATTATGTCATGTAGGAAACCTCAATCCACCTGTTTCCTTTATTCCTCTCCCCTGTGGGGGGGAATAAAGTTTCCTAATCCACCTGTTTTTCCAATATCAATAAACTACAAATTTCTGAAATCAGGGCGACAGCCCCGTAAGCGTAACGAAACGAATCATTAAGAATACTTGACCCACCCCGAAGGGGTGGGAAATAAAAAATGGTTTAGCTTTGGGTTCTGACAGCACCATACTTCTTAAGATTAATTTCATCCTTAAGGTAGTGACATTGTTCTAAATCAATATCATACAAATTAGCCAAAGCAAGTGTGTAATACAATACATCATAAAGTTCGTCTTCAATTGTACCTTTGATATTCTGACTTTCATCCATACGTAAATTCTTACGAATTACCTCTGATAGTTCTCCAATCTCTTCAACTAACTTAAGGAAATAGGCTTGTTTATGTTCTGGACGGAAGTCCTTGTGCTTGATGTAGGATTGAAGAGTCTTTATCGTCATATTCTCCTTCATTTCCTGCCCCCCCATTTTATCCCAATTAATTTATCTTAAAGACAATTGCATATGATGTCGATATACCTTTTTCCTCGCAACTATGCCCACCTTGCATCGATTGTTAGCGCGAGAGGGGGAATGAAACAATGCAAGTAAAACGTACATTCATAGGAACGGCAAACCTAGAGGACATTTTATACTCCATCTGAGTAGCCAATTTGACAGTATTGCCACCAATTTATACGATGTTGATAGAGCAAATGTCATTCCTTCTAACATGGAAGGAGTGTCGGAATAATGTTAAAATGTGCTATCTACGCACGTGTCAGTACACGAAGAGAAGAACAGCAGAACAGTCTACAAAATCAAATTGCCTTAGCTGAAAAAATAGCTAGGGAAAACGGCTTTACAGTTGTAGGACGGTACATTGACAACGGAATAAGCGGTTATGGTATGAAAAACCGTGTTCAGATTTTACAGTTATTAGAAGATGCTAAGAACAAAAAGTTTGATGTAGTTATTGCGAAATCTGTTTCTCGTTTGGGGCGGAATCCACGCAATAGCATGGAAATGGCTGACCAACTGGAAAGACTATCTGTTCGTTTAATCTTGCCTGAAGATAACTACGACACAGAAACGAGTAAAAGCAGGTTTATGTTCAACCTGAAAGCTATTTTAGCTGAGGAAGAAAACTCCAAGCTTTCAGAGCGTATTAAGTGGGGATTGAAATCCAGTGCTGAGCAAGGTAAACGAAGAGTATCCGTACCGCCGTATGGATACACAGTTAATCCAGTTACTAAGGAGCTTGAAGTCGATGAATCAACCGCTCCAATCGTAAAGGAGATTTTCAGACTGTACCTTCATGAGGGTTGGGGGATGTTTAAAATTAGTAACCTTCTTATGAAAAAGGGTATCCCAACACCCAGAATGGTATCAGGGGCGGCAAATGCAGGTGTGAAATGGCATCAAAACACCATTAAGGGAATCCTGTCTAACCCTGTTTATACTGGCAAACTTGTTTTCCATCGAGAAGAAACGACTGGGACATTAGCTGATTCTGAACTTTACAAGATAAGACGCAAGGTTGAATCTGAAAAGCAGATTGTCATTGAAAATGCCCACCCTGCCATCATATCAGAAGATGACTTTCATGCCGTTCAAGAACTGATGAAAAAGAAAGGCGAACGCAAAAGTAACGGCAAAGAAAGCCTGTTTGCTCATATCGCCAAATGTGCGGATTGCCATAGCGGTATGCACTTCAAGCCTGACAGACGTAATGGGGCGTATGTTTGTGGGGGCTATGTAAAGTATACTACCTCATATTGTTCTTCCCATATCATCGAAGAACAAGCCTTATTACAAGCGATTAAAGATGACCTTAGAGCGTTGATACAAGACAGCGTAAGAATCGAACGGCTATACGGACTGGCTGAGGAAAAAGCCAACGCTTTACAGTCCACTGTCACAAAGGAATTAAAGCGACTTGACAAACAGTTAGCTGAATTGGACAAACGCTTTGAAAGGTTACTCAGCCTTCACGTTGAGGGAGCAATAACAACAGAACAATTCAAACAGCAAAATGAGCGTATTATCCAACAACAGCAAGAACTAGCAAACAAGAAGGCTGAACTGCAATCCTCTTTAGAAGCAAGGAAAGACCTCAACGAACAGCTACAAGCCTTTAGAAAAGAAGTGAAACGCTTCATTAACCTTGACATAGACGATGAACAAGTATTGAAGCAGGTGCTCCAAAGGCTTATCCACGAAATAGAAGTATTCGAGGGCGGAAAGATTAAGATACACTACAATCTTTCCAACCCTCTCCCCTCAAATTAGGTACAGTTTACTTGGCTGTATCTTTTCTTTCAAGTCTCACTATCACCTCCACATGCCCCGTATGCGGAAACATATCCACCGGCTGCACTTCCTTCACCTCATACTTCTCCGCCAGCACTTTCAAATCCCGCGCCAGCGTCGACGGGTTGCAGGATACGTACACCACCTTTTGCGGCTGCATTTCCAGAATGGTGGCGAGCAGGGCTTCGTCGCAGCCTTTGCGCGGCGGGTCGACGACGATGACGTCGGGGCGGATGCCCTGGTCTTTCCAGGCCGGGATGACCACTTCGGCCGGGCCGGTCTCGAAGGTCGCGTTTTTGACGCCATTCAGCTCCGCGTTGCGGTTGGCGTCTGCGATCGCTTCCGGGACGATCTCCACGCCGTACACGTGCTTCGACTTTTGCGCCAGGAACAGGGAGATCGTGCCGATGCCGCAGTATGCGTCGATGACCGTCTCCGTTCCTGTCGCGCCGACGTACTCGAGCGTCTTGTTGTACAAGACCTCCGTCTGCTCCGGGTTCACCTGATAGAACGAACGGGCCGAAATCGCGAACTTGATCGGGCCGATGTAATCGTAGATGACGTCGCTGCCCCAGAGGGTGACGGTCTTTTTGCCGAAAATGACGTTGGTTTTGTCCGGGTTGATATTTTGCACGATGCTGGCGATGCCCGGCACCTGGGCGCGGATCGCTTCCACCAGCTCGTCCTTGCGCGGGATGGACTCCTCGGTCGTCACCAGGACGACCATGACTTCGCCTGTCTTCACGCCGATCTTGGCGACGACGTGGCGCAACAGTCCGGTGTGGCGCACCTCATCGTACGGCTGGATGCTCAGGCCAGCCGCGATCTTTTTCACGGCGGCAACGGCCTCGTCGTTGGCCTGGTGCTGGATCAGGCACTCGTCCATGTCGATGATGGTGTGCGATTTTTCCGCGTAAAAGCCGCCGACCAAGGCGCCGTTTTCTTCGCCGATCGGGACTTGCGCCTTGTTGCGGTAGCGCCACGGGTCGGCCATGCCGAGCGTCGGGTGGATGGTGATGGCCCCTTCGCCCTCTACCGAAAAGCCGCCGATCCGGCGCAAATTGTCGCGGACGATCTGCTGCTTGTGGCGCAGCTGCTCTTCGTAGGCGAGGTGTTGCAAGGAACAGCCGCCGCAGCGGTCGTAGACGGGACAGGGCGGGAGCACGCGGTGGATGCTCGGCTCGACGACTGCCGCCAGCTTGGCGAATCCGAAGTTTTTCTTTACATGGCCGACGCACGCCTGTATCCGTTCGCCGGAGAGGGCGCCTTCCACGAACAGCGTATACCCGTCGATCCGGCCGACGCCTGCTCCCTCATGGTTCAGTCCGGTAATCTCCACTTCCACGGTTTGTCCGACATGGACAGGCACATCCAGCGGTGCCTTCGCTGCCGGCTGCGGTCCGCGCCGCTTCTTTGTCGTTTTTGCCACAGTCTTCTTTGCTCCTTTATATACGTATGGGGCTTCACGTTGCGCGGGCGTTTGCATCGCGCTGGACGAAGCACCTGGAAATGTCATTTGGTGAACTGCGGGGAGGGTCCCACTTTCTCCCCAACAAACTTCAGGGATGCGCGAGCGGCATCCCTTTGGCAGTTGCTATTCATTTTACTATCTTCTTACGGGACGAACAACTCGATATGGCCGGGCAAGGCTTCCACGACGCAGGGGAGCTGGCCGCCCAGTTCGCCGTCCAGGTTGAGCTGCACGGTCTCGCCTCCGGGGGAGGTCGCCTTGATGTAGTCGGCCTGGAAGTAAAGGATGTTCGGGTCCTTCAGGTGCTCGCCGCGCACGGCTTGCGTCGCCAGGCGGATGAATTCGGCGATGTTCGTTTTTTTCACCACGATGACGTCCAGCTTGCCGTCCGATAGGTCCGCATCCGGCGCCAGCTTGTCGAAGCCGCCGACAGAGCGGCTGTTGGCGATGAGGAAGATCATGATCTCCTCGTCCAGCAGCACCTCTTTGCGCGACTCCAGGCGGACGCGGATCGGGTGGAGGGAGGGCAGCTTTTCCAGCCCCTTGACGTAATACGCCAGCTGGCCGATTATCGTCTTCAGCTTGCTCGGGACCTCGTAGGTGAGGTTGGTGAGCGAGCCGCCGCCTGCGATATTTATGAAATAACGGTTGTTGATCCGCCCCAGGTCGATTTTCTTTTTCTTGCCTTTCGTAATAATCTCGCAGGCGCGGATGATCGATTTCGGAATGCCGACTGCCCGGGCGAGATCGTTGCTGGTGCCGCACGGAATGATTCCCAGGGAGGGGCGGGATTTTTGCTCCGCCATCCCGTTGACCACTTCATAGATCGTGCCGTCTCCGCCAGCGGCAATAATCAGGTCGTAGCCGCGCGTAACGGCACGCGCTGCCGCTTCCGTCGCATCTCCTTCTCCCCTGGTCGCATGGCATGATGTATCGTATCCGGCCGCCTCCATCAAGTCGAGGATATCCGGCAATCGCCGCCGCACGATCTCCCGGCCGGAGCTCGGATTATAGATTAATCTGGCTCGTTTCAAGGCAGATCCCTTCTTCCTTCCCTCGCTCACGGAATTTACGCTGTTCTCTACTCATCATATCCTGTATAGCCATTTTTGGGAATCGCTATGCGACGTTGGGCGTGGTAATATAGAAAAAGATGCCATTGGAATGGATGGGGGGAACCATCGTGGAACAAATTATTGTAGGTGTAGATGTAGGCGGTACGGCGATCAAAATGGCTTTGATCACACCGGACGGGAAGCTGGTGACCAAAGTACAGGAGCCTACTCCCGTCGCACAGGGAGAAGACGGTATTTTGCAAAAAGTGGCGCAATTGGCAGATGAGCTGCTCTGCAAGCACGGGTATGCCAAACAGCAGGCGCTCGGAATCGGCGTCGGGGTACCCGGTCCGATCGACTCCCGAAACGGAATCGTGCTGCAAGCCGTCAACTTGCATTGGCGGGAGCCCGTTCTACTCCGCGACAAACTGAAAGCGCTAACCGGCTTGCCTGTCGCTGTAGAGAACGACGCCAACATGGCCGCACTGGGCGAAATGTGGCAAGGAGCTGGACAAGGCGCGGAAGATCTCGTGGTCATCACGCTCGGTACAGGTGTGGGCGGCGGCATCATCGTCCACGGCAACGTGGTGCACGGCATCAATGGCGTCGGAGGAGAAATCGGCCATATTACCATGACACCGGGCAGCGGATCGATTTGCAACTGCGGCAAAACCGGCTGCCTCGAGACCTATACGTCGGCTACCGCGATCATCCGCGAAGGTATGCAGGCGGCCAAAAGCGGAGCGAGTCCCGCACTTGCCACAGTGCTTGCCGAGCACGGGGAGATCAAGGCGAAGGACGTCTTCGATGCAGCCAAGGACGGCGACAGCGCTTCGCTGGCGATCGTCGACCAGGCGGCGCTCTATCTCGGTCTCGCGCTGTCCCACCTGGCGATCATGTTGAATCCGGCCAAATTTGTCATCGGGGGCGGTGTCGCGGCGGCAGGCGAATTCCTCTTTTCCCGCGTGCGCGAGTCGTTCGCCCGCTTCGTCCCTTTCACCTACGTCGTGGAATCGACCGAAATCATCCCCGCTACGCTGGGCAATGACGCAGGCGTGTACGGCGCAGGCTGGCTGATCCACTCGCAACTGGACGAATAAAGCCGAAGTTTCATCAGATGCAACATGCAAAAGACGCTCTGGCATGAACAGCCCCTTTCGGATGTGAGAAACTTTTGACATCCGGGATGCGCTTCACGCCCAAGAGCGTCTTTTCCTTGTGTGCGGGTTCGCCATCAGGAGTTGTCGGGCTGACTGCGTTCAGCGGAAACTTGTCCGATCGCGCCAAGCTCTCGCCTCGTTTCCTTTCCGGTTTGCCGTCAGGAGAAAGGGCTTTTGCCATCAAGTCGAAAGCACACTTGCCAGTAGAGTTGGGGCGAAACTGCCATCAAGTCTGGGGCGCACTCGCCGTCTGCTTGCCCTCCGCAGCTTGCCCTGCCGCTTCTTCCTTGCCGGTGGCGATGAGGACAGCCCCGGCGAGTACTGCTGCCCCTCCCGCCAGTTGCAGCCATTGAAACGATTCGCCCAGGAGCAGCGCGGAAAAGGCGAAGGTCACGACCGGCTCCAGCGTGCTGAGGACGGATGCTTTTGTCGAGCCGATCAGTTGCAATCCCCGAAAGAACGTGCTGATGGCAACGACAGTGGAAAAGACGACGATGCCGCCAAGCGCCCACCAGCCCGACGGACCAAAGGACAGATCGAGCCCGCCGTCTTTTTGCGCGACCAAAAACGAGGACAGGCTCGCAAACAGCGAAATGTACGCAGACGTGACGTAAGGCGAGAGCCCCTTGACCACCCGGTTGCCCGTGACGATATAGACGGAGTAAAACAGGGCGGCGGCCAGCGCAAGCGCGACCCCAAACGGGTGGATTCCCCCAAACGACAATCCCAGCACCATCCCCAGCCCGGCGAGCGACAGGAGCATCGCTGCGATTGTTTTAATGCGCAGCGCCTCTTTCTCCACGAAGTAGCTCAAGATAGCGACGAACACAGGAAACGTGTACAACAGCAGAGCCGCCAGCGAGGTCGGGATGTACTGAACGGCGGAAAAAAAGCAGAGGGACTGCAGCGTATACAGGACTCCCCCCAGCAGCACCATGCTTGCCAGCTGCTTTTTGGCAATGCGAAGCGGCTCCTTGCGCCAGATGAGCAACGCGAAAAACAGCACGGCTGCAAACAAAAAGCGCAGAAACAACAGCGTCGAGACAGAGACACCTGCCCCATAGGCGTACACGGCGAAGATCGACATGACACCGAAGCCGGCAGCAGACACAAAAACGTACAATACGCCCAGGTACAGTGGATGCATGAAAATTCACCAGCTTTCTTATCCTTACAGACTCGTTAGTTTTTAATGACGGCTCCTTCCCGGCGAAACAGCTTTGCCGTCAGGGCAATGATCGCCGCCACATAGAGCAGCATCGTGCCCAGCCCGATCAGCCCGTGCATCGGGTCGACCTTGCCGTAAAAGACTTCCTTGCACAGCGCCACACCGTTGAAGACAGGGAGCACGTAGTGATAGAGGGGAATGTCGACCGGATTGAGCGGCATCAGCATGTACGAAGGAACCATCGCCACAAAGATGATCCCGCTCATATACGTCTGTCCCTCCTTGAACGACTTGGCAATGGTGCTCAGACCCAGTTCCAGACCGGCGAACAGGGCGGAGAGGAGCAGAACGGTCAGCACCAGCACGAGCGCAGTAGCAGGCGATAAAAAGCCCAGAGAAAATTCGGTCCCCTCCATATCCAGAGGCCCGATGCCAAGCACCAGCGACACCGAGACGAGCGAGGCCATGGCGCTCATCGTGCTCATCACCATCACGGTCAGCAGCTTGGCGGTCAAAATATGGTTGGCGGCGATCGGGGCGGTCATCAGCGACTCCAGTGTGCCCCTCTCCTTTTCCCCGGCGACGAGATCATTGGCTGCAGCGACACCGCCGGACGCCAGCGACACGACGAGCATCAACGGAATGATGCCTGCCAGCATGCCGCCGGACAGCCTCTCCTCTGTCGCCATGTTCTGATAGGTCGACTTGATCGGCTGGATGGCGTTTTCCGACAGTCCGGCATGTCTAAGCCGCTCCGCTACGATCTGCTGGCTGTATGCTTTCACCGTCTGCTCGATCACGTCTCTCGCGTACACCGACTTCTGGTTCGTGGAATCGTAGGCGACGGTCAGCTCGGCCGAGCCGCCTGCCTGGATGCGATCATCGAAGGACGGAGGAATCGTGATAATGGCCCGCAGCTCTCCCGCCTGCAAGGACTGCTCGGGATGCTCCGTTTGCACGATGCGGGCGCCGGGGATTTTTTCGAGGGCAGCGACCAGCCCGGATGTGCCGTGGACCGTGATCGGGATGTAGGCGCGGGCTTCCTTTTCGACGTTGCTGTAGGACATTCCGAGCAAAAAGAAAACGAACGGAATGATAACCAGTGGCACGAGAAACGTCCCCAGCAGCGTTTTGCGGTCGCGGAACAGGTCGAGCAGCTCCTTGCGAAACACGGTCCAGATGACCCGTCTGCCCATCACTTCTCGCTCCCTTCTACGACAGCCATGAAAATGTCGTCCAGGTCGCTGGTGCCGAACCGCTCGTGCAGGCTTTCCAGCGTCCCGGCATAGCGCAGCCGCCCTTTGTGGATCAAGGCGACCCGTTTGCACAGCTTGCTGATCTCGCCCATGTTGTGGCTGGAAAACAGGATCGTCTTGCCCTCCTCCTGCATGCGGCTGACCATCCGCCGAAAGATGTTGGCCGCCGTCACGTCCAGACCGGTCGACGGCTCATCGAGCAAGATGACATCGGGATCGTGGACGAGCGTGCGGGCAATCGCCACTTTTTGCTTCATCCCCCGGGAGAACGCACCGACCCGTCTGTCGATGAACTCTTCCATATCCAGCATTCGGCTCAAGCTGTCGATCCTCTCCTGCAGGCGGGCAGGGTCGAGACCGTACAGCGAGCCGAAGTAGGCGATGTTCTCCCGCGCCGTCAGCCGATTGTACAAGCCGACATCGCCCCCAAACAGGATGCCGATCCGCCGCCGCACTTCGGCCGGTTCGCGCCGCACCGAGTAGCCGCTGATCTCGATGTCTCCTTCGGTAGGCTGCAGGATCGTCGCCATCATCCGCATCGTCGTCGTTTTTCCTGCGCCGTTCTCCCCCAGAAGACCGTACACTTCTCCTGCCTCGACGCGAAAGGACAAATCATGCACCGCTGTAAATTGCCCGAATCGTTTTGCGACCTGTTTGACCTCGATCAACCGCACTCCCCCTCTCTGATGCATGCGGACACTTACTGCCCCTGCGATTTTTGCCTGATGATCCAAAGCTTCGCCAGCCGCATCGATCGCCATGAAGACCATAAAGAAAGCATGCTGACCAACTCCAAATAATGGATGTCTTTAGCATGCCCCGTCTGTACGCGATCGCATGTGCCTGGCCGCTATGCTACCGTGTGGACGATCAATCCTGGATAGCGCTCCATATACGCTGCCAGCGAGAACCCTTCAAACAGAGCCAAAAACGTTTCCGTATCGTTAATGTAATGCCGTTTTTCCGGAGTATTCGGATATTTTTCCGCAAACAGCAGGGCAGCCAGATGATTTACCGGCACTTTTTCCGCCGCCTCATCGTAAATGCCGCGTTCTGCCAGGACCTTCGCAAAGTAGCGGACATAGGTCACCGTCAACGTCTTTTGCTGTCCGTTTTCTTCCCAGGTCACGATGGAGCGGTCAAACGTCTCGGCGGGAGAGCCCCCTTTGCTCGGCGGTACATTTTCACCTGTGATGGAAATCAGTTTCATCTTCTGCTCTTCCTCCTTTGCAATCATTCATGTATGTTCATTATAGGGTAGAGTAGAATCGGTTACAAAATTTTTTCCCACTTTGTCAGAAAACCTGCTTCCGTAAAGTCTATGTCTCAAGTCAGCAAACTAGCGAGGAGTTTTTTCGATGGATAACATGGTCGTGAATCGATACGCCGAACAGGAGGATGGCATTGCCGATGAGATCCTGTGGAGCAGGCGAAGCAGGGCGACCGGGAGGCGTTCGGGGAACTCGTCAGGCGGCAGATCGCGCATACGATAAAAAGTACGGGCTGTCTCCCTGCAGAAATCTTGCTTGGGAGGCAGCCCGCATGTTTTTTTGAGGTGGTGCTTTGGCTATGGCGCGGCGCGGTCACTCCTCCGCAGCGGCTTCCAGCTCCAATAGCAATACCGCTGCATCTGCCCGCGTGAGGGAGTCTTGCCTGCCCCAAAAAAAAGCGCCCTCCCCTGCCTATCGGGGAGAACGCCTTTCATCCGGTTCCTTACATGTCTTTCAATACTTCCGCGATCAGCTTGTTGACCATCGGCGGGTTCGCCTTGCCTTTGGTTTGCTTCATGACCTGGCCGACGAAGAAGGCCGCTGCCTTTTCGTTTCCGGCTTTGTAGTCGGCCACTGCCTGCGGGTTGGAGTTGATGGCATCCACGACGATCTGACGCAGCGCGCCCTCGTCGCTGATTTGCACCAGTCCTTTTTCTTCCACGATCTTCTTCGGCTCTTTGCCGGTCTCGATCATTTCCTTGAAGACGGTCTTGGCAATCTTGGAGGAAATCGTGCCGTCCGCGATCAGCTTGATCATCTCGCCAAGTCCTTGCGGCGTCATTTTTACATCCGCAAAGGCCATGTCGTTGGCGTTCAGATGGGCCAAGAGGTCGACCATCAGCCAGTTGGCGACCGCCTTAGGCTCTGCCCCAGTCTTCACGGTCTCGTCGAAGAAATCGGCGGTTTCCTTGGACATCGTGAGGACGGCCGCATCGTCTTTGGACAGACCGAATTCGTTCACGTAGCGGGCCTTGCGCGCATCCGGCAGCTCCGGAATCGTCGCGCGCACCGCTTCGATCCACTCCTCGGAAATTTGCATGCGCACGAGGTCAGGGTCCGGGAAGTAACGATAGTCGTGCGCTTCTTCCTTGGAACGCATCGCGACCGTCTTTTTGTTGGCCTCGTCCCAACGGCGTGTTTCCTGCACGATCGTGCCGCCGCTGGAGAGGACCTCCGTCTGGCGCTGCACTTCGTATTCGAGACCCATTTGCACGTTGCGGAAGGAGTTCATGTTTTTCAGCTCGGTTTTGGTCCCAAATTCTTTCTGTCCGTACGGGCGGATGGATACGTTGGCGTCGCAGCGCAGCGAGCCTTGCTCCATGCGCACGTCAGATACCTCGGTGTACTGGATGATCGCTTTGAGCTTCTCCAGATAGGCGCGCGCCTCTTCCGGCGAGCGCAGGTCCGGCTCGGAGACGATCTCCACCAGCGGAACGCCTACGCGGTTGAAGTCTACCAGAGACTCGCCGCCGAAGTCGCTGTGCGTCAGTTTGCCCGCATCCTCCTCCAGATGCAGACGGGTGATGCCGATGCGCTTGGTCTCGCCGTTGACCTCGATGTCGATCCAGCCGTTGTAGCCGATCGGCTGGTCGTACTGGGAGATTTGGTACGCTTTCGGCGAATCCGGGTAAAAGTAGTTTTTCCGGTCGAACTTGGTCTCGCGGGAAATTTCGCAGTTGAGCGCGAGCGCCGCTTTCATCGCGAACTCGACGGCCTGCTTGTTGGTCACAGGCAGTACGCCCGGATGGCCCAGGCAAATCGGGCATGTATGCGTATTCGGCTCCGCCCCGAACTCGGTTTTGCAGCCGCAGAAAATTTTACTGTTGGTGGACAGCTCGGCGTGGACCTCCAGGCCGATGACCGTTTCGTACTTGCTCATGCTCTTACCCCCTCACCCATTCCGGCTTGCGCTGGTGGTAGCCGACGGATTGCTCATAGGCGTGGGCCACGCGCAGGACCGTGGATTCGTCAAACGCTTTTCCGATGATCTGCAGACCGATCGGCAGACCTTTCCCGGAGAATCCGCACGGCACGCTGATCGCAGGCAAGCCCGCCAGGTTGACCGGTACGGTGCAGATGTCTTCCAGGTACATTTTCACCGGATCGTCTACGTTCTCCCCGATCTTGAAAGCCGTAGACGGCGTGGTCGGATGGAGAATGACGTCAAAGTCGGCAAAGATGTTGTTGTAGTCCTGGATGATCAGGGTGCGCACTTGCTGCGCTTTTTTGTAGTACGCATCGTAGTAGCCGGACGACAGCGCGTAGGTACCGAGCATGATGCGGCGTTTGACCTCTGGCCCGAAGCCTTGGCTGCGGGACTCTTTGTACAGTTCGATCAGATTGGACGCGTTGTCGGCACGCACGCCGTAGCGCACGCCGTCAAAGCGCGCCAGGTTGGAGGATGCCTCCGAGGAAGACAGCAAGTAGTAGGCAGGCACGGCATACTCGGTATGCGGCATGGATACCTCGCTCCAGGTCGCCCCCATGCTCTCCAGCTGTTTGAGCGCAGCCAGCACGGCTTCGCGCACCTCGGGATCGATGCCTTCCCCGATCAGTTCTTTCGGCACGCCGATGCGCAGCCCTTTGACATCTCCCGTCAGCGCAGACAGGAAATCAGGCACTTCGACATTGGCGGAAGTCGAGTCGTACGGATCATGTCCAGCGATCGCCTGCAGCACGTAGGCTGCGTCCTCGACGTTTTTCGTTACAGGGCCGATCTGGTCAAGGGACGATGCGAACGCCACCAGACCAAAACGGGAGACACGGCCGTATGTCGGCTTCAACCCTACCACGCCGCAAAAAGCAGCAGGCTGGCGGATGGAGCCGCCGGTGTCGGAACCAAGGGTAAAGTAAAAATGACGCGCAGCCATCGCTGCCGCCGAACCGCCGCTGGAGCCGCCCGGCACGTACTCGGTGTTCCACGGGTTTTTCGTCGGGTAGAATCCCGAGTTTTCGTTGGAGCCGCCCATGGCAAACTCGTCCATGTTCAGCTTGGCGACGATGACCGCATCGGCCTCCTTCACCTTTTTGGAGACGGTCCCGTCATGCACAGGATCGAAGTTGGCCAAAAATTTGCTGGCGCAGGTGGTGCGCACGTCTTTCGTGATGAGGTTGTCCTTTAGTCCAGCGGGCAGACCGTACAAAAGGCCAAGCTCCTCGCCGCCTTTTGCCAGACGCTCGTCCAGCTGGCGGGCATGGGCAAGAGCGCCTTCCTCGTCTACGTGCAGAACGGACTTGATTTCGTTGTCGTGCTCCTTGATGCTGGCGATGGAAGCCTGCACCAGATCGGTCACGGACAATTCCTTTGCGCGCAGAGCGCTATGTATTTCTGACAATCGCTTGTCAAACAGCGACACAGCGGGTTCCTCCCTTCACTTCTCCTGGGGTCGTTTATTCAAAAACAGCTGGCACTTTGAACTGTCCATCTTCGTGGTCAGGCGCGTTTTTCAGCACTTCCTCACGCGGCAGGGACGGACGGTTGACGTCTTCGCGCATGACGTTTTTCACGTCAGTCGCATGGCTGGTCGGCTCTACGTTGGATGTATCCAGTTCATTCAGCTTCGCGGCGAATTCCAGAATGGCGTTGAGGTCTTTCGTGTAACGCTCTGCTTCTTCCTCTGTCAATTGCAAGCGGGCAAGATTGGCTACGTGCTCGACTTCCTTGCGGGTAATGGCACTCATGTTTCCACCTCCGAATCGTATCACATAACTTTGATCTTACTTGAAAAGAGCGGGTTCAGTCAATTTTCGACGGAATTTCTCATGGCTTAAAAAAGTTGATTGAAAAAAAGAATGTTTGGTTGTGGCCGCGGCTGTAGGGGAGGAAAAAATCAGGCACCTTACACGAACACCTGTCAAGGAGACATTCATTAAAAAGCCTGCGTGTTACGTCTTATTCTTTGTGTTCTTTTGACTGAACAATATCACTACCGAAGATAACATGGTAATAAGAGAGAGAATTAAGAGCGTGACTGACTGAAAAATAATGAATCCAAACACTCCCGATATTAGTGAACAAATGAACATAATAATTGAAAGGAAGCTGTGTAATTTTTTCATAGTGCACCTCCATCAATATAAAACACTCTCTCTAAAGCGTAAAAATGCTCAAGACCGATACAAAAAAGGCACTTGTCAGCATCAATACTTCCACCTATCGCCAGGTTTGCGACACTTAGCGAAGGAGGATGGGAAGGATGCTGAAAATGCCTCAACAACACGATATCAGGTTTTACGCGAAGGTCATGGGTCTGTCTATGGAGATCGTCGATACTTGGCTGGAGGAGGACCGCTTCGACTCCCGTAAGCATGTAACGGTGGCCTGGCACCGGGCCGTCTACTCCACCTTCTCCGCCAGCCGTTGGCCCATGAGCAGAGGTTTGCCGATTTCGATGCCTTCCGCCCATTTCAGGTGGTTGGACTCGAGGAGCAGGATGACGGTGGAGCCAAATTCAAACCAGCCGAGCTCTTCGCCTTTCAGGTAGTGCGGAGTGCCCGCGATCGGCTCGTTGGTTTGACGGCCGTGCTTGATGTTGGTCGTCGCCGTGTTGTAGGAGACTTTCACGCTGCCTACGAACAGGGCGCCGACTTTGACGAGAGCGAGGTCTCCCATGTCCTGCGTCCGGATGTAGGTGACGAGCCGCTCGTTACGGGCAAACAGCCGCTCCACGTGCTCAATCCCCAGCCTGTTTACCGGGTAGAGTCGGCCCGGGACGTAGCTGTAGCGGACGAGATCTCCCTCGACCGGCATGTGGATGCGGTGATAATCGCGCGGGCTCAAGTAAATGGTGATGAACTTGCCCCCGTAGTATCGTCTGGCCTCTTCGACGGAGCCGCCGAGCAGTTCGGCGACATCGTATTGCATCCCTTTGGCCTGGATCAAGGTGCCTTCGCAAATGTCTCCCATTTGGGATACTGTGCCGTCTACCGGACTGACGATCACGTGAGCGCCGGGCGTGATCGGTCGGGCTCCCGGCTTCAGGCGGCGGCAAAAAAATTCTTTCAGGGTGCGATATTGGCTTACCGGCTTTTCGATCACGGTAGAATCGATGTGATAATGGCGTATGTAACGCTGAATGGCTAATCGACTGAATCTGGATGCAGTTATTTTCCCCATCGTCCGCGACATCGCGTTTTGCGGCAAGCGATGGATCAGGACGGGCAACAGCTTTTTACGCATAGGACAACTCCTCGTTTTTCCGATAAACAAGCTCCTGGCATTCCCCGCCAGGAAGCTGGAAAAAGGATAACCTTACTTTACCACTTCCGCCAATCGGCAGTAAACCCCGCACTCCTACAATCGGCTCATCAAATTCTTTCCCATTCTTGCTATACTATAGGGATGGTGGATAAGTTTACATTCAGGAGAACGAAGTTATGTCAAAACTCGACATTGAAACATTAATCAGTCAGTACGGGGATATCTTGAACAGCTTTTTTCATCATATGTCCGACATGTTCTTCCTTATGTCTGTTGAAGAGGCGGAGAGCGGCCTGCAGTTTCGGTACATCATGATGAACCCTGCAGCCATGTATGCCGCCTGTCTCACCGAGGAGGATTACGGCAAACGAATCGATGACGTGTATCCACCTGTCAAGGCCGCCACCCTCAACGACATGTACCGAAAAGCTGTTCAGTGTGGAGTTCCCGTTCATTTTACCAGTGAAGGCGCTGTCATCGGCGAATCCATTCTCTCACCCGTCTATAACAAGGACGGCGTTTGCACACACGTATTCTGCGTCACCCGCGACATTACGGAGCGCAAGAAACTGGAGTCCAAGCTGGAGTACATGGCCTATCACGATGTATTGACCGGCTTGCCCAATCGGCGCTTGCTCTACATCCATTTGCAAGACGCCCTGTCCCAGGCAAAGGCAAGCGAGGATTTCGTCGCGGTGCTCTTTCTCGACTGCGACCGCTTCAAACAGATCAACGACACATGGGGACACAACATCGGCGATCTGTTCCTGCAAACGCTGGCTACCCGCCTCCTCTCGTGTGTGCGCGAAGGTGATACAGTCGCCCGTCTGGGAGGCGATGAATTTGTCGTCATTCTCACCGCCATCCAGTCGCCTGAGCAGGTGGTAAAAGTGGCGAACCGCATCCTGCAGGCGATGCAGCAGCCCTGGACCATTGCGGGCAAATCGTTTTCCTGCACGACCAGCATCGGCATCTCCCTCTATCCGACGAACGCCAGCGATGCAGACCAGCTGTTGACCTGCGCGGACAAAGCCCTGTACACGGCAAAGGCCGTGGGACGCAACCAGATTTCCTTTTACCAGCCCGAAGACCATCCCGATTGATTATTGTATGGAAAACAGAAACAACGACAAGGCCGAAAACAAAAAGCTGACCACATACAGCACGACGACCGTCTGTTTGGCAGTCAATCCGTGCGACATCAGCCGGTGATGGACATGGCGGCGGTCAGCTTGATACATGGGAGAGCCCGCGAGCAGGCGGCTGATCATGACTTGCACGGTATCCATCACAGGCAAGCCCAGGGCAAGCACGGTGACCACGAGGGAAATGAGCGTGGCCCCCTTCATCGTCCCTTCCATGGAAATGATCGCCAGGGAAAACCCCAAAAACATCGACCCGGCATCTCCCATAAAAATTTTGGCCGGATAAAAATTAAAGCGCAAAAAAGCAAGAGCCGCACCCGTCAATGCTACTGCCAGGAGCGCCGTCGATTCCTGCCCCTTGACCATTGCGAGAAAAAACAGCGTGACTGCCGAAAAGACAGTCGCCCCTGCCGCCAAACCGTCTACCCCATCCAAGAAATTCACCATGTTGATTAATCCGACGATCCAGATGACCGTCGCTAGAAACGAAATCCAGACCGGAAATGTCACAAATGCTCCTTCATCCCCGCCGAGCCAGGAGAGGCTGACCCCGCGAAACCGGATGTCGCAGAAAAATGCGATCACTCCTGCCAAAAGCTGCACCGTGAATTTGGGAAACGCGGGAAAATCTTTTTGCCTGGCCTTCCACGCATCATCGGCCCACCCGATCGCCATCAAAGCGGCGCCGCCTACCGCCAAAACCGCAACCGTTTTTTGCACCCCTGCAAAAAAAGCAGACACTGCCATCATCCCCGCAAACATGGCCACCCCGCCAGATAGCGGCATAGGCTGGCTGTGCGCTTTTCGCCCGCGCGGCATATCCAGCAGCCGCGTTTTCCACGCCAGCCAATGAGCGGCCGGCATCAGCAAATAGACGAGGAAAAAAGCAGACAATCCTGAAGCGACATACGTAAACAGTTCCCTCACCTGCCTACATCTTTTACGCTTAGTGTGGACAAAACGCGGGCAAAGAAAACGGAATGGGCATGCCTGCGCACTTCTGCCAGCCCTCAGATGCCGAGTGAAATAGAAAAAAGCCGCCTCGCAGGGAGGCAGCTTCTGTGAAACGGGAAGCGTATTACAGTTTTTCGGAAACCAGTTTGGCTTGCGTGAACAGCAGGAGGTAGTCAGGACCGCCCGCTTTGGAGTCTGTACCGGACATGTTGAAGCCGCCGAACGGATGCACGCCCACCAGTGCCCCGGTGCACTTGCGGTTGAAGTACAGGTTGCCGACGTGGAACTCTTCGCGCGCGCGCTCCAGGTTCGCACGGTTGCGGCTGATGACAGAGCCAGTCAAGCCGTACTCGGTGTTGTTTGCGATCTCCAGTGCATGGTCGAAATCGTTGGCTTTGCAGAACGCTACGACTGGGCCAAAGATTTCTTCCTGCATGATGCGCGCATTCGGAGCGACATCTGCAAAGACGGTTGGCATGATGAAGTAGCCGGAATCCGGTCCTTTTTCGCCGCCTGCCACCAGTTTGCCTTCGGTTTTTCCGATCTCGATGTACTCCAAAATTTTGTTGTACGCTTTTTCGTCAACCACTGGGCCAGTGTAGAATTCGTTGCTGCGAATATCGCCTACCGTCAGGTTTTTGGTCAGTTCCACCACGCGGCTCAGCACTTGATCGTAAACGTCCTGGTGTACGATTGCGCGGGAGCAAGCGGAGCATTTTTGACCGGAGAAGCCGAAAGCGGACGTGACGATCGCTTGTGCAGCCAGTTCGATGTCGCAGTCGTTGTCTACGATGATGGAGTCTTTTCCGCCCATTTCTGCTACCAGACGCTTCATCCATTTTTGGCCTGGACGATGCTTCGCTGCCAGTTCGTTGATGCGCAGACCTACGTCGCGGGAGCCTGTGAAGCTGATGAAACGAGTTTGGATGTGCTCAACGAGGTAGTCCCCGATCTCGCTGCCGGAGCCTGGCACGAAGTTGACGACACCTGCAGGTACGCCAGCATCTTCGAGAATTTCCATGAACTTCGCAGCGATGACAGGAGTCGTGGAAGCAGGTTTCAGAACAACGGTGTTACCTGCAACCAGCGCAGCTGTCGTCATGCCGACCATGATCGCGAGCGGGAAGTTCCAAGGCGGGATGACGATCCCTACGCCCAGTGGAACGTAGTACAGTTCGTTGTCTTCATCCGGAATGCGAGTCAGCTCGTGGCGTTGAGACAGCTTATCCATTTGACGAGCGTAATACTCCATGAAGTCGATTGCTTCCGCTGTGTCGGCGTCCGCCTCTGCCCAGCTTTTGCCCGCTTCTTTCACGAGCCATGCAGAGAATTCGTGCTTGCGGCGGCGCAGGATCGCTGCCGCTTTGTACAGGTAACGGGAACGCGCAGTGCCCGGCACTTTTTTCCACGTTTCAAACGTGCTTGCGGCTACCTGAATCGCTTTTTCTGCCAGAGCCTGGTCAGCCTGGGATACGATACCGACGACTTGTTCTTTATTGGAAGGGTTGATGGAGCTGGATTTCTTCTCGGTTTTGATGCGCTCTCCGCCGATGATGAGGTCGTATTCGCGGCCCAGCTCGCTTTCTACTTTTGCGAGTGCTTCTTCAAACGCCTTTTTATTTTCCGGTAAGCTAAAATTGGTAAACGGCTCGTTTTTGAATTCTACTTGCATCGTGACGCCTCCTTATCGATTTCATCCATGTTTCGTTCGCCGTTTTATCTATGCAAGGATCATACCAACAAAAACGACTTTCTTCACACTCCGATAGTGTTTGTCTTTTTCTCGAAAATCAACAGGCAAGAGTCGCTGACACGAATCAACACAACTGTATATCCGTGTACATTTTTGAACAAATGTGTCCGCCCTAAAATGCCAGCGGCCATTACCTCGCGCTTGCATCGGCTCGCTCGTGCACGGCAGCTTTCCATTTCATCCAAAAAGGCTCTCTCACCTGGAAAGTGAAAGAGCCCCTCTGTTCGACCTACTGCCGATAAATATGCATGTACGGTTCGCCATTTGCCGGGCGAATGTAGATCGCCAGCGGCTTGTTCATCGATTGCACGTACAGATTGACGTGGACGTTCTTGTCAAAAAGCTGGTTGATGCTGGCCGCAGCGAACTGCGTAAACTGCAGCACCTCTGTGCGGGAATCGTACTCGGCCGTCGCGGTAATGGTCAGCTCTGTCAGCTTGCCGCCCATAAACCTGCCGACGCCTGTCATCCCGATGTACTCGCCAAAGTACGATTGCGTCTGGCGCATCAGCTTGTCGTACTGCAAGGACTGCTGCGCGTACTTGCTCTCCACGTCGGTGCTCGGGAACAGGAAAAACTCCTCGTCAATCGGCTGCCACTTGGATACGGCTGCCTCGTTGGCATTGACCGTACCAGACATGATGAAGTGTCCGGGGACGAGAGAGGAATTGGCTTCCGGCACCTGATAGAGCAGGATCAGCATCGGCACCGTCGGGTTGCTCGCGCGCACGGACTGGACGATGCGCGCTGCCAGCTGCTGGCCTTTTGCCTGCAATTCCTGCGTCGTATACATTTTGTCCTGGCCCGTCGCATCCTGGTATTCCGGGGAGAGCGACAGCCCCAGCACCATGCCCGCAAGCTGCTGCTTGTCCTTGCTCAAGTAATCGTGCTCCAGCACGTGCACGAGGATGCCTTTTTTCTTCTGCCCGTTGGCCGCTCCCGTCTTCTCCTGGGCGATCCACTCCAACACCTGTTCTTTCTTGATCTGCTGCCCTTCCTGGAACAGATAATCGGTGGTCGGGAACGTGTCGCGGGCGAATTCCATAAGGCCCAGCTCCAGATGACTGAAATCAATGCGGTACTTGGTGTCGCTCAGCATGCCCCGCGTCTGGTTCGGTTTGTAAGGCGGAATACTGCCATAGTAATCTTCGGAAACTTCCACTACCGGAGACAAGGATGGGGTCGCAAGTTCTGGTCCCGGCTCCTGGCTCTTCGGCAGAAGCGAGCAACCCGATGTTGCAATCACGAGAAGCAAGGTCGTAATCAGTCTGCATCCTGTCAATAACTTCGCATTCATACGCTACTCCTTTTCGGCTGAAAAGTGGATAGCCACTTTTTTACAGGTTAATTCCATTTGACCCAGCGGTTGTCGGACAGCTTGTAGATCAGGGCGGACTCCCCTACTCCGACCCATTTCGTGTCTCCTTCACCAGCCGAGATCATAATCAGTTTTTCAGGCGAACGCGCATCCAGCAGCTGCCACTCGCCCTTTACTTTTTCATAGATTCCCTGCTCCGTGGCGACAGCCAAAACGCCCGTGCGCCGGTCGATGGAAAGAGAGTAAATCTGCTGGGCGCCAGGGAGGGTCTCTGTCTTCCATTCCCCGTCATCATTATAGAGCAAGCTGAATTGTGCCGCTACATAGAGACGTTCTTCTTCCGGATCGAAGTCCATCGAAAATACTTCCTGATCCATCGGCTGCCAGAGGCTCCACTTCTGCCCGCCGTCCGTGGATTGGTAGATGCCTTCCCCCGATACGAAGGCAAACAGCCGGATCTGCTCACCTTCGCGAATCCCGGCGAAGCTGCGAATATCTGCAGAAGACGGCAAACCGCTTCCGATGGACGTCCACCGCTTGCCGCCGTCGCGCGAGAAAAGGACCCCCTCGCTGCCGGCAGCGTAAATCTGACGAGGGTCTTCGGGGTCCACGAACCAGCCTGCGATGTCATGATGCTCCAGCTCGGGCGACAGCAGGCTCCACAGCCCGCCGGGGGTCGAGCTGTACAAGCCTGCATGCGTGCCGACCCAGACATGCTCCGCATCCGCCGTCATGGCCAGATTGTGCACCGTTTCTCCTTTTTCCAACACATCCTGATAGGTCAGGTCACCCTTTAGAGCTGCTGCCGTCACGGAGGGCGGAGCCGGCTTGCTCGACTCGCTGTCAGCGCAGCCAGCCAAGAGTACCAGTGCCATCGCTCCAAATCCCCATCGCACGAATCTCTTCATGCTCTTCACGTCCCTTCCCTTGCTCTTCCCGTCTGACGCCTCGCGTTGCTCGAATTAGCCGTTGCCTTCCAGGATTTGCAGGAAGCCTGCCTCGTCCAGCACAGCAACGCCCAGCTTTTCGGCTTTTTCCAGCTTGGAGCCTGCCTTCTCGCCCGCGATGACCAGATCGGTCTTTTTGCTTACGCTGCCCGTCACTTTGCCGCCCAAACGAGCGATTGCTTCTTCTGCTTCCTGCCGCGACATACGCGCCAGCGTACCCGTGAGCACAATCGTCTTGCCCGCGAACGGCAAATCTTCGCCGCCCTCGATCCGCAGACCCTTGTACTCCATGTTGACGCCTGCCGCTTTCAACCGTTCGATGACTGCCTTTGCCTGCGGCTGCGCGAAGTAATTGACGAGGCTCGCCGCCATCTTCGGACCGATCTCGTCGATTCGGGTGAAATCTTCTTCACTCGCCTGCATGATCGCATCCATCGTGCCGAAGTGCTCCGCGATTACCTTCGCCGCCTTCGCTCCCACCAGGCGAATCCCCAGACCGAACAGGACGCGCTCCAGCGAGTTTTGCTTGCTCGCCTCGATCGCCGCGAGCAGATTGTCGACGGACTTCTCTCCCATCCGCTCCATGCCGAGCAGAACATCGCGCTGCTCGTGCAAGTAGTAGAGATCCGCGACGCTGTGGATGATCCCCTCGTTGAACAGCTGGGCCACTACTTTTTCGCCGAGGCCATCGATGTTCATGGCGGTTCGGGAAACGAAGTGGATCATCCCTTCGCGAATGAGCGCCGGACACATCGGATTGATGCAGCGCAAGGCCACCTCGTCCTCCAGCCGCACCAGCTCGCTGCCGCACTCCGGACAATGGGTCGGCATGGCAAACGGCTTCTCGTCGCCGGTCCGCCGCTCCGGCAGCACCGCGATAATTTCCGGAATGATGTCCCCGGCCTTTTTCACGACGACGTGGTCGCCGATGAGCAGCCCTTTTTCCCGAATGATGTCCTCATTGTGCAAAGTAGCGCGTTTGACAGTCGTACCCGCGAGGCTCACCGGCCTGAGCAAAGCCGTCGGCGTGACCGCTCCTGTCCGTCCTACCGACACTTCGATGCCCTCCAGCACCGTGATCGCCTCTTCCGCCGGAAACTTGTAGGCGATTGCCCAGCGCGGACTTTTCGCCGTAAAGCCAAGCTCCTGCTGCTGCGCGTAGCTGTCTACCTTGACGACCATGCCGTCGATCTCGTACGGCAGGCTCGGGCGCTTCTCCGTCCAGCCTGCGATGAAGGCGATCAGATCGTCGATGTTGTCGAACACCCGGCGCTCCGGATTGACCGTAAAGCCCAGTGTTTCCAGCAGTGCCAGCCCTTCGCTGTGGGATTCGACCGTCTCCCCCTGCAGCTCGCCGATTCCGTAAATAAACGTGTCCAGCTGGCGGGAAGCCGCGATCTTCGGGTCGAGCTGCCGGAGCGAGCCCGCCGCCGAGTTGCGCGGATTGGCGAAAAGCGGCTCGCCCCGCTCTGCGCGCTCCTTGTTGAGCCGTTCAAACGCCGCCTTCGACATGTACGCCTCGCCGCGCACTTCCAGAGTCAGCGGTCTGGTCAGCCGCAGCGGAATGGAGCGAATCGTCCGCAGATTTTGCGTAATGTCCTCGCCAATCGTCCCGTCGCCGCGCGTGGCCCCGCGCACGAATACGCCGTTTTCGTAATGCAGCGAGACAGCCAGCCCGTCAATTTTCAATTCGCCCACGTAGCGCACCTGCTGATTGCCTACGATCTGGCGGACGCGCCGGTCAAAATCGCGCAGATCCTCCTCGTTGAAGGCATTGCCCAGGCTTAGCATCGGCGTCTTATGTACCACCTTTTCAAAGAAAGGCAGCGGCTCCCCGCCTACGCGCCGGGTCGGGGAATCCGGTGCGGCCAGTTCCGGAAAGCGCCTTTCCAGCTCGAGCAATTCCCGCACCAATTGATCGTATTCCTGATCCGTAATTTCAGGGCGATCTTCTTCGTAGTAAAGACGATTGTGGCGCTCAATTTGTTTCGTCAATTCCGCCATTTTTGTTTCCGCCGTCAGTCGATCCATTTCGTCCATCGTTTACCCTCCGATTCTGTTGCTTATCCCCGTTCAATCGGTGCAAATTTCGCGAGCAGCTTCTTGATTCCGGTCGGGCTCGGGAAAGCGATGTCCAGTTCCATGTCGTCGCCGGTCCCTTTCACTTTGACGACCGTCCCGTTGCCCCACTTGCCGTGCTTGACGCGGTCGCCCACTTTCCAATCTACGCCCGCTGCCGCGCCGTGTCCCGGCAGCTTGCCTCCAGCCTGTGCTGCTGGACGGGAAAACGGCGAACCTGCTGCCGCCGCCGTGCGCTGGGCCATGCCCATCCGTGGAGCCGCTCCCGCCTGATTGCCGCCTGCAAAGGAACGTCCCGCATCGCGCTGGGCGAATCCGCCGCTGCTGAATCCGCCGCCTCCGTAGTCCCTGTCGGCCACAGTGCTTCCTTCGAGCAGCTCTGCCGGTATTTCCTGCAGGAAGCGGGAAGGCGCGTTGACATTCGTCCGCCCGAACAGCGTCCGCATCCGCGCGCAGGTCAGAAACAGCCGTTCTTCGGCCCGGGTGATCCCGACGTAGGCGAGGCGGCGCTCCTCCTCCATCTCCGACTCGTCAAAAAGCGCACGGCTGTGCGGAAAGACGCCTTCCTCCATGCCGACGAGATAGACGACCGGAAACTCCAGACCTTTCGCGCTGTGCAAGGTCATCAGGACGACCTGACCTTCCGCGGAAGTATCCTCCTGCGCCCCGTCCTCCCCGAGCGAATCGATGTCCGCTACCAGCGCCAGATCGGTCAAAAACGCGAGCAGGCTCTTGTCCTCGTTTTTCCGCTCGAACTCCTGGGTGACGGACAGAAATTCCTCGATGTTCTCCAGCCGCGCCTGCGCTTCCAGCGTTTTGTCTTCCTTCAGCGACTCGCGGTAGCCGGAGCGCTTGAGCACTTCCTCTACCAGCTCGGTGACGCTCAGGTAGTCGGTCATCTGCATCAGGCTCGTAATGAGGTCGTTGAAAGACAGGATGGCATTGGTCGTGCGGGCAGGCAGGCCCATGTACCCGGCTTCCTGGATGGCCTGATAGAGCGACTGTCCGTTGGCATTGGCGTACGCCTGCAGCTTCTCGACAGTCGTGTCACCGATGTTACGCTTCGGTACATTGATGATGCGCGTGAGGCTGATGTCGTCGTCCGGGTTGGAGATCAGGCGCAAATAAGCGAGAATGTCCCTGATCTCTTTCCTGTCGTAGAACTTGGTGCCGCCCACGATTGTGTACGGAATGTTCGACTTGATGAACACTTCCTCCACCACGCGGGACTGGGCGTTCGTCCGGTACAGGACGGCGAATTTGTCGTAACGCCTGTACTGGGGCATCTGTCTGCGGATCGAGTCGACGATGAAGTACGCTTCATCGTGCTCCGAATCGCCCTGGAAGCAGGTGATCTTCTCTCCGCCCGGGTTCTCCGTCCACAGCTTCTTTTCCTTGCGCAGCTTGTTGTTGGCAATGACCTGGTTGGCTGCCTGCAGGATCGTTTTGGTGGAACGGTAGTTTTGCTCCAGTTTGATCATTTTCGCTTCGGGATAGTCTTTTTCAAAGTTCAGGATGATGGAAATATCTGCACCCCGCCACTTGTAAATGCTCTGATCGGCGTCCCCCACGCAGCAGACGTTGCGATACTTCTCTGCCAGCATGGAGATGAGCAAATACTGGGCACGGTTCGTATCCTGATACTCGTCTACGTGGATGTAGCGGAATTTTTTCTGGTAAAACTCCAACACTTCCGGCACTTCTTTGAACAGGCGAACCGTTGTCATGATCAGGTCGTCGAAGTCCAGCGACTGGTTGCTTTTCAGCTTTTTCTGGTACGCCTCGTACACCTTCGCCGCCACCTGCGAAAACGGGTCTCCCGCCAGCCGGGCAAATGTCGCCGGATCTGTCAGCTCGTTTTTCGCCGAACTGATCGCCGCCAAAATGGAGCGCGGATCGTACTGCTTCGGATCGATGTTCAGTTCCTTTTGGCATTGCTTCACGACAGACAGCTGATCTCCCGCATCGAGAATGGAAAAGCTGCGGCTGATCCCCAGCCGGTCAATATCCCGCCGCAATATGCGCACGCACAAGGAGTGGAAGGTCGACAGCCAGGCATCCTGCGCTGCCGTTCCCCCGATGATGCCTGCCACGCGGTTTTGCATTTCCCGAGCGGCTTTATTCGTAAATGTAATCGCCAAAATGTTCCATGGCGCTACCTGTTTGACACTGATGAGATACGCGATGCGCTGGGTGAGCACCTTGGTCTTGCCACTGCCCGCCCCGGCCAGAATCAATACGGGCCCCTCTGTGGTCAAGACAGCTTCCCGCTGCTCCGGGTTCAAACCCGCAATAATTCGATCGACAGAAGACATAGGTAAAAGTCCACCTTTCCACGTTCCTAGACGAAAGCATATGTTCCTATTTTCGCACAGATTGGGCTCGAGTGCCAGTTAGGATCAGAAACAGGAAACATCATCCTTCCGAGTTTTTGTCCGTCCGCATCAGATGGACTTGCCTGCAGCAGAGGCTCCTGCAATCATCGCGCTGTCTTCCTGCACGGGCTGCCTGCCAACGCGAAAATGCCCCCGACTCCGCCAGAGCGGACAGATCAGGGGCTGGTAACGTTATTTTTTCGCCAAATATTTGCGGATGTCAAAAGCGACGGCCGCCACGATGATCAGACCTTTGATAATCAGCTGCCAGTACGGATTGACGCCGATGAACGTCAGACCGTAGTTGATGACCCCAAAGATGAGGACACCTGCCAGGACGCCGGGAACGGTACCGATCCCGCCCGAGGTGGACACGCCGCCCACCACGCACGCCGCGATGGCGTCCAGCTCGTACATGTTACCGTAGTTGTTGGTCGCGCCGCCCGTGCGCGCCGCCTCCAGCACACCGCCCAGACCGTAGAGGCCGCCAGCGATGGCGTAGATGATGATCAGATTCAACCCTACGTTGATGCCCGACACCGTCGCCGCCTGAATGTTGCCGCCGATGGCGTACATGTTTTTGCCGAGCCGCGTCTTGTTGAAGACGACCCAGACGAGCAAGGCGACGACGATCGCGATGATGACGATGTACGGAATCGAATACGGGCCGCTCGGGCCGACAAAGCCGGTGCCCAGATGCCCGAAGTCCTGGCGCAGCCCGCCGATCGGCTGGGACTGGTTCGGCTCCATGTCAAAGTAGATGGAGTTCACCCCGTAGACGATAACCATCGTACCCAACGTGGCGATGAACGGGGGAACGCTGAAGCGAGAGACGATGATTCCGTTGATGAGCCCGACGACCAGACCAGCCGCGATGGCAATCAGAATCGGCACGAGCAGCGGCAGATCCGGCAGATCCGGGAAGAAGCGGCGCGGGTAATTCTGGTCCTGCAGCAGGGAGGCCGAGATGACGGCCGTCAACCCGACGACGCGCCCCGCAGACAGGTCTGTTCCTCCTGTAATCAGAACAAATGCCGCTCCCAAAGCGATGATTGCCCGCGTCGACGACTGCAGCAAAATATCCCGCAGCGTCGTAATCGAGAGAAAATGGGTGTCGTAGATGGCAATTCCCGCGATGAGTACGACCAGAACGATGTAGATGGCATTCTGTGTCACAAAGCTCTGTATTTTCTTTTGTGTTGTAGCATTCATATGAGTCCTCCCTCTGTGGTCATCCCAAATGCATGGTAGCCAGTCTCATGATTTCTTCTTCGGTCGCTTCCGCTCCATCGACAACCCCCGAGAGCTGTCCGTTGCTCATGACCATGATGCGATCAGACATCCCGAGCAGCTCCGGCATCTCGGAAGAAATCATGATAATGCTTTTGCCTTGTTTGGCGAGGTCTGCAATGATGGTATAAATCTCGTACTTGGCCCCGACGTCTACGCCGCGGGTCGGTTCGTCAAGCAGCAAAATATCCGGCTCGGTCAAAAGCCATCTGGCGAGCAGCACTTTTTGCTGGTTGCCGCCGGACAGGTTTTTGATCAGCGCCTTCATCGACGGCGTCTTTACCCGGAGCTTCTCGATGCTCTGGCTGACGTCCTCCCGCCGTTTGCGTTCGTCGAGCAGAAAATAGCGGGTCTCGTACTTGGCCTGGTTGGCAATGACAGTGTTTTCCAGAACGGACAACACGGGGATGATACCGGTCACCCGGCGCTCCTCTGTCAGCAAGGCCATTTTGTGATTTTTGGCCTCCCTTGGCGAACGGATTCGCACTTCCTTGCCGTGCAAGTACACTTTTCCCGCGCTGATCGAGCGCAGTCCGAACAACGCCTCGATCAACTCTGTCCGCTGTGCCCCGACCAGCCCGCCGACGCCGAGAATTTCCCCTTTGCGCAGTTCAAAGGAGACGTCGCGGAACGAATTGGCGAATGCCGACGTCAGACCCTCGACCTTTAGCAATACATCACCGGGCGTATTGCTCCGTTGCGGGTACCGCTGCGTCAGATCGCGTCCGACCATTCTCGAGATGATCAGATCGGTCGTCAGCTCGGCCGCACGCCAGGTGCCGATCAGCTTGCCGTCGCGCATGATGGTCACGTCATCGGAAATTCGCAATATTTCTTCCATTTTGTGCGAAATGTAGATGATAGCGACGCCCCTGCTCTTCAGTTCGTGGATGATGGTGAACAACTGCTCCACTTCGTTGCCGGTCAGCGAGGAAGTAGGTTCGTCCATCACAATGACCTTGGATTGATACGAGACAGCCTTGGCGATCTCGATCGACTGCACCTTGGATACCGAGAGATTGCGCACGATTTCATGCGGATCAAGGTCCATCCCCAGATCGGCAAACAGCTTTTTCGTATCGCTTGCCATTTTCTTTTCATCCACAAACGGAAAAGGACCAATCTTTTTGACGGGAAACCGGCCGAGCCAGATGTTTTCCATCACATTGCGAAACGGAACGGGATGCAGCTCCTGATGGATCATGGAGATGCCGTGCAGCAGCGCTTCCTTGGAGTTGTTCAGCGTCACGCGCTCGCCGTTGAGCTTGATTTCGCCGCCGTCCGGCTTGTAGATGCCAAACAGGCATTTCATCAAGGTAGACTTGCCTGCCCCGTTTTCTCCCATCAAGGCGTGCACCGTTCCTGGCCGCACTTTTAACGTGACGTTGTCGAGTGCCTTCACGCCGGGAAATTCTTTGGATATATTGTTCATCTCTAGCAAATAAGCGCTTTGAACCATGCCGATGCCTCCTCGCTTACGAAAAGTCGAACCCTCAAAGCCTCCTCACTCCGGCAGGATGCGGGTGCGGCCCTGTAAGCAGGAAAAAGCAAGAGAGACAGATCGATTCCTTTCATCAACCGACTCTCTCGCTTTTTCTCGTTCCCTGCTGCCAGCTGAAAGCTCTATTTCGCGTCGTTTATGTTTTCTTTGGTGATTTTTTTGTACGGCACCCAAACGTACTTGCCGTCAGTAATATCGAAACCTGTCGTTTCCTTGCTCGGCGTTTCGCCTTTTGCCAAGGCTACCGCAATGTTCAGCGTCGCCTTGCCCTGGTTGTTCGCATCGTTGAGCACGGTTCCGAGCAGCGTGCCTGCCTCCAGCTCCTTGAGTGCCGGAGCCGTAGCATCTACGCCGACGACTGGCATGTACTTGCCGTTTGTGAAATATCCGGCTGCCTTCAGCGCTTCGATCGCGCCCAGCGCCATGTCGTCATTGTTGGCCAGCACAGCTTCGATCTTGTCACCTGCTGCCGCGAGGAACGCCGCCATTTTTTCCTGCCCTTTCACGCGGTCCCACATCGCCGTATCTTCCGCCACTTTCTCCACCTTGATGCCTGCGTCCTCGATCGCCTTGACGGAGTACTTCGTCCGCAGCTCCGCATCCTGGTGTCCGGGCTCGCCTTTCAGCATGACGTACTGCAATACGCCGTCCTTGTTTTTGTCCGCTTCCGGATGAGACTTCCAGTAGTCAACCAGCAGCTGGCCAGAGATCGTGCCGGACTCTTCCGCCTTCGCTCCCACGTAGTACACCTTGTCCCATTTCTGCATATCCTCAGGCATCGGCTCGCGGTTGAAGAAGACGACCGGAATGTTCGCCTGCTTCGCCTTGTCGATGATCACCCCTGCTGCCGTCCGGTCTACCGGGTTGATGGCGAGAGCGCTTACTTTTTTGTTGATAAACAGATCGACCTTGTCGTTTTGCGTAGGCTGGGCATTCTGGCTGTCGACGATATCCACCTCGGCCTTGCCCTCCGCCGCTTTGGAAATGGCATTGCGCACACCTGTCATAAAGGTGTCGTCAAACTTGTAGATGGCAACACCGATTTTTGGATTGCCTTCGGAAGGTGCCGGAGCCTGGGCAGCCGGTGCAGCTGAATTTCCTTCTCCCCCGGATGCAGGCTGCGAACCGCCTGACGATTGGGAACAACCAACTACCGAGAGTGTCACCGCCGCGACCAGCGTACTAGCAACTAGCTTTCTCATGAAAACTTCCCCCTTCATCCCCTATGTGTTCAATATATATACAGAATGTAAACGGTTTCTACCCTGGATACCATCGAAAATCCTGCACTTTTTCATGAAAATTCTCATCAGTTTTTCCTGGTTATTTGACGAAAGGAAACAGAAGCTTCTGGTTTTCCGACCAGAACATGTTCCCCCGGTCGATGACTTTCGTGCCCGTATCCACCCGGCTCGGCACCGGACGCCCTTCGCTTGCGTCCAGCGCGTATTTGACACCCAGGTAGCCCATGGAAAACGGCTTCTGGATGATCGTCGCGGAAATGACCCCTTCCTGCAAATATTCCAGCACCTCTGGCGGGTTGTCGATCGCCACGATCTTGACCTTTTCCTGCAAGCCCATCTTCTCGATCTCTTCCGCCACGTCGATCGCCGTGCTCGCATCCAGTGCAATGATGCCCTTGATCTCGGGATTGTGCTGGAACAAGTCGCGGGTCAGCTCGCCGACCAGCTTTTTGTCCAGCTTGGCGTAGCTGACCGACACCAGCTCCACGTACTTTTCGCCTGCGATCGCATCGCGCACGCCCCTTTCCCGGCTCAGGGCATTCGCGCTGCTCCTGCCTGTGCCCATCAAGGCGATCTGTCCGCTTTTTCCGATCAGCTGGACCATCTTTTCGCACGCCTTTTTGCCCATATCGTAATTGTCGGTGCCGATGTTGCTCTTCACGGCCGCCTGCTGCCCCTCTGTGTCGAGCGTAATAATCGGGACGTGCGGATTGGTCAGCGCCATTGCCTCCTGCAACACCCTGTCTGCACTAGGCGCCACCACCAGGGCGTCGTAACCGTCGAGCGCCGCCTGCCGGACCAGCTCTATCTGACTCTGCGTGTCTTCCTCGTAATCCGGCGCGTAAAAGTTGAGGTTGAGATCGTACTCTTTGGCCGCCATCTCCGCCCCCAGCTTCACGGTCCGCCAGTAGTCGCCATGCTTCATGCGCACGATCAGCGCCACGGTCTTTTTCCGGTCCGGATGCTCCTCGTCCAGCCGGGAATCGCAGGAGGTAAAGGCAACGACTGTCGCCGCCAGCAACAGCAGGTATATGATATAACGTTTGATTGTCCCCATATGGTCAGCCCTCTTGTCCGTCATCGCACAGGTACGGCAGCCATACATTGACTGTCGTCCCGACCTCCAGCTCGCTCTCGATCTCGAGTCCGTACTCATCGCCGAAGGTCAAGCGGATGCGCTCGTTTACGTTTTGAATGCCTACCCCTGAACCACCCTCGCTTTTATACCCGCCCGCCAGCACCTGCTCGCGCACATGCGGCGGCATCCCAAGGCCGTTGTCCTGGACCGCAAAGAGCAGCTTGCCTTCGCACAGGGAGGCGGATATGCGGATGTGCCCCGGGTCCGCCATTTGCTCGATGCCGTGGTAGATCGCGTTTTCCACGATCGGCTGCAGGAGCAGCTTCAACGTTTTGCAGGCGAGCACATCCTCCCGGGCTTCGATCTCGTACTCGAACTTTTGCTTATAACGCATTTTTTGAATGATCAGATAGTTCCTGACGTGCTCGATCTCCTCCTGCACGGTGATAATGCTCTTGCCACGGCTCAGGCTGATGCGGAACAGCTTGGACAGGGAGGTAATCGTCGTGATGACGTCTTCGTTTTTCCCGATGCCGACCATGCGCACGACGGAGTTTAGCGTATTGTACAAAAAATGCGGGTGAATCTGCGCCTGCAGCACCTCCAGCTCGCTTTTGCGCTTGGCCTCCTGCTCCTGGATGATCTGGTTCATCAGCTCCCGGACCTTGGCCATCATCAGGTGAAAACGCGCAGACAGCTGCTCGACCTCATGGCACCCGCGGATCGGCTCGTTGACGGTGAAGTCGCCTTGCTCTACCCGTTCCATCGACCGCTCGAGCATCTTGATCGGCCGCGAGATTTTCGCAGAAATGTAGGAGAGCAAAAACAGCACGATGACGAACACAAAGCACAGCAGCCAGATCAAAAAGCGGCTGATCTCGCTTTTCGTCGTCGCGATCTCGTCCATGTAGGAGACGCCGATGATTTTCCAGCCCAGCTGATCGACGGTCCTGATCGTAATCAGGCGCTTCTCTCCCCCGGACTCGTCCACGTAGCTGCCGTAGGCATAGCGCAGCGGCAGCGAGCGATTTTCGTTCTTCAAGCCTACGAAAATAAGCTGCTGCTGCGGATGGTACACGATGTTGCCGACCAGGTCGATGATGTAGACGTACCCCTTTTTGCCCAGCCCGACCCGCTGGCACAGGTCGTCGATCTCCTTGAAGTTCACGTCGACCAAAAGCACGGCGGGGATGTCTCCCCTGTCTCCCTTGATCGTGATGCCCCTGCTCATGGAGACGACCCAGGTGTACTCGCCCTTGAACAGGTTTTGGATGTGCGGCAAGGAAAAGGACAGGTTGTTCGGATCGTCGACGGCCGACTGAAACCAGCTCTGCTCCGTCAGCTCGCTGTTTTTGCGCATCGGCTTGGCGGGCGTCCCAAGCAGCAGCTCGCCTTTGCGGCTGAACACGGCGATCGAGACGATGTCCTTGCGCGTCTCCACGATGGCTTCCAACTGCTCGGCCAGCTTCTCCGAGGCTATGCCCTGGCTGCGCCTGATCTTGTCGTCCACCAGCTCGAAAATTTGCGTTGTTCCGTTCAAATAGCTGTCCAGATTGTATTTGACCTGCTCGAGAATTTGCTGCGTATTCAGGTAGGCGTTTTGCTCCGCCGTCTCTGTAAATTTGCTGTACAGCATCACGCCGACAAACAGCACCACGAGCACCGTGACGAGAGTGAAAGATGTCGTGATGATAAACTGGATACTCTTGGCCTTGATCGCATCGATTACGCCGGATAGAAGCCTTTTCATCGCGCTTCCTCATTTCCGCTCTTTCCGTTGCTGCTGCGGTATTCTTTGGCCGACAGCCCGACGTGCTTGCGGAAGCAGAAGCTGAAGTAATTGGCGTCCGAATAGCCAACCCGCTCGGCGATCTCGAAGGTCTTCAGATCGGTCGTGAGCAGCAGCTCCTTTGCCTTTTCCATGCGCAGCTGCAAAAGATAGGTCACGAAGGTCATCTTGGTCTCCCGCTTGAAAATGCTGCTGAAATAGCCGGGGCTGATATGCAGCTCGGCGCACACCTTGTGGATGGAAATATCCGGTGACTGGTAATGCTGGTGCGTGTAGGCGAGCGCCTGGTCGACGAGCCGCTTGTACGTACTGTTGCGCCCGCTGGCGATGCTGTTCATGATTTTCCGGCATATGTCGATGATCCGGCTTTTCGCCTCCTGCACGCTCGTAAACGTCGTGATTTCCGCAAGCAGATGCGTCTGTCCGCCAATCAGCCGGTCCATATCCAGTTCGGCGCGCTGGGCGGTTTTCAGAATCGTCGTCATGATCTCGAGCAAATAAATGCGGTAGTCGTGAATCGAGACCTTCCCTTCGATGACGTCGGCAAACAGTTCGTCGACCACCTCGTGCAGCTCGGTCACCGTCCCCATTTTGATGCAGCGGACCAGATCGTGCTCCTTGCGTTCATCGAAGCGCACGCTGGCTCGCGGCTGCGATTCGACGTCATCGATAAAAATGAGCCGGTTGTTGCCGAGAATTCCGCGGTAATCGAGCGCAAGGCCGGCGTCCTCGTACGAATAGGACAGCTGCGTCACATCGGGGACGACCGTTCCGACCCCGACCGTCACGGTCACGCTCAAATATTTTTCGACCGTGCGCCGGATTTCCTCTGCCAGCCCTTGCATGATGTGCTCCAGCCGGGCTTGTTCGCCCGCTTCCTTGCGCAGAAGCAGCACGACCAGATCGTTGTGCAAAAAGACGAGCCCCGCATACGCTCCGAGCTGGAGCTGCTCTTCGGCGATGTTTTTCACGGCGAACAGGAGAATCTCCGCCTGCTCTTTCTTCTTCAGGTCGAGCGAGATGACCGCCACGAGAAATTCGCTGCCCTCCAGCGCCACCCCGTATTCCGCCGCCTTTGCCCAAATGGCCTCGCGCGTCAGCTGGCGAGTTAGCAGCGAGGACAAAAACACTTCCCGCAATACCGGCAAGCTGTTTCGGTAGCGCTCCCGCAGCAACTGGTTGTTCTCCCGGTGGGCCGCTTCCTCGTCCATCCGCTTCTTCACTTTGACCAGCGCGTCGATCAGCTCGACGGCGGAAAACGGCTTGAGCACGTATTCGTCAATGTAGAGCTTGACTGCCTTCTGGGCGTATTCAAACTCGTCAAAACCTGTGAGAATGATAATGCGGGTCGCGGGAAACTGACTGCGCACAGCTTCCGCCAGCTGCAAGCCGTCCATAAACGGCATCCGGATATCGGTCACAACCACATCCGGCCGCAAACGCTCCACGAGATCGAGCGCCTCTTTGCCGTTCTCGGCCTTTGCCAGCACTTCAAATCCGTAGGCGTGCCAGTCAATCTCCTGACTGACCCCTTCTCTTACATCTTCTTCGTCGTCTACCAAAATCAATTTGTACATAGGCACCCCCCGCTGATGTACATGTACAACGAGGGCGGCAAGAACTCCTGCTTGCCGGGTCATGTCACGGCCGAGCGCGGCCCTGGGCGACTGCCCCGGAGCTGGCCGTCCGGCTCTGGATGCCGGGTGAAAGGAAAAGGAGACCGCCCCAAACGGTCTCCTTTTTGCCTGCTTGTTACAATTTTTCCGTATGCCGTGCGATGCCGTTACCCTTTCACAGCCTTTACAGTAGCCAAAGCTGCCTGCAAATCATCGTAGATCACGTTGCCCACGACGACCGTGTCGGCGATGGCGGCCATTTCAGCAGCCTGCTGTGGGGTGCGGATGCCGCCGCCGTAAAAGAGATGCGCCTCGTCTGCGCCGACTCGGCAGGCGCGGACGATGTCCGGATCGCCGTATGTACCGCTGTACTCCACGTACACAATCGGAAGGCGGCAAATTTTCGTCGCCACCTGAGCGTACGCTTTGGCCTCTGCGGCGCTCTCGACGGGACGCGCCTCGGTCAACCGGGCGACCCCCGCTTCGGGGTTGGCGATCAGGTAGCCTTCCGTAAGAATGTCGTCCCAATGGATGTACGAGCCGTACGCCTTCAGTCCCGATACGTGGGGGGTAAAAATCCACTCGGGATTGCCCGCATTGAGGACGAGCGGGATCAAATACGAATCAAAGCCCGGCACCACAGCATCGAGCGAGGAAATTTCCAGGACGGCCGGAACGGCATAGCGGCGAATGCGGGACATCAGCTCCAGTGTGTTGTCAAACGTGACACCGTATGTGCCCCCGACGATGATGGCGTCTGTGCCCGACTCGCAAATTGCCTCCAGCGACTGGTCGTCAATCGATTTCTCCGGGTCCAGCTTAAACGTATGGCGCCAGTTGCGATAGTCAATCAACGCTGCCTGCCTCCTACTCTATTTGCCGATCCGCTCCAGCGCCATCTGATACCCGTCGTTGCCGTAATTGAGGCAGCGCTTCACACGGGAGATCGTCGCGGTACTGGCTCCAGTCTCGGCCTCGATCTGGTTGTAGGTGAAGCCTTTGCGCAGCATGCGCGCTACTTCCAGACGTTGAGCGAGCGACTGCATTTCGTTTACCGTGCACAGGTCGTCAAAAAATTGATAGCATTCTTCTATGGTTTCCAAAGACAAAACGGCTTCAAAAAGTTGCTCGATTCCCTTGCCTTTCAGCTTTTCCAATTGCATGTTAGTCACCCCGTTATCTGGTCGGCCTCCGGTTTCTCACTGTACAATTTTTCAGCACTAAAGCCTCCATCAAATATCTTAGAAGAAACAGGCGTGGTCTGCAACCTTTTCTTGCGGATCAAACAGCTACTGGAATTTCAGCGATTGGGCCAGACCCGGGGAAGTCGGCAAAATCTCTACCCATGTATTTCCCGGCAGAAGCGGCAGCTCCTCCGTCAGCGCCGCATCGGCGTACGCGCGAATGACGCCGCCCGAACGCTTCCACTTGACCTTTTGCGCTTTGCCCTGCTGGAACAGATAGCCGTCCCCCGGACCGACGACATCTACTGCGCGCCGTCCTTCGCTGTCCAGCACGCGATGCTTGGCAGCGATGACGAGCACGTTCGTCGCCGACAGCTGCTTGTTGTCGATAAGGTCTACATGGGGCTTGCCTGCCGTGTAGCGCATGTATTTCTTTTCCTTGTCATCGTAGACGAAGCCTGCCTTGTTCAAGGAGTGGAAGGTCAGGTCGATCCTGGTCGCCGGTTCCCCGTCCCGGATGACGGCATCTGCGGGCAGGAATAAAAAGTGCGGCACCTCTGCCGTCGCCCGCATGTTTTTATCCTGCATGGCTTGCTTTACGAGCGCCGGTTTGGTGTACAGATTGTGCGGTGCTTTGCGGAAGCTCTCCCGCCAGAAGTAGCGGCCGTTCGGGATTTCGTCGAGATGGCTGTAGTCGGAGCGGGCGAGCGTCTCCAACGCTTCCTGGCTCCCTCCGGCATGCACGAGTACGGCGTCAAAGCCCGTTCCGATCTGGATAAAATAGGGGCGTATGCTCCGTACCGGCCCGATCACCTCGGGCTCCTGGCTCTGGAAAATCGCGAGGAAGCGCGTCATTTCCCCTTCTGCCAGCACTTCGTATACGAGATCCGCCTTGCTGAGCCCGGATTGCGGGCGTGCAGGCGGGGCATTGTTGATCATCACCATGATGGGGCGTTTGCTGTCCAGGCGTTCCTGGCTCCCGAGGCCGGTCAAGGGTGCTGTGTAAGGATACTGGGGCGGCTGTTCGACAGGCGAAGGTGTCTGCACAGTCGGAGCGGGCGGCTCTGGTGCCGGCTGGGGCTGTGTCTCTGCAGGCTGGCCAGTGCATGCGGTGAGCAGCAGCATGGACAGCAGTACGAGAGACGTTTGTATGCGTCTTTTCATGGGAACGCTCCTTTCCATTTATCCGGGATGTTTTCCTTACTCATTCGTGAGCATGTCCGGGAATCCTGCCTTCCACACGTTTTCCACGATTCTCTTACGCGGCTGCCACACACGCCGTTTTTTCCTGTGCTACAATAAAAATACCGATACAAGACAGATGCAAAGCGAGGATTGAATCATGACTACCCCTTACCTCGTCTATCTGGTGGACGACGAAACCAACCTTTTGGAGCTTTTGCAATCGTATTTGCAGAGCGCAGGACTGCAAGTCAAAGCATTTTCCAGCGGGAACGACGTGCTGCCGTATCTGGATGAGGCACATCAGCCCCACCTCTGGATTCTGGATATTATGATGCCGGATATCGACGGCTACGAGCTGCTCCGCCTCATCCGCGAAAAGTCAAACGTGCCGATCATCTTCATCTCGGCGCGCGATCAGGATGTCGACAAGATCATCGGACTGGAGCTCGGGAGCGACGACTATTTGGCCAAGCCGTTTTTGCCGCGCGAGCTGGTCATCCGTGCGAAAAAGCTGTTGCAGCGGACGTACGAAAAACCTGGCACTGTCCCCGTTCAGCCGCAGACCTTTCAGGACTGGGTCCAGGTGGGTCCGTACATGATCTCGGAAAAAGGCCGCCAGGTAAAAGAAGGCGACGAGCTGATCGAGCTGACGACCAAGGAATTCGAGCTGATCGTCTACCTGCTGCACAATCAGGGGCTGGCCTTAAACCGGGAGCAAATTCTCACCTCCATCTGGGGGGAAGACTACATCGGCTCGGACCGCGCTGTTGATGATCTGGTCAAACGAATCCGCAAGAAAATGCCGAAGTTTCCACTCGAGACGGTGTACGGCTTCGGCTATCGGATGACGCGCGTATGACCATGACCAAATTCCGGCTGAAAAACTTGCCGCTCTCCCGGCAAATTCTCATTTTGTTCATGCTCCTGACCACCGTGCTGGGCATCGGCCTCGGCGTCGGCTACCCGTTCGCCGTCAAGCAGTATCTGGTGTCCAACACGTACGCGCTCCTCGAGGACGAATTTTACTCGCTGTCCGAGCACATTACCTTCAACGAGCACAACGAGCTTCTGCCGGTGCCTGCAGCTGCGCCCTACTTTTTGCAGCTGCTCTTATCCCGCTACGAATATTCCTTTGACATGATCGTGTACGCAGAAAACGGGAAGGAGCTGGGCAGCCGCAGCACAGAGCGGATTCCGCAAAGCGACAGCCGGGAGCTGTACGAGCGCGCCGCTGCCCACCCGGGTAATGTGCTGCAGCACGGCACGCTCGATCGCGGCGACGAGAGCTATCTGTTCGTCAGCAAGCGGATGGACTATCACGGCTTTCCGTATTATATGGTCCTGTTCTCCAAGGAACGGGAGCTCAATCAGATCAACTCCATTTTGACCCGCCAGTTTCTGTTGATCTTCAGCCTGCTGCTTCTGGTAAGCTGGCTGCTCGCCGTCTGGTTTAGCGGTTATTTGAGCAGGCCGCTGCGCAGTCTGGACGAGCTTTGCAAAAAAATCGCCCGCCGCCAGTTCGACATTCCGCTCACGATGGATCGCGGCGACGAGATCGGGCAATTGGCGCGCTCCTTTGACACGATGAAAAATCAATTGAAGGAATACGACGAATCCCAGCGCCATTTCGTGCTCAACATCTCCCACGAGCTGAAGACGCCGATCATGGCAATCCAGGGCTACGCCCAGGGCCTTCTCGAAGGAGTGTTTCAAGGCCCGCAGGCAGAAAAAGGGCTGACGATCATCATGGAGGAAAGCAAACGTCTGGAGAAGGTCGTCGGTCAGCTGCTGTACCTGACGAAGATCGAGTCCGTCTCCCAGATGGTGCAGGTCGGCCACGTCGATCTCGCCGAGATGATGCACCTCTTGAAGCAACGTCTCTCCGTGCTGAACCAGAACGTGGAGTGGGAGCTGAACCTGCCCCCGCAGCTCGTGGTCGAAGCAGACGGCGAACAGCTGAGCACCGCCTTCGTCAACATCATGGAAAACCAGCTGCGCTACGCCAAGAGCCGCTTGATGATCACCGGCAGAATGGTCGGACAGAACGCCGTCATCAGCATCGCCAACGACGGCCCCCCGATCGAGGAAGCCTTGCTTCCCAATCTGTTCCAGCGCTTCCGCAAAGGCAAGTCCGGCAAGCACGGCCTCGGCCTGGCGATCGCCCGGGCGGTGTTCGAGGCACACAAAGGCACCATCGTCGCCCGCAACGACCCGGACGGCCCGTGCTTTACCATGACGATTCCCGTATCGTTCAAAGGATGAGATTGACAAGGGTAACCCCTTTTTGCGAAAAGGGGTTTTTTCCTGTCTGGGCACGCTTTCCCGCTCTTCGCCACATCCTCGCACCACCGCTGCCACTCTGCCCGCCTTCCCGTTGCAGTGGAAAAAGGTTTGCCCAGAATACTCGCCTCTCTTTTCTTCCGTTTCTACCACCGGAACGTGACAAAGGAATACCGCTCCACGGTCGTAAACCCGAGTTTTTCATAGACGCGGATCGCCGCCTGATTATCGGCAAAGACAAACAGGTATACATTCGGCGATTTTTCCAGTCCGATCCGGCAGATGTCCGAGACAACCTGCATGCCCCATCCTTTGTTGCGGTGCCCTGCTGCCGTACCGATGTTGCCGATTTCGACGAACTCATCCTCATAGACATGAAAACCAGCCATGGCGATCAGCTCCCCTGCCTCCGACGCGAGCGCGATGTGCGGCATCTCCTCTAGCTCTTCGGCCCGAAAACTGAGCATCCCGATTGTTGCCGCCAGCTCTGCCGCCTTTGTCGCGGCAGACTTTTCCAGCAAGAAAGACTCTCCGCGCGGCAAAAGCCTCTTGGGATCGGTCAGCTTCATCAGGAGCATCGTTTTTCGCTCGGTTACATCGGGAATTTCCAATCGCTCTGCACACGATTCCTCGACCGTGAGAACCCCCTGCCTCTCGTTCCCGTCGTCCCCACCGAGCCTCCTCCGAAACTCTGCCAGCATTTCTTTGACCGAGTACGCACCTGTTTCTTCTATTAGATGAAACGTGAAAGCGTGAAAGGGCAGCCCCTGCAAATAGGAGCCTGCCGCGATCCAGCCCCGCTCGTCCACTTCTGCGAGCGTAAGGCTCCGCTGTGCCCGCAGGCGCAAATTGCCGTAGAAAATATACGACTTTTCCCATTGCAATTGTGCTTGCAATTCAGTCTGTTCGCAAAGCTTCAGAGATTTTAACAAGAAAATACGCCTCCTTTCGATTCCCTATTGACGTTATCGCACATTCGCGGTTACCATGATTAAAATTCTCTAAAACAACGATTGTTACAGGAGGAGAGAGCAGTGGCTTTTTATTACACAGAACCGTCCCGGACGTTCAACGAGTTTTTGTTGCTTCCCAATCTCACCACGAAAGAATGTACACCGCAAAACGTCGACCTTTCCACCCCGATCACCAAGTTCAAAAAAGGCGAGAAGCCTGCCATTTCCCTGAACATACCGTTCTCATCTGCAGTCATGCAAGCTGTATCCGACCATCACATGGCGGTGGCTTTGGCTCAATGTGGCGGTATTTCCTTTATTTTCGGCTCCCAGTCGGTCGAGAGCCAGGCCACGATGGTCCGCAAAGCAAAAGCGTACAAGGCGGGCTTCGTCGTCAGCCGCTCCAATCTGACGCCCAGCCACACGCTCAAAGATATATTGGAATTAAAAGAACAGACAGGCCACTCCACTGTCGCCGTCACGGAAGATGGATCTGCCAAAGGCAAGCTGCTCGGCATCGTCACGGGCCGGGATTACCGGATCAGCCGGGATTCGCTGGACAAGCCGGTCAGCGAAATCATGACGCCGTTCTCCTCCCTCATCTACGGCAAATCCGGCATCACTCTCTCCGAAGCGAACGACCTGATCTGGGAGCACAAGCTCAACTGCCTGCCAATCGTGGACGAGAACCAGCGCCTGGACTTCCTCGTCTTCCGCAAAGACTACGACGCGCGCAAAAACAATCCGCTCTCGCTGCTGGACGCAAACAAAAGCTACATCGTGGGAGCCGGGATCAACACGAAGGACTACAAGGAACGGGTACCTGCTCTGGTGGAAGCAGGCGTGGATGTCCTCGTGATTGACTCCTCTGACGGCTTCAGCGAGTGGCAAAAAGACACCGTGCAGTACGTCAAAGAAAATTTCAACGTTCCGATCGGCGCCGGAAACGTCGTCGACAAGGAAGGCTTCCGCTATCTGGTGGACGCGGGCGCTGACTTCGTGAAGGTCGGCATCGGCGGCGGCTCCATCTGCATCACGCGCGAGCAAAAAGGGATCGGACGCGGCCAGGCTTCGGCAGTGATCGAAGTGGCTGCAGCGCGTGACGAATATTTCAAAGAGACCGGCATTTACGTACCGATCTGCTCCGACGGCGGGATCGTCCACGACTACCATGTGACGCTCGCCCTGGCGATGGGCGCCGACTTCGTCATGCTGGGCCGCTACTTCGCCCGCTTCGACGAGTCCCCGACCAAAAAGGTGAAGATCGGGAACAACTTCGTCAAAGAATATTGGGGGGAAGGCTCCAACCGCGCCCGCAACTGGCAGCGCTACGACACCGGCGGCAAGCAGAGCCTGGTGTTCGAGGAAGGCGTAGATTCTTACGTCCCTTATGCCGGCAGTCTGCGGGAAAACATGGACCGCACCCTGCACAAAATCAAATCGACGATGTGCAACTGCGGCGCCCTCTCCATCGCCGAGCTGCAGCAAAAAGCGCGCATCACGCTCGTCTCGGCAACCAGCCTCGTCGAAGGCGGCGCGCATGACGTCATCCTGAAAGAAAGCAGCATGGCTGCGGAATAGTTTCTGCCCCGCATCTCTCCCAAAAACGATCCTCTCCCGACTTTTCCGTGGTGAGGATCGTTTTTCTTTGCTTGCACGAAACGTGAAGCGGAGCGCTAGGGCAAGCGGACGAAGGCAAACGGCTCGCCGTGACGGTACGGGGCACTTAGCTCGTCCAGCTGTGCCAGCGTCGCCTCGTCCAGCCCGATGGATGCGCTCTGCACGTTGTCTGCCAGCTGCTCCACCCGCGTGGCCCCGACGATGACCGAGGATACGACCGGCTGATGCATCAGCCATGCGATGGAAAGGGCGCTCGGGGTATGCCCCAGCTCGCGCGCGAGCCCGCTGATCTTTTGCCCGAACGCGATCTTGTCCTCGCTTAGAAAACGGGTAAAACGCGGCTCGGTGGCGGCGCGAGAGCCTTCCGGGACGCTGTCTGTCGCCGTGTACTTGCCGGTCAGGATGCCGCCTGCCAGCGGGTAGTACGGAATGATCCCCACGCCCTGATCGAGACATGCCGGGACCAGCTCCCTCTCCGGCGTGCGGTCTGCCAATGAGTAACTGACCTGTGTGGAGACGTAGCGATTCAGCCCCAGCCGCTCGCTGATCCCTAGCGCCTTGACCAGCTCCCAGGCGGCGTAGTTGGACGCGCCGATATAGCGGACCTTGCCCGAGCGCACCATGTCGTCCAACGCCCGCAGCGTCTCCTCCAAAGGCGTCTCGGGATCGAACGTATGAATCTGGTACAGGTCTACGTAATCCGTCCGCAGCCGGCGCAAGCTGTTCTCCAGCTCCAGCATCAGATGATGGCGCGAAGAACCTTTCTGATTCGGCCCTTCTCCCCGCACCAGCCCTGCTTTGGTCGCCAGCACCACCTCATGCCGCCTTCCCTCCAAAGCCGCCCCGATGATGCGCTCGGATTCCGTATTGGTGTAGATGTTGGCAGTATCGATGAACGTGATTCCGCACTCGATTGCCTGATGAATGATTCGCGTGGCTGTCGCCTCATCTGCCCGGCCCCCGAACGAATTCGTGCCGAGTCCAAGTGCCGAGACCTTCAGCCCGCTGCTGCCCAGACGTCGATAATGCATCTTCTTCCCCTCTTTCTTCCGGAAAAAATAATTTTCTTCTCTTCCATTATCTCTCAATCCCCCCGACTTGTCGCCTGTTCGCATATCCATTTTTGGAAAACGCATCCTATAGCGTGAACTTTTCACATTGCAAAACTATAACGTTTACGTTAAGGTTATGGTTGTCGCTCCAGATTCGTGATAATCCCAATCAGATTGGAAGGAATTGCGATGTACAAAATCGACGAAGTGGCACAGAAAACGAAATTGACCAAGAGAGCGCTCCGCTATTACGAAGAGCTGGGGCTCGTCGCCCCATCCGGCAGGACTGACAGCGGCTACCGCGTGTACACCGATGAAGACGTGGAACGGATACTTCGCGTCAAGGACATGCGCGATCTGCTCGGCGCGTCCTTACATGAAATCAAGGAGATGGTAGAGCTTGGCCGGCTCTACGAGGAGCAGCGGGAGTTCTACAACCAGCACTTCAAAAACCGCGATCTGGACGGCCTCGAGCTGCTCAAGCGCATTGACATGCTGAAAACGCTCGAAGACACGCTCACTCCGCAGCGCAACCTGCTGAAAGCGAAAATCGTGAGAATGCAGGAGCTGCTGGCCGACTTCGATGACAAACTCGAAAGAATCGTCAGCAAACGAATGGAGCTGACGAACGAATACAAGGGAGGAACACACTGATATGTCTTCAGAAGCGCACTCGCTTTCGACCATTTTGAAACAGACCAAATCGGCTTACGCCGTTGCCTTTGCCTGTGTCGTCGCGTTCATGGGGATCGGCCTCGTCGACCCGATCCTGCCTGCCATTGCTGCCAAGATGAATGCGACGCCAAGCCAGGTATCGCTCCTTTTTACCAGCTACATGATTATGACCGGAGTCACGATGCTCGTCACCGGTTGGCTGTCCAGCCGGATCGGCCCAAAACCAACCATGCTGTTCGGTCTGCTTGCCATCATCGTGTTTTCTTTTCTCGGCGGCATGGCGTCCTCCGTCGACGGGATCGTCCTGTTCCGTGCAGGCTGGGGCTTCGGGAATGCCTTTTTTATTTCCACGGCACTCGCCGTCATCGTCAGTGTAGCAAGCGGAGGCACCGCCTCTGCCATCGTCTTGTACGAAGCTGCCATCGGCCTCGGCATGTCGGTCGGCCCGCTGCTCGGCGGTCTGCTCGGCGGGATCAGCTGGCGCGGTCCGTTTTTCGGCGTTTCCATCCTGATGGCGATCGCCTTCCTCGCTGTCTTCGTACTGTTAAAGGATGTGCCGAAACCGAAAAAACGCACCTCCGTCCTGGACCCGTTCCGCGCATTGGGACATCCCGGACTGTTCACGATGGCGGTCACGGCCCTGTTGTACAACTTCGGATTTTTCACTTTGCTCGCGTATTCGCCATTCGTCCTGCACATGGACGAGCACAGTCTCGGCCTCGTCTTCTTTTTCTGGGGTGTCCTGCTGGCCATTACATCCGTCATCGTCGCTCCAAAGCTGCAGGATCGCTTCGGTTCGGTGCAGACGCTGTTTGCCGTCCTGCTGCTGCTGGCGATCGTCCTCGCTTACATGGGATTCGGCGTCAATTCTCAGACTGGACTCGTCATCGCCATCATCATTGCCGGCGGGCTTCTCGGCATTATCAACACGGTCCTGACTACTGCCTCCATGGACGTAGCACCAGTCGAACGCGCCGTCGCTTCTTCGGCCTACAGCTTCGTCCGCTTCGTCGGCGGAGCCATCGCACCGTGGCTGGCCGGCAAGCTGTCCGAATGGTTCACAGCCAGCATTCCGTTCTACGCCGGAGCGTTTGCCGTCCTCGTCAGTATGCTCGCCCTGTTCATCGGCCGCCGTCATCTGTCCGCGCTGAAATAATCCATGGATCGCACCTTTTGCTTCCTGGCCCTTTCTGCTTCTCCACGGCCGGGCGCAGAAGGTGCTTTTTTTCTTCATGCGGCGAAATCCGCGGCGCGCATGCCATTCACGTACCATCTGCGGCCCAGGAAAAAATCAAAGCGGCAGCCGGGACCCTTTTCCAATCCCTGTCTGCCGCAACTTACAACCACACGACCGCTTGCCGCCAGAGCGCGATGATGACGACCCCTGCGAGCAAGGCCCAGACGATCTGCTTTTTCCACAGACCGACGGCGAGGGCAGCGGTCCCTGCCACGAGGTATTCCGCACTCCATGCTCCTTCTGGCGCGTGAAAAACAATCGGAGGAATCGTCATCGAGCTGAACACGCCGACCGGCACCATCGCCAGCCCCCGCTTCAGCCAGGCCGGGATGTCCCACCGCGAGCTGATCAGCAGCATCGGGAAACGGGTCAAATACGTGATAAGCGCCATGAGGGCAATATACAGCCATACTTTATCGTTCACCGCTCACCGCTCCTATCACCACTGCCGTGAGTGTCCCCGTGATGACACCGACCGTTCCGCCTCCCAAGGCATAGCCGATGCAGGCGGCCGCAGCCGCGCAGCCCGCTACCTTGACGTGAAAGGACGACGCCAGATTGACCGCGAGAAAACCGAGAAAGGTCGCCACGAACGCAAAGTCAAGCCCGTACGCCTCCGTCTCGGTAAAGACGGAGCCAAACCACGCGCCTGCAAACGTGCTGACATTCCAGATCAGGTAATCCGTCGCGCCCGCTCCTGCAAAGTAGGACAGGCTCGGCTTCTCGCCACTGGCCAAATACGTCGCTTTCAGGGCGTAGGTCTCGTCATTGAGCCACCCTCCCATCAGAGCCAGCTTCCACGGCTCCACTCCCCGGAACTGCGGTCCCAGCGACAGCCCGTACAGCAGATGCCTGGCATTAAGCAGCAGCGTCGATACGAGGATGGGCCACCCGACGATCCCCTGCGAAATCAGCCCCACTGCGGCAAACTGGGAGGAACCGGCGTTGACCAACAGCGAGAACAGCATCGCTTCTGTCACACCCAAGCCCGCTTGCCTCGCCAAAATGCCAAATACCAGCCCATCGACGATCCCCGCCGCAGCCACCGGGAATATTTGTTTCATTCCTTTCTTAAACAATGCATAAGACAAAGCTGACTGCTCTCCCTTCCCGTTACACACACTCTCTTATTTTCCATGGGATGGACCCGGAGTTTTGGCGTCCATGGCACCGGACGCGTTCGGCATTCAGGAGCCCGACAAGCACAGCATTTACTCGCCAGACAAGTACGGTCTCCACGTCTGGGCCAGCAGCCGGATTCCCGCCTCGATGTCCTCCGCCGATTGTCCACCGAAGCCAAGCTGAAAGGAAGGAAGCCTGTCCGGCGCCGGAATCAGCCATTTGTGGCAGGCAGGATGGACGCGAATTCCCGCCGCTTCCGCCAGCTGCGCCAGTTGGGCCGAGCTGTACGCGCTGCGGACCTCCACCGTCACCGACATCCCGGCATCTTGCCCCATGATGCGAATGTGCTCCCCCAGCTCCTGCTGCAAGACGTTCAGCAAGACCTCGTGTTTCTTGCGGTACAGCGTTCTCATTTTGCGAATATGCCGCGCCCAGTCGCCGTTCTTCATAAACAGCGCGAGCGTCTCCTGATGAACCCGCGAGGCCGACTGATCGAAATCCTGCAGTTTTTCCTTAAACACCGCCAGCAAAGGTGGGGGAAGCACCATGTAGCTGATGCGGATCGTCGGCAGCAGCGCCTTGGAGAAAGTCCCCAGGTAAATGACCCGCCCTTCCGTATCCAGCCCTTGCAACGACGGAATCGGCCGGCCGTTGTAGCGGAATTCTCCATCGTAGTCGTCCTCCATGATGTAGCTTCCCGTCCGTTTCGCCCACTGCAGCAGCTTGAGCCGCTTCGCATACGGCATCACGATGCCGGTCGGGTCCTGGTGCGATGGCGTGATGTAGACCAGCCTTGCCCCGCTTTTCCCCAGAGCCTCCACGTCGATGCCGTCCTCCTCCAGCGGAATCGGCTGTACCTGAAAGCCCAGCTGCTGAAAAACGGTCCGCACCCCGTGATAGCCCGGGTCCTCCATGGCAACCATCTGCCCGCGCAGTCCGAACAAAAACCCGAGCAGCGTAATCATGGTCTGCGTCCCGGCGCCGATCACCACTTGCTCCGCTGCCGCCTGCACTCCTCGCGCCTGCCGCAAATAGCGGGCGATTTCCTCCCGCAGCACCAGCTCCCCCTGCCGATCCCCGTAGTAGAGCACGCCGCTGTTTTCCTGTTGCATGCACTGATTGCTGTATCTGCGCCAAATGTCAAAAGGAAAATGCTCCGCATCCACCCTCGCCTGATGAAAATCATACCGGATCTTCTTTGCCGGAGCAGAGACGAGACAGGTCCCATCCTGCCCGGATGACGCAGGGGGCACGGGACGGCGCCGCCCTGTAGTCACAGGCTCGTCCCACTCCACATCGACTACGTAAAATCCGCTGCGCTCTCGGCTCTCCAGATAGCCCTCGGCAAGCAGCTGGTGGTACGCGGTCTCCACGGTCGTCTTGCTGACGCGCAAATGCTGGCTGAGCGCGCGCACCGACGGCAGCCGCATTCCTGACGGCAGCCGCCTGGACTGAATCTCCGCGCAAAAATACCGGTATAACTGCAAATAAAGCGCTTCGCTTCCTTCTACCAAATGAGGACTGAACTCCAGCACGCTCTTTCCTCCCCGCCCATGCTTTTCAAACAGCAAAGGAGCCGTATCCCCCAAGGGCACGACTCCTTCGCTGTATACGCTTTTGCTTGAGATTATGCCAGATAGGCTTCGCGCACCTGCGGATTCGCCAGAAGCGTCTGGGCGTTGTCCTTCAGGATGATTTCACCCGTCTGGATAACGTAGCCGCGATGGGCAACCGAGAGCGCCTGATTCGCATTTTGCTCGACCAGAAGAATGGTCATGCCTTCTTTGTTCAGCTCGGTAACGATGTCGAAGATTTGCTCGACCAGAATCGGTGCAAGACCCATGGACGGCTCATCGAGCATCAAAATTTTTGGCTTCATCATCAGACCGCGGGCGATCGCCAGCATTTGCTGCTCTCCGCCGGACATCGTGCCGCCTTTTTGGTTGATCCGCTCTTTCAGCCTTGGGAAGTACGTGAAAGCTCGCTCGATTCCTTCTTCGATCTGCTTTTTGTCGGTGACGGAGAAGGCTCCCATCTCCAGATTTTCCCGCACGGTCAGCTTCGGGAAAATCCGGCGTCCCTCCGGCACATGCGCGACGCCCAATTGCGCGATATCATGCGTACGCATCGCTGTGATGTCCTTGCCGTCAAACAGGATTTTGCCTTCCCTTGCCCGCGTCTGTCCACAAATCGTCTTCAGCGTCGTCGACTTGCCTGCGCCGTTTGAGCCGATCAGCGTCACGACTTCGCCTTGCTCTACCGTAATCGTCAAGCCTTTCAACGCGTGGATGCCGCCGTAATAGGTGTGAATGTTATGCAGTTCCAACAATGCCATATCCGTTTCCTCCTCCTACGACACTTCCGACGCGCTTTTGCCGAGATACGCCTCGATCACGTTCGGATTGTTGCGGATTTGCTCCGGTGTTCCTTCGGCAATTTTGCGTCCGTAGTCGAGCACGTGAATGTACTCGCTCAGGCCCATGACCAGCTTCATGTCATGCTCGATCAGGATGATGGTCAAATCCAGCTCGCGTTTCAGCCTACGGATAAAGTCGGTCATTTCGACAGTCTCGCGCGGGTTCATCCCCGCCGCCGGCTCATCCAGCAAAATGATGCTCGGATTGGTCGCCATGGCGCGGGCGACCTCCAGGCGCCGCTGCAGACCGTACGGCAAGCTGCCCGCCGCTTCGTTGGCCACATGGGCAATGCCGACGTATTCCATCAGCTGGTACGCCTCTACGCGTGCTCTTTCCTCTTCTTCCCGCACGCGCTTCGTGTTGAACAGGATGCCGAGCAGCCCTGCGGACAGCCGGCTGTGCACACCGACCATCACATTTTCCAGCGCTGTCATTTCCTTGAACAGGCGGATATTTTGGAACGTCCGTGTAATGCCGCGGCTGGCGATCTGGTCCGGGCGCAGCCCCTTGATGCTTTTGCCGTTCAGGAGGATGTCGCCTTCGTCCGGCTCGTAGAAGCCCGTAATCATGTTAAAGAAGGTCGTTTTCCCCGCACCGTTCGGACCGATAACGGCTGTAATGGTACCTTTATCAATCGAGATCGAAACGTCCTGGTTCGCCACAAGACCGCCGAATCGCTTCGTCAAACCTTTCGCTTCCAACAATGCCATGATCTTCCCTCCCTGTCCCTACGACTGTTTGCCCGAAGAAATTTGGGAGATCTTTCCGAGAATCCCCAGCTTCGTTTGGCTAAACTTGCTCGCTTTGATGGCATCGAGATCGTTTTTCTTCCTCTTCGCCGGAATCAGTCCGTTCGGTCGGTACAACGCCACGAGAATCAGCATGATCCCGAAGACGAGACGCTGGAACTTGGATGGGTCCAACTGGTTCGGCAGGTTAATGACACCGGCCTGCTGCAGGGAGTGCAGGAAGTTGGAGAACTCCTTGAGCAGCTGTACTTGCAGGATCGTAACGAAAGCCGCCCCCAGCACCACGCCCGGGATGCTGCCGCTGCCGCCCAGAATGACCATGACGAGAATACCGATCGACTCCATCAGTGTAAAGGATGTCGGGTCGACAAAGGTCTGCTTCGCCGCAAAGATGACACCGACCACACCTGCAAAGGATGCGCCTGTCGCAAATGCAGCCAGCTTCGCGTTCAGCAGGGAGATCCCCATCGACTGGGCAGCCAGCTCGTCTTCGCGAACGGCAATCCACGCACGGCCCAGACGGGAATGCTCAAAGCGGATGTTCGCCAGGACGATGAAGGCGATGACGAACAGCACGATAAAGTAGAAGTAAAACGGCGTGCCCATTTTCAAACCGAACAGCTCCGGCGACGGAATCGGGGTGATCCCCTGCGGACCGTTCGTGATGTTGATCGGCTTGTCCAGGTTATTGAAAATAATGCGAATAATCTCCCCGAAGCCGAGTGTAACGATTGCCAGGTAGTCACCTTTTACCCGGAGAACGGGCAAACCGAGCAATATCCCAAAGATGGCTGCTACAATCAATCCGACAATGAGGAACGGCCAGAACCATTCGCCCGACAGCGGGAACAGGTTGCCCGGGATGAATTCATTGGCCTGGGACGTGGAGAAGATCGCGTAGGCGTATGCCCCTGCCGCAAAGAACGCAACGTATCCCAGGTCGAGCAAGCCCGCGAAACCGACTACGATGTTCAGCCCGAGCGCCATGGCGACGTAAATCCCTACCTGCGAAGCTACCTCCATGTAGTAGCGGTTTTCCCCGGCTACCAGCGGGATGATGACCAAAAGAACTGCTGTCCCGATCAACATTTTGACCAGTTTGGACGTGTTGGTGTAGTAGACCAGCACGATCGAGGAGAGAATCCCCAGGAACGCGATAACCGATTTATCCAGGAAGTGCAGGAAAGCAGTAAAAACTGCGATCCAGATCAACGTGACGTAAAGCGGAATGCCATTGAACGATTTCCATTTCATGTTTGCCATCGTATTCACCTACACTTTCTCTTTCACAGCTTCGCCAAACAGCCCTTCCGGTTTGAAGAGAAGCACGAGGATTAGAATGCTGAATGCAAACACGTCTTTGTACTCGGCACCGAATGCACCATTGGTCAGCGGCCCCATGTACGCCCCGGAGAGGGACTCCAGCAAGCCGAGCAGCACACCGCCCACCATCGCTCCGCGCAGGTTGCCGATCCCGCCCAGTACAGCCGCAGTAAAGGCCTTGAGCCCAAGGATAAAGCCGATATACGGGTCGATCGTGCCGTAATTCTGGGCAAACAACACGCCCGTCGCTCCACCGAGAGAGGAGCCGATCAGGAAGGTCAGCATGATTACCTTGTCCACATTTATAGTCATCAGCGAAGCCGTGCTTCTGTCCTGTGCTACGGCACGCATGGCGATTCCCCACTTGGATTTGTTCACAAACACCGTCAGACCTACCATCATTACAATTGCGATCACAATGACAATCAGCGCTTTGGACGGAATGGTCGCGATGCCGCCCAAAGAGATAGTACTGGTAAAAAGTGTAGGAGTGTTCAGATAAAACTCGTTACGCGCGAGGGCTTCAGTGAAACGAACCAGGTCCTGCAGCAAAAACGATACGCCAATCGCAGAAATCAGCGGCACGAGACGAGGCGCCCCCCGCAGCGGACGGTAAGCGACACGTTCGATCAAAACCCCCAAAGCTCCAGTCAGCACCATCGCCACAACCAAGGTGATGAACAGAGCGACGAACGGATTCATCCCTTGCAGTGAGCCCATCGCATCGGTAATCAGCAACACTTCTGTACCGACAAATGCCCCCACCATGAAAATTTCTCCATGAGCGAAGTTGATAAATTCCAAAATCCCGTAAACCATAGTGTAACCAAGTGCCACAACAGCGTACATGAAGCCAAGTGTTAACCCGTCAACCAACACCTGAGGCAAAATGTTGAGCAACATGCTTTCCCATCCCTCATTTCTTCGTGAACTTGTAGAAATCTTCTGCATCTCAAACAGGAGGTGGCGAATGCCCAAAAAGGAAGGGGCGCACATCGCGTGTCGCCCCTTATTTGGTTGAGGCTGCAAGTTAAGATTCTATGATGTCTGGTTTATTCTGCCTTGCCTACAAAGTTGGATTTGTTTTTGTCGTACTTATAAATGAATACGTCTGCATTCACGTTGTCACCTTTGTCATCAAAGGTAACTTTTGTAAATTGACCTTGGAAATCTTTTGTTTTGTGTACGGCATCGAGGACTTGCTCGCGGGTAGGCTTTTTGCCGCCGTTCGCCTTGATCGCTTCCAGTACGCCGTTCAGGATGACGTTCATCGAGTCATAGCCGTAAACGGAATACGTCTCGAGAGGCTTTTTCGTAGTTGCCTTGTACTCTTCTGCCCACTTCTTGCCCTCTTCGGTTTGCGTCACGTCACCTGCTACGGACGTGAATACAACGCCTTCAACGGCATCGCCGGCAATTTTAATCATATCAGAAGAGTCCAAGCCGTCGCCACCCATAAAGTATCCTTTGTAACCCTTTTCACGGGCTTGTTTCACCAGGATGCCGCCCTCTGGGTAGAGACCGCCGAAGAAGATGATGTCAGGATTCTTCGCCGTCACCTGGTTCAGAACAGCGCTGTAGTCTTTTTCGCCTTGCGTGATGCCTTCATAGCCGAGGATTTGCACGCCGTCCTTCTCGAACTGCGCTTTCACCTGATCGCCCAGACCTTGACCGTACGCGGTCTTGTCGTGGATGATGAACGCGGTTTTTACGCCGAGCGTGTTTTTCGCGTACATCGCTGCTTTTGGCCCCTGCGCGTCGTCGCGAGCGCAGATGCGGTGCACGGTCTTCTTGCCTTCCTCTGTCAGCTTGACCGCGGTGTTCGCCGGGGACACCATGACCAGCTTGCCTTCCTCGTACTTCACGGACGAAGGAATGGCGACGCCGGAGTTCAGGTGGCCGACTACGCCGTACACATCGGGATCGGAAATGAGCATTTCCGCGTTCGATACCCCGATTTTCGGGTCTGCCTGGTCATCCTGCGGGAAGAGCTGGATGTCGAAGCCCAGTGCCTTGAATTCGTCCTTGCGTTGGTTCAGTGCGTATTCAGCGCCAGTTTTGATCGCGTCGCCCAGGGACGATTGGTTCCCGGACAGTGGGGTTTGTGTCGCGATCTTGATGACACCCCCGTTAGCAGGTGCAGCGCTTCCACCGTTGCTGCCGGAGTTGCTGCTCGGCTGTGCCTGTGCCTGACTGCCTCCGTTTGCGCTGTTGCCTCCTGAACTGTTTCCACCCGCGCAACCAGTCAATGCAACGCTTGCTACTAATACCGCAGAGAGAATGCTGACGTGAGAGAGCTTTTTCATGCGGAATTGAATCCCCCTTTAAATTTTTCTTTATTTTTTGTTTTCCCATAACCATCTCTCTCTTTTACCTGGTTGCGACTTCGTAAACACTGGATGGAATCGGTATAAAGACAGATATGGCCTGGTTCTTCTTTATTGTAAAATAAATCGCAAAATTTACAAGAGAAAATATATAAATTTCAAATACATGTATATCCAATACATACTCAGTAATTTTAGATCCAGATTGAAATTAAAATGATATATCATAACTTTTTCGTGGTGAAGCGTTAATGTTATGAATAAAAAACTTGCGCTCAATCTAGCGGAACTGATGGAAACAGGATGCGCCCGCTTTTGACATCCACGATTCCGTCTGCCGTGAGCCGGGCATACGGCAAATGCGTCGCGGTAAAAAAGAGAAGCGAATACAGCGGATCGAGATGGTCGTGTCCCTTCGCCCGCAGACGCGCGATCAATGCCTCGGCCATGCCGATGACTTCCTCCATCGGAGATGCGGAAAATTTTCCGGCAAGCGGCAGGGGGCACTCGCACGCGACCGTTCCCTCGTCGATGAGCACGACTCCTCCTCCGATTGCCCGCACGCGCTCCATCGCTGCCGCCATCGCCTGCGGATCACGCCCGATGACGACCCACTCCCCTGACGCCGTGTACGTGCTGGCCAGGCCCTGCAGATCGCGTCCATACCCGCGCAGCAGCGACACGCTTCGCCTGCGCCCCACCGGGTCTATGCTCGCGATCAGAGCCAACTCGGGGTCATCCTCAACGGAGACGTACCCTTCTGCGTCCACAGGCAGCTCCTCCAGCTCCAGCCTCGTGATCACCGCGTTTTGCATGTGCAGCACGGGAGTTTTGTCATCGGTCGGCCGCAAACGGAACCAGCCTGTATCGATCCGCCCTCTCATTACGTCGACAGCCGGGAACGCGTACTTTTCCCATTGCGGCTGTACGGTCGGGACGAGCAGCTTGCCATTTTCCGCAGCGCGGCGGCCGTTGGCGATTACCGTGACAGGCGTCGGCTCGTCTCTGGCGGACAAGATCAGCATGTCAGCGATCCTGCCCGGGGCGATGCCGCCAATCTCAGCGTCCAGCCCGTAGTAGACGGCAGGGTTTAACGTCGCCATGACGTACGCTTCCTCAGGCGGCATCCCCGCTTCGATGGCGACCCGAATGGTGTAATCCATCAGGCCGTTTCTGTGCATGGGCGGCGTGCTGCCGTCCGAGGTAAGCATCATCCGCGGCGACCACGGCAGCCCCAATTCCAGCCAGCCTTTGACAAGCTCGGGCAGGTCCGGCCGGATCGACGAGTGGCGCAGGGTGGCGTACATGCCGAGCTGCAGCCGCTGCAGCAGATCCTTTGCCGTGATCCCTTCGTGGCAAGCCGTAATGCCTGCCGCGCCCGCCGTATTCAGCGTCTCTGCTGACGCTCCCGGATGGTGTCCTTCCATCCGCTTGCCCAGGTCGCGGGAATGCTTGAGCCCGTACAGGAGCGTCTCGTCCTCCGTCAGAACGCCCGTCCAGTCGGTCAACTCCCCGCCCTGCACGACCAATGGATGCTCCAGCATACGCTTGATGCCCTCGCGTGTAAATTGCGGATGCTCCTTTCCGGTCTGCGGATCGAGGCGTGCCCAGAAGTATTGCTTCACCGGGTGGGCGGTCAGCGATTCCATAATTTCCTTGACTTGGGCGAACGGCAGGTTCATCAGCATGAGTGTGTCGGATACAAGTGTCGTCGTCCCCCGCTGCAGGGCGAAATCCGCCAGTGTGTAGGGATTGTACCACTGAAACGGGTGGGCATGCGGTTCAAAGTATCCCGGGACGAGAAACTGCCCCGATGCATCCACCAGCTCGGTATGTTCGTCCACCAGCGGCTTCTTTTCCCCGACATAGGCGATCCGCTCGCCTGCGGTCACGACATGGACTTGCTGCCACGTTTTTGTATAGACATTCAGCACCTGTGCGCCAAAAATCCACATACTGGCCGGCTCCTGCCGCCTGCTCACGCGCAACAAGCGCAAATATGCCTCCGTCGATAGCGGCCTTGCTCGCATGGCTCTCTCCTCCTCGACTTTTTCTGTCCATCCTTTTTGCGAATTTCACGAACCGACTGAGCGACCGCTCACCCGCTCCTGCATAACTTTTTCGCTGCCGCTCGGCTTAGTCCTGCTCACCCGCTAGAAACAATTTCCGCGCGTGCATTCACCGCCTGCGGCACAGACTAGCCGGTAGAAGCGATTTTATAGGAGGCAGACCACCATGCAAAAAAACGTCGGCACGACAGATGCCCTCATTCGCATTACCGGAGGACTTTTGGGACTGGCATACGGCATCGGCAGGATGAGTCGTCGGCCGTACAAGGCCCCGTGGCTGTTGATGGCTTTCTCCGCCATGAAGGTCGCCGAGGGCGTGACCAGGCAATGCCTGATGTACCGCGCCCTGGGTATCAATACCTACGCGCCCCGCGCGGAAAAAGGAATGCCGAACTTGCTGGCGCAGGCGAAAAACAAAGGCTTCCAGATGGTCATGAGCCAGGTCGCACGCACCATGAATGCCCGCAAAAACGAGGAAACCACTCCCAGCCCGCAGAACCATGCCGCCGGGGAGAAACAGGAACACCGCCAGGAGGGCAGCAAATCGAAAGAGCGCAACCTCTCTCCCGAAGACCAACTGCTGGAAAAAACTGCACAGGAATTCGTTACCGCCCAATCCAAAGGCAAGGAAAAGAAGAGCGCCGCATCGGGGAGCGAGAAAACCGGTTCCGAGCCATACAGTCATGACGAGCATCGCTATCCAACCTACTCTTAGGAGGCAATGTCTATGCTAAGCGGACCCCCGCTGTATGAATGGCTGTCCCACAATGCGTTCGTCATCGCCGCCATCGTCGGCGTCATTGCGGTGACGGGTTATTTCGCCTACAACTCGTCGCGCAGAAAAGGCAGATACCGCCAGTAACATGTGGCGGTATTTTTTCCTTTGCAAAATTACTTGCTTGGCATATAATTGTCAAGTCAACTATTTTGCAAAGAAAGTGGGAAGTCTCTTTGATCGAGCATTGGCACGATGAATCAATCGGTTTTTTGCTGGGGAAAACGTATCGGAAAATCCTTCTGCACGTCACTGCCCATCTGCGCGAGTTTGATTTGACCCCGGAGCAGTTTTCCGTTCTGTTCTGCCTGAGCAAAAAAGAGGGCATCAATCAGAAAGAACTCGCCTTGCGCACGGCGAAAGACCAGCCGACCATTACGCGGATTCTCGATGCCTTGGCAAAAAAAGGTTTTATCGAGAAGAAGGTCAGCGAAACGGACCGGCGCGCCTTTTTGCTCATGCTGTCTCCCAAAGGGCGCGAGTGGGTCGAGCTGGCTACGCCTGTAGAGGCCAGAGCCATCGCAGAGGCTGTAGAGGGGCTTAGCGAGGCGGAGCTGCAGGACTTGCGGCGGATCTTGCTGAAAATCGCCGACAACGTAAACAGACAGACAAAAGAATAGGAGTGACACCATTGGGAGAGTCGAGAGAGAAACTATGGTCAAAAGATTTTGTCCTCATCACGTTGAGCAATTTTATGTTGTTTTTGACGATCCAGATGCAACTGCCGACGTTTCCTGCCTACGCGAAAGAAACTTACTTAGCTAATGATTTTGTGGCAGGATTGACTGCCAGCTTTTTTGCGCTCGGCGCTGTCGTCGCCCGGATCATTACCGGCGAGCTGCTGAAGACGAAAAACAGCAAGCGCATCCTGAGCGCCGGACTGTGCATCGCCGGGATCACGACGGCGGGCTACTACCTGACCGGCTCCGTCGTCCTCCTGCTGCTGATGCGCGCCCTGTTCGGCTTCGGTTTCGGGATCAGCAGCACGACCTTTCCCACCATCGTAACGAACGCCATCCCGTCGAAGCGCATCGGGGAAGGCATGGGCTACTACGGGCTGTCGCAAAGCCTGGCCCAGGCTCTCGGCCCGATGATCGGCCTGTCCGTCCTGGCGACGTTCGGCTTCGGTTCGATGCTCTCCATCGGGGTAGCCTGCATCGTCCTGATCTTCCCGCTCATCTCGATCATCCGCGCGTACAGGCAGCCTGCAGCGGGCGCACATGCCCACGAGAAAGGGCTGAAGCGCTTCTACGACAAAAAAATTCTGCTCCCTGCCTTTCTCAATTTTTGCATGTCCATCACCTACGGGGGGCTGGTGAGCTTTTTGGCTATTTACGGACAAGAAGCCAATCTCGCTCATATCAGCTGGTTTTTCCTCTGCAATGCCGTAGCGATCGTGCTGGCTCGCCCAATCGCGGGCAAGCTGTTTGACAAAAAAGGGCACATCGCCGTCTTTCCGCCCGGCGCAGTACTGATCGGCCTCGGTCTGCTCGGCCTGTCCTACGTGCACAATGACCTCATGGTGATCTCGTCCGCCCTGCTGTACGGACTCGGCTACGGCTGCATCCAGCCCTCCGCCCAGGCGTGGATGGTGAAAGTGGTGGAGCCGGAGCAGCGCGGCATGGCGAACGGCTTTTTCCTGAACTCGATCGACTGCGGGATCGCGGTCGGCTCCATCCTGCTGGGCGTCATCGCGTCCCATTCCAGCTTCGCCGTGATGTACCGCATGTCCGCTTTGCTGATGGTGCTGTTTCTGGTCGTGTACTTCCTCTCGCGGCTGTTTTCCGTCAGGCAGCGCAAAGCGGCAGACGTATCCGTGCCGCTTGGCCAAAACATCGAGGCGTGACGGCTCCTTTTGCCGCATGTGCGCATCGCGGCTGGCTCGATTTTCTCTGCATACTCAAGCGGCCCAGGCATTTGAACGCCTGGGCTGCTTGTTGTTTTGCCTTTATTTTTGCCGGTGCATCGCTTTCGCGGCAATGTCGGTGCGGTATTGGGCACCGTCGAAGGAAATTGCCTGCACGGCCTCGTACGCGGCGTCACGCGCCTGCGACAGATCGGCGCCCGTCGCCGTCACGCCCAGCACGCGTCCTCCGCTCGTTACGATGCCTTCCTCGGTTGCCTTCGTTCCCGCATGGAAAACCGTCACGTTCGCGCCTGCTTGCTCCAAGCCGCGAATCAGTGCTCCCTTCGGATACTCTCCCGGGTATCCCGGCGCTGCCATGACGACGCAGACGGCGCTTTCCTTTTTCCACCTCACGTCGACCGTATCCAGCTCTCCCTTGATGGTCGCCACTACGATGTCGAGCAGGTCAGTCTCCAGCAGCGGCAGGATGACCTGTGTCTCCGGATCGCCGAAGCGCGCGTTGAACTCGACTACCTTTGGCCCTTGCTCGGTGATCATCAGGCCGGTGTAGAGCACGCCTTTGAACGGGATGCCGTCAGCCGCCATTCCTGCTGCCATCGGCTTGACGATCGTCTCGACGATTTGCTGCACCAGCTCCTCCGACATGTGCGGAACCGGTGCGTAGGTGCCCATGCCGCCGGTGTTCGGCCCGCGGTCATCGTTGAAAATGCGCTTGTGGTCCTGCGACGTAATCATCGGCTTGACTGTCGCCCCGTCGACGAACGACAGCAGGGACAGCTCTTCTCCGCGCATACATTCTTCGACGACGACGCGCGCGCCTGCTTCGCCAAAGACGTTTTCCTCCATGATCTGGCGCAGCGCTTCTTCGGCTTCTTCGAGCGTTTCCGCCACGACGACGCCTTTGCCTGCCGCCAGTCCGTCCGCCTTGATGACGATCGGCGCGCCCTGTTCACGCACGTAGGCCAATGCAGATTCGTAATCGATGAACGACTCGTACGCCGAGGTCGGGATGTTGTAGCGCATCATCAGCTTTTTCGCAAACGATTTGCTGCCCTCGATCATCGCAGCCTTGCTGTTCGGACCGAAGATCGGCAGGTTGCGTTCCTCGAAAAAGTCGACAATACCGCCGAGCAGCGGGTCTTCCGGACCGACGACGGTCAGGTCGATGCCTTCATCCTTGACGAACTGGGCCAGCGCGGCGAAGTCGTTTACGCCGATCGGCACGTTTTGCGCGATTTGTGCCGTTCCGCCGTTGCCGGGCGCGCAGTACACTTTCTTTACTTTCGGGCTTTGCAAAAGCTTCCAGGCAATGGTGTGCTCACGGCCGCCACCGCCGATTACCAAAACTTTCATCGTATTTCCTCCTGTGCCTTGAGGTCATCCGCTCGATTAGTGTTTGAAATGACGGGTGCCGGTGAAAATCATGGCGATGCCAAAGCGATTGCAGGCGTCAATCGAATCCTGGTCGCGGACAGAACCGCCCGGTTGAATGATCGCGGTAATGCCCGCTGCTGCCGCCGCTTCTACCGTGTCTGGCATCGGGAAGAAGGCGTCAGAGGCCATCACGGCACCTTTTGCCAGCTCACCTGCTTGCTCGATGGCGATTTTCGCGGAGCCGACGCGGTTCATTTGGCCTGCTCCCACGCCGACAGTCATGTTGTCTTTTGCCAGCAGGATCGCATTGGACTTCACATGCTTGACCACTTTCCAGGCGAACTTCAGTTGCACGAGCTCCTCTGCTGTCGGCGCCCGATCAGTGACGACTTGAATTTCCCCGTCTTCCAGCTGCTTCAGATCGTAATCTTGCACGAGCGCACCGCCCACAACCGGCGCTACGCGGAAGTGGTTTGCTTTTGCAGATGCCTCATTCAAGTTCGGAATGCGCAGCAGACGCAGGTTCTTTTTCTCTGTCAATACAGCCAGTGCTTCTTCCGTAAAGTCGGGAGCAATGATGATTTCCAGGAAGATTTCCTTCATCGCCAGGGCCGTGTCACGATCAATCGGACGGTTTGCCGCAACGATGCCGCCGAAAATGGACACCGGGTCAGCTTCATACGCTTTTTGGTACGCTTCGCGGATCGTCTCGCCGATTCCTACTCCGCACGGATTGGAGTGTTTGATCGCCACGACGGCAGGCTCGGCAAACTCGCGGACGATAGCGAGGGCCGCATCGGCATCGTTAATGTTGTTGTAGGAAAGCTCCTTGCCGTGCAGCTGCTCGGCGGAAGCGATATTGGCGCCGCCTGCCAGCGGCTCGCGGTAGAAAGCTGCGCGTTGGTGCGGGTTTTCCCCGTAGCGCAGGTCCTGTGCTTTTTCATAGGTGACGGTGAAGCTCTCCGGCAACAGCTCGCCCACCTGCTCGCTCAAGTAACGGGAGATGAGGGCATCGTAGGCCGCAGTGTGGCGGAAAACTTTCGCTGCCAGGCGACGGCGGGTTTCCAGCGTCGTGTCCTGGTTGGCCTCAATCTCGGCTGCGACAGCCTCGTAGTCGGCCGAATCGACCACAACGGTCACAAAGGAGTGGTTTTTCGCGGCGGAGCGAAGCATCGTCGGGCCGCCGATATCGATATTTTCAATTGCTTCCTCGAACGTCACGTCCGGCTTGGCAATCGTTTCCTTGAATGGGTACAGGTTTGCGACAACGAGGTCGATCGTTTCGATCTGCAGCTCTTCCAGCTGTTTACGATGCGCTTCGTTGTCGCGCACAGCCAAGAGACCGCTGTGGATGTTCGGATGCAGCGTTTTGACGCGTCCGTCGAGAATTTCCGGAAAACCGGTTACTTCGGAAATGCCAATGACGGGAATTCCTGCTTCCTTCAAGAGAGACGCCGTGCCTCCGGTCGAAATGATCTCTACCCCGGCAGCTGCCAGACGACGGGCAAACGGAATCAAACCTGTCTTGTCAGAAACGCTGATCAACGCTTTTTTCACACTCACGGATAGAACCTCCTGGGCTTTTGATAAGTAATTTTCCATCAAATGCTGGATCAAAGATGACTGACTGCGTGTATCAGAAACAAAACACGAACATTTACTTATTATTAAAACATAAATGTACGTTTTCATCAAGGTCTTCGTCAGGCAAAACAAACGCAGTCGCCCGTGCATGTTCAGCACTCGCGACTGCCTGCCGTCTTCCGGATCGGTTCCCTTACCGCTTTTTCTTTTTTGTGCCCGCCAATGTCTTCACGCGCTCCGCAAGCGTCTTCGGTCTGCCTTTACCGACAGCCGGCTTCGTCTTTTTGCTCTTGCTTCGCTTGCCTTTCACATCCTTGCGCATAAGGCTGCCAATCTCATCCATCGTAATGGATGTGCCGCTGCTCATGCGCTCCTTGACTTTTTCCCTCGTCTCCCGGGGAACGTCCAGCCCCATCTCGGCCAGTTCGTCCATGACGGAGTCGATGTCTTTCGCGCCGTCTTTGGGGAATTTCTCGGCCAGCTTGACGATGTCGGCGAGCGTCCACTGTCGGCCAGTCTTTTTGCTTAGCTTGCCCAGCAAATCGGTGACAAAATCTCCGCTCACATGGGCACCTCCTTGGGTTGCGGCTTTGCTGCTTCTTTTACCATATGTCAAGGGACGCAAAAATGCCTTTCCCGGTTTGTGCGGGAATGCGAAAGCAAAAGAAAAAGCGCCTGTTCGCGGAACAGATGCGCTTTTATGAACTTGCTTATGTCAGCAAAACGCGGCGGCCCTGCAACCGGACCCGGCCATCTGCCAGCCAGCCGATGACTTGCACCAGCAGACCGTGCTCGACCTCGTGGATGCGTGCAGCCAGGCTGCCCGCCGTATCGTCCTCGTGCACCTCTACGGGAATTTGAGCGATGATCGGCCCGGTATCGAGGCCTGCATCGACGAAGTGTACGGTCACTCCCGTGAGCTTCACCCCGTAGGCGAGCGCCTGGCCGATGGCATCCTTGCCGGTAAAGGCAGGAAGGAGCGACGGATGGAGGTTGATAATGCTGCCCTCGTAGGCGGACAGCAAGGTGTCTCCCACGAGGCGCATGTAGCCTGCCAGCACTACCAGCGATACGCCGCGCCGCTGCAGCTCGGCGACAATTTCCGTTTCAAACGCGGCCTTGTCGGGGTACGCCTTTGGCTCAAAGACGAACGCTTCGATGCCCAGACGCGCAGCGCGCTCCAGCACCTTCGCCCCCGGCTTGTCGCAGACGAGAAGGGCCGCTTCCACTCCGCCCAGTCGTCCGCTCTGCACCGCCTGCACGATCGCTTCAAAGTTGGAGCCGCTGCCCGAGGCGAAAATGGCTAGCTTCTTCACCATTCCACCCCGTTGTACACGACTTTGCGCTCGCCTGACTGGATGTTGCCGATCACGTACGGCTGCTCGCCCAGCTGTTGCAGCTGTTCGACCACGGACACGACATCCTCCGGCGACACGACCAGAATCATCCCGATCCCCATGTTGAACGTCTTGTACATGTCAGGATAGGAGATGCCGCCTGCCTCCTGCACGAGAGAAAAGATCGGCAAAACTGGCCAGGAGCCGACGTCAATCACCGCTTGCGTGCCTTCCGGGAGCACACGCGGAATGTTTTCCGTAAACCCGCCGCCCGTGATGTGCGCCAGGGCCTTCACTTCATGCTTCTCCAAAACGGAGAGCACTTGCTTGACGTAAATGCGCGTCGGCGTCAGCAGTTCTTCGCCCAGCTTTTTGCCCAGCACGTCGACGTGATCGTGGAGCGACATGCCCTTGTCGGCCAGCAATACTTTGCGCACGAGCGAAAAGCCGTTGCTGTGCACGCCGCTGGAAGCCAGCCCGATCAGGACGTCGCCTGCTGCGACCTTCGCGCCGGTGATCATTTTGCTTTCATCTACGACACCCACCGTAAAGCCGGCGATGTCGTACTCGCCTTCCGCGTACATGCCCGGCATTTCCGCTGTTTCCCCGCCGATCAAAGAGCAGCCTGCCTGTGAGCAGCCGTCCGCGATGCCTTTGACGATCGCCTCGATCTTCTCCGGAATGACTTTGTCGACCGCCAGATAGTCGAGGAAAAAGAGCGGCTCTGCGCCCTGCACGACTACGTCATTGACGCACATCGCCACTGCATCGATCCCGATTGTGTCGTGCTTGTCCATGGCAAATGCCAGCTTCAGCTTCGTGCCAACGCCGTCCGTACCGGAGACGAGCACCGGTTTCTCATACTTGGTCGTATCCATGCGGAACAGTGCGCCGAAGCCGCCCAAATCGGTCAGGACCTCGGGACGGAATGTCCGCTTGACATGCTTTTTCATGCGTTCGACGGCTTCGTTCCCCGCATCGATGTCGACGCCTGCTTGTTTATATGCTTCACTCATTGTTTCTCCCCCTTGGACGAGGTGCTAGCCTGCCTTAGCATTTGAGCGCCGGCAACGCTTCTTCAAAATCGACTTCAGTCGGGTATTGACCGGTAAAGCAGGCGACGCAATGTCCCCTGTTCGGAGCCGAATCTTCGCGGCCGATCGCCTCGACCATGCCTTCCACGGACATGAACGCGAGCGTGTCGGCGCCGATCGCCTGGCGAATCTCCTCTACGGATTTGGTCGCGGCGATCAGTTCGTCGCGCGTCGACGTGTCGATGCCGTAGAAGCACGGGTTCATGACAGGCGGAGAGCTGATGCGCACATGCACTTCCTTCGCCCCTGCTTCGCGCAGCATGCGGACGATGCGATTGCTCGTCGTTCCGCGTACGATGGAGTCGTCGATCATGACCACGCGTTTGCCCTCGACTACCTTGCGTACGGCAGACAGCTTCATGTAGACGGCCCGCTCGCGCAGCTCCTGGCTCGGCTGAATGAAGGTGCGGCCGACGTAGCGGTTTTTGATCAGGCCGATCTCGTACGGAATCCCCGTCGCTTCAGCAAAGCCGATGGCGGCGGAAATGCTGGAGTCCGGTACGCCGATGATGACGTCCGCGTCGATGGCCGATTCCTTGGCCAGCTGTTTGCCCAGGCGTTTGCGCGCCATGTGCACGTTGATCCCGTCGATGTCGCTGTCCGGGCGTGCGAAGTAAATGTATTCAAAGATGCACATCGAGCGCTGTGTATTCTCGGTGTGGTGCGTTTCCACGATGCCGTTTTCGTCGACGATAATCAGCTCGCCCGGCTGTACGTCGCGCCAGTATTCCGCGCCAATGATGTCAAAGGCACAGGTCTCGGACGCGACACAGATGGCGTCGCCCAATCGTCCCAGCGACAGCGGACGCAGCCCGTTCGGGTCGAGGGCAATCACCAGCTGACGCTCGTTCATGACACAGAGGGCATATGCCCCTTTGATGTGCTGCAACGCATCCTTTACCGCTCCCGGCAGGTCACGGCGCTCGGAGCGTGCGATCAAGTGCGCAATCACTTCAGTGTCACTGGTCGTCTGGAAAATGGAGCCTTTGGCCTCCAGCTCTTTACGCAGGTTCGCCGCGTTGACCAGATTACCGTTGTGAGCGACGGCCATGCTGCCTTGCGCATAGCGGAAGAACAGCGGCTGTGCGTTTTCGATCTTGCTGGAGCCAGCAGTCGTATAACGGGTGTGGCCGATGGCGATGTGGCCTTTGAACTTCTCCAGATCGCCTTTGCCAAACGCCTCCGAGACCAGACCCATGCCGCGGTGCTTATACCATTTCTCGCCGTCGGAGGCGCAGATACCTGCGCTCTCCTGACCGCGATGCTGCAGTGCATGCAGCCCCAAGTATGTCAGCTGGGGAGCTTCCCTATGGTTGTAGATGCCAAAGACGCCGCATTCTTCGTTCAGTTCGTCCCAGATTACCCGATCAAACATGGAATCGCATCCTTCCAGGCTGCTTTCACCTCTTGAATAGAAGCGTTGATTGCTTCTGTACCGTTCACGCTGATGACCAGTTTGTCTCCGCCTGTCGTTCCGATCTGCGCAGCCGCAACACCGTGTTCAGCCGCCAGGGCAAGCAGTGCTTCCGCTTGGTCCTGGGATGTGCTGAGCAAAATCCGGGATTGCGATTCGCTAAACAGGAGCACGTCCGGACGCAGGTCAGATTCCAACGACACCTGAGCGCCGAAGCCTTCGCCGAAGCAGGATTCAGCCAGCGCTACGCCCAGACCGCCTTCGGACAGGTCGTGCGCAGACTTGACGAGACCATTGCGGATGGCCGCCAGCGTCAGCTTTTGCACAGCCGCTTCTTTCGTCAGGTCGATTTGCGGCGGACGACCGGAGATCGTGCCTGTCGCCAGCTTTTGATATTCGGAGCCGCCCAGCTCTGCGAACGTCTCCCCGAGGAGGATGATCGCGTCGCCTTCGGACTTGAAGTTTTGCGTAGTAATATGGTCTACATCGGTGACAAGACCCACCATGCCGACGGTCGGGGTCGGGTAGATGGCGTCGCCGCTGCGTTCATTGTAGAAAGACACGTTTCCGCCGATGACCGGCGATTCAAGCGCGACGCATGCTTCGCTCATGCCTTCGCACGCTTTCTCGAACTGCCAGAACACCTCCGGCTTTTCCGGGCTGCCGAAGTTGAGGCAGTCGGTGATCGCCAGCGGCTCGGCGCCGGAGCAGACGACGTTGCGCGCCGATTCAGCCACAGCGATCGCACCGCCGACTTTCGGATCGAGGTACACGTAACGGCCGTTGCAGTCCGTGCTCATCGCCAAGGCTTTGCGCGTGCCGCGCACCATGACGACAGCCGCGTCGGAGCCAGGCTTCACAGCCGTATTGGCGCGGACGATGTGGTCGTATTGCTCGTAGACCCACGCTTTGCTCGCAACAGTCGGCTGGGACAGCAGGCCCTTCAGCGTCTCGTTCAGGTCGTCTGGCTGCGGGATCGCCGCCAGCACATCCACATTGGCGTTCGCTTCGTAGTAGGCAGGAACAGCGGACGGGCGGTGGTACACAGGCGCTTCGTCAGCCAGGCTGTTTACCGGCACTTCCGCCACAACTTCCCCTTTGTGCAACAGACGCAGCATGTTGTCATCCGTCACTTTGCCCACGACGGCAGATGCCAAGCCCCACTTGTCGAAAATGGCGATCGCTTCGGCTTCTTTGCCTTTTTCTACGACGACGAGCATGCGCTCCTGCGATTCGGACAGCATCATTTCATAGGCAGACATGCCTGCTTCGCGCTGCGGCACCAGATCGAGGTTCATCTCAATCCCGTTGCCCGCTTTGGAAGCCATCTCCGAGCTGGAGCTGGTGAGACCCGCCGCGCCCATGTCCTGAATCCCGACGACGATGCCGGTGTCGATCAGCTCCAGGCACGCTTCAAGCAGCAGCTTTTCCATGAACGGGTCGCCGACCTGCACAGCCGGGCGTTTTTTCTCGGATTCTTCGGTGAGTTCTTCGGACGCGAAGGTCGCGCCGTGGATACCGTCGCGGCCCGTGCTTGCGCCTACGTAAATGACAGGGTTGCCGATACCGGAGGCAACACCTTTTTGGATTTTTTCATGGTCGATGAGACCGACGCACATCGCGTTGACGAGCGGGTTGCCTTCGTAGGTCGGGTCGAAGTTGACTTCGCCGCCCACAGTGGGAATCCCGATGCAGTTGCCGTAGCCTGCAATCCCGGCGACGACGTGTTCAAACAAATATTTGACGCGGGGCGTTTTCAACTCTCCGAAACGAAGCGAGTTGAGAAGCGCAATCGGGCGCGCGCCCATGGAAAACACGTCGCGGATGATCCCGCCGACCCCTGTCGCTGCGCCTTGGTACGGCTCGATCGCGGACGGGTGGTTGTGGCTCTCGATCTTGAAGACAACGGCCTGGTTGTCGCCGATGTCCACGATGCCGGCGCCTTCCCCCGGACCTTGCAGCACGCGCGGGCCTTTCGTCGGGAAGCGGCGCAGCACCGGCTTGGAGTTTTTGTACGAGCAGTGCTCCGACCACATGACGCTGTACAGACCTGTCTCGGTCCAGTTCGGTTTGCGGCCGATGATCTCTACAACGCGCTGGTATTCTTCATCCGTCAGACCGATCTCGCGGTAGAGCTTCTGATCGGCAATTTGCTCGGCTGTCGGTTCTTTATGCGTGAGTTGTGACACTGCTTTTTTCCCTCCACGTCTTCAGGATCGAGGTAAACATGCGGCGTCCGTCATCGGATGTCATCCACTTATGGACGGCACGCTCCGGGTGCGGCATCATGCCGAGCACATTGCCGCGCTCGTTGCAAATGCCTGCGATATCTTCAATGGAACCATTCGGATTTTCCCCGTGATAGCGGAAGACGATCTGGCCGTTGGCTTTGAGCTTCGCCAGCGTCTCGTCATCACAGTAGTAGTTTCCTTCGCCATGGGCGATCGGAATCTGAATGACTTCCCCTGCCGCGTAGTCGCGGGTAAACGGGGTGTCGTTGTTTTCCACGCGCAGCGCAGACAGCTTGCAGCGGAATTTGAGCGAACGGTTGCGCAGCAATGCGCCCGGGAGCAGCCCGACTTCCGTAAGAATCTGGAAGCCGTTGCAAATGCCCATGACCAGCTTGCCTTCTTCTGCTGCTTTCACCACTTGCTCCATGACCGGCGAGAAACGGGCGACAGCGCCGCAGCGCAGGTAGTCGCCGTAGGAGAAGCCGCCCGGGAGAAGAATGGCGTCGTATTGGGAGAGGTCTTGGTCAGAGTGCCAGACGTAATCGACCGGCACACCCATGACATCTTCGACCGCATTGTACAAATCGATGTCGGCATTGGAGCCGGGAAAGACGATAACCGCTACTCGCATCACGTCAGCCCTCCACGATCTCAAAGCGATAGTCTTCAACCACTGTATTGGCCAGCAGCTTTTCGGACATTTCACGGACGCGCTCTTCTGCCTGGGCACGATCGTTCGTCCCCAGCTCAAGCTCCATGTATTTGCCGATGCGTACGTTATTGACTTCATCGAATCCAAGGGAATGCAGGGCGCCTTTTACTGCCTGGCCTTGCGGGTCCAGCACGCTCTCGCGCAAAGTTACATATACGACTGCTTTAAACATGTACGTCTCCTCCCAATCTTTTCAGCATTTCCTGATACGCTTCTTCTACGTTGCCCAAATCGCGGCGGAAGCGGTCTTTGTCCAGTTTTTCGTTTGTTTCCGAGTCCCAGAACCGGCACGTGTCCGGCGATATTTCATCGGCGAGGAGGATCTCCCCGTCGGCAGTTTTGCCAAATTCCAGTTTGAAGTCGACCAGCGTGATGTTGCGCTCGCGAAGGTAGGGACGCAGCACTTCATTGACTTCCAGGCCCATGCTCTCCAGCGTCGCCAGGTCGCTTTCGCTCGCGATCCCGAGCACCTTGATGTGGGAGGTATTCACCAGCGGATCTCCCAGCGCATCGTCTTTGTAGTAAAACTCGACAACAGGCTGCGGAAGCACGGTTCCTTCTTCCATCCCCAGCCGTTTGGCCAGCGAGCCTGCCGCGATGTTGCGGACGACGACTTCGAGCGGGATAATGTCCACTTTGCGAACGACCTGCTCCGTAGCAGACAACAGGCGAATGAAATGGTTGTCGATTCCACGTTCTTTTAACATGGTGAAAAAGATGGCGGTAATCCGGTTGTTCAGCTCGCCTTTACCGGTGATTTGCGCTCTTTTTTCTCCGTTAAATGCCGTCGCGTCGTCTTTATACTCCACCCAGTACAGATCAGGCGTCGATGTCCGATAAATCCGTTTCGCCTTACCTTCGTAGAGTTGTTCCTGTTTTTCCACTGTAGGAGCCACCTTCCCAGCTAAAAAGGTTGAGTTTCTATTAATTCACGAACGATTCATCTACATTAAAACATAAACATACGCATTTTTCAATGGAAAAAGCGTGAATGGAGTTTGACAATAGTTCGGGAATTGACTACTGATTTTTATACATGAAAATTTTATCATTCGTTTTCATCGGTTCCTTCTGCTCTTTTCAGTTCTTTTCCTCATCGCTTTATTACCCTTTCCTTTTTCATGCTGTTCAATAAAGGTTCTTGCGATTCATTCATTGATTCCTCTTGAAAAAGCAAAAAAGCCCGCAGGATCGAGAAAGGACAGTGAACAACATTGATCTCTTTCTCACCTTCGAGCAAATCTGCCGGCATGGCATACTGCCGCGCTTCACACTGAACGTATTCCGCCCCGTGACTGTGATCTATTCATTTTCTGCAATTGTTCCTCAACCTCTTTGATTTGAAACTCTGTATCCCGGAGCCGCCTCCACTGACGCTGTGCACCGGCAAATAACATTTCTGGCGTTGACGTATCCTTTACCAATTCCCCACGTTCTTCCATCAATCTAGCTGGACTGACCAATTTCTTACCGACTAAAGCCAAGGGTATGTTTTGGATGGAAACCAGGATTCGTTTCAACCGGCTTTTTCTCATACTCAACATGTTCACACCCCTTCGTTGCTTACAGAATCTTTAGCAGATGCAACTTGTGATAACTGACCAGTGAAATAGACGGGATCAAAGAGAATGTTTCGGAAGATCTGGGCAATGAGCCCTTTGTTATCTAGTCTTAGAATCTGCTGATTTACGATCAGTAAGCCAACATAATGCTGGACGCCTTCAGGACCTCCATCGAGCGAGATACGCAGCGTATAATACGCCCGATTTTTGTGTTTTTCCTTGTTACCATTGTATACCATGCCATAAACGGTGTCAGTATGTTCTGACGTTCGTTCGCGAAGAATCTGATATTCCGTTATATCTTCACAAGACACAATTCTCGTCATATCGAACAGAATTGCGTAATGAAGGCCAATGATCCGGACGTCCTGTTCAATATATACATCCCAATTACGAAGCACGTTTTTCATTCTAGGATTCTTGGACGAGCGGGAAAGTAAATATTGATATAGCAGGGCATTTAAGTATCTTCCGTAATCTCCCGGAACTTTTCGTGGATTTTTGTGCTTCGTAAAGTGAAGCATGTCAATCGGGACATTGATTTTTCGGTTGCGAAGTTTGGATACATCCAATCCTTTTCCTTTCAGTTCCATGACTTTCCGGAAGTGATATTGAATGTACTCATCTTTCGTTTGTTTGTGAACCTGAAACAATTGAAAGGCCATTATGCCATCTACTGAATTTATGTACGTTTTTGCCCGCTTATGGATTCCCACCAATTTTTGAGCGAGCAGTTCATGCTCATCTTCTAGAAATGAATACTTCCAGCGAAATTTCCAAAATGGCCAAAATAAAAAGAACCCAGTGATGATAATGGCAATGCCACCCATTCCAACCGCAACATATATCTGAGTAAGTATTTGCGATTCAGATATCGCATTAACAATGGCACTTGTAATCATCCCTACTAAAAGCAAAATCAATGCTGCTGCAAAGCTTGATCCGATGCTTTTAGAAAATATGCTTGTGATTCTTTCCCACAGGGACTCCTTCCCCTTGCTCAACAAGCCTTCTCCCTCCTCTATCCGCCAAAACATTACAATAATTCGAGTTCTACCAGTTATTATAATAAATGATAAAAACTATCATAAAAACAAATCCCCCTGAGAAGTCGCTGCAGAAGCTGCTCCTCTCACAAGATCGCACTGCCCACATGTGATACACTGTTTTTTGTGCAACCTATATGGAAAGAAAGAAGGAAGGTATTCAGATGTTTCCCTTTGAGGTATCTTTTCCGACCCGCATTTACTTTGGCGTCGGGGAGTTGAAGCGTTTGGGTCAGGCTGCCCGGACAGTGGGAAAAAAAGCACTGCTCGTCACCGGCGGCCGTGCAGCCAAACGCACCGGACTGTTGGACCGGGTGCAGGAGCTGCTGCGGGAAGCGGAGGTCGACAGCATCCTGTTCGACAAAGTCGAGCCGAACCCGCGGACAGCGACTGTCGACGCAGGGGCGGCACTCGCCCGGCAGCATGGCTGCGACTTCGTGCTCGCCGTAGGCGGCGGTTCGGTCATGGACGCTTCCAAAGCGATTGCAGCAGCCGCGAAGTCCGGACGTCCGATCTACGACTACATGCGCGGCAATCCGAGCGGCACCGGCAAATGGCTCGTGCCCGTGCAGGAGGCCCTGCCGCTCGTGACCGTGCCGACCGTGGCCGCGACCGGCTCCGAGGCGAACAACATCAGTGTACTGACTCATTGGGACACCCACGAAAAATCATCCATCAACGGGCCCGCCCTCTTTCCGCAGATCGCGATCCTCGACCCGTCCGTCACGTACACCGTCCCGGCTCGCGTCACGGCAGAGGCGTGCGCGGACATCTTTTCCCACCTGTTTGAAGGCTACCTGATCAGCGCGGAAGGCACCCATGTGCAGGACGGCATCACCGAGACGCTCATCCGCCTCGTCGTCGAGCATTCCATCACCGCCCTCGAGCAGCCGGACAACGAGGAGGCACGTTCCACCCTGCTGTGGGCGAGCACCCTGGGCATCAGCCCTTTCGCCAATGCGGGACGGGGCGCAGGCATGCCGCTGCACGGCATCGAGCATCCCTTGAGCGGCATTTACGACATGGCACACGGACGCGGTCTCGCCATCCTGTCGCTTCCTTATTTTCGCCAGGTGATTCTCGCCGACCGGCCCGAGCGACTGGCGCGTATGGGACGCGCGTGTTTCGGTGTCACGGAGGAAAACGAGCAAGCCGCAGCGGAGGCTGCGATTGAGGCGGTGCGGAAGTGGTATGAGCGCATGGGCATTACGGAGCGCCTCTCGGATTTCGGAGTGACGCGCGACGCTCTGCGCGGCATGGCTGAAGAAGCGGTGACCATCGGAGGGCGCGGCATCGGCTACTTGCCCAGTTCCCGCAACCTGAACACGGAGGACATCGTAAAAATTTACGAAGCATGCCTATAAAGATTTACATATACACTGGCATGCTTCCCTGATGTTGTGAGATAATAGAGCTAATAAAAATTTTTTTATTATGGAGGTTGCGATACATGGCAGATCCACGGATTAATGAACTTGCCAGCCGTCTCGTCCGCTACTCGCTCAATCTGCAAAAAGGGGAAAAAGTGCTGATCGAAAACACCGGCCTGCAGCCTGAACTGGTGCGCGCTCTCGTCCGCGAGTCGTTCGCGGTGGGTGCCCTGCCGCTGGTCACGCTGAAGGACCAGGAAATCAACCGCGCCCTCTACCAAGGCACCAGCGAAGAGCACATGGCATTGATGGCCAAGTACGAATATGAACGGATGAAGGACATGGATGCCTACATCGCCGTCCGCGCCTACGACAATATCAACGAATACGCCGACGTGCCGGAAGACAAGATGAGCATCTATTCCCGCGTGCTGTACCAGCCTGTACATACAAATGAGCGCGTACCGAACAAACGCTGGGTCGTCCTGCGCTACCCGAACAAGTCGATGGCGCAGCTGTCCAACATGAGCCTCGAAGGCTTTGAGGACTTCTATTTCTCTGTCTGCAATCTGGACTACCAAAAAATGTCCAATGCCATGACCCCGCTGAAAGAGCTGATGGAACGCACCGACCGCGTCCGCATCGTCGGCCCGAAAACCGACCTGCGCTTCTCCATCAAGGGCATCAACGCGATCAAATGCGACGGCAAACGCAACATTCCTGACGGCGAAGTGTACACCGCGCCTGTTCGCGACTCCGTAGAAGGCACGATCTACTACAACGCGGCGACCAACTACCACGGCATTTCCTTCACCGACGTGCAGTTCACTTTCAAGGAAGGAAAAATCGTCGAGGCGACCAGCTCCAATACCAAGGCCCTAAACGACATCCTCGACACGGACGAAGGCGCTCGCTACATCGGCGAATTCGCCATCGGGTTCAACCCGCACATCCTGCATCCGATGCTCGACATCCTGTTCGACGAAAAGATCGCCGGCAGCTTCCACTTCACGCCGGGCAACGCCTATACCGTAGCTGACAACGGCAACCGTTCCTCCATCCACTGGGATCTGGTGCAAATCCAGCGTCCGGAATACGGCGGCGGCGAAATCTGGTTCGACGACGTGCTGATCCGCAAAGACGGCCGTTTCGTCCTGCCGGAGCTGGAAGGCTTGAATCCGGAAAATCTGGTATAACCTCCAACTTCCAAAAAAGAAAAGGGCATTCCCGACCGTCTCACGCAGGCGAAGGGAATGCCTTTTTTCATCATAGCTCCTTGCTCTTTGCCTCTCCGAACATGCCTGCCAGCTTTTGATAGCTCGGCGGAAACTGTGCCTCGTAGCGCAGGAACGACGGGATCGGGTAGCGGACGCCGCCCTTCTGTGTCCCGGCCAGTCCTTCCACCAGCTCGGCCGCGTCGCGGAAATGAAAGCTGAACGCCATCTCGTGATCCTGCGTCTGGGCAAACAGCCTGTCGCCGTAGCAGGGCACGATGACCTGCGGCTGACCGGTCTGCAGCGGCTTGATCGCGATGTCAGCGCAGTCTGCCCGGCTGGAAAACGTGGACGGGATCGAGCCTCCCCGCTTGAACAGCATGCCTGCGACCAGCCGCATCACTTGCGCCGAATTTCCGTAGATGACGACGACATCCGGCTCCACCTCCGCCCGCTCCAACGGAAACGAGACGTAATACCCACTCTCCTCCGCCGTCAGCTTGGGCACATCCTGCTCGGACTTGGCTCCGGCCTCCAGTGAGTCCGTGTACATGCCGCAGGCCAGATTGCCCTCCGTATAGAACGGCAGCTGCTCCTCGTAGCCAAACGCCACCTGTGCGATGGGACAGGAAAGGTCTGCCCCGTTCATGGCGATGCTCCAGCCGTAGCGGCGGGAAAAGCCGACCGCCTGGCAGATGGTGATCGGATAGCCGAGATCGCGCACAGGCCGCTTCGCTTTTTTGGGCAGGTCGTCCTCTGCCTTCACCAGCTTCACGCCGACAGGAAACGTCTCCGTCCTCACGTAGGTCGCAATCGCCTGGTTCAGTTCTTTTGCATTCATGCCCTCTCCCCCTTTGCTTTCCTGCCTGATGCCGTACTCCGAATGTTTCGTCTCTTTCGCCGGAAATTCCTCTCTTTGCTGCAAATCGCTCGTGCACGCCGCCCAAGCTTACCATTTCGTAAGGTACTGGAAAGGAAAATCGATTTCGAGTCGTCGCCATCCTTGCTACGATGGGATGCTTGACCAGACAGGAAGCGGCTCAAATCGCGTCAGCCGCTGTCCGCCAATACTTTCATGTCGATGTGGACACGATCGATCGGGACATTACCCTGGAAGACCCCGCCAAGCTCGTGGAGACTGCCACGGGCGAGCCGATCTTTCGCGGCGTTCCCGTCCAGCGGTAGCGGTTGGCGTCGATACCCAATTGAAGCAGGTGGTCACGTTTACTTATATTTAGCGGCGAATGTAATCGCGCATGATACGGGATCGAAAAAATACTGGCAGGAGGACACTAGTTCCCGCTGTATGTTTGTTCGATTTCCGTCAGCATTTCCCGATACGTCTTGTTGGTCAGGTGAACGAGGTAATCGGTCAGCTCCTCTTTGGCCTGCGTAGCCAGCGCCTCTCTGGCCGTCCGCTGCTGCGTCAGGTAGCGCCTCGCCTCCTCGCCGATTTTCCCCGTCGCGGACAAATAGTCGATGGCAGCCCCGATGTTCAGGCTTTCTCGCCAGTTTTTTTTCGTACCAGTCGCGCTCGTAGGCATCGATCCACTTGCGCCGGTCGATGAGCACGGCGGCTGCTTCGGTCATCGCGTCCCGCTTCCACTGCTCCCATTTCTCGGCGATTTCCCTGGCCCGCTCCAGCTCTTGCCGAAACTGGTCGCGGTTGGTCACGTTGGCGTACAGCCCTTCCGAGGCCCGGGCGATTTCCTTCAATTGCTGCTGCCCTTCGGCGTTGACGTCGAAGCCGATGACATTGAGCAGCGGCATGATGTCCGACTGGTACAGCTTTTCTGCTACCGCCACCGGATCGCCGCCGCACGTCTCGATGCCGTCGCTGACCAGATAGATGACATTGGTGTTGCTCTTGGCCGGAAAGGCTGCGAGATCCTGCTGTGCCTGCTGCAGCGAATAGGCAATCGACGTCCATCCGCTCGGCTCGATCTGTCCCAGTGCGTCGTCCAGCTTCGCGGCATCGTACGTCTGCAGCGGATAGACGATGTCGCTTCTGCTGCAGGAGAGCGCTTTGTCTGCATCCGAGCCGCTCCCGACGTGGCCGTATACGCGAAGCGACACGCTGGCTTCCTTGGGCAGGGACTCGGCAAACTCGCGGATTGCTTCCTTCGCCTGCTCCATTTTGCTCTTCTCGCCCATTTTCTCCCGCATGCTCCCGCTCGCATCCAAAATAATTTCCACGTTGAAATGCTCCCGGAACCGGAATCTCGCATCCTCGATGTCCGGTCCCCCGAACGAAGCCATCCGCCAGCGGTCGACCACCATCCGGGGGCTGAGGTAGTCCTCCGCGAACAGCTGCAGCAGCTTCGCCCAGTAGACCTGCAGCAGCGATTCATCCATCCCGTCCGGCAAAAGAGGAAGGCCGTCCAAAATGTGCGTGATCTTGTCGCGCTGCTCAGCCTGCTTCAGGTAAAAGGGGATGCCGGCGAGCGGTCCGGGGGCAGCTGCGATCAGCTCTTGCGCGGTTTGCGGCGTCTGCGTTTGCAGAGCTGATACCGAAGTGCCAGCCGCCCCTGCCGCGCAGCCTGCGAGCAGCGAAGACAGCAGCATGCCGCCGAGTGCCTGTCGCCATCTGTTTGTTTTTCCCATCTGTATCGCCTCCTTACAGCCGCGCTCGCATTCAGTTGCTCCCCAACGTCACAGAAGGCTGCTGCCCCCAGCTTGTCGCCTTGACGAAGCCGATCGGCCTGCTCTTGCCTGTCTGATAGATCGGCTCGGCATGCTCCGGCATAAACGCCAGGCCGAACCGCTGGCTTTCGTAGCGAACCGACGTCTTCACCTCGATTCGGTCCTCCCCGTCGAACATTTTGATCGACGAGCCTTGCAGGGTGCTCTTGTTGCTTGCCAAAATGCCGGAGACGACGCCCGGGACCTTTTGGGAAGCCCGGTCCAAACCCGCCCAGATGTACACTTCCAGTTGCGGGGTAACCGGCAGGGCGGCGAGCAGGACCTGGTCGATCGCCGCGAACCTCACCTCGCTGGCCGCCCAGTCCGGATGGGCTGCCTGGAGCGACGACATGGCTTCTTCGACGAGCGGCCAAATAAAAACGGGATCGATCAGCCTCTCGATGGAGAGGTCATAGGCATGAATCGCATTCTCCACCTCGTCGTACAGGATGCCTGTCGCGGCCAGGCTGGCTTGCTCGGCGCTGTTCGCCGCCGCCTCCTTGCAGGCGAAAATCGCAGAGATGTTAAACAAGACCGTAAACACAACCAGCACCATGAAGAAAAATATCGTCAGCACGAAAATGGTCAGATTGCCTCGCTCATCGCGCAATAGTGCGACCGCCTGCTTCATCAATGGATCACCCGTCCCCGCAGCTCCCGCGAAAAGGAAATGACGCGATCCTCTTCACTCATGTTTTGCCTGATGAAGTCGGGCAGAAAAATCAGCTCCATCTGCACGCCGACCTTCGCCGTAAAGTAGCTGCCGTCAGAGGAGATGCCCGACTCTCCGCCGTTGTAGGCGATTCCTCCGCCCGCGCTGCCCACGATGTGCCGGGCTGCCTCCAGCGCTTCTCCCGCTTCCCCTGTGACGGCGTACACCTTGGCCGCTTCGTTCGCCGCAGCCTGGGCGATGATGACCGCATAAACACCCGTCAAAAACTGCCACAGGATCAACAGGATCAAAAAGACAAACGGCAAGATGCCGATGAATTCGACTGTCGCGGAGCCGCGCTCGCCGCTTTGCCGGGCACGCATGCGCATTGAATCACCCTTCCAGTCCCAATGAGTCCTCCACTCGGTCCCGCTCCGCACTCCATTTGTGCGTGTACAGCGTAAACAGGATCGCAATGAAGGGAAACAAAATCACTTGCAGCAGCAACTGCGTAAAAAATACCGCCCCGAAGCTGGTCGTAATAAACGTGACGGAATAAAGCCCCACCACGCTGATCGCCCACTCGATGCCGCTCGCCAGCAAAAGCAGCCCCGTGATCTGGACAAAATGCTTTTTCCCCATTTCCATGGCTGTCCGCAGACACTTCCAGGGCGACCTTCCTTTCATCACAGCCAAATACGGGGTGAGATAAAACAGCAGCAGCAGGAGCAGCCCGGGAATCACGAAAAGCAGCATCCCCGTGCACACGGCCAGCACGTAGACGATGCCAAACATAAAAACGGAGAAGCTGCGCTCGGCAAAGGCGCGAAATGCTTTGCGCAGCGGCCTTTCCTCTCCCTCCAGGTCGCTGATTACATACTGGGCAAACGGGATTTGCACTACCAATAGAAACAGCAGCAGCAGAAACAGATTGAAAAAGCCGGACACGACCTTGGCCCCGGTGATGGCCGTCAGGAAGTTTACGTAGTTGAGCGTCATGTTGTGCACGAACAGGAAAGGCAGCACGATGACAGCAGACAACAGCAGCAGTGATTCGATATTGCGCGCGTAAAATTGGACGCTCTCTTTCAGCGGTTTCATGCCATCTCCCTCCCCTGGCCCCTCCCCCGCCTACGGGTTGCGAAACAGGGGCATGATCTTTGTCTGGAAATAATACTCCTTTTTCTTCATAAACGAGTCCAGCAGCTCTTCCCGCGAGCGAAACGGAGCAGGCTGCCCTACCGTGACGGACTCGAAGCTTCTGATCGATTCGTCGTTCGTATTTCGCAGTTTCCGGTCTCGGTAGGAGGCGAGCAGCTCATTCAATTTTTTGCGCTTGGCCGCCAACTCGCCCGGCAGCGGCACCTCTGTTTTTCGCAAAAACGCTGCCAGCCGATCCACGGCTTCCCGAATCGCCGCCTGTTTGCGCAAGCCGACGTAGAGCTTGTAATTCACATCGTGGAACAAGGCGTCCAGATTGTCCTTGTCTTCCGGCTCGACATAGCCTGCCCGCAGCACCCGGTTCAGCTGCTCCACCCCTGATTCGTAGAGCGAGCGCAGCACGGCTTGCGTCTCCGTCATGTAGTTGCACACATCGATGAGGCTGTTTACGTCTTCGCGGATCGCCTCGTCCATGCGCTCCTCGTAATACGGTTGCAGCGCTTGCAAACAGTCCCGCTTGTCTGCGTACATCCAGACCGGCTTGTCTTTGACCTGGGCCAGTTCCTTGTTCAGTTCGTGTGCAGCGACATTGTGCAGCATGAACAGCCGCAGTGCCTGCTCTGCCTCTTTCCGCGGCACGACCTCGCCGTCCGGTCTGAGGATGAGGTACCCGGATGCCTCCTGCTTTCCCCATTTCCAGTACTGCACGTTGTAGTAAAACTGATCGCCGATTTTGGCGGCATGGTGAAACAGCTGCGGCTTTTCCAGGAACCGCTTGTACGCTGCGATTTGCGCCCGAACTGACGCTGTCTCTGTCACTTTCATCATGAAAAACCCCCGTTATGCGTGAAAACTGGTCTGCCTGATGACTCCTGGGAGCATCTGGGTTACGAAAAGATCGACTTCATCCAGCCGACGGCCTTGCCGATTCCGTCGCGGATTCCGTGGCTGATCGCTCCCTTTGAGAGCTTGTCGCCCCACTTGACCAAGCGGCTCGCTCCCCAGAGAATTCCGCCCATCACCACGAGCACACCGGCTACGGCCTGCCCTCCCGGAATGACGGAAGCGATCACTCCCGCATCCATGAGGGTGCTGCCCAAAGCGCCTACACCGTCGACGAACTTTTCGTTTTGCTTATCCTCGCCAAGGCCGCTGTCAAACGCCTGACCGAATTTGCTGATCGTCTCGTACGTATCGAAAGGCAGGCTGATCGCGGCGACTCCGACGTTCAAGCCTGCCACAATGCCGGGAACTCTCGCCTGGCTGGCGGCATTGGCGGCATTGGAAAACGAGCCGAGCGTGTTGATATTCGCGCCCGTATTGAGCGGATTTTGCTGCAGGACGAAGCGATAGCTGTCGTAGGCACCCTTTCCGTCCAGACCGTCAATCGTCAGACTCGTCAGATTGCCCAACGGCGTATCTTTTGCCGCGATGTCCACACCTTTGAGTCCCACCTGCATCAGAAAGAGTCCGTATTTGCCCCCGCCTGTGCGCAGGTCCACCTCTCCCTGGGAAATCAGGTCGGCGGAGTACGCCAACGTCCCTCCCATCACGTCCTTGATGGACAGCTTCATGATGTCGTACTCTTTCGTTTCGCTAAAGGGCTCCGGCGGTTGGGAGTTCGGCGTCAGGTCCCTGGGCTGATGCGGCTCTACGCTCCTGCCGGGTGTTTGCAAGTTTGGTGCCTGCCCGTTCGGAGCTTCCAGTTGCGGTGCCTGCAGCTCGGGGATGTTCCGGTTCGGCCCCTTCAGCTCCGGCACTCCCTGATTCGGCGCTTGCAGGTCAGGGACGCCTTGACTGGGCGCTTGCAGATTCGGCACTCCCTGATCGGGCGGTTGCAATTGGGGGGTCTCCCACTGCGGCGACTCCAACTGCGGTGTATCCCACTCCGGCGGCTGGTAGCTCGGGGCCTGCAAATCCGGTACCGGCAGCGTATTTCCTGCTGCCAGCACGACGACAGGGAAACTATTCAACAACACGATGAGAGTGGCAAAAATCCCGGCCAACACGGGACGGATCAACCTGCTCCTCACAGTACGTACCTCCCCGTCAAGTTTTCAAGGTTTGTTCGTTCTCCCCACGTTTGCCTGAAACTGTTTGTCGATCGCCTCTCTGGCTTCCTTGTATGATTTGTCGTTCAATGAATCGAGGAACTGCTCCAATTCTTCCGCCCGTTGCAAGGCCGTATGCAGCTGCCGGTCTTTGCGCTTTTTCAGTTCATCGGTGACAGAATCAGGAAGGATGTGGAAATAATCCAGCGCGATGATCGCGGAATTGATGTTGTAGCTCTCGTCTCTGGCGATCGCCTTCCAGTCCAGGGCGAATTCCAGAATGTCGAGCGACTGGGAGATATGGGTGGAGTTGGCCTGATAGGACGCGTCGCTCTTCCACGCCTTCCACCTGTTCGCCGCTTCCTTCGCCCGGTTGAATTCTTTCTCCAGCTCGCTCTGGTCCTGAATGTGCACATAGCGGCCCCCTGCGGCATGGGCCACTTCCTTCAGCTGCTTCTGCCCTTCTCCGTCCACGCCAAAGCCCACCACGTTGACGATCGGGGTAATGTCGGAGCTGGCCAATTGCTTCGCCACCTCGACGGGATTCCCCCCGCACGTCTCGATTCCGTCGCTGACCAGATAGATGATGTTCGTGCTGTTCTCGCCTTTGAAGCGGCCAAGGTCGTTTTGCGCCTGCTGCAAGGCCAGGGCGATGGGAGTCCAGCCCGCGGGCTTGAACTTCTCCAGCGCATCCGAAAGCCCCTGCGCCTGGTAATGCTGAAGCTGATAGACCAGCTCGCTGCTTGCGCAAGACAGTGCTTTATCCGAATCCTTGCCGCTGCCTTTATGTCCGTATACCCGCAGGGCGACGTTCGCCTTTTCCGGCAAGGATTCGGCAAATGCGCGAATCGCCTCTTTGGCAGCCTCCATTTTCGTCTTGCCGTTCACTTCTGCCGCCATGCTGCCGCTCGCATCGAGAAGAATCTCGACGTTGTACTGCTCCTTGAAGCGGAAACGCGGGTCATCCATTTCCGGACTGCCGAATGAAGCCAGCTTGATCTGATCAATCAGCTCCTGGGGATCGGGATAATCCTCGGCAAACAACGCCAGCAGCGCCCGATAATACAGGTCGATCGCCTCCTGATCCGGCTGGTCGATAAGCGGAAATTGCCGCAGAACTTGCTCGATTTCTTCCTTGTTGTCCGCGTAGAGCATTCCGGAAAAGCGCCCAGGCGCAAGCGTGTAGAACTCCTCGGTCGACTCCGGAATTTTCGGGACACTGTCCGGCACCAGCGCCTTCAGGGCGGCCAACTGCTCTTCCTTGTCTGGCTCTGCGGCTGCTTGCTCGGGCTGCGCCGGCTCGTTTCCTTTGTCTGTATCCGTCGTTCCCGCAGGCTCTCCTGTCGCAGCAGGCGGAGCCGGCGCTTCGGTCTCCGAAGAACACGCATGCAGAGCAAACAAACTGGTAATCAGGAACGCCAGCCAAACTTGCTTGATACGCTTCAAGCGAATACCCCTCCCTGCTGTTCATTGCCACTTACTGCTGTTATGTACGAGAAATGCCGGCAATCAAGGTCGTGCCCCGACCGCCGGCATCGCCACCCGCATCAGTCCAGCTTGCCGATGATGCTGGACAGCGTGTCGGACACCGCTTTTCCTACTGCGGTATCGCCTTTGAAAACGGTCTGGATGGCGGCAAAGACGGCCAGGATCACTCCTGCCAGCGCGATCCACTCGATGGCTTGGGCACCTCGCTGGTTATTCAACGTCGCGGTTACTTTTGCGTACAGGCTTTGCATGATCGTTGTCATCTAATCCTACTCCCCTCACATCTTTTTTCCATAAAAATCCAACCTGACTTTACCCTTCTTTCCGAGAGGCACCACCTCCTCCACAGCCATCCGATTTATTTGGGAAACAGGTTGGAAAACAGGCTGACGTTCTCCATGATGTCGAGCACCATCAGTCCGCCGATGAGCATGATGGCGGTCGGGGCGACGACGAATGTGGTAATCAGCGTCACTTTTGGCGAAGCCTTCGCCGCCTTCTCCTTGATCAACTCCTTGCGTATGCGCCGCATGTTTTCCGACTGGATTTTGAAAGTAACCGCGATCGGCACCCCCAGCCGCATGCCTTGGATCAGCGCCTTGATCAGCATCTGAAACTCCGGATTGTCGTTGCGCCGCAGCAGCTGCTCGTATGCCTTTTCCCGCGGGACCCCCAGATCCAGCTCCTGGTTGAAACGGGCGAACTCCTCCCGCAGCGGCCCGTGAAAAAAGCGGATGACCTCGCGCAACGCCTGATCGAGGCTGACGCCTGCCTGCAGGGTGACGCTCACCGTGTCCAAAAATTCCGGCAGGTCGTAGCGAAGCTGGTTTTGCCGCTCTCTCGCCTTGCTCCGCAACAGCACGATCGGCAGGAAGTAGCCTGACAGCGGCCACAGGATCAACCCGAATGGAGCAAAGGGAAGCCCGAGGACGAAAAACGCCGTACCTGCGATGAAGCCGAGCAAAGCAAGCACGATTTTGGCTCCCTGGAACCGGGCGACCGTCAAGTCGAGCGGACGTCCCGCCTTGAGTAGCCACTCCTCTACCTCGTGCGACTCGCTGAAAAAATTGATCCGCTGTCCCAATGCGGCGTAGTCGTCACTGTACGCCAGCAGCCGCTTGAGCCACTTTTGCGAGCGCGTCTGTCGCTTTCGCACCTCATAGGTTCGGTTGCCTGTCACCTCGTGCACGTGGGCCATCAGCTTTTCCTTTTCCATCGAGTACCGGTACGCTTCTTTCAGGAAGATGGCGAAAAACAGCAAAAACAGAAACAAGCTGGTGACGATCAGGGCATCCATGTTCTCACACCTTTATGTTGGTCACTTTTTTGACCAGGAAGTAGGACAGCGCTGTCCCGGCCGCGAACAGCCCGAGCAGGATGAGGCCGACTCCCGAAAACAGCGGATCGATGAAGCCTTCGTTCATCGTGTTCATCATCAGCACCAGGGCAATCGGCATGATGGGAACGAGTATGGAAACGTACCGCTGCTCGGCTGTCATCGTCTTGATCTCCTGATTGACGATACGGCGATCCTCCAGCGTCTCCGCCATCTCCTGCAGCACCTCGCTCAGGTTGCCTCCTGCCCGCCGCTGAATGAACAGCGTGGCGGCAAAAATCCGGAAGTCCCGCGTCGGTATGCGCTTTTCCATGTCTGTGAGCGCCCTGTCAAAGCTGACGCCAAGCTGCAGCTCGCGCGCCATGCGGCTGAATTCGTGCCCGGCCGGCTGCGGAATTTCTTTGGCTACCAGCTCAATCCCCTGTGTGAGGGTGAGTCCTGCCCGCAACGAATTGGCCAACAGGCGGCATACATCCGACAGCTGGTCATTCAGACGCTCCTGGTATTTGTTTCGCCGCACGATGAACAGCAGACGTTGCGCGACGTACATGCAGAAAAAGCCTCCCAGCAGATTGTAGGGCGCGTGCAGGCCTACGACATTGCTCAAAAAGAACGCCAGCCCCATCGCGCCGATCAGCATGATGCCGTAATATTCCGATGGTGCGAGCGCAATATTGGCCCGGACCAGCTTCTGCTGTACTTCCTTGGCATGCGGAGTGCGGTCGAAGCGGTCCCCCCAGACGATGATGAAGCTTTTTCGCTTGGACTTGATGTCGTACCATTCCTCCGCGCGCTTTTTCCACTCGTTCTTTTTCGCCCGATAGCCCAGGTATTCATAGATTCCCCAGATGGCAAACAGCACCGAGAGACTAAACAGGATGGAGATGCTCATGGGCTTCTGCCGCTCCTCTCGAAAACATGGATTCATCCATTTCGATGCCGAACATCTTCAACCGCTCCAGGCAGCGGGGGATTTTGCCCGTCGGAGTGAAGTAGCCCAGCACTTCCCCGTTCTTTCCCATGCCGATGCGCTGGAAGCGGAAGATTTCAGCCACCTCTACCTCTTTGCCCGGACCGGCGAACACCTCCGAGATGGAGACCATCTTGCGCGTCCCGTCGGAGAGCCGCGTGACCTGCACGATCACGTCGAGGGCACTGACGATGTATTCGCGGATCACCGCCGAGGGCAGATCCAGCCCGGCCATGACTACCATTCCTTCCAGCCTGGTAAATGCGTCCTGCGGCGAATTGGCGTGGACGGTCGTCAGCGAACCTTCGTGCCCCGTATTCATCGCCTGCAGCATGTCGAAGGCTTCTGCGCCGCGCACCTCTCCCACGATGATCCGGTCGGGGCGCATCCGCAGCGAGTTTTTGACCAGATGGCGGATCGTGATCTCGCCTTTTCCCTCCATGTTGGGCGGCCGCGCCTCCAGCCCGATGCAGTTGGGGCGATCCAGCCGCAGCTCCGCCGAATCCTCGATGGTGATAACCCTCTCGAACGGGGGGATGGAGTGGGAAACCGCATTGAGCAAGGTCGTCTTGCCGCTTCCGGTTCCCCCCGAGATGAGCACGTTCATTTTCGCTTCGACCACAGCCTGCAAAAAACGGCACATCGCCTCATCGAACGAGCCGAACCTCATCAAGTCGTCCATGCTGTACGGCTCCTTGCGAAACTTGCGGATGGAGACGAGGGTCCCGTTCAGGCTGATGGGCGGAATGACCGCATTCACGCGGCTTCCGTCCTTCAGCCGGGCGTCGACCATGGGCGAGCTTTCATCGATCCGTCGCCCGAGCGGAGCCACGATCCGATCCACGATGTGCCGCAAATGCTCCTCGTCGCGAAACTTCAGGTCCGTCAGCTCCAGTCTTCCGCCTTTCTCGACGTACACCTCCGCGTGGCCGTTGATCGAGATTTCTGTAATCTCCGGGTCGGCGAGCAGCGGCTCCAGCGGTCCCAGGCCTACCGACTCGTTGATCAGCCGGGTCAGGAGCAGTTCCTTTTCACTGCGGGGAATGACGACCTTTTCTTCGGACATGTACTGCGAGACCATTCGCTCGATGGCGAGGCGCATCTCTCCCGGTGCCAGAGAGGTCAGCCGCTCCAGATTTGTCTCGCGCAAGAGCCGCGATTTGTAATGTTCCGCCAGCTCGTCGATGTACGGATTGTGGCAGGCGGGGGCTGCCGCCGGGCGCGGTGCTTCCACGGCCGCTCCATGCTTCTCTTCTTTTCGCCTGAACAACGCCATGGCTATCTCCCTCCTACGACAGCTTGGTCAGCACCCACTTGCGAATTTCTTTGGCTGCGGGCGTCAGCTTCTTTTCATTCGCCTCACGCTGCAAGGGCTGACCCTGATTGACCGCAGCCTGGACGCCTTTGTGATCCCGGCTGATTTCCGCTGCGATCGGGACCTGGAGCAAGCCCTTCAAATCGGCTACCGTCAGCTCGTTATCCCGCCCGACCTGATTGACCACCACTTCCAGACGTCCGTCCGTATCAATGCGCAGCCGCCGGAACAGCTCCTCCGCCAGCCGGTAGATCTGGACGGACGGGGTATCCAGGTTCATCACGTAGTAAATGAAGTCCGATTCTTCGAGAGCCGTGTACGTCAACTCGTCCATATGGCTCGGCAAATCGAGGATGACAAAGTCGTAGCTGCGGCGGCTGGCGCGGATCAGCCGGGTGACGAACTCTTCGGAGATGTTCTCCGCCGTCTCGGCGTCGCGCGGGCTCGCCAGCACTTCCAGCTTGGAGTGCGCCTCGCGCAAGGTAACGTTGCGGATATGGTTTTCATTCATCTCGTGCATGACGGGGACCAGGTCAGCCAGCGTGCGGCCCGCGTCCAGCGCAAAAAACGTCTCTACGCCGCCGTACTGCAGATTCAGGTCGATCAGGAGAACGCGTGCCGTCGACTCCAGCTTGAGCGCCTGCGCAAAGCCGGTAGCCAGCTGCGTACGCCCGCTCCCGCCTTTGCCGCTGTAAAAGGAGTACACCTTTCCCCTCCCGCGCACGAAGGCTTTCCCCGACGAAGCCGTGCCTTTTTTGCGTTGCTGCTGTTTCAGCTCGGCGATCTTGTCGAGCCGATCCGTGAGCAGCGCCAGCTCGTCGGGCATCAGGATGTATTCGATCGCTCCCGCCCGGACGATGTCGCGCAGCAGGACGAAATCCTGCTTTTCCGTCAGGAAGATGACCAAACCCTCTGGCAGCTCTCCCTGTATGTACTGCACCAGCTCCACCCCGGACCCGTCCTCCGGCTGGACGACCAGGATGACATCGGGAGCGATCCGGTCGATTTCCTTTTTGACTTCGCGCGAGCTCGTAAACCGCACGTTCCTGTAGTGGCCGAGCGCTTCCTGCAGCATGCTCCGGACAGAATGGGAATCGGCGACGACGAGTATTTTCAATTCGGTGTTCATGGTTTCCCCTCCGGTTTGACGACGGGTGTCGGTTGTGCGGGCGGCGGGTCCTGGAACGGCTGCGGAATGCCCAGCTCTCCCTTCCCTACGTTGGCCTTCAGGATGCGCATGACTTCTGCATAATGCTGCTGGTGGATGAAGGCCGGTACCTGCGCAAACGGAATCTCCAGTGCGACGCCTTTAAACTGGTCACCTGTCCTGGCGACCATGGCGACCGGCAGATCCTTCATGAACACTTCCGTCACGGGCTTTCCGTTCACGTCGTGCGAGACGATCACGTCCACCCGATCGAGCGCCTCCAACTGCTGGTCAAAGACGACATTGGCGGAAGCGTACACCGTCACCAGCCGATTGTTTTGATCCCGGACCGTCGCCGCAGGCTTGATGATGTTTTTCGTGATGATGTCCCCCGCAGACAAGGGAACGACCGTCACCTGATTTTTCAGACTGAGCTTATCCGTCACGAACGAATGGTCCGCATACTTTTTCGGGATCTGCATCGTCTTGATCTGGTCCGGCTGGATGAGCGACCGCGAAGCGATGTCTGTGCTCGCCACGTAGATGTCTACCATCTCGCCCAACTGCGCATTCAAGTCTTTGATCTTTTTCAAAAACAGAAATCCTGCCGTCGCTGCGAGTACCAATGACAGCGCCAAAAAGATGATTGCCCGTCGTTTTGATTCCAGCATCGAGTGATTCCCTCTCCCTGTCCATCATCGAATGTAAGCTGCGGCTATGAGCAAGAGGCTCGTTCCCCCTGCAATAAAAGGAGCCAACGGAATTTCTCGTCCAGACGCCTGTTTTCCCGACCATTTGGCAGCCGCCCAGTGCAAAATGACCACCAGCCCTGCCAGCAAATAGGTGAGACACATTATGTACAAGCCTGCTTCCCAGCCGACCGCTGCACCGACCAGCGCAAACAGCTTGATATCCCCTCCACCCAACTGACCTTTGCTGACAAGGGCCATGAGCAGGGAGATTCCTCCGGTCGCAAGGACTCCGAGCGCATAGGCAGTCCATCGGTCCGGATGGGCTGCCGCGTGATAGAGGAGAAAATAGGCGATTCCCGGCAGGGTGAGCCAATCGTAAATGAGGCGGCGGCGCAGGTCAGTGTAGACCGCGATGATCATGGCGAGAAGCACCGGGACAACGACGAAATGGGACAACACCCCTAGCACTCCTTCCATCTTTTAGGGATTACGCATCATCAACACAGACGGGGTTTTGGGAATTTTTGTTGCATTTGGCACAATTTTTTTGGGAAATTATTCAAGGTGGCACCTTCCTGTTTCGTCTGCTTCTGTCGGACTGGAGAGGAAAAAAGGCGGGGACTGTACGAGCTGCGGTCAGGTGTAGCCGCTTGACTTGTGTGCAAGAATAAATAGACATGGAAGGAGGTGAGAATATGTCGGAGATCAAAGTATTGGACAATGGACCATTGCTGGTGACGGGTGAGTTCACCCTGCTGGACGGGGAAGGAAAACCGATAGAAACGAAAGCGCAAGTCCATCTCTGTCGCTGCGGTCTGTCCTCGAACAAACCTTACTGTAACGGGGCCCATAAAGGGCAGTTCGAGAGTGTGGTAAGAGCATAGCCATGCCCAGCCCAAAAGCCCTCTGACCATGGGAGAGCTTTTGGGCAACGCGTTGAAAAAGACTCCCCGACCAAGAAGCGGTGGCGCGTGGAGTTCCACTTCGCTCCGGCCTCGAATTCATAAGCCTTTTCTGCCCGCACAAAAAACCGTACGGAAGCAAGTTCCGTACGGTTTTTCATGTTGTTGCTGTGCTCTTGTCGTTGTGCTGCTCTTGCTTACCAGGCCGCGATGCAGCTGTCGGTGCGCATGTCGGTGCCGCCAGAGAGCACGCCGTTGTCGTCGCGCCAGATGATCTGACCGCGGCCGAAGTAGTTGCCCAGCTGCGCCCATTTGATCTGGTGGCCTTTGCGTTCGAGGGCCATCGCCAAATGCTCGGGGAAGTGGCGCTCCAGCTCGACCGTCTTGCCCTCCATCCACTGCCAGCGCGGCGCGTCCAGGGCTGCTTGCGGATTGAGGTGGAAGTCGATGGTATTCATGACGACCTGTACATGTCCCTGCGGCTGCATGAAGCCGCCCATGACGCCGAACGGTCCTACTGCCTTGCCGTCCTTGGTCAGGAAGCCCGGGATGATTGTGTGGTACGTTCTTTTGCCTGGCTCCAGACGGTTTTCGTGGGCCGGGTCCAGCGAGAAGTTGTGCCCGCGGTTTTGCATGGCGATGCCGGTGCCCGGAATGACGACGCCGGAGCCGAAGCCCATGTAGTTGCTCTGGATGAACGATACCATGTTGCCTTCGCCGTCTGCCGTCGCCAGATAGACCGTACCGCTGGAGCGAGGGTTGCCCGGCTCCGGCGTCAGCGCCTCGTCTCCGATCAGCGCGCGGCGGGTGCTTGCGTATTCATCGGCCAGCAGTTCTTCCGCTGTGACGCTCATTTGGCCCGATTCGGTGATGTATTTCAATCCGTCTGCAAATGCCAGCTTCATCGCTTCGATCTGCTTGTGGTACGTCTCGGTCGTGTCTTTGGCATCGAACTCAAAGCCTTTGAGGATGTTCAAGGCCATCAGGGCGATCATGCCCTGGCCGTTCGGCGGAATTTCCCAGACGTCGTAGCCGCGGTAGTTGACGCTAAGCGGCTTGACCCACTCCGGCTCGTATGCCGCCAGGTCTTCCTTGCGCAAGAAGCCTCCACATTCGCGGGAGAAAGCGTCGATTTTTTCCGCCAGCTCCCCCCGATAGAAGCTCTCGGCGTTAGTCTCTGCGATTTGGCGCAGGGTAGCAGCATGCCCTGGAGACTTCCAAATATCTCCCGCTTTTGGCAATTTTCCGTCCGGAATGAACGTGGAGAACCAGTGTGCAAATTCAGGACCCGTGCACAGTTTGGAGAACTTGTTGTACGCCAGTCTCCAGTAGTGAGCCAACGTCGGGGAAAGCGGATAGCCGTTTTCCGCGTACTCGATAGCCGGCTTCAGCACCTCGGTCAGCGGGAGGCGGCCAAAGCGCTTGGACAGCGCCGCCCAGGCAGCCGGTGCGCCCGGTACCGTCACTGGCGTCCAGCCGTATGTCGGCATTTCTTCATGCCCGTTTGCCTTTACCGCTTCGATGGAGATGCCTTGTGGGGCCGGGCCGCTGGAATTTAAGCCGTACAACTCATCCTTTACCCATACCAATGCGAACGCGTCACCGCCGATGCCGTTGGACGTCGGTTCTACGACGGTCAGGCAGGCTGCCGTTGCAATAGCAGCGTCGATGGCGTTTCCGCCTTTTTTCAAGATGTCCAGACCCGCCTGCGCTGCCAGCGGCTGCGATGTTGCTACCATCCCGTTGCGGGCAAAGGTGGTCATACGCCGGGAAGCGTACGGGTATTCCATAGCGTCATAATTTACCATGATGATTGCCTCCTTGTGAATAGCCGTTGCTAGCCAATGAAGATGAACCCGTACACCATCGCCGCGACGATGACGAAGGCAGGGTGGACTTTCCACGTCTCCAGAAGCAGGTACGAAGCGACCGACAGGATGATCGTTTGCATCCATCCGATCCCTTCAACAGCTCCCATGATGAATTGGTAGGTCATCGTGCCCAAGAGTACGGTAACGATCGGGCGCACTGATTGGGTCATCGCTTTTACTTGCGGTGCATTGCGGAAAATATTGATGAACTGCAAAAGCAGGATCATGGCGATCGCGGTCGGGGCTACTGTCGCAAACAATGCCACGGTCGCGCCGGGGATACCCGCCACCTGATAGCCGACATAGCCGGCCAGCTTGGTGGCGATCGGGCTTGGCAGCGCATTGCCTACCGCCAACATTTCCCCGAACTCTTTCACCGACATCCATTTGTAATGATTGACGACTTCGTTCTGAATGAGCGGAATGCTGGGAGGGCCGCCGCCATAGCCCAAGATGTTGGAGATGAAAAACGCCCAGAATAATTGAAGGTAGATCATGCTGCGCCCTCCTTGCCGTCCTGCTTTTTACGTTTGCGGACCGACCAGGTGGAGTACGCAAAGGAAATCACCAAAGCGATTCCGACGACAATGCCTGGATGCCAGTCAAGAAAAAGCAGCGCGACCAGCGACAGAGCGAGCGAGATGCTGACTCCCGACTTGCTCCTTGCCCCCTGCCACGACTTCTGCAAAAACTCCCAGGTGAGCACGCCCGTCATCACGGCGATTACGGGGCCGATCGCCTGAATCATGCCGTAGACCCCCGGCGCGTCCTTCCATCTGTAGATGACCTCCAATAGGCAGATCATCAGGACGACGACGGGCAGTACCACGCCGATGTTGGCCACGAGCGCTCCCTTCCACCCTTTCACCCGATAGCCGATAAACGCTGCCAGCTTGGTGCCGATCGGGCCGGGCAGCGCGTTGCCCAGTGCCAGGTTGTCGGCAAAGTCTTCATCCGTTACCCACTTGTACTTTTTCACACATTCAGTGTGGAATAGAGGAACCATCGTAGGACCTCCCCCAAACCCGAATATGCCGATGCGAAAAAACGCGATAAACAGCTGCCAGTAAATCATGTTGTTCCTCCATCCTGCCTCTAGTGGCGAAGTTCACCCGATTGCACCAGATGGCAGGATACCAGCTGCCCGGACCCGATATCGGCCAGGCTCGGCACTGTCGTTTTACATACATCCGCAGCGTAAGGACAGCGCGGATGGAAGGTGCAACCGCTTGGCGGATTTGCCGGACTCGGCAGATCGCCCGTAAGCAAGATCCGCTCCCGTTTTTGGCGGGGTTTCGCCACCGGAACGGCGGACAGCAAGGCCCGTGTGTACGGATGGCTCGGATTGTCGAATAACGTGCGCTTGTCGGCAATTTCCACGACCCGTCCGAGATACATGACCGCGATCCGGTCGCACAAGTGTTTGACTACCGACAAGTCATGGGAAATGAACATCAATGTCAGGTTGAATTCTTTTTTCAAATCCTTCAGCAGATTGAGCACCTGCGACTGGATTGATACGTCCAGCGCCGATACAGGCTCGTCGGCGATGATCAGCTTCGGCTTCACGACCAGAGCGCGGGCGATCCCGATCCGCTGACGCTGACCGCCGGAGAAATCGTGCGGATGGCGGTTCAGATGCTCCTTGCGAAGGCCGACGATCTCGATGATCTCCTCGATCGTCTTCTCGCGCTCGGCAGTTGTACCGATATGATGCACCATGAGCGATTCCATCAAAATTTGCTTGATCGTCATGCGCGGGTTGAGGGAAGCGTACGGGTCCTGGAAGATCATTTGCAGATCCTTGCGCATTTTGCGCATTTCTTCATTTGGCAGCTTCGCCAAATCTTTGCCGTCGAACCAGACTTCGCCCGCGCTCGGCTCCAGGAGGCGCAAAATTGTCCGGCCCGTCGTGGACTTCCCGCACCCGGACTCCCCTACGATCCCCAGCGTTTCTCCCGGAAACACCTGCAGGTCAATCCCGTCGACTGCTTTGACATAGCCTGTCGTCCTTTTCAAAAAGCCGCCCTTGATCGGGAAATGCTGTTTCAGTCCTTTGACTTCCAACAGAGGTGTGGTCATCATTGTTCCCCCCCATCCGCGTACAACCAGCAGCGGCATTTGGTCCTGTCCAGCTGCAACAGCTCAGGCGGCTGTTCGTGGCAGATCTGCATCGCCTTCGCACAGCGCGGAGCAAACCGGCAGCCTTTGGGCATTTGCTGCGGCAGCGGAACCGCACCCGGAATGGTGTCAAGATACTCTCGCTCGTCATCCAGCTCCGGAATCGAATTCATCAGGCCGATCGTGTACGGGTGTTTCGGACTTTCAAACAACGTATCGACATCCGTCTCTTCCACGACCTGACCCGCGTACATGACGATGACGCGGTCGCACATCTCGGCGACGACGCCCAAATCGTGCGTGATCAGCATGATCGAGGTGCCCGTCTTTTCCTTGAGGTCGCGCATCAGATCGAGAATTTGCGCCTGGATCGTCACGTCCAGCGCCGTCGTCGGCTCATCCGCGATAATCAGCTTCGGATCGCAGGACATCGCCATCGCAATCATCACGCGCTGACGCATCCCCCCGGAGAGCTGATGCGGGTACTCGCCGTAAATTTCTTCCGCACGCGGCATCCCGACCGCTTTCAGCATGGCAATCGCCCGCTCTTTTGCCTTCGACTTGCTCACCTTCCTATGCAGCATGACCGCTTCTTCAATCTGTCTGCCTACCGTGTGCAGCGGATTGAGCGAGGTCATCGGCTCCTGAAAAATCATGGCGATTTCGTTGCCGCGAACTCGTTGCATTTCTTTTTCCGACAGCCCCAGGACATCCTTGCCGTTAAAGCGGATCGTTCCTTCCGATATACCGTTCGGCGGAAGCAGCCGCATGATCGAGAGGCTGGTCACGCTTTTTCCGCAGCCTGATTCCCCTACGACACCGAGCGTTTCGCCGGCACGGATCGAGAAGTCGACGCCGTCAACGACACTGACGACACCGCTGTCTGTGCGAAACCGGGTTCTCAGTTGTTCCACTTCCAAGATGGTCGTCATCTGCCCCACTCCCTCTTTATTAGCGTGCAGGGAAGTTATTCGCTTTTACGCAGCGGCGAATAATCTTGCCCGTTTCTTGTTTCCCCTTTGGCATGCTGCCTGCGTTATTTCCGTGACCGCGGATCGAGCACTTGCTGCAAGCCATCCCCCAGCAGGTTGAACCCGAGCACGACCAAAAAGATGGCGATACCAGGGTAAAACGTTGCATAAGGCGCGACAGACATCAGCGTCTGCGCCTGGTTCAGCATGCTTCCCCACGATGGGGTAGGCGGCTGGACGCCCAGTCCGAGATAAGAGAGCGAGGCCTCGGCGATAATCCCGGATGCCATCGCCAGTGTCGCCTGGATCATGATCGGGTTGAGCGCGTTCGGCAGGATGTGCCGGAAAATGATCCGCGCGTCTTTCACGCCGACTGAGCGTGCTGCATGAATGTATTCCATATTGCGAAGAGTCAGAACCTGACCGCGTGTAATGCGGACAAAGGCGGGAGCAAACCCGATGCCGATCGCCAGCATGGCGTTGCCAAAGCCCGAGCCGAGCACGGCGGAAATCGCCAGCGCCAAAATCAGGAACGGAAAGGCCTGCATCGCATCGACGCTGCGCATGACGATCCACTCGTCCCAGAAACCGCGGTAGTAGCCGGACAACAGCCCGATCGGCACGCCGATCAGCATCGCGATCCCGACGGAAATCAATGCTGCTTCCATGGAGATGCGCGCCCCGTAAACGACGCGGGAGAAAATGTCGCGGCCAAGGTCATCAGTCCCGAACAGGTGGGTGCCGTCAGGTGGCAGCAAAATGCTGTTGTAATCTTGTTCGTTCGGGTCGAACGGAGCGATCTGGGGAGCAAAGATTGCCACCACGATCAGCCCGAGAATAATCACCGCCCCGATGACCCCGAGCCCATTCCGGAGAAATTTGCCCATGGTTTTCATCACTCACCCGCTCCTTTCCCGCTCTTGATGCGCGGATCAATGACGGCGTACAAAATGTCGACAGCCAGATTGACGATGACAACCAGCACGGCGGATACGAGAATCGCGCCTTGCACGGTTACGTAATCCCGTTTGAATACCGACTCGACGATCAGACGACCAAAGCCCGGGATCGAAAAGATCGACTCCGTGATGACCAGTCCGCCCAAAAGACCTGCGATCATTAAGCCGGATGTTGTCACAACAGGCACCATCGCATTGCGCAGGGCGTGTCCCAGAATCGTCCGCGCCTCGTTCAAGCCTTTTGCTTTCGCCGTGCGGATAAAGTCCATGTTGACGACATCCAGCAGGGACGAGCGCAGCATGCGCATGAGGACGGCCGATTCGCGCAAGCCGGTCGCCACACAGGGCAGGACCATGGCCAGCAAGTTTTGCGCAGGGTTTTCAAAGAAGGAGACGTATCCCGAAGATGGCAGCCATTGGTGCTCAACGGCAAAGTAAATAATCATCATCATCGCCAGCCAGAAGCTCGGGATGCTCATCCCGCCCAGCGCGGCAAAGGTACTCGTATAATCAATCCAGGTTCCGCGCCGCGTTGCCGCCAGAATCCCCGCAGGAAATGCGATGAGGATCGCCACGAGGAACGTTCCGATGGTCAATTCCACCGTCGCTGGCAGCCTTTGCTGAATCAGCGTGGAGACCGGAATCCGGTCCGTGATAGACATTCCCAGATCACCTGTTACCACTTTTCCCAGCCAGGAAAAATACTGCACCACGATCGGTTTGTCCAGACCCAGTTCCGCTCGCAGTGCCTGGTAGGCTTCCGGTGTCGCCTCCTGTCCTAAAATGACCCGGGCAGGGTCGCCCGGGATCATGTGAATCAAAGAGAAAGTCAGAATCGACACCAGCAGGAGAATCGGGATTGTCAGCAGCAGGCGTCTGACCACAAACATCATGACAATTCCTCCTCGCTCTTGCTGTTATAGTATGGAAAAAACTCGAGGCCCAGCGTTATTGCTTGTCCAGGGTAGCCGTGCGAATCAGACCGTCTGGAACATAGGTGAAGCCCGTTACTTTTTTGTTCATGCCGATCAACACGAATTGGTGGTACAGATAGGAGTAGCCCGCTTCTTCCTGCAGCAGCTTGGTCGCATCCTCGTACAGCGCTTTGCGTTTGTTCTCGTCGACTTCGCTGCGCGCTTTCAGGACCAGATCATCCAGTGCCGGCAGGGAGATGCGGCCGTCGTTGTTCGGCATGCCGGTTACGACAAAGTCATGGAAGTTTTGGTCAGGGTCCTGACGTCCGGACCAGCCCAGTTGCAGTGCGTCGAATTCGCCTTTTTCGCCTGTTTCCAGCAGTTGGCCGTACTCCAGCTTTTCCAGGCTCGCATTGATGCCGTATTGTTTCCACATGTTTTGCAGAACGGCACCCAGCTGCTCGTTTTCCGGCGAAGACGTGATGTACAGTTTGAAGCTAAACCCGTTCGGCTGTCCGCCTTTTGCCAGCAGGTCCTTGATCTTCGCGGCGTCTGGCTTGACCGGAGCGTTCAGCGCTTCGTTGTAGGCCAGGCTGCCTTTGGCAAATGCCGTACGGGCCGGTGCCGCATAGCCGTTAAACAGAACTTTCACCAGTGCTTCACGGTCGATAGCTGCATCTACCGCCTGGCGCAAGTATTTGTTGTCAAATGGCGCGCGGGAGTTGTTCAGGTACAGACCTTGATAGCCCCAGCCGGATTCAGCGGTCAGCGTCAGGTTGGAATCTCCTTTGACAGCCGGAATTTCCTTGACTGGCGTGTCGTCGATGATGTCCAGCATGCCGGAACGCAGGTTTTGCACCTTCGCTGTACCGTTCGTAAATACTTTATAGGTGACTTCATCTACTTTCGGAGCCCCGCCCCAGTAGTTTTCGTTCTTTTTCAGCGTTACGTGGTCGCCTTTGACCTGCTCTACGAATACGAACGGCCCGGTACCCGACGGATGGTTCAGGTATTGCTCGCCATACTGTTTCACCGCTGCCGGGGATACCATCGTACCGGCACGGTCAGCCAGGATGGACAGGAACGGAGCGAACGGCTGCTTCATTTGAACTTTCACGGTGTTTTTGTCGACGACGGTTACGGAATCGACGAACTTCATGTCGCCCTTGCGCTTCGATTTCTCGTCGTTCATGTTGCGCTCGAAGTTGAATTTCACCGCTTCCGCGTCAAAGTCTGTGCCATCGTGGAACTTCACGCCTTGCTTCAATTTGAAGGTGTACGTCTTGCCGTCCGGCGTAATCTCGTAGGACTCGACCAGCATCGGCACGACTTTCCCGCTCGGATCGATATCAAACAGCTTGTCATAGAGGCTGGCGTATACCTGGCGATCGTACAGCGAAGTCGAAATATTCGGGTCCATGGAAGGCGGATCTGCCTTCAGTCCGATGTTGATCACTTTTTTCCCGGTGGATGGCGCAGGTGCTGCTGTATTGCCACCCTCATTGCCCGGAGCTGGACTAGCGCTTCCGCCCCCGCCACAGCCCGTTACCAGAAGCATGGTTCCCAGTACGGCACTCATCAATGTTTTGCCCGCTTTTTTTGAAAACATGAAGACGACCCCTTTTCTTTTTCAGTTTTCGTGCAAGTCCAGTACGCTTTCTCTATGCTGTCACTTCTATGGAAAGATCCTCTCCAACGGCGCTTACTCCGGTGGCATTCCCCCTTCCCATGTCGCGCTATTCAGCGGACGAATTTGTACTTGGATTTCAAAATCTTCAATTCGTTGATGACGTTCACCCTGATGATTCCCGGGATTTTGTTCAGCTTGTTCATCAGAAATTGCGACAATTCTTCGTAGCTGCGAACCAAAACTTGCGTGGTGAGTTGATACTCTCCGGAAGTCAACACGACCAGACGCACTTCTACGGTGTCGTTCAGCACCGCGACCACATCGTCCAGCTTGGTCGCCTCGACAGCAATCTGTACGAATGCCTGTACGTTCAGTCCTGCCTTGACCGGATTGACGATGCCTACCAGACTCAAGACACCCTCGTCCTGCATTTGCTGCACCCGCATCCGGATGGTCTTTTCCGTGACTCCCAGCTCTTTGGCAATTTGCGTAAACGGGGCACGCGCATTTTCCTGCAGCGCACGGACGATGCCGTAGTCAATGTCATCCAATTCGGAATAAAGCGAGCGTCGGAAATTCTCCTCCATACTATCCCTACCTTTTTTCGTCCTTTTATCTAATAATTCGACCTTTTTACAACCTAAAACTTTGAATTACCAGACGAATTGCGTAACAATATCGTTACTATAATACGAATTACGGAAGTTTGCAATATTTTCTCTGAAAATTTGCTTTTGAAAGCATTTTCAAACTTTTATTTCTGTTTATCATATGTTGAATCTGTATAAAAAAATAAAGACAGCCTGCCTTCGCGGTCAGCTGTCTTTCATCTCTTCAGTATTCGATTTTGTTTTGCGACTGCGCCCATGTCTCAAAAGGGCTGCGGTAGCGGTCCGGCTGAATCCGGATAAAGGGGATGGTCCGGTTCTCCAGCGGTACTCCGATCTGCTCGTAGATGAACTGGTCATCAAATCCGATTTCGGCCGCGTCCTGCTTCGTGCAAGCGTAGTACACCGCCTTGGGCCGCGCCCAGTAGATCGCTCCCAGGCACATCGGGCAAGGCTCGCAGCTCGTATACAGTTCGCATTCCGTCAACTGGAACGTGCCCAGCCTGCGGCACGCATCCCGGATCGCCTGCACCTCCGCATGCGCCGTCGGATCGTTCGTCGCCGTCACCTCGTTGCTGCCAGTCCCCACGATCTGCCCATTTTTGACGACAATCGCCCCGAACGGCCCGCCGTGGCTTTTCAGCACGTTTTCCAGTGCGAGCTGCACCGCTTTTGCCATCCAGGATTGCTGCTCCGTCTGCATCTGCATCGTCCTCCTCTCTCCTATTTTATGTATGTTCGCCCTCCTCCATGAAAAGACCTCGTCGGGTCGGCTGCAAAAACGCCTTTCCCGCGAGGTCCAATATCACGGCCGCCATCATCGCGCCATCGTGCGCTTGAGGTGGAACAAATAGCGATTGCGGATGATCCAGAAGTAGATGGCCTGAACGAGCACAAAGCTGAGCAGGACGATGGCCGTCGGTTTGAAGACGGACGCGATGAGCATGATCTTCAGCAGGCTTTGCAGGGAGACGAACGCTACCGAGCTGTGAATGATTGCCACGGTGATCGGCACGAAAAACAGCAGGGCGATCTGGATGGTCACGATTCGGGACAATTCCCTGTCTGACAGTCCAATTTTCGCAATCGCCCCGTACTGTCTGCGGTCGTTTTCCAGGTCGGTGTACAGCCGGAAGTACAGGAAGCTGGCTGCTGCCACGAAAAACAGGACGCCGACGAACAGCCCGATGAACAAAGCCGTATTCGCCGCCTGCTTCATCGAGTGGTAAACAGGCGCGCGGGCCGAGAAATAGTAGTGGCCGCCGTAGTGCTCGATTTTCTCCTGCAGGCTGATGCTGATCGCCTGCGTGTCCTTCCACCTCGGCACGACATAGCCGTAGCGGACCTCTTCATTCAGGCCCTGCAGCCGGTCGTAGACGCGGTCGGGAATGACGGCCAGCCGCTCGAAGGCGAGGCCGGTGAGTAGCGGGTTGATCTTCGTATCCGTCTTGACGGTCAGGCTGTTCTGACCGACGTCCAGCACCTTGCTCTCTACGGAGTCGCCAAACCAGCGGACGACGAGGAACGCCTCATTTTCCTTCAGCTCCAGTTGCCGCGTATTCGCCGCGATGGCAAACTGGTTGTAGTCTGTCAGCTTGACGACCCCGATCTTTTCTCCGTTGACCTCCTGCGGCAATATCCGCATAGTCGCCTGGTGCTTCTCAAAGGAAAATCCGCCCTGCAGCAGGCTGTTTTCGATCAGGGCGAGATGCCTCTGCTCCTCGGGGTTGTCCCTGCTTGTCTGATACTCGAAGGCAAACGGATTCGTCTTTATCACCGTCTCCTGGATGGAGCCAGCCAGCGCCGCCAGCGTCCCGATGGCACAAAAGGCGACAGTGGAGACGATGCAGACGAGGAAAAACATCCGGGCGTTGTCCTTCATCCGGTAGTCCAGATCGGACAGAATAATCAGGTTGGTGCCTCTCCAGTAAATGGACCGCTTTTTCTTCAAATACCCGATGACGAAGACGCTAAGCTGGGTAAAGAGCAAATACGTCCCGGCGATGGTCAGCACCGTGACCGGCAGCAGCAGGATGACGACGGACAGCCCTTCTGCCGTCAACGCGAGCAAGTAGGCAATGCCCAGCAATCCTGCGGCCAGCACCGAGAGAAAGAGCGACGCCGTGGGCTCGCGCCTGGGCCGCTGGCTGCCCTGAAGCAAATCCAGCAGGCTTCGGCTGCGCAGCAGAAGCACCGAAAAGAACGAAATCGCCGCAAACAGGACGAGAAACGCGACGACCGTCAACCCCATCGCCTGCCAGGGAAAGTAAAACGCCAGCGCCTGCACATCGAGCAAAAATGCGGCGAACTGAAAGAACAGCTTGCCGAGGACGAGTCCCAGCCCGATGCCGCACAGAATCGAGACGACGCCGATCAGCATGGTCTCCATGAAGATCAGCAGGTTTCGCTGCCGCGCCGTCATCCCGTGCAAGAACAGGATGCCGAACTCCTTTTCCCGCTTTTTCAGAAAGGCCCCGACGCAGTAGAACAAAAAGAAAAACGCGAACAAAAAAATGATGTACTCCGCCACGATCATCCCCGTGGCGACCGATCCGTGAATCTCCTCGTCGTCGATGCCCGGATGGTAGATGAACATGGCGTACACGAAAAAGATCATGACGGAAAAGACGCTGCTCAAAAAGAAGGCGGCGTACGTCCGTTTGTTGCGCAGGACGTTGTTACACGCGAATTGTCGAAAGGTCATAGTTGTTCCCTCCCAAAAACGACAGGGCGTCAATGATCTTTTGGAAGAACACCTGGCGACTGGCTCCCCGGTACATTTCGTTGTGCAACTGTCCGTCTTTGATAAAAATGACGCGGTGGCAATAGCTCGCAGCCAGAGCGTCGTGCGTGACCATCAGCATGGTCATATTTTCCGACTGGTTGATGGCGGCGAGCGTCTCCATCACGCTGCGCGACGATTTCGAGTCGAGATTTCCCGTCGGCTCGTCCGCGAGCAAAAGCGACGGCGTATGGATGATCGCCCGGGCGATGGCCGTCCGCTGCCGCTGTCCGCCCGACACCTCGAACGTCCGCTTGTCCAAAATGTCCTCGATGCCCAGCTTGGCGGCGATCGCCTGCAGCTTCTCCTCGATAACTGCCACGCTCTCCCCTTCCAGCGTCAACGGCAGCACGATATTTTCCCCGATTGTCAGCGTGTCGAGCAAGTTGAAATCTTGAAAGACGAATCCCAGCTCCCTGCGCCGAAACAGGGCGAGCTTCTCCTTTTTTAACTGATGCGGGTTGGTTTCGTTCAGCAGAACCGCTCCCGAGGTCGGCGTGTCGATCGTGGAAATCATGTTCAGCAGCGTCGTCTTCCCGCTTCCCGAAGGGCCCATGATCCCGACGAACTCCCCTTTACGTACAGTGAAATCTATATCCGTCAATGCGCGGTACGTAACCTTGCCGCCGTAGATTTTGCTCAGACTACTCACCTGCAACATGTCCATCAGCCTAATCCTCCTCCACCCTTTCATCCCCACTATACGGAAGCACGCGAGATACCGCCATCGAATTAACTTTCAGCTTCCTTACGATCTTGTAAGGTAGGGAGCACAGCAGACATGACGATCCGCACCGTCGTCCCGACCCCTGCCTTGGATTCCAGCTCTACGCCGTGATGCAGCCGTCCGCAGATTTCTTTGACCAAATACAGCCCCATCCCCGTTGATTCCGGATATTTGCGGCCGTTCTCCCCGGTGAAATAGGGCTGAAACACGCGCCGGACGTCCTCGGGCGGAATCCCGATCCCGTAGTCTTGCACCTCCAGTGCGACATTCGGTCCCAGCTCGTAGGCGCGAATCGTCACCTTGTTGCTTTTCCCCGCCGAATAGCGGACGGCATTGGTGAGCAGCTGGCCCAGCACGAACGACAGCCATTTGTCATCCGACTCTACCCGCCACCTCTCGTCCACCTTCACCTCCGGATACACCTGGTTGCGGATGAACAGCCGCTTGTTTTCCGCCAGCACATTTTGCACCAAGGCGTGCAGGGTCACCGGCTCCACGAGAAAATCTTGCTCGAACCGGTCCAGACGGGCGATGTACAGAACCGTCTCCAGCCCCCGCTTGATCCGGTCGACCTCCTCCCGCAAGCTCTCTGCCTTCGGGTCGTCTTCGTCCTGCAGCAGCAGGTGAATGACCGAGATCGGGGTCTTCATCTGGTGCACCCATTGCTGGATAAACGTCGTGTAGTCCCGCTGCTTGTTTTCATAGGCATGCAGCTGCTCCTTGTAGAGCCGGTACTGCTCGAGAAAGGTCTCATCCAGCGCGCGGCACAGGGCTGCATTGCCGTGCGACTGCGTCAGCTCCTCCAGCGACTGCACCGGCTGACTAAGCCGCTGGTAGATCCCCCGGTGGGTCAAATAGCGCACGGCCATAAACGCTCCCGCGAAAAAGAGTGACAGAAACACCGCGTAGATCATCAACGATTCGTTCCAGTACCCGTCCAGCACGAAGATGAGCAGCAGCAAGAGCAGCTGAACGAGGAAAAAGATGGCGAAGGCCCATTGATCCCGAAGGAACAGCTTCATTGCCCGTCCTCCCAAACCGCTTTCAGCCGGTAGCCAGAGCCGCGTACGGTCTCGACCGCGCCTTCCAGTCCAATATCTTTCAGCTTGCCGCGCACGCGCGTAATGTACACGTTCAAGGTATTCTCGTCGACAAACTGCTCATCCCACAGCTTTTCCAGCAGCCGCTCCCTGCTGACGACGCGCGGGTACTGGTTCATCAGCGCTTCCAGCAGCAGCGCTTCCTTTTTGCTCAATTCGACCTTATGCTCGTGCATGGTCAGTTCCATCCGCTCCAGAAACAGCTTGAGCCCGGCTACCTCCACTGTCCGCTCGCCTTCCTGCGGAGCGTACAGGCCGTAGGCGCGGCGCAGCTGGCTGCGGATTTTCGCCAGCACGACGTCGTAGTCAAACGGCTTCGTGATATAGTCGTCCGCCCCGTTTTCCAGAGCCATGACCTGATCCATCTTGCTGTCCCGGGCAGAGATGAACAGGATCGGACAATTCGATTGCTGGCGCATCTGGCGGCACCAGTAAAAGCCGTCGAACTTGGGCAAATTCACATCGAGCAGAACCAGATCCGGCCGCGCCCGCACGAACACGTCCATGACGCGGTCAAACTGCTCGACATTCACCGTATGATAACCGTATTTTTCCAACTGACTTTGCAGTAATTGATTGATTTTGGGATCGTCCTCAACGATCATAATGGTCGACATGGTTTGTACTCCCCTCGCTATCAGACTGGCGTCCATTCTCTACTATATCAAAAAAGGATGGACCTGTTGTCCATCCTACGCCTGGGCTTTCATCATCTGCTGCAGCTTCTTGATCCCGCGGAAGTGCAGGATTTTGACCGACGCCTCGGTCTTGCCCAGAATCTGTGCGATCTCATTCATTTTCAGGTCAGCCAGGTAACGCAGCATAATTACATTGCGCTGGTCGACCGTCAAGGTATGTACCTTTTCCCACAACCCTTCCGTTGACTCCTGCGTCAAGAGGCAATCCTCCGGCAGTTCATCATCTGCCGTCAGCGAGGAAAAGGTCTCCTGATCGACCGGGCATTCCCGCTTCTTGCGCATGTAGTCGATCAAGGCGTTGTGCGCGATGCGGAAAATCCAAGCGCCGAACGGATGGCGTCCGTCGTACTGCTCCAGCTTGGAGTACACTTTGATAAACACCGTCGTGGTCAAATCCTCCACGTCCCAGATGTTTTTGACGCGATAGCGAAAGTAGCGATGTATTTTGGCCGAATATTCTTCGTAAATTTGCTGATGAGTCAATTGTGGATAAACGAGCGCGGTATTCATTATCGATCTCCCATTTCATGATCCGTATGAGTTGCTTTCATTGTAAAGGGGATCGGAAGCGGGAACTATCGAGTTAACTTTCAGGAACCTTACACTTTTGTAAGTTTTTCGCGATGCTGGCGTAATCCCTTTTCGCTGCTCCCACTCCGGACAAGTATATAGTAGCAGGCAGTTTTGGCAGGAGAGCGTGAGGATTGTGGAAAAAGTGAGGAATGCTCGAAAAAAAATAAAGAGAGCCACTTTTCGCCGGCTCTCATGCTCTATTGTTTTCTCGATTCTTCAATGGCTTTCAGAATGCTGGCATGGTTTGCTTTAAACTGCTGCCAGTTTTGCTTGACAAAATCATCGATTCTTCTCTTGGGAGTCGCAAACAACAACGCATCTTTTTCAATAAATCCCGTGGCCGCTTCCACCTTGCCATTCTTCAGCACGTAAACGTTGCTCATGACTGCAGCCCCCTTAACACTGATTCAACAAAGCGTAAAATTAAAGCATTTCCGTGTACGCTCATTATACCATCATAAATAACGGCCTCATAACTTTTGATTTGATGGACATTCCATGTTCGCCCGTCTGCTTCTACGCATATCATGCTGCTCTGATCACATTTGAACAGTACAGCTGCCGAGCAATCCCGAAATTCCCCTTGGGGAATGGAGGTGTATGTTCCCAGTTGCCACTTACACACTCCCCTCTGCCCACGCTTCCATTTTACCAAAAGTTAGCAGTGAATTAGCAGAAAAACCCCCCAGCAGATCTCTCCGCCGGAGGGCACTTGTCGTCCAGAATATCAGGTTGCTATACACGCTCGCCTACAGCAATCCCAACCGCTTGAAAATGGTATCGACATGCTTGAGGTGGTAGCGGTAGTCGAAGCATTCGTCCAGCTCTTCCTTGGTCAGCGCAGCGCTGATCGTCGGGTCTTCTTCCACGATTTCGCGGAAGGAGCGCTGCTCTGCCCATGCCTGCATCGCGCGCGGCTGCACGGTGTCGTACGCCTGCTCGCGGCTCATGCCTTTTTCGATCAGGCTGAGCATGACGTGCTGCGAGTAGATCAGGCCAAAAGTGCGGTCCATGTTGCGCTTCATGTTTTCGGGGAAGACCGTCAAGTTTTTCACGATGTTGCTGAAACGGCGCAGCATGTAGTTCAGCGCTTGCGTCGCATCCGGCAGAATGATGCGCTCTGCCGAGGAGTGGGAGATGTCGCGCTCGTGCCAGAGCGACACGTTTTCGTAGGAAGTCAGCATGTAGCCGCGGATGACGCGGGCCATGCCCGTGATGTTCTCGCTGCCGATCGGGTTGCGTTTGTGCGGCATGGCAGAAGAGCCTTTTTGTCCTTTGGCAAACGCTTCCTCCACTTCGCGCATCTCGCTCTTTTGCAGGCCGCGAATTTCGGTCGCGAATTTCTCCAGCGAGGTAGCGATCAAAGCCAGTGTCGACATGTAATGCGCGTGACGGTCGCGCTGCAGCGTTTGGGTAGAGATCGGCGCCGGAGTGAGGCCCAGCTTTTCGCACACGTACGCTTCCACGAACGGATCGATGTTCGCGTACGTGCCGACTGCGCCGGAGATTTTGCCGTACGCCACTTCTTTTTTCGCGATGCGGAAGCGCTCGAGGTTGCGCTTCATTTCCTCATGCCAGAGAGCCAGCTTCAGGCCAAAGGTCGTCGGCTCCGCGTGAACGCCGTGGGTGCGGCCCATGCAAACGGTGTCCTTGTGCTCGCGGGCTTTGTCGGCCAGGATCGCGATGAAGTCTTCGATGTCTTTTTCCAGGATTTCATTGGCCTGACGCAGCAAATAAGACAGCGCCGTGTCCACCACGTCCGTGGAAGTCAGCCCGTAGTGCACCCATTTTTTCTCCTCGCCCAGCGTTTCCGATACCGCGCGGGTAAAGGCTACGACGTCATGGCGAGTCTCTTCCTCGATTTCGTAGATGCGTTTGATATCAAAGGTAGCTTTGTCCCACAGCTTTTTGACATCTTCCTCTGGAATGACGCCCAGCTTGGACCATGCTTCACACGCGAGGATTTCCACTTCCAGCCATGCCTGAAATTTGTTCTGCTCGGTCCAGATGGCGCGCATCTCCGGGCGGGAATAACGTTCGATCATGATTGTACCTCCGTTTTATTCGTCCATATTTGCAGCTGTTCAATGGCAGCCAGCGCTTCTTCCACTGTCGGGGCCAGCACGTTGATATGGCCCATTTTCCGCTTCGCTTTGCTTTCTGCTTTGCCGTACAAATGCAGCTTGGCCGAGGCAGGCAGACGGTCGACCGCGTCGAGGACCGGCTGCAGATGCTCTCCCAAGATATTCACCATGACGACCGGCGAGAGCAACTGTGTCGATCCCAACGGCAGGTTGCACACCGCCCGCACATGCTGCTCGAACTGCGAGGTAACGCAGGCGTCCATCGTGTAATGGCCCGAGTTGTGCGGGCGCGGAGCCAGCTCGTTCACGTACAGCTGTCCGTCTGCGGTCAAAAACATCTCGACGGCGATCAGGCCGATCACGTCGAGCTTTTCCACGATCGTCCGCGCGATTTCTTCCGCACGGGCACGGACGTCGTCGCTGACGCGGGCAGGGACGATGCTCAGGTGCAAAATATTGTCCTGGTGCACGTTTTCCGCCGCCGGAAAGACAGCCAGCTCGCCGGATGGATTGCGCGCGGCGATGACCGACAGCTCCAGCAAAAACGGCACGAATTGCTCCACGATCAGCTCCGTGCCTGCCTTGGCGAGCGTCTCATACGCTTCTACCAGCTCCGACTCGCTGCGCAGCACCCATTGTCCTTTGCCGTCGTAGCCGCCCGTCGCCGTTTTCATGACCGCAGGCAAGCCCAGCTCGCGCACAGCCGCCTGCAATTCTTCCAGGCTCGCCACGACGCGGAAGGGAGCGACCGGAATGCCGATGTCGCGGATCGCGGTCTTTTCCCGGATACGGTTTTGCGTGATGCGCAGCAAACGGCTGCCCTGCGGCACGTACGCCCGGCTCTCCAGCACTTCCGCAACTTTTGCGTCCACATTTTCAAATTCGTAGGAAATGACGTCACTGAGCGCTGCCAGCTCCATGGCCGCTTCCACATCGTCGTAATGGGCCACGATCTGACGGTCCGCCGCCTGTCCGCACGGCGCATCCTCCGTCGGGTCCATGGTCACGAAGCGATAGCCCATGGCTCGTCCAGCGAGGGCGATCATCCGTCCCAGCTGACCGCCGCCCAGTATGCCGATGGTCGACCCCGGTTTGATCTGCTTGTCCGTTGTGTTTGTCATTGCAGTTCACTTGCCTCCAGCACTTTGTTGCGGACTGCATCCCGCCTTGCGACGAAGCGCTCCTGAATGTCCGGATATTTGATCCCCAGAATCTGCGCAGCCAGCAGCCCGGCGTTGATCGCGCCTGCCTTGCCGATCGCCACCGTCGCCACCGGCACACCGCCTGGCATTTGCACGATGGACAGCAAGGAATCCAGTCCGTTCAGGTTGGACGACTTCACCGGCACGCCGATGACAGGCAGCTCGGTTTTGGCAGCCACCATTCCCGGCAGGTGAGCAGCCCCGCCCGCTCCGGCAATGATGACTTCCAGGCCGCGGCTTTTCGCGCTCTCTGCGTACTCGAACATCAAATCGGGTGTGCGGTGTGCAGACACCACTTTCTTTTCATACGGCACTTGCAGCTCGTCCAGGATCGCGCACGCTTCCTTCATCGTTTCCCAATCAGACGTGCTGCCCATTATGACGCCTGCCAACGGTTTGGACATGGCACCTTCGCCCCCTACGTCAGTATCATCAGAAAGCCCAACCGACTAACGGCATGCACGGCCGTACTCATCGCCTGGGCTATTTGCACTCATTTCTTTCAACTACTCCAGTGTAGCAGGGAGAAAGTTTGCCTGTCAACCTCGCATCCGAACATTTTGAAAAGAGATTAATGCCATTATTCGTGTTTACCTTTCTTCACCCACGCTTCAGCCGCCTCTGCCTGATCCAGCCTGAGCTTCAGCCAATAGTCGAGAAAAGGAGTGGCATCCGCCCTTGCCGCCTGGGAAAGCAGCGCGAGGACGTCCTGTCCGTTCGCCTGGCTGTACTGGTTTTCCTGCACGTACTTGCGCAGCAGGTCATGCAGCCGCTCGCTTCCCCACGCCTCCCGGAGCGTCCACCACATGGCGGCGCCGCGTCCGTAGACAAGTTCTGCATAGCTTTTCCAGTTCGGAAATTGATCCAGGGACTGCCAAACCGCAAGTCCGCGCCCCGCGTACACCTGCGCCGCCTCTGCCTGCCCAAGGCGCAGATTGATATAGCTTTTGGCACGCTCTGGATCGACGCTGTGCAAATAGGCCATGGCCGCGTAGTCGGTCAAGCTCTCGTCCAGCCACGCCTCGCGCACCTCGTCGTTGCCCACCAGCCCGTAAAACCACTGGTGAGCCGTCTCGTGGGCGACGATCGCCTCTGCCACCGCATCGCTTCTGCTGAAGCATTCGTCCTGGATAAAGACGATGCTCGGGTACTCCATCCCTCCGAAAAAGCCGCCAGTCTTGACCACGTCGTACTCCTTATACGGATACCGCCCAAATTGCCTGCCATAATACTGGAGCGACTGCATCGCCGCCTGATGCAAACGGCTTGCGGCTGCCGGATCGTCGCCCTCCTGCGACCAGGTGCGGACCACGACATCCCCGACTGTCCCCGTCTGCTGGCGATACGAGTCGTCCATGATGACGAGAGCAAAATCCCGAACATTCCAGGCGTCGATCTCATAGATGGTCTGCCGCTTCGGACGGGTCTGGGTCACCGCGGCGACGCTCTCGATTCCGCTCGACGCGAGCTGGTAGCCGTCCTCCAGTTGGACGCGCAGATGATAGTTCGCCATCTCGCTGTAAAAAGGATCGCCGACCGCGGTGTACGGGTCCAGCCTCCAGCCGTCTTTGTCCTTGACTGCCAGGATCGGGAGCCAGTTGCCCAGCCACATGGCGTGATCGTTGTAAGACAGCCTGCCATTGTTATAGGGAACCTGCAGGGCAAAACGCATTTGCACTTCCGCAAGTTGCCCCGCCATCTTGCCGGTCAGCGGCACCTGCAAGAGCGTATCTTCGCTCCCCATAAGCCGCACCGGCACGCTTTGCCCGTCGACGCGCACCTCCGAAATATGCACGCCCCCCGGCTCCCGCTGCTTCCCAAGGATGTGCTCCCAGTTTGCTCCGCGCAAATCGGATTTGGCCTGAAAAACGTTCGGGTATACATGAAAATACGCCTTGTCATCCTGGGAAACAAAACGGACGGCTAACACGCCCGTCACTGTGTGGGCCTTCATATCCACCCGCACATCCGCGCGATACGAAGCGGCGACAGGGATTTGACCAGGCAGCAGCGTCTCTGCCTCGTCCGTCCCCATCTGCCTCGCCCATGCTTTTGCCCACAGAACAACGATCAACACCCCTGCAATCAACAGGCTGCAGGTCCACCCTCTTCGCCGCATTGGCGATCCCCTGCCTTCAGGTTACTTCTCTGCCATTTCTTCCGTCCTTTGTCCGCTGCGGCTCCGCCAGAAACGCTGCCGCTCCAGCCATGCCGCCGCCTCTTCCTTCTTCGTCACATCCAGATTGATCCAGTAATCGAGAAACGCTCCCGCATCCTCCCCGGCCGTATCCGCCAGGAGCGCTTTCCAGGCAGAACCGCTGGCGATGCCATAGCGATTGGTGCTTACATACTGCCGCAGCGCATCGTGCAGGCGCTCCTCGCCCCACGCTTCCCGCAGCGCCCACAGCATCGCCGAAGTCCGCGAGTAGACGAGATCGCTGTAGCTCTGATTGTCCGGAAACGCGTGCAGCGCCTGCCACGGCCGCAAGTGCTCCTGGACGTACTCCTGCGTGTCCATACCGCGCTTTTGGCGAAGCAGGACGCGACTTTCTGCCAGATCAGGGTAGCTCTCCGCCAAAAAGGCGAGCGTCGCGTATTCCGCAAAGCCTTCATCCAGCCAGGCGTCATCGACCTGATTGTTGCCGACCAGCGAATAGAACCACTGATGCGCCGTCTCGTGTACGGTCGTAACGACTCCGTAGCTTCCACCCCCTGGCTGGAAGTGGCGGCCGTCCAGAAACACGATGGACGGGTATTCCATGCCGTTGATGCTCCCTCCAGTGCGGACGACATCGTATTCCGTGTACGGATACGTCCCGAACTGGCTGCCGAAATAGCGGAGGGACTGGACAGCGGCGAGGTGATTGCCCTTCGCCTGATCCAGAGAGTCCTTTTCCCGGTACCACGTCCTGACTACGGTATTGCCTGCCTTTGTCTCCAGCACATGATAGGTGGCGTCCATCACGACCAGGGCAAAGTCACGGACATTTCCGGCCTGCAGGCGATACGTCTTTTGCCCGTGCACCGTACTGTCGACGATGGCTGCATGGTCGGTCGCCGTACTGGCCAGCTGATACGAATCTGGCAGCGTGACGTTCACCTCGTAGTTTGCCGTTTCACTGAAAAAAGGGTCCCCGATCGGCTCATACGGATCGAGATGCCACCCCTGCTGGTCCCGCACCGCGAGAATCGGCAGCCAGTTGCCCAGCCACATGGCGTGGTCATCGTAAGACATTCTGCCGTCATTGCGGGGGAGGGTCATCGAAAAATCCAGCTGCAGGCGTACCGGCTCCGTCTCGCCTGCTGGCATCCCTTCCGTCTGGGCGAGCGGCACTTCGATCACGTCGCCGATCCGTTTTGCCGCTGCCTGCTTCCCCTCGACCGCGATTCTGGTATTATCATACGTTCCCGGTTCCACATCTTTGCCTAAAAGTTCGTCCCACAGAACGCTTTTGTGCTCCTCCGTGAACGCGAGCGGATACAGATGCACATACGCTCTCTCTGCATCCTTGGGCCAGAAGCGAATCTCCACACTGCCCGCAACCTGCCGCTTCTGCGGATCGATGCGCACATCGGCTTTGTACAGCGTCTCCCGAGACAGCGGCTGCTTTTGCTCATCGGCAGCCGCCGGAATCGCGAGGGACCAGGCCAAAAAGGCAATACCCAGCACGGCCAGCCAGTTTTTCATGCCGACTCCCCCTTTTCTCCTATCGTACCGGAACAGGAAATAAAAGACTACCTGTTGAAGGAATGCGCGATGCTCGCCACGCCTGTCCGAGCAATCAAAAACGGCTTCCCTCATACAGAAGGAAGCCGTCATTTTACTCATTTCTACTCGCGCAGCCAGATGAAGTAAGCCAGGAAGACGAAGAACAACACGTACATAGCCGGATGCACCTCGCGCGCTTTCCCTTTCATCACTTTCACGATCGGGTACACGATAAAGCCGGAAGCAAGACCCGTTGCGATGCTGTACGTCAGCGGCATCATCAGGATCGTCAGGAATGCCGGGAACGCTTCGTCCAGCTCATTCCATGCCACCTGCGTGATATGGGACGCCATCAGCACCCCTACGATAATCAAAGCCGGAGCGGTAACAGCCGGTGTCACGATCGCCAGAATCGGCGAGAAGAACAGCGCCAGGATGAACAGAACACCCGTGACCAGCGCCGAAAAGCCGGAGCGTCCGCCTGCCGCAACACCTGCTGTCGACTCGATGTAAGCAGTCGTGGTGGACGTACCGAGAATGGCACCCGCCATCCCTGCGATCGCATCGGACGAGAACGCGCTGCCCGGACGAGGGAGCTTGCCGTCTTTCAGCAGTCCTGCCTGGCTGGCAACACCCAGCAGTGTACCTGTCGCATCGAAGAAGTCTACGAACAGGAAGGTCAGTACCACAATCAGCATCTTCACGCTAAAGAGAGCGGAAAAGTCACCAAGGTATTGGAACGCGGCGCCGAATGTCGGAGCCAGGCTCGGCGGAGCGGAGACGACTTTGTCTGGCAGACTGACCAGTCCGAAAATCATCCCGACCACTGCCGTTACGACCATCCCGATGAAAATCGCCGCGTTTACTTTGCGGACCATCAGGACAACAGTCACAATCAGACCAAATACAGCGAGCAGTGCATTTTTTGCAGCCAAAATTTCTTCTGGCTTCATGCCTTCATGATAAAAAGTAAAATGACCCAGTGCTACAAAAGTCGCGTCGTTCGCTACGACAATCCCTGCGTTCTTCAGCCCGATAAAGGCGATAAACAGGCCGATACCTGCGGATACCGCGAATTTCAAACCCTTCGGAATCGCATTGATAATCGCCTCACGTACACCTGTCAGGGACAGGATGAGGAAAATCGTACACGAGAGAAAAACACCTGCCAGTGCTTGCTGCCAAGGAATTTGCATGGTCAGCACAACCGTATAGGTAAAAAACGCGTTCAAGCCCATTCCCGGCGCCTGAGCAATCGGCAAACGACCGATGAAGGCCATCAGCAAAGTTCCGATCGCTGCAGCCAGCCCGGTCGCGGTAAATACCGCACCGAATTCAGGATAGTTTGCTTTCAGATCCGGCGGCAGATCAGCACCGCTGAGCATGAACGGATTCACAGCCAAAATGTACGCCATTGCCAAAAATGTGGTAATCCCCGCGATGATTTCGCGTCGGTAGTTGGTGCCTAGTTTGTCAAACTCGAAATACTTGCGCACCGATATTTCCCCCCAAAATGTCGTTATGGCAACAAAAAAGGCCGAGGCGTACCTCTACACGCCTGGCCTTTACAAAACATTCCGGGAACAATTTCGATAATAATAACATTAACGCATCCCGTTGACATTTTGTTCGTAGCCAGGTCGTTCACGGTGACCTCGTAGAAACTCTTGAGCCATATTCTCAAGAATATACGAACCTTCTTACATTACCTGTTCACATTCAGAAGTGTATCAGGTGACATATGGAATGTCAACGAAAATACGAACATTAATTTTTAACTACAGTATAACATCCGGAATTTAATGATTTGTTCTATTTGCGCACGCAATTTTCGTTTTTTGCCGCTCTGTTCCCGCGCGAACCTGCCCTATTCCCACTCGATCGTTGCCGGCGGCTTGGAAGTCACGTCGTAAACGATGCGGTTGACGTTTTCGACTTCGTTTACGATCCGGGTGGAAATTTTCTCGAGCACGTCCCAAGGAATGCGCGCCCAGTCTGCCGTCATCCCGTCAATCGAGGTTACGGCGCGAATCCCTACGGTGTAGGAATAGGTGCGCACGTCCCCCATGACCCCGACAGTCGTCATGTTCGGCAGTGCAGTGAAGTATTGCCAGATGTCGCGGTCAAGACCGGCTTTGGCGATTTCCTCACGCAAGATCGCATCCGATTCCCGAACGATGTGCAGCTTTTCTTCGGTAACCTCGCCCAAAACGCGAATGCCCAATCCAGGACCTGGGAAAGGCTGGCGCCATACGATTTCATCCGGCAGGCCCAGCTCAGTGCCCAGCTTGCGCACTTCGTCTTTGAACAATGCTTTCAGCGGCTCGATCAGCTGGAACTTCATGTCTTTCGGCAGTCCGCCCACATTGTGGTGAGATTTGATCGTATGAGCTGTCGCCGTACCGCTCTCCACAATATCCGTATACAACGTCCCTTGTGCCAGGAAGTCCATGTCCGTCAGCTTGGCTGCTTCCTCGTCAAACACGTAGATGAACTCGTTGCCGATGATTTTCCGTTTTTGCTCCGGATCGGACACGCCTTTGAGCTTGCTCAGGAAACGCTCGCGTGCATCGATCTTGATCACTTTCATCTGGAACTTGTTGCCGAACGTCTCCATGACGCTCTCTGCCTCGCCCTTGCGCAGCAGGCCGTGGTCGACGAACATGCACGTGAGCTGATCCCCGATTGCTTTGTGGATCAAGGCTGCCACGACGGAGGAATCCACCCCGCCGCTCAGCGCGCACAGCACTTGTTTGTTCCCTACCGTTTCCCGAATCCGGACCACTTCGTCTTCGATGAAAGACGTCATGCTCCAGGTCGCTTCGCAGCCGCAAATGTTGAACAGGAAGTTGGCGATAAACTCGGTCCCTTTAACGGTGTGGCGCACTTCCGGATGGAATTGAACCCCGTACAGCTTGCGTTCCGGATTGCTGATCGCCGCTACCGGACAGCTGTCAGACACAGCATCGACACGGAATCCGGCCGGCAGCTCCACGACTTTATCCGAGTGGCTCATCCAGACGATTTCGTTTGCATCCCATTTCTCGTACAGGCTGTGCGCTTGCTGCAGGCGCAGCTCTGCTTTTCCGTACTCGCGCTTGCCTGCGCGCTCCACTTTCCCTTCGAGCATATGGCTCATCAGCTGCATGCCGTAGCAGATCCCCAACACCGGCACACCCAGATCAAAGACAGCCGGATCTACTTTCGGTGCCCCTTCTTCGTACACGCTGGCAGGCCCGCCCGAGAAAATAATCCCCTTCGGATTCAGCGCCTTGATTTTTTCCACAGGCGTATTGTAGGGCAGCAGTTCGCTGTAAACCCCCAGATCACGAACACGACGCGCGATCAGTTGATTGTACTGGCCTCCGAAATCCAGTACGACGACCATTTCCAATGACTTGTCCATCTTATCCCCCTTCTCCTGAAAGCACAGGACTTGCAAGCTCCAGCCGATGTCGCTGCCGGGCTCTCGTTTCCATCAAGTTCCGCTTCTCTCGGATACGCCACACGCAATTGTCGCATATTTGCAAAAAAACCGGGACCCCCACCTCCGACGATTGATACGGAGGCAGCGTCCCAGCTTGTGTACACTTGTGCGGTTGCATGTACAAAAATCCGAAATGCTCTCCTCGTAGTCGCCCAATTTACGGTTGAGCGGTAGAAACTTTCAGGCCATATTCCTGATGATTATACGAGACTCATTGATCGTCATTCTAGCAGATGAAAGACCTTTGTTCAAGGCTTCAGTTGACGGATTAATCGTTCCATCAATTGCTCCGCGACCGTACGCGCCTTTTGCTCCATGCTCCGGCAGCCGTACACGACACGCTCGTACAGTTCCGTCAAATAGCGCAGATCCTGCCGCTTGTCGCCGGGAATCGTGATTCTTCCCACGTACTCCCGCAGCGTCTCGCCTTCGCGGCGGCGCGTGTAGACACTCTCCATCATGCGCATCAGCAGCTTGTAGCGCACATCGTACTGGGTGCTGCGCTCGCCCTTCATTTGCCTGCGCAGCCACCAGACATTGATCTCCTGCCTGCGTCTCCATGCCACACAGCCTGCGATCACCAACAGCAGGACAATACCCACATTTACCTGCCAAGGAATCGAGAAGCCGCCTCCGGATGTCGAGTCGCCTTCCTCCAACTCATTGAGACGTCCGTCTCCGCGGTCCCGCGTCGACGCGTTTTCCATGTCTGGCAATGGAAGCGGAACTTGCGGCTGCGCCGTTTGCAGGTCGTATTTGAAACGGACCGGAGACATGAACGTGCTGGTCGCCTCAAACGGAACCCATCCGTATTTGGGGAAGTATACCTCTACCCAGGAATGGGCGTCCCTGTTGCGCACTTCCATGATTTGATTTCCTTGCTCGTCTGTCCCGACACGCTCGCCCGGCGCAAAGCCTTTTACCCATCTCGTCGGGATGTCGATCGACCGAAGCATGACGGCCATGGCGGTGGAAAAATGGTCGCAGTAGCCGCGATAGCTGTCAAACAGGAAGTGATCGACGAAGTCCTGCCCTTCTTTCGGGACCGGAACATCTTTGGTTTCATACTTATATTTTCCGCTGGAGCGCAAGTAATTCTCGATTGCGCGCACTTTTTCGTACGGCGTTTTCGCGTCCTTGGTGATCGATTGCGCCAGCTCCTTGACGCGCGGCGGCAGCGTGGTCGGCAGTTGCAGATAATGCTGACGGATCTCGCCCGGGTATTGCGTACCGGCTTCGGTCACGGCCTTTTCGCTGACGATCGGCACCTCCGCCTCGACCTGGTACTGATTGAGCTTGAGCAAAAGCGTATTGGGTCCCATCTGCGGCTGATTGTCCTCCTTCGAGGTCGGCAGCAGCTTGATCTGGCCTGCCCGCACTTCCAGCTGCTGGTTCATCTTGTCGTAGACGACCGTCGCATTCGGCGGGCGGTAATTGCTCACTTTGCTGAGCTGTCCCGGGTAAAAAACGGTGGCGAACTGCTGCGGGCCTTTGAAATCGAGCGTGGCCTCGACCTTCTTCGTCTCAAAGCCCGTAAACAGTTGATCCTTCCATTCGTAATTCTCCGGGTCGAGGATCGACTCGTATTCGCGGATTCCCTTTTCCCATCCGACCCCTGTGTACAGATCTTTGGCATCGCCGCGCCAGTAGGCCTCTTCGTTGGTCTTGCCCACGAACACGAGCGTATCATCCTGCAAAAAAGGACCGCCGAGCCGCTCATCGTTGTTGTCATAGCCTACTTTTTTCATGGCGCTGACTGTACCGCTCTGCTCTTTCCCTGTAAAGTAGGAGATCGGATCAGGCCAGCTGGCGTCCATTTTCGGCGCGGTATAGGCAATCCCTACACTCACGCCGATGACCACAATCGGCGCGAGGAGGGACCGCAGCATGAGCCAACTCCGGTTCCCCGCCAGCTTGGCATGTCTGGTCATGCTGGTCAAATGGCTGACCGCCAGCAGCAAAAAGCCGCAAATCAAGGTCCGGACAATCCCGCCGTCTCCTTCGTACGGCAGGAACGTATCGAGGACAGCCAGATACACCTCGGTCAAGACGACAAACCACAGCCCTTGCCGCTGCTCCAGCACGAGATACGTAATCATCGACATGAGGACGATGAGAACCAGGTCGAACATCGCGTTGCGGGAGACCGGCGACATCGAAGCCCAATCCTGATGGAGGGCAAGCGGGATGTCCCGCAAAATTTGCCCGTACAACGCCTTGAGCCACTCCGTATCAAACAGCGGGTAGTCGAACAATGTGCTGTGCAAAAGAAAAAGGAGTCCCAGCAGCTTGACAGGCAGCGTCAGCCATCGATACGGCACGAGGGTGTCCATGACCAGGACGCCCGCCGCAATCGTGAGGAAGGGCCAGAGAACTCCCGTATCCGTCAGCTCTTGCAAGGGCAGCAGCCACTCGCGCAGCATCAGGAACAACAGCAGGGCCGAGATCCACTCCAGCAGCGTCGGACGTTTCAAAATGCTCATCATGGCCTACGCACCCCCTATTCGTTTCCATTCCCTGTCATCGATATGAATCGAGGTACAGGAGACTTTCACGGTCGAAAGCAGCTGCAAAGCCTTTTTTTGTTCCGGTGAAAGCACAGGCTCTGCGTATACCAGGAACAGCTGCAGCCTTCTGCCCTTTTGCGCCAGGGCGATCAAACGTCCCAGCAGCTCCTTTTGCACGCTCGGCGTCACGACGATAAGCGTCACGCCTGGCGGTTGTTCCAAAGCCTCCCGTCCCACGACCCGCGCAAAGGAGTCGGTGCCCTGCGGCATGACGCGGGCCAGCTGGTCAAACACCGTCAAAAAGTGTCCGTGCGACAGCCCTGGCGCGATGGAGACCCGTTCGGCTTGTTTATAGACGAGTCCGTAATGGTACTGATTGCGGTTGGCGCAGGCAATCAGGCTGGCCGTCAGCTTGACCGCCGTCTCAAACAAAGAATCGGGCAGCTTCTGGTAGCTGGCTTTTTCCACATCCAGAAAAAACATCGCCTGATTCATCGCCTGATGCTCGAACTCCTTCGTTTTCAGCCCCGTCCCTCTCGCCGTTGCCCGCCAATGAATCTGGCTGAGCCGGTCGCCGCGCTGGTATTCCCTCACACCGCGCACGGCCGCCACATCGTCGGAACGGCGGTGAGACACGTGCACATTCCCGCTGAAGCTGCCGTCTCCCAAAACCCAGCGCTCCACCTTCTGAAGCGAAGGATAGACAAGAAATTCATCGGAGAGGGCGAAAGCTTTCCGCCTTTCCATAAAGCCGAAAAAGTCCCCTCCGCTCACGACGCAATCCCCCAGGCGATAATACCCGCGCGGCAAATTCGGGATGACGTAGCGAAACTCGACTTCGCGCTTGAACCAGGGAAAAATCAGCTGGCGATGCGGCTCGTACACGCCTGCCAGCCTGTCTGGCAGCGGCTCCATCACCATGTTCCAGCCCAGCGGAAACCAGATGCGGCGCCGCAGCCGGATCGTCACGATGACGTCATCCCCGTCCCGCAGCCGGTTGCGGTCGACCAGGCGAACGACTTCCAGAGTCGAAAACAAAAGCGCGTACGCGAGCGCTTCATAGACTAGAAAGACCAGGCTGCAATAGAACAAAAACCAGCTCGCGAACCCGCCCTGAAATTTGGCGAATACGTATGTGAGCAAAACGAGCCCGATTACTTTGACTTTGCCCCATCGTTGTTGTCTCATCCGCAGTCACCGCCTCAGCTGACCGGCACACGGGTTTCCGACAAGATCACCGTCAGCACCCGATCAACGGTCGCTCCTTCCAGACGCGCTTCCGGCTTCACGATCATCCGGTGAGCAAAGGTGACCGGCACCAGCTCTTTCACGTCGTCCGGAATGACGTAATCCCGTCCGCGGACAAAGGCGAGCGCCTGCGCAGCCCGATACAGTGCGAGAGCACCGCGCGGACTCACCCCCAGGTAAATGTGATGGTGGTCACGCGTCCGGTGACACAGCCGCACGATGTACTCTTTCACCCCGTCCGACACGCGGACTGCCGCTACCTGCTTTTGCAGCTGCTGCAGTTCCTCCACGGTCAGCACTGCTTCCAGCTGGTCCAGCGGCTTCTCCTCCGAGAAGCGGGTAAGCATGCGCACTTCTTCTTCTACGCTCGGGTATCCCAGGCTCAGTTGCATGAGAAAACGGTCCAGCTGTGCTTCCGGCAACGGGAATGTCCCCTCGTACTCCAACGGGTTTTGCGTCGCCATGACGAAGAACGGGTCCGCCAGCCGATACGTCACTCCGTCAACCGTGACCGACCGCTCTTCCATCGCCTCCAGCAAGGACGACTGCGTCTTCGGCGACGTCCGGTTGATCTCATCCGCCAAAATGACGTTGGCAAACAACGGACCTTTCCGAAATTCAAACTCCAGACTCTTTTGGTTGAAGATCGCTACCCCGGTGACATCCGTCGGCAGCAGGTCAGGCGTAAACTGAATCCGCTTGAATTCTCCGCCAATCGATTTGGCCAATGCACGTACGAGCATGGTCTTCCCAACTCCAGGCACATCCTCCAAGAGCACGTGTCCATTCGCCAAAACGGCAGACACCATCAATTCAATCACCGAACGCTTGCCAATCAATACTTTTTGTATATTGTCAATGAGCTTGGCTACAGCAGGATGCGTATTTTCCACTTTGATTGGGTTCATGTTGATACAACTCCTGTTTCATTGGATTCTTTAATCAGGTTTGTAACAGCCACTCCTACGCGCTTTGAACCTCTGTATGATGGGACTGTGAGCACCTTGCCTTTTGGTGCCTCTTGCTCTCTGATGCTATTGGATGCTGGCTACTTCTTGCACTTTTTGCGCCTTCTAATACTTTGATGTATCTTGCGCTTTGGTGTTTTTTTGCTACTTCCTAATATTTAGATGTTTCTTGCACTCTGGTGTTTCTTGCTACTTCTTATACTTTGATGCTTCTTCTTGCACTTTGGTGCTTTTTGCTACTTCTTACACTTTGATGCCTCTTACTCCTTGCCTTTGGTGCTTCTTACTCCTTGATGCTGCTTCCCCTTTGTAGTGCATCTTACTCCTAAAGTAATAGATGCGATTGGTAGTTACAAGGAAAAAATACTTAAAATTTGTAAAATTAGACGCTCACGAAATTAGGTAGCCAGATCTGTCAGAGGAATCGAGGGGGTCTGTTCTTTCTTTGTCCTTCCTTGTTCCTGAAAAAGGTTTGCCAAAAAACATTGCTGATCCAACCTTCATGCGATCTGAAAAACGCATAGCCTCAGAAAAAGGCATAGCCCCCAAAAAACATAGCTGATCGTAACGGCATCACTTATCCTACACGTACAAAAAAGGCAAACCTGTACAAAAAAGAGTAGGAGGTTTTCCTACTCTTTGATTTCTTATGAAAGAATGGCGTGCCCTGAGAGATTCGAACTCCCGACCTTTTGATTCGTAGTCAAACGCTCTATCCAGCTGAGCTAAGGGCACACGTATGATGAAGCAAAGTTGCATTATGGAGCGGACGACGGGTCTCGAACCCGCGACCTTCGCCTTGGCAAGGCGACGCTCTACCAATTGAGCTACGTCCGCATGGCCAATATTAAAGGGCTACTCTGGCTGCAAACCCTCTCTGTTCCATCATGGTGCGGGTGAAGGGACTTGAACCCCCACGGTTGCCCGCCAGAACCTAAATCTGGTGCGTCTGCCATTCCGCCACACCCGCACGGTACATAAAACAGAAAAGGCGACGATATCTCTACCGTGCTACTTCCATCATATTCGGTTGAAAAGACTGGTGAGCCATGAAGGACTCGAACCTTCGACCCTCTGATTAAAAGTCAGATGCTCTACCAACTGAGCTAATGGCTCACAATGGCTGGGGTACTAGGATTTGAACCTAGGAATGACGGAGTCAAAGTCCGTTGCCTTACCGCTTGGCTATACCCCAACAAGAGTGGTGCCGGCAATAGGACTTGAACCCACAACCCCCTGATTACAAGTCAGGTGCTCTACCAATTGAGCTATACCGGCACGCTACAAAAGTGGTGGCTCGGGACGGAATCGAACCGCCGACACGAGGATTTTCAGTCCTCTGCTCTACCGACTGAGCTACCGAGCCATAGTTTATGCTTTATTCATTGCCATTTTTTCCTCTCTGATTCCCGTCCAAAGTAAAGCTATTAACGGGTGAGAGGCCCGTACTACTTTAGAAATGGCGGAGCTGACGGGACTCGAACCCGCGACCTCCGGTGTGACAGACCGGCGTGAACTCCAACTTCACCACAGCTCCACTTGCAAAGCAGGTTTCGTTTCTTCCTGCAAGTTCTTCCCATTATATGTAGCCCCGTTATGGAATCCAGGCATTACAAAAAGGAAAATTTGGTTGCGGGAGCAGGATTTGAACCTGCGACCTTCGGGTTATGAGCCCGACGAGCTACCGAGCTGCTCCATCCCGCGACGAGTGACCTTACACGGTCGAATGTCGACGTCGCAACAAGACGCTGCATTTTTCGTCGTACAATAAAGTGGTGGAGGCTGACGGGATCGAACCGCCGACCCTCTGCTTGTAAGGCAGATGCTCTCCCAGCTGAGCTAAGCCTCCATCATGGTGACCCGTAGGGGATTCGAACCCCTGTATGACAGCGTGAAAGGCTGCTGTGTTAAACCGCTTCACCAACGGGCCAAGACATGTTATTCAATATGGTGCGGTCGGCGAGACTCGAACTCGCACGGGTCGCCCCGCCACCCCCTCAAGATGGTGTGTCTGCCAATTCCACCACGACCGCAACTCAGGTTGGTAGCGGCGGAGGGAATCGAACCCCCGACCTTTCGGGTATGAACCGAACGCTCTAACCAGCTGAGCTACACCGCCAAAATTCTATGAGCTTAAAAAACATATGGCGGAGAGTGAGGGATTCGAACCCTCGCTACGCTTGCGCATACTAACGGTTTAGCAAACCGTCCCCTTCGGCCTCTTGGGTAACTCTCCGTATATGGCTCCTCGGGACGGACTCGAACCGCCGACCGATCGGTTAACAGCCGATTGCTCTACCAACTGAGCTACCGAGGAATAATGAAGGATTCGCACCTTCAAAACTGGATCTGCATGCTT
>NZ_JBHUJW010000005.1:0-125883 GCF_042683565.1 Brevibacillus sp. GCM10020057
TACGGCTACCGCAATCTAGAGAGATTCAAGATTCGCATTAGACTGGAGTGTAAACCGGCTACATAACTACGAAAAACTGCGATAGAGGGAGATCAAGCACGTTTTACGGTGAAGAGCTATTTATTAGTAGTTCATTGGATAAAAAAATCTGCCCGCTTCCCTTTTCGCGGACAGATCTTCTTAAAATGGTTTATACTTCGAGCATTTTTCCGAGCGACTCGACATTCAGCACGTTTCCTACGAGGAAGTTGCCGAATTCGCCGAAGCGCGCGCTCACTTCGTCAAAACGCATTTCGTAGACGATGTGCTTGAACTCCAGCGGATCGTTGGCAAACAGGGTAACGCCCCACTCCCAGTCGTCGAAACCGATGGAGCCGCCAATGATTTGTTTCACTTTACCTGCGTACTTGCGGCCGATCATCCCGTGCGAGCGCATCATTTCCTGACGCTCCTGCATGGTCAGCATGTACCAGTTGTCCTGCAGGTCGCGCTTCTTGTTCATCGGATAGAAGCAGATGTGCTGCCATTTCGGCAGGATCGGATAGAGGCGTTCGCGTACATGCGGATTCGCTTTCGGGTCCTCGCCCGGATTGTTGACGTAGTTGCTCAGTTCCACGACAGACACGTAGGAGTACGGAGCTTGTGTATAGGCAGCAAAACGGGTTTTGTTAAACGCCGTCTTGATTTCATCCAGCTCTTGCATGGTGGGGCGCAGGAACATGAACACGAGGTCTGCCTTGTGACCCAGAATGGAGTAAACCGCAGTGCTGCCCTGGTTCTCTCCTTCGTTCGCTTCCCACGTGCGGATCAGGGCGTTCAGCTCGTCCAGCGCAGCCTGGCGCTCCTGTTCGGATGCCGCTTTCCATTTTTCCCAGTTGATCGTGCGGAAATTGTGGTACGTATACCAACCTTCTAATGTGAGCAACGCTTCGTTCGCGCTCATCTGTAAATCAGCTCCTTTGAAAAATCTGGTGATCCCGATTGCAACATTCCCAGTATAGCATAAGGGAGATGCCGATATTCGGAACAGATTGGTGAACAAGCGCTGCTTTTTAAGCCGGTTCAGCCCCGTGTCTTCCCGGAGAGCAGCGAGGCAGCCTCTTCGTCTGCGATGACGGTCACATCGGGATGCTGCTGCAGCAAGGAAGCCGGGACATCTTCCGTCATCTCCCCCTCCAGCATGCGCTGCAGGGCCACGGCCTTCGCTTTTCCGCTCGCCAGCAAAATGATTTTCTTCGCGCCGAGAATCGTCTGAATGCCCATGGAGACCGCATGGGTCGGCACTTCCGCGATGGTCGGAAAATAACGGGCGTTGGCCTCGATGGTGCTGTCCGCGAGCCGGACGACGCGGGTGGCCGTGTCCCGGGCAGAGCCTGGCTCGTTGAAGCCGATATGGCCATTGTTCCCGATCCCCAGCACCTGCACATCGATGCCGCCTGCCGCCGCGATCGCCTGCTCGTACCGTCTGCATTCCTCTGCCAGATCGGCTGCGTCCCCGCGGGGAATGTTCGCCCTGTCGGCTGGCAAGTTAATGTGGGCAAACAAATTTTCCTGCATATACGCCCGGTAGCTCTGCGGATGCTGGCCGGACAGTCCGACGTATTCGTCCAGATTGAAGCTGGTCGCCCGGGAAAAATCGATGCCTTCCTTTTGATTCAAGGCAACCAGCTCCCGGTACATCCCGACCGGAGTGCCGCCTGTCGCAAGTCCCAAAACGACTGACGGATGGCGGGCGACTTCGTCTGCGATCAGCCGCGCCGCTTTCTTGCTCATGTCGTCGTAATCTTTTGCGATGACAAGCCTCATGACTCGTCTCCCTCCTGTTAATATTTTCGCTCGAGAACCGCCTTGGCTGTCCGCTCCTTGTACAGCAACGCCTTTTCCTTGTTGCGCAACGCAAGCGCCGTGCAGATGACGTCGAGCACGTGGAGCTGCGCCATTTTTGCGGCCAGCGATCCCCCTTGCAAAGGACCTTCCTGGGCAGCCGTCAGCAGCGTAATGTCCGCGACGTTCGTAATCGGCGATCTGCGGTAATGCGTGATGCAGACCACGGTCGCTCCCGCCTCCTTCGCCACCTTGAGCGAGTCGATCGTGTCCTTGGTGCTCCCGGAGACGGACAAGCCGACCGCCACATCTCCCGGCCCCAATGTCGCCGCTGCCATCGCCTGCAGATGCGACTCCGTAAAGGCGTCTACCCGCAGGCCGATCCGCAGACAGGTGTACTTGGCGTCCTGCGCCGTCACCGCTGATGACCCTACGCCGTAAAAGTGGATCGTGCCCGCCTCGTGCAGCAGCTCGACGCAGCGCTCCAGCTGCTCCAGATCGAACAGCGCGTTTGTATCTTCAATGGACTGGCGATTGGTCGCCGTCACTTTTTCCGCAATGACTGCAAGCGAGTCACCCTCTCCTACCTCGCCGTGCAGGTTTTTCACCGGATTCACCAGCTCCTGGGCCAGCGCCAGCTTGAATTCCTGGTAGCCGCGAAACCCGATTTTCCGGCAAAACCGAAGAACCGTCGTCTCGCCCACTTCCGCCTTTTCCGCCAGATCGATGACAGAGGAGTAAATGACGCTCTCCGTCTGAGTCAGCACGATTCTCGCCACCTTCTGCTCGGACTTCGTAAAGGACGGAAGCAGGCTCTGGATTTGCAGCAATGTATTGGTCTTGCCAGCAGAAGCCGACAGCGACTCCAGCCAATTTTCCTCTCGTCCCGCCATCGTGATCGCTCCTTTTTTCTGTCGTACTTCGAGCCTGTTCTACCGTCATTATACACAAAAAGGAGTAGTCCGCCATATTTTTTATGAAAAGTGGATTTTTTCTCCCATTTTACTTCTCTCCATTTTCCTCGTCCTCAACATGACAGCAGATGACATATTAGCAGGTGTATGATGAAGCAAATTAGCTGCAAAGGAGTTGATGAACGTGAAGCGATTGGCAGGGAAAGTCGCTCTCGTAACCGGAGGAAGCCGGGGCGCAGGGCGAGGAATAGCCGTTGAACTCGGGAAAGCCGGAGCAGTCGTTTACGTGTCCGGAAGAAGTATCCGTGGTGCTGCTACACACGGTTTTCCGGGGAGTATCGATGAAACGGTCGAGGAGATTAGAAAACATGGGGGAGAGGCTTACGCTTGTCGTTGTGATCATACCCGTGATGAGGAAACACAGGCTTTGATCGAGAGAATCCGGCAGGAACAAGGACGTCTCCATATCCTTGTGAATAACGTCTGGGGACTGCATGACCTGGAAGTGGGTTTACAACCCAAGCCTTTCTGGGAATATCCGCTGAAGCTGTGGGATGCTACGTTTCAGAGCGGCATACGCGCACAAATCGCGACAAGCCACTATGCGATCCCGCTTATGCTGGAAGCTGATTTTGGCTTGATCGTACACACGACCTTTTGGGATCAGAACAAGTATTTGGGAACTTTCTATTACGACCTTGCCAAAAATGCGATTAACCGCACTGTGTTTGGATTCGCTCATGATCTCAAAAACACGAACATTACGGCGCTGGCGGTCTCTCCTGGCTGGATGAGGACAGAACTGGTATTGCGGCATTTCCAAACAGATGAAGAGCATTGGCAGGGAGTTGACGATCTGAAAAACACGGAATCGCCGTATTATGTCGGGCGAGCTGTGTCTGCTCTGGCAGGGGATCGCGAAGTGCACCTGAAAAACGGGCAGGTATTGCAAGTGGGTGAACTTGCCCGGGAATACGGATTTACTGATATTGACGGCCGTGTCATCCCTCCTTTTCTCCTATAATCGGCAATCAGGCAGACAGTTGAAGCCTTTCTCAGCCAAATTAAAAAGCTTTCGCCCGCAAGGTAGTTCCTCGATGAACGAAAGCTTCAGAGAAAAACGTTTTTTTAGCCAAACTTGTGGTAGCCGAGCATGATGACAATGACCATAACGGCGATTGCCCCGATAAAAAAGCCGATGCTGCCTTCCTGTCTGCGGGCACGCCCCAGGCACATTTCCATGAGGCCGAACGCTACGATGGCGAGTGCGCCTTTGATGTAGTAATACACGTCGCCTGCGTGGAACTGGAAGAGCATCGTGGCCCCTGTCACCAAAATGATGACGAGCAACAGCCTGAGCAGCATGTGCAGCCCTTTTGCCGCCTTTTCCTTTCCGACGCGGTACAGGATGTATCCGACGATCAAGAGGATAAACGCTACCTCCCAGCTGCCGACATGCGCTTTTAGTAACGCATTGTACAAGAAATATCAACTCCTCGTTCCTCATTATTACCTGTCCACGACATTATACCAGAAGTGTCGGTAAAATGCAGACGCTTGAACACTTGGCATTATTGTGACAGAGGTGGCTGGACGAAGGCTGGTTCGCAATTGCTTTGTTCCGCAATTACGCAGCCTATGTTTCAAGCCGTTTCAAAGCCATGTGCGGGTAAAGCTTCGCTGGGTTCTCCTCTGTTCAGGCTTTTGTGCCGGGGCGGAAAAAGGGGAAAGCGCTTCAGGCTAGTAGGGACACTTGCAAAGGGGGCTTTCCTGTCCGGCTGCGCTCCGAAAGCGAAACGGCGGCCAAAAGTAGCTGTCTCGAGTAGCTTGTTCAAGTTGGCCGCTCGGGCGTGTTTCGCTTTCTCCGCTCCGCCTGGGCTGTGTCCCTAATGCCTTGCGCTCTTTTCCCCTTTTTCCTGGACAGCGTTCGTGGTCGGTCGGGCTTTTTCTGCAACTCTTGGAAGCCTCGTTTCAGAGCGTGTGTAAGCAATGGCTTCGGTGTACTTGCTCATTTGCTCCTGCCCTTGTGTCGAGTCGTTTCAAAGCCATGTGCGGGTAAAGCTTCGCTGGGTTCTCCTCTGTTCGGGCTTTTGTGCCGGGGCGGAAAAAGGGGAAAGCGCTTCAGGCTAGTAGGGACACTTGCAAAGGGGGCTTTCCTGTCCGGCTGCGCTCCGAAAGCGAAACGGCGGCCAAAAGTAGCTGTCTCGAGTAGCTTGTTCAAGTTGGCCGCTCGGGCGTGTTTCGCTTTCTCCGCTCCGCCTGGGCTGTGTCCCTAATGCCTTGCGCTCTTTTCCCCTTTTTCCTGGACAGCGTTCGTGGTCGGTCGGGCTTTTTCTGCGGCTTTTTGGAAGCATTGTTTCAAAGGGTTTGCTCGTGAAGGCTTCGGTGTACTGTGCTTCTTCGCTCCTGCCCTTGTGCCAAGCCGTTTCAAAGCCATGTGCGGGTAAAGCTTCGCTGATTTCTCATCTGTTCGGGCTTTTGTGCCGGGGCGGAAAAAGGGGAAAGCGCTTCAGGCTAGTAGGGACACTTGCAAAGGGGGCTTTCCTGTCCGGCTGCGCTCCGAAAGCGAAACGGCGGCCAAAAGTAGCTGTCTCGAGTAGCTTGTTCAAGTTGGCCGCTCGGGCGTGTTTCGCTTTCTCCGCTCCGCCTGGGCTGTGTCCCTAATGCCTTGCGCTCTTTTCCCCTTTTTCCTGGACAGCGTTCGTGGTCGGTCGGGCTTTTTCTGCAACTCTTGGAAGCCTCGTTTCAGAGCGTGTGTAAGCAATGGCTTCGGTGTACTTGCTCATTTGCTCCTGCCCTTGTGTCGAGTCGTTTCAAAGCCATGTGCGGGTATAGCTCCGCTGTTTTTTCAGCCTTCTTTTGCACCTCGGATCGGAACTTTCTTTCAGCGATCGGGCCCGTTGTCTTTTGCCAAATGAGAAAGCACGGCTTCGTCTCTGGCTTGACGAAGCATTAGTTGCACTTATGCCGGAGCCGAATCTTGCACCGTTTTATCTGTTCAAAAATCTGTACAAAAAAAGCCGCACCCGCTATGGGGTAGCAGCCCGTTTAACGCTTTTCCGAGGGATGGAGAAGCTTTTGTGAATCGATCGGATTTTGCCGTCATTCTTTGACTGCGCCGGAGGTCAGGCCGGAAATAATGCGTCGCTGGAAGATCAGCACCATGATGACGAGCGGGACGGTGACGATGATCGACGCTGCGGAGATTTCCCCCCACGGAATGGTGAACATTCCCTGGAACATGACGATCCCGACCGGAACTGTCTTCATGGCTTCCTGCGTATTGAGCGTCAGCGCAAACAAAAACTCGTTCCACGCCGCTATGAAGACGAGAATCGCCGTCGTAAACACTCCCGGCATCGCCAGCGGGAAAAACACCTTTGTCATCGTCTGCCAGATTGTTGCCCCGTCCACCTTGGCTGCCTCGCCGAGATCAATCGGAATCTTGCGGAAGAAGGTCGTCAAATTCCAGATCGCAAGCGGCAAGGCGAAGGTCGTGTACGGAATGATCAATCCCAGGTAGCTGTTCGTCAAGCCCACAGACTGCATGAACATAAAAATCGGCGAGATCGTCGCAATCTGGGGAAACATCGACACTGCCAGCACGACGCCGAGAATGATCGACTTCCCGCGAAACGGAAGCCACGCGATGGCAAATGCGGCGAAGGAGGCGATCGTGATCGAATACAAGGTCGTCAGCGTCGCCACAACGGTGGAGTTCCACAAGTAGCGGGCAAACGGGCGCTCCGTGAACACCCGGACGAAGTTATCGAAGCTGGGGTCGAGGATGACGAATTGAAAGGCTCTCTCCCCGAACAGCTCGCTTGGCGGCTTCAAAGCGGCGATGAGTACCCATATAAACGGAAACATCACAAGAAAGACGAAAAGGACTAAAAAGACGTAAAACAGCGGTCCCGCTTTTTTTTGCATGCTCGCTCTCCCCCCTTACCTTCTGCCGCTTTCGCCAAGCAGATCGGCTCCTAAAATTTTGATGTAGCCGATCGAGATCAGCGCTACGCACAGGAAGACGATGACGGCCAGCGCCGAGCCTTCGCCAAAGCTCATCTGCGCAAACATCGTTTTGTACGCCAAAATGGCGATCGTCTCGGTGGAATTGGCGGGACCCCCACCTGTCAGCGCGTAAATCAGGTCAAAGACGCGAAACGCATCGAGCGTCCGAAACAGCAGCGCCACCAGCAAGGTCGGCTTGAGCATCGGCAGCGTGATCCGGAAAAACTGCTGGAACCTGCTCGCCCCATCCACCTGAGCCGCTTCGTACAAACTGTTCGGAATCGTCTGCAGCCCGGCGAACAGCAGCAAGGCCATAAACGGCGTCGTTTTCCAGACATCCGCCAAAATGACGGAGAACATCGCCCCTGCCTTTGTCGTCAAGAGGACGCCCATATCCGGGACAAGCCCTGTCACTTCCAACAAGTGCGCGACGATCCCGTTTTGCCCGTCGTACAAATACTTCCACATCATCGCGGAAATGACCGTCGGAATCGCCCAAGGGATCAAGACTGTCGCCCGCACCAGCCCCCGTCCGACAAACTGTTTGTTAATCAGCAGGGCGATCCAGAGTCCGAGCACCAGCTCAATCGCTACGGAGACAACAGTAAAAAACAGCGTGTTGTACAGTGCCCCCCAGAGCCTGCCATCGGTCAATAGCTGCTTGTAATAGGCAAAGCCTACGTAGTTCGGTTCAATCACTGATGACGCTATCCCCTGCACTACTCCGGTTGCCCCTTCCGGCTTGTTCAAGTGCTTTTGCCTGCCCAGTTCGTTCAAGGCTGTTCCGATCGCATCCAGGGTAGTCCGGATAGATTCGGTCTGCTCATTGGACAGCTCGACGTACTTCATCTCGTTCGGAACGGGCTTGAACTCGAGCAGGAGCTTGTCAATGCTCTGGTAGCGCTCGGCGATCTCCGCCGACTGCTGCAGCGTCGCGTTCATCTGCTCCGCCTGCTGCCTGAGCGCAAGCAGTTGCTCCTTGACCTCGCCGTCAGCGCTGTCCGCCTCATTTTTCAAATAACGGAGCAGGTTGGGCAACGTGTTGACATACCTCTCCATATCCAGTCCGTATGAGTTGTGGACTTCCGTCTTTGTCGGGTCATTGAGTCGAATGTCGTGCAGGCTGATCCAAAAGGACCGCAAGACCGGCCAGATGGCAATGACGAGAATGATCACGATGGCAGGCGCAATCAGCAAGTAGCCCATCTGCTTTTCCGAAAGGGATTTTTGCTTCATCCATTCACCCTCTTCTCTACAGCGATAAGTTAGCCCTGTGTACGCCGACGAAAACAGGGCTCCCGGAGATGCCTGTTCCTCCCCGGGAAGCCGCTGCCTGATACGTCGACTCTCTTACTTTTTCATCAGGGCGTTCATCTGGGTCTCCATGTTTTTCGCTGCCTGCTCGGCTGTCTGCTGGCCGGCCAGCGCTTTCGATACCTCGATTTGGATGATTTCCGAAATTTTCGGATAGATCGGCGTGGTCGGACGCGACACGGCTGCGCTTACGCCATCGACGAAGTCTTTGTTCGCAAACAGAGGGCTTGCTTTTTGCACTTCCGGATCATCGTAGTCAGGCAGGTAGGTCGGAGCCAGTCCGCCGTGAATCGCGGAAATTTTTTGGCCTTCGGGACCGGTCATGAACTTCAGGAATTCCCACGCTTCTTTCGGATGCTTGGTGAACTTGTTGATACCGCCCATCCAGCCGCCGAGCGCAGCTGCCGAACCGGCATCGCCTGCAGGCAGTGGAGCGATGGCGACCTTGTCTACGATTTTGGATTGGGACGCATCCTGGGCCAAGGCGAACTGATAAGGCCAGTTGCGCACGAAAGGAGATTGGCCTTCAATGAATGCCGTATGCGACTCGGGCTCCGTAAAGGTGGTGATGTTCGTAGGCACGAAGTCAGATTGAGCGATTTCCATCATTTTCTTCAAGCCTTTGATCGTGCCCGGGTTGTTCACCGCGACATTACCTTGCTCATCGAGAATTTTTCCGCCGTACGCTGCGCTGAACTCCACGAAGTTGCAGACGAGACCTTCATACTGCTTGGCCTGCATCAGGTAGCCGAACTTCGTGCCGCCCTGTCCTTTCAACGCTTTGGCCTGGGCGATCAGGTCATCCCACGTTTTGGGCGGCTCTTTGACCAGGTCTTTGCGGTAGAAGAGCAGGCCGGCATCGATGAACTTCGGCATGGTCCATTGCTGTCCGCCGAAGTTTCCGGCATTCATCGCGCCTTTGATGTACTTGGACGTGTCGATATTGTCCTGTTCGATCAAGCGGTCAAGCGGCAGGAGATAGCCTGCTTGCGCAAATTCGGCAGGCCAGATTACGTCGAGGTCAAAGACGTCGATCTCGGAAGACTGGGCGCTGAACATGGTGACGTACTGGTCGTGGCTTTGACCGGTGTCAGTAGGCATTTCACGCACTTCCACCTCGATGTCGGGATGGGCTGCCATGAATGCCTCTACCAGCTTTTTCGTCGAATCGGTGGAGTCTTTGCCGCGTGCGTAGACCAGCTTGACCTTTTCTGCGGCTGGCGAGCCCGAATCGGTTTTCGGCGCTTCCGCAGCGGCGGGCGCGGCAGGCTGCGCGGGTGCCGGCGAGGCCGATTGCTGCGGGGCGCTCGAACACGCAGCCAGGGAGAGTAGCATGGACATCGTCAGCCCAATGGATGTAAGCCCTTTTAATACTTTCATTTGATTTACCCCCTTAATTCAATTTTGCACGAGGCGGTCTTTTGCATGACGCCTCTGTACATTACAATCTGACTGCCTCGCCCGACTGTGCGGAGGCGTAAATGGCTTCGATCAGCCGGTTGATGTACAACGCCTGCTCCGGCGTGCAAAGCGGCTCTGCCGTCCCTTCCAGAGAGTCGACGAAATTTTGAAACAGCTTTACCCGCTCTTTTTCCCGCCGTGGCTCGATCTTCGTCGTAGCCGGGCTGCCCTGCCAATCTTGGTAAAGCGTGAGAGTGTCCTCCATCAGATTGAGCGACGTCCCTCCCTCTTGGCCGTAAAGATGCAGGAAAACGTTTTCCTTTTCGATATGGGAAGCCCAGCTCGCATCCAGTGTCAGCGTCATGCCGTTTTCAAACGTAATCATCGCCACAGCCATGTCTTCAACGTCAAACGTGCCGTTTTCATCACGCCGCCCCCATTCGGACAAGCCTTTCTTTCGCGGGCCGAACTGTGCGTACGTCTGCCCCAGCACAGACACCGGTTTCGGGTGGCCGACCAGCCACAGCGCGAGATCGAGCATATGTACCCCGATATCGATCAGCGGACCGCCTCCTGCCAGTTCCTTTTGCGTAAACCAGCTTCCCCAGCCCGGGATGCCGTTGCGCCGGACCCAGCCGGTCTTGACGTGATAGATTTGCCCGAGCTTTCCTTGATCCAGCAGCCCTTTGACGTATTGGGCTTCGCTGCGGAAGCGGTTGTTCTGGGCGATCATGAGCACTTTTCCTGCCTGCTTCGCGGCTTCGATCATGGCTTCTGCCTGCGGGACGTTCATGGCCATCGGCTTTTCGCACAGCGTATGCTTGCCTGCTGCCAGCGCCTGCATCGCAGTATCGGCGTGCAAGTAATTGGGCACGCAAATGACTACGGCGTCGATCTGCGGCTGAGCAAGCAACTCCCGGAAATCGCCGAAGACTTGGGGAATCCCGTGTCTGGCCGCGCGATTGGCTGCCATCTCCACTGCGACGTCAGCGATGGCGACCACTTCCGCCCTCAGCTCTTCCTTGATCGCCTCCAGATGGGCCTCGGAAATTCCGCCTGCCCCGATGATTCCAATCTTCCATTTTCGATTGCTTGTCATGCTCACCCTCCTATACCCACCACAGATTGCTCACGGGCTCACGCAAAATGACCTGCTGCAGATTGTGGACCGCCCGCTGGAAGCCTTCCTCGATGCTCATGATGGCATCCTCGTGCTCGATGCTGACGACGTAATCGTAGCCCGTCATGCGCAAGGCGCTCATCATGTTGGCCCACGTCTGCTGGTCGTGCCCGTAGCCGACCGTGCGGAAATACCAGGCGCGCTCATTCAGATTGGCGTAGGAATTCATGTCGGTGAGCCCGTACATGTTGACCTTGTCCTGATCGATGTAGGTATCCTTCGCGTGAAAATGGTAGATGGCTTTTTCTTTGCCCAAAATCTTGATCGCGGCCACCGGATCGATTCCTTGCCACCACATATGGCTCGGGTCGAAGTTGGCGCCGATGCCTTCTCCTGCCAGCTCGCGGAGCTTGAGCAGCGTCCCCGGCGTATGGACGAGGAAGCCGCCGTGCATCTCCAACGCCACTTTTACGTGATGGGAGACTGCGTAGGCCGCCTGCTCCTTCCAGTACGGAACCAGCTTGTTCTCCCACTGCCAGTTCAGCACATCCCGGTATTCATTGGGCCAGGGAGCTACCGGCCAGTTGGGAAAAACAGCCCCTTCGTGATCTCCTGCTGTTCCGGAGAAGCAGTTGACGACCGGAACTTCCAGCTGCTCGGCCAAACGTACCGTTTTGACGAAAATCTCATGCGACTCGCGGGCAAATTTTTTGTCGGGAGTCAACGGATTCCCGTGGCAACTGAGTGCGCTGATAATCAGGCCGCGATCCTCTACCGCCTTTTTGTAGGCGCGCAGCTTTTCCGGGTGATCCAGCAGCTCATCGACGTTGCAATGGGCGTCTCCGGGATAACCTCCCGTACCGATCTCCACTGCTTCCAAGCCTGACGCCTGCACATGGTCCAGCATTTCCTCGAACGATTTTTCTCCGAATAATACGGTAAACACGCCAAGCTTCACACTTCTTCACCCCTTTTTTTGATTGTGCTTGTCGTTTATGTGAATGTCTTGGTGCCGCTTAGAGTATTGCCTTGACACTTTGTCGAATGACGAGGTCGTGGGGGACGATGCTCATTCTTTCGATCGGTTCGTTGCGCAGCTGTTGCAGCAGCTTCTCCCCTGCAGCTCGCCCGTACATGTACGGATCGTTGTGGACGGTGGTGAGCATAGGCCTGGCCAACGAGGCGATCTCCAGATTGTCAAAGCCCATGACAGACACGTCATCCGGCACGCGAATCCCTTCGTCGTGCAAATAATTCAGAACCCCAACTGCCATGAGATCGGTTGCGACGAAGACGGCGGTCGGCGGCTCTTTTTCCTCGAAGATTCGCTTGACTGCTTCGTAGCCGCTCTTCGGCGTGAAGTCGCCCTCTGCCACGTAGCCGTCAGGAATGGGCAAGCCGTGCGCTCTCATCGCTTTTTGGTAGCCGCCCATCCGGTCCAGACCGCATGGCTGATCCCAGAACGGACCGGAAATGCAGGCGATGCGGCGATGTCCCTGCGAGATCAAATACGAAGTCGCGTCGTAGGACGCCTGCACATTATTGACGTTGACTGTCGGAATCTCGTAGCCGTGCAGATCGTGGCCCGTTACAACCAACGGCACCTGAATCTCATGCAACGACTGGGCGTGGCCTTCGAGAAAGTGAATGCTGGCCAAGATGACGCCGTCAATCTGTTTTTCCTTGAACAGCCGCAAATATTTCAGCTCTTTCTCGACCGTCTCATCCGATATCGCCAAAAACATGCTGTAGTCGTATTCGCTGATCACGCTGTCGATGCCGTTGATGAGGCTGGAATAAAAGTTATTGGAGATATCGGGAATCATGACGCCGATGATGCGGGTTTCTTTGTTTACCAGACTCCTTGCGATTGCATTGGGCTGAAAACCGGTTTCCTCGACCACTTTCATGACCTTTTCCCGCAGTTCGTGACGTACAGGCTTGGAGTTGTTCAACACTCTGGAGACGGTTGCGATGGATACGTTTGCTAGCTGCGCGATGTCTTTAATGGTAACTGCTATGATGGTTCACTCTCTTTCCCTCAATTAGGAAAACGGTTTCCTATTCACACCATACACTTGCCTATGCTTTTTGTCAATATTCAGTCAATTAATTTTCTCTGGAAAGCGAAAGAGCTGCATTCATTGATTACTCGTCAAACAAGCAATCGCGAATGCAGCTCCCTGCCTGCAGGCGCACATTCCCCCTGCAAGATTGGCCTATCCAGCTCGAAAACCTTCTCCCAAAACTTCATGCGCCGGGCAAAGAATGACAAAGGCATCCGGGTCGATCGAGCGGACCATGATTTTCAGTCTGCTCACTTCGCTCTGGCTGACGACGGCCATCAGCACCTTGCGCTCGTCTCCCGTATAGCCGCCGGCTGCGTCCAGAAGGGTCAAGCCGCGGTCCAGATCGTACAAGATCGCTTCCCGCACCGTGTCGATCTCGTTGGAAATGATATAGGCCACCTTCGACGTATTCCATCCCATTTGCACAATATCGATCGTCTTGCTGGTGACGAAAAGGGCGATCAAGGCAAACAGCGCTTTTTCCGGATCAAAGACAATTCCCGCAAGCAGGATGACCATACCGTCAAAGACCGCCACGCAGACCCCCAGGCTCAGCCCGGTGAACTTGTGGAGAATTTGCGATGCGATCGCAAAGCCGCCCGTGGAGCCTCTCCCCCGAAAGACGATGCCGATCCCCAGTCCGACGCCGATGCCTCCGTAAATGCTGGCGAGCAAAGGATTCGTTGTCAGCGGCTCCAGATGGCTTGTCAGCATGACGCAAAGCGGCAAAATGATCGAGCCTACCGCTGCCTTCAAGCTGTAATGCTTGTCAAAAAGCTTAAACCCGAGCAAAAACAGCGGAATGTTGCACGCCCATTGCACGACGGCAGGGGATAGGCCGAATACACTATGCAAGATGGTCGATAGTCCGGCTACTCCCCCCGAAGCGATCTTGTTTGGATTGAGAAAGAGATTAAAGCTGGTTGCCAATACGAGCGATCCGGCCAACAGCATGACGTACTCGAACGCTTTGCGCTGAGGGCTGTTCAACTGGATGGCTGCACGTCTTTTTCGCGCCACAAATTCCACTCCTGACATTTTCACGTATACCAAAATCGCACATACACTACCACGTTTTGGGCCAAAAGGAAAGCCCTATTTTTTCACCTGTGGTAAACCTGTCCGAGCTTCCGCGCGCCTCCCCCATCCCCACGCACCGGAACGAATCGGATGTCGCCCTTAGTCTTGCCAATCGCGCGGCATACCTGATCAGAGGGCGAAAATAAGGATTGACGGCAGGGGAAAAGAATACGATAATAACAATCATATAATAATTATTTCAAAAAAGAAGGTGACCTGTGTTGGAACGCCGCGACTTGAGTTTCACACAGCAGGTAAAGCATCTGGGCAAACGCTTGACGGTTCGACGGAGAGCGGTTTTGCTCTACATGCAGCATGCAACGACTGCCGCCACCGCCAAAGACGTGTATCACGCGTTAAAAATCGATATGCCGAACATTACCCTTTCCACCGTATACACCTCCTTGCGATTTTTTGTAAAGATGGGCCTCCTCGAGGAGCAGATTCATCCAGACGCCTCGAACCGCTTTGTTTGCAAAGGCTCTGCACGAGACATCGATCTGAAGGAAGTCATGTAAGGACGTTCGTAAAGGAAAGAAGGCAGTCCCACTTACTGCGGGCTGCCTTCTTTTGCGTATTCATACACCGCCTGCTGTATAATTTTTTCGCCCGAAAAACACATTATATAGTGGCAGTTCCACTACTACCAAGGAGGGTTCTCGATGGCTTTGATCCCGTATGAACCGTTTCGCATGCTGGATTTCATGAGAAAAGATTTGGATCATTTCTTTGACACAGGTCTCGCCCCTCTGGGAACGCATGAAACCCGCTATGGGGTACCGCGCATTGACATTCACGAGTCCGAGACGGAAATCGTCGCATCGTGTGACATTCCCGGACTGGAAAAGAAGGAAGATGTGCACATTGACATCGACAACAACGTCCTGACGATCAGCGGCACCATCCATCGCGCGAACGAAATCAAGAGTGAGCAAATGCACAGGCAGGAACGCTTCTTCGGCCGGTTCCAGCGTTCCGTCTCCCTGCCCTCCAGCGTCTCCGAGGAAGGCGTTCGGGCATCCTATAAAAATGGCGTGCTGGAAGTGCACATGCCGAAAATGCAGCCTTCCGCCAAAAAGAAAATCGACGTAGACTTCCACTGATGCCGCCATGCTCTCCACCCGGAGGGCATTTTTGCTTTCTGCGGCAAGCAGGCGGCGAAATCACCTGTGAAAAAGACGCTGCCCATCTGGACAGCGCCCTTTTTCCGATCCGCAATGCCGCTTATTTTGCCAACGGCCCCGCGCTGCTCGCGCTTCGGATGTCCTGCAGGGCAAGCGCTCCTGCCCCCAGCATACCGGCGTCAGCCCCGAGCGAGGCGCGGACGATCTGCGTCTTTTCGTGGCCCGCTTTCATTACGTGCCGCTCTACGCTCTGCCGCACCGGATCGAGCAGCAGATCGCCTGCCTCGGAGACCCCTCCGCCGATGACGACCATCTGCGGATTAAACAGGTTGATGACGAGCGCGACCGCCCATCCGGTCACCTCGCATACTTCCTTCCATACTTCGGCGGCGACCGGATCGCCCTGCAGCACAGCCTTTGCCACCGCATGGGCGGTCAGCTGTGCAAAATCTTTGCCTGCCAGCTGTACGAGCGGCAGCCTCTCGACCTCTTGGGTAATCTCTGCGAGTGCCCGCCGCAGCCTCTCCTTTGCCAGCCGGACGATGCCTGCTGCCGAAGCCACCGTCTCCACGCAGCCGACCTTGCCGCAGTTGCAGACGGCGCTGTTTCCCGGAACCGTCACGTGACCCAGCTCGCCGGAAATGCCAAAGGCGCCGCGCAGCAATTGCCCTTCGATAATATTGCCCATCCCGATCCCGGTGCCAATGGGAATAAACGTCATGTGCCGAACGCCCTTCCCTGCACCGAACACCGCTTCCCCCAAGGTCGCCGTCCGCAGGTCATTTTCAAACGCGAGCGGCAGACGGATCGCCTCTGCCAGCGGCGTCCGCACGTCCACCTGCTTCAGGCCGAGATTGGGCGAGTGGATGGAAAAGCCGTTTGGACCATCGAACGGCCCGGGAAAGCCGACACCTACCGCCTCCACCGGGACATCCACACTGTTTTTCAACTCCTCCACCAAGGCCGCCATGCGCTCGATCACAAGGGGCAGGCTTTTGTGCAATCCCGTCTCCCTGCTTCCGCGAGCGATGATGCGCCCCGTCTCATCCAGCACGGCTCCTTTCATCGTCGTTCCGCCCACATCCAGACCGATTACGTGCCGCATAGTCCAGCCTCCTTCCTGTACTTCCTATCTTGCGTGCTCCTGCTGCCCGCTGCTGCCCCGCGCCTGCTGCACCAGCCTGTCAACCGCGGCCGGATCGACCATCCCTGCCCCGAGCGACAGCGCATTCGCCGCAGCGCTCGCCATGCCAAGCCGCGCGGCATCCGGCCACGCGAGTCCTTTCAGCCTGCCCGTGAGCAGTCCCGCCAGCAAGGCGTCTCCGCACCCGACCGGATTGACGACTTGCTCCAGCGAAACGGCCGGGAAATGCCATTCTTCCTCATCTGCCAAAAGCCAGGCTCCCGACTCCCCGAGAGACAGAAATACGCGCTCGGCTCCGCGAGCCTGTATATCCCGCAAGGCTTGCCGGACTGCTTCGACGCTCTCCAACCGGTAGCCGAGCAGCGCCTCCGCTTCCTCCCGGTTTGGCTTGACCAGGTACGGCTTGCCCGCAAGCCCGTTTGCGAGCGCCGCCCCGCTGGCGTCCAGGATCGGCTCTGCCCCGGACTGACGCACCAGCTCGAGCAGCGTCCTGTACGCATCGGGCAAAAGACCCGCAGGCAGGCTTCCCGAGAAAGCAACAAAGGCGGCCTGACTGGCGAGCTGCTTCAGCTTGCCTTGCAATTGCGCGAAGTCCTCTTCTGTGACGGCTGGCCCCTGCTCCAGCACTTCCGTCACTTCGCCGCTTTCCTCATCCAGCAGGGTGAGGCAGCAGCGAGACTCGCCTGCGATTTCCACAAAGGCAGGCGTAATCCCCGCACGGGCGCAGCCCTCCGCGATGAACTGCCCGTTGTGTCCCGCGATAAAGCCGGTCGCGATCACGTCGGCCCCGAGCGTTTTCGCCACCCGCGCCACGTTGATCCCTTTGCCGCCTGCCAGGCTAAGCTGCTCCCGCGTACGGTGCAGCTGGCCCGGGCGCAGCCGCTGCAGCCTGTACGTCTTGTCGATCGCCGCATTCAGCGTCACCGTCACCAGCATGCTAGCGCACCTGCACCTGGACGAGCGGCTGGCCCATCTTGCTTTTGAACAGGTTGATGACCTCTACCGGCGTAGGATCGACGCCGCGGATGAGCGCCGTATAGAGCGAGACGTAATCCGCCAGATACACGATGGAAAACAGCCGCGCCATTCTGGATGTTCCCTGGGACTGGACGACCTGCACGGCTCCAGCCCGCTCGCGCAAAATGTCCGCGCTGATCTCGATGCGCTTGCTCGTCTTTTCGCTGTCCTCCACGTCACGAATCAGGGTGAAGTGGAATCCCTTCAGCATCGCCGCAGGCGCGTCCCAGCCGACTGCCTCGTCGTGGTGCAAGCTGGGAATGGCATTCCAGAACGCCATGACCTTGCCGTTTTCGCCCAACTGGTTTTTCCACCGCCACGCAGGCGCGTCGAAATACGGAAGCGTCCCGTAGATGACCGGCGTCAGGCCGTCCATCTGCTGCGCGATCTGTTTGGCGAGGTTGGCCGCAAGGGGCGAGCGCAGGCCGTACTGCTGGCTAAGTTCGGAAAACAGTCGGATCGTCTCTGCTACTTCTTCCGATTTGTCTGCCGCAAGCCCCAGCTTCGTCAAAATAGCCAGCATCGGCAGGAAAATGTATCCGAGCGCGATCCGCGGCATCATCCCGCCTGGCACGACGAGATGGGCATGGCCGTTTTCCCGCGCCATTTCCAGCACTTTTCCTCCCGCTGTGATGACCGCAATCTGCGCCTGGGCGGCGATCGCTTGCTCGTAACCGCTGACGATCTCCTCTGTATTTCCCGAGTGGCTGACGACGATAACGAGCGTTTTTTCGTCGACAAACGCCGGAATCGTGTAGCCCTGGTTCAACTGCAACGGCACCTTCAGCTGGTCAAACAGGTACGACCTGAGCAGGTTGACGCTCGCAGCCGAGCCGCCTCCCGTCCCCAGCACCACGATCCGATCGATCGGTCCTGTAATCGGGGAGACATCGATTCCGCTCGACAATTGCCAGCCTTCTGAAAATTGCTGACTGTATTCGTCGGTATCCCGCAACGCCTTGATCGTGTCCAGCTTTTCCACTGCTGCCACATCATCCAGATTGATCCGCATGTCTGTTCATCCTTTCGTTATGATCATATGGGTGTTTTTACTGAACTTATGCTTTGCCGACGCAGCCGCACATCGCCATTTTGGCCTGGGCGATGGCCTTCACCGCTTGCTTGGCCCGCTTCATGTACGTGCGCGGATCGTTTTCTTCGGGATTTTCCACGAGCACCTGCCTGATCGCATCGGAAAAGGCGATGCGCAGCTCGGTCGCCACATTCATTTTCGCCATCCCGAGCGCAACGGCCCGCTTCACCTGCTCTTCGGGAATGCCGGAACCCCCGTGCAGCACCAGCGGCACATCGACCCGGCCCGCGATCTGCTCCAGGCGGGAAAAGGCGATTTTCGGCTCTCCCTTGTACATCCCGTGTGCCGTCCCGATAGCTGGCGCCAATGTATCTACTCCTGTCAGCGCCGTAAACTCCTCGCACTCCTGCGGGTCAGCCAAAACGGCGTCTGCATCGTCCACGACCAGCTCATCCTCGACGCCGCCCACTTTGCCCAGCTCCGCCTCGACATTGACGCCTGCGCGATGGGCCAGCTCCACGACCCGCTTCGTCTGCTCCACGTTTTCTGCAAAAGGGTGCATGGAAGCGTCGATCATGACCGAGGTGTAGCCTGCCTGGATGCAGCGCTCGATCAGGTCGTAGTCGTGACAGTGGTCGAGATGGAGCGCGATGGGCACGCTAGCAAAGCGGGCAGCGACCTGGGCCATGGCCGCTATGTATTCCGGCCCCAAATGTTTGACAGTCCCTACCGTCGTCTGGAGAATCAGCGGAGCCTTCGCTTCCTCCGCCGCCTCCACGACGGCTTGCAGCATTTCCAGCGTGTGCACATTGAAGGCACCGATGCAGTATCCTCCTGCACGGGCCTTGCGCAGCATTTCCGTCGATGATACCAATGACATGTCCGGATCACTCCTTGTCCGTTAGGCTTGGGCTACTTCAATCTTGACTCCCAGATCGATGAACGACTCTTGCGTCTGCATGTCGAGGCGGTCGGTAATGATCCGGTCCACATCGGCCAAGTCCGCGAACCTGCTGAAATGGGATTCGCCAAACTTGCTGTGGTCAGCCAGCACATACACTTTGCGCGAGCGCTCCATCATGATCCGGTTGATGTTGCTCTCGGCCAGCGACAAGGTGGAGAAGCCGTCCTTCTCGTGGATGCCGTCTGCGCCGATAAAGCATTTGTACACCGAGAGCTTTTTCAGGTTGTCCTCCGCCACCGCCCCGACGAGCGCAAACGACTTGGCGCGCATCTCGCCGCCGATGAGGATGACGTTGTGCACGCCGTGGCTGTTTAGTTCCATCGCGATGTTGACGGCGTTGGTGACGATCGTCAGCTCCGGGATTTGCCCCAGCAGCCTGGCGAGCTCCATCGTCGTCGAACCCGCCCCGAGCATCAGCGTGTCGCCCGGCTGGATGTGTCCGAGCGCCTGGCGGGCAATCCGCGCCTTTTCCTCCTGCCGCTCCGCCTGCTTCTCCGTAAAGCTGCGCTCGAGGGGCAAAAAGTTCGCGACAGACGCTCCGCCGTGCACGCGGGACAGCAGCCCTTCCTGCTCGAGCTTGATCAAATCTTTGCGAATGGTGACCTCGGAGACGTCGAGCAGCTTGCTCAGTTCCGCAACGGTTACGGTTTTTTGCTTGTTTACGTTCTCCAGTATCTTGCTGTGTCGCTCTGCCGCTAGCATGAAAACGCTCCTCCTTTTGGTGAATCGGGCAGGTGGATAACTCCCTTGGCATTTTAACTAGTTTCGTTTTATTTCGTTAACTTTCGTTTGATTTCGTAATCATCCTATCATTTTCTGATTTGCTCGTCAAATACTGGAGGGAGGAAAACGGATAAAAAAGCTGCGGTTCGTAGGGCCACTTGCATGGGGGCATTCCTGTCCGGCTCCCTTCCAAAAGCGGAACCGCGTCCAAGAGAAGCGGCTTCGGGAAGCGACTTCTGGGTTGGACGCCAAAAACGGTTCCGCTTTTTCCATTGCGCCTGGGCGGTGTCCCTAAGACCTTGCTTTTTTATCCGTTTTCCTGTGGGGCATTCTTTTGAAAGAGATTTCCGGGAGGTTTTTCAGGAGGCAAAGCAGCCGGTTCGAGGAGAGTACAAAGCGTTTCATGTATGGCAATCGTTGTTTTTCATCATGCAAGCGCTTCGCGATCACACAAGAGCTTCGCGCAAAAACCCGGCGCATCCCGCGAATGGCTGCGCCGGGTTTCATCAGGATGCCGGGCAAGGCTTTGTTCAGACCGCGAACATGCTTCGCAAGGCTTGCACCCTTTGCTCGTCAACGTATTTCAAGGCTTGTCCCTCTTCGCGGACGCCTGTTCCGACATGGATTTCGCTCACGCCCGTCGCGACTGCCAGAGCGCGGGCATTGTCGAGGGTCAGTCCGCTGCCGGCGATGATGGAGAGCTGTGTATGCTTCGTCAGCTGGACGAGGCTGGACAGGCATTCAGCCCCGTCGATCGCGCTCTTGTGCCCTCCGGAGGTCAGGATGTGGCGGATCTGGGGATAGCCCAGCAGGATGCGGGCGGCTTCGTGCTGGTCGGCTGCCTCATCGAAGGCGCGATGGAAGGTCACGTCCAGCCCGTCCGCTTCCGCGAGCAGCATCTCCAGTCCTTTCAAATCAAGCGTCCGCTCGGCAGTGAGCATGCCGATGACGATCCCGGCGGCCCCGATCTCGCGGATGACACGGACGTCCCCGCGCATGACGTACAGCTCGTCCTGCGTGTAGCAAAACGACTGACTGTGCGGGCGCACCATGACGTTCACCGGGATCGACACGGCTTTGACCACGGCCTCCACCAGGCCCCAGCTGGGAGTCAGTCCCCCTTCCAGAATGCCCGTAATCAGCTCGAGCCGATCTGCTCCCCCGCGCTCCGCACGCTTCGCATCCTCTACCGACGTCGCAATCACTTCGATAATCATTCCGATTCCTCCGCTCTCTTTCATCATGCGGACATTGTAAATGCCCGGAACGGTTTGCGCAATAGACAGCATCTGCGCGGCAAAGGTGTTGGTCATGCGGGACGGGAGGTTCATCGGGGCGGAGAGCAGCGGCTGTCATCGCCGAGTCGGTCAGATGATCGATCCCATGAAAGCCCTCTACCGGGCGGATGTCAGCGAATCGCTTCACAAAAGAAGCAAGGGCGATGCGCGTCTCTGCTGGCTTTTTTGCGCGCCAAGCGAATTCGCAAAATTATGAATTAGGACGCCCCAGGCAAAAACCAGATAACAACAGCTCGCAAACGGCCAAACTGTAGTATACTAGCGGGAGGGCCCAGCCTTCCTGTGCCCCAACTGAATACGAAATCCATGCGGCATGCATGGGAGAGGTTCGCGAACTCCCTCTATAAAAAACTAAGGTTACGGGCAATACCTATCCTTAGGTATTGTTTTGTTTTTTTCAGAGCACAGTTCAAGAACTCTCTTTCTTCCCTACTATTCCAAAGGAGATGGAGAGCGATGAAAAAGGAAAAAGCCGTGGTTGTGTTCAGCGGCGGACAGGACAGCACGACCTGCCTGTTCTGGGCCAAAGAGCAATTCGGCGAAGTAGAAACGATCACGTTTGACTACGGGCAGCGGCACAAACTGGAAATCGAATGTGCCCAGGAGATCGCTCGGGAGCTCGGCGTGGCAAACACGGTATTGGACATGAGCCTGTTGAATCAGCTCGCACCCAATGCCCTCACCCGCACTGACATTGACATCACCCAAGAGGAAGGCCAGCTGCCCTCCACGTTCGTGGACGGACGCAACCTGCTGTTTCTCTCGTTTGCCGGCGTTTTCGCCAAGCAGCGGGGCGTGCGCCATCTGGTCACAGGCGTATGCGAAACGGATTTCAGCGGTTATCCCGACTGCCGCGATGCGTTCATCAAATCGCTCAACGTGACGCTCAACCTGGCGATGGACTATCCGTTCGTCATCCACACCCCGCTCATGTGGCTAAGCAAAGCCGAAACGTGGAAGCTGGCGGACGATCTGGGTGCTTTCACCTATATCCGCGAGAAAACCCTCACCTGCTACAACGGCATCAAAGGAGACGGCTGCGGCGAATGCCCGGCCTGCCGCCTGCGCAAAGCCGGACTGGACAACTACCTTTCCGAGAAGAACAAGCAAGGAGAGCATGCCCGATGAGCGCGAACTTCGACTTCCGCATCGTCGACCGCATGCAGCAGCTCGGGACGCACATCGACAAGTCCCAGCTGCGCTATCACAACAAGCGTGTCCTGGTCTGCAAGGAATTCACCTTCGACGCCGCCCACCACTTGCACGCCTACGAAGGCAAATGCAAAAACCTGCACGGCCATACGTACAAGGCCGTGTTCGGCATCAGCGGCTACCCCGACGAGATCGGGCTGGTCATCGACTTCGGGGACATCAAGCAAATCTGGAAGGAGCATATCGAAATCTACCTGGATCACCGCTACTTAAATGAAATGCTCCCCCCGATGAACACCACGGCGGAAAACATGGTCGTCTGGATGTTCGAGCAGATGGAACAACAGCTGCAATCCGACGCATACCGCGACCGGTACAACGGCGCGCGCGTCGAGTTCGTCCGCCTGTTCGAGACCCCGACGAGCTACGCCGAGGCGAGAAGGGAGTGGATGTACGAATGAGCCGCATTCCTGTTCTGGAAATTTTCGGACCAACCATTCAGGGGGAAGGCATGGTCATCGGACAAAAGACGATGTTCGTGCGCACGGCGGGCTGCGACTACCGCTGCAGCTGGTGCGACTCGGCCTTTACGTGGGACGGATCGGCAAAGGACGAAATCAGGCAAATGACAGCGGAGGACATCTGGGAGGAGCTGCACCAGCTCGGCGGGGACCGTTTCTCCCACGTGACGATCTCCGGCGGGAACCCCGCCCTCCTGCCGGGCATCGGCGCGTTGGTCGAGCTGCTGCAAAACCGCGGTATCCTTACCGCCGTCGAAACACAAGGCAGCAAATGGCAGGACTGGCTGGCGCAGATCGACGATGTCACCCTCTCGCCCAAACCGCCCAGCTCCGGCATGCAGACGGATTTCGCCGCGCTGGACGCCATCGTGGCGAAACTGCTTGCGGCAGGGCACTCCGGCGTCAGCCTCAAGGTCGTCATTTTCGACGAAGCCGATTTTGCATACGCCCGCAGCATCCACCGCCGCTATCCCTCCATTCCGTTCTACCTGCAGCCCGGCAACGCCGACCTCGCAGAAGCGGACACGCAGCAGCTTCGGGAAAAGCTGCTGGAGACGTTTGAATGGCTGATCGACCAGGCGATGGCTGCCCCGGACATGAACAACGTAAAAGTGCTGCCGCAGCTGCACGCCCTCGTCTGGGGGAACAAGCGCGGGGTGTGAGGAGCGTTTCGCTGAAAAAGAAGAAACGAAGCGTGGCGTCCACCATCGCTGCGAGGAACGTGGCGAATCAGGAGCACGGCGCAAAGGACCCACCCATCCGTCCTGATCGGCGGATACGCCCCCAAAACCAACTTGCAAAGAAGGAGTACCGATCTATGGCAAACCAACAAGAACGCGATCTTTCGTCCTTGACGCTCCTGGGCAACCAGGGCACGACTTATCCGCAAACGTACGACCCGAGCGTGCTGGAGTCTTTTGACAACAAGCACCCGTACCGCGACTACTTCGTGAAGTTCAACTGTCCGGAGTTCACCAGCCTGTGCCCGATCACGGGACAGCCTGACTTCGCGACGATCTACATCAGCTACATTCCGGACATCAAGATGGTCGAGAGCAAGTCGCTCAAGCTGTACCTGTTCTCGTTCCGCAACCACGGCGACTTCCACGAGGACTGCGTGAACATCATCATGAACGACCTGATCAAGCTGATGGACCCGCGCTACATCGAAGTCTGGGGCAAATTCACCCCGCGCGGCGGCATTTCCATCGACCCGTACTGCAACTACGGCAAGCCCGGAACGAAGTACGAGGAAATGGCGATGCACCGGTTGATGAATCATGATATGTATCCGGAGAAGGTGGATAATCGGTAGGAATGGACTTATGCACATGCTCGACCCCCCTTGTATTACAAGAGGTCGCTGAGAAAGTCCTCTCTGTTGGGAGAAACTGAATACGCAAAGAAAAACGAGCCTCTAGAATCGCTTCTAAGGCTCGTTTCGCGTTCAGGGAGACATTTTTGTCCCCTCTAAAATCTATCATTTTTCCAAAATCAGCAGTTTTCAGTGGCCTCATATTACAAGGAGGTTCTTTTTTGGCTATGATGAAATAAAGCGAGTTCGAGTGATTATTGACGCTTTACTTCAATAACACAGCAATGTGCCCCTCTTACACTTGCCAGCGAGCAAGCGTCTCATGAAGTTGACGCGTTGTCGTGCTGCACCGCGAGGTTTCTGCCAATGGCACAGCCTTTTGTCGGCTCGCGCGTGAGGAAGTTAAGACTTTAGGCGACCGCCACCGATCCCAAGCGATGCAAGATGTTCGTTATTCATGTGGAAAAATCCCCCGCGTTTAGCGAAGTATCTGGTGCAACAACAATTTCACTTTACCGAACCAATAACTTATTCTTGGCATTCTCAAGAGATTTTTGTGCCAAGCTGGCCCCTAAAGAAACTGGATCGTTTTTATACTTTTCAAATTTCATTCTCACATCATCATTTACCAAATATTCTCTCTCCCAATCTTTGAAACTTTTAAAGATCTTATTATCCATTATTTAATCACCTCATCTATTATTAAAAAAATGAGTATTTAATTCAGGGTCGAAGTAATGTTTGCGTTTAATCCAAACAAATCCATCACCTTTTGAAATCACCGCTACATCAACTGGACCACCTACAGTTTCTGCATCTTCGGTAACTCAACTTTGTCACCTCAAATTATAGATTTCATTGCAAAATTCTACATTTAATGGAAAATACCTTCTGATTCAAAGATATATACCCCTATATCGTGGCAATCTGCCAGAGTCTGATATAGTTTGAACCGATCGATCATAACTGGATGAGACCGCTGACAACTTGCACATACTTGCCCCCGCTGCCACACTACCGACTTTAGCGTTAACCGGGGGCCCCCTGTTTATTTAAGCGCGAAATATGATTATTTCTTATTTTTAGGGTCATTTCCACGACAATAGCCTTGTATTCCAAACGGTGAATTTGGCTCTGAATGCAGCATGAGGAAGCAAACCTAGGCTCCATAGTGATCGAGCTCTTCAGAATGCCTCCTTAAGATTTAATCAGTTATTTAGCAAGAAAGTGAACCATAGTATGTTGCAAGTTGGAAGATGAATAGACAATAGTCCAATGGAATTCAAGACCAAGATCGCCTAATTCAATTAATACTGACTACTTGACGGTGGGGGGGCTAGTAGCCCCTTTTCGCGCAGACTGCCTCTCCGAAACAACCCTCACACCAAAATATAAGTAACCTCCAACGGCCCGTGCACCCCGACGACGAGGTTCATTTCAATGTCGGCCGAGTTGCTCGGGCCGGAAATGAAGTGGATGGAGGATGGCGGGACTTCCCCGTTTTCCACGTGGGCGTTCATGTCGCGTACCGCTTGCGTGATGCGGGGAACGAGCGTCTCGTGGGGGATGATGGCGACATAGCGCGCAGGCAGGTAATGGAGGGAGCGGCCTTGGCCCGGACTCGTCCGGACGACCACTGTGCCGGATTCTGCCAGCGCGTAGTCGGCAAACACCAGGCAGAAATTCGCCTGATCTGCCCTTGCGATGTTCTCTGTGCGCTTCGTTTCGTTCCATTCGTACACATCGACATTTTCCTTTGGCCATTCCTGCGTCAGTAGAGAAGTCAGCCCGTACTCGCCAAACCGCGGGTCGCGTGATGTAATGACCGGCCCGCCGCCGTTTTCCGCCACCAGTTTTTTCACGACGTCGGCAAGCTGCTCCCGGCTCGTCTCGATAACGGGTGTATGGATATTCCGGCACTGAGCCTTGAATGCGTCCAGCAGCTGCTCTGCACTGTAATCTTGCATCGCCTTCAGATTGACGTCGTGCTTCCAGACAGGGCGAGTGACGCCCGTCGTCCGGCGCGGACGCCCGAGCTGGCTGGCGATCCGGTCCAAAAACGCTTCTCTCTGATGAATCGTTCCTTTGCTGCTCGTCATTTGCGCTCCTCCTTGCTCTTGCGGCTCTCGAACCAGTCGCGGAAGAGCTCTTTGGCCGGAGCCGGGAATTCGCGAATAGCTGTCCAGTTTTTCAACGGTCCGATCCCTTTGGAGATTCGCTCCCCGGATGTAAACGGACTGACTGCAGCCGGCGCGATTTTGGAACCGAGCCTGTAGAGGGCAGCGGACGAGGCTCCCATCTCGAACATTTTCATAGCCAGCTTCTCGGCAAGCGGAGCACGGCCTTCTTTTTCCACGATGACCTGGCGGTGCTTCAGCAGCAGCTCGTGCAGCGGAATTTTCACCGGGCAGGCGTCCGTGCAGGCCGCACACAGGCTGGAGGCGTAAGGCAGCTCCTTGTAATCGTCATAGCCGCCCAAAAGCGGTGTCAGGACAGCGCCGATCGGGCCGGAATAGATAGAACCGTACGAGTGCCCACCAATATGCCGATAGACGGGGCAGACGTTTACGCATGCAGCGCAGCGGATGCACTGCAGCACGGGACGAAACTCGGAGCCCAAAATTTCCGAACGCCCGTTGTCTACCACGACGAGATGGAACTCCTCCGGCCCGTCTCCTTCTCCTGCGGCGGACGGACCTGCTACTGTCACGTACGTTGCCAGTGTCTGGCCGACAGCGCTTCGGCACAACAGCCCCAGCAGGACGTCCAGCTCCTCCATCGTCGGGACGATACGTTCCATGCCCATGACCGTGATTTGCGTTTTCGGAATGCCCATTGCCAGGTCGGCGTTTCCCTCATTCGTCACCAGACAGATGGAGCCAGTATTGGCAACGGCGAAGTTGCAGCCCGTGATCCCGATTTCGGCGTTCATAAATTTTTCCCGCAAAATGCTGCGGACGAATTTCGTCATCTCATACGGGTCGTCGGAATGTTCGTAGCCGAGCTTCTCCTTGAACACGTCGCGAACCTGCGATCTGTTTTTGTGCAGGGCCGGCGCGATGATGTGAGACGGCGGCTCGTGGTCGTCTACCTGCAAAATGTACTCCCCGAGGTCGCTCTCCACCACTTCGCAGCCGATGCTCTCCAGCGTCTGGTTCAGGTTGATTTCTTCCGTCACCATCGACTTGGACTTCACGATGTTTTTCGCTTGCTTGCGCTGGGCTACTTCCTTGATGTACTGGGCGGCTTCTTCCTTTGTCCGGGCGAAGAACACATGCCCGCCGCGCCGGGCCACACTTTCGCTCAGCTGCATCAGGTAGTAGTCGAGGTTTTCCAACGTATGCTGGCGGATTTGTTCCCCGAGCTCCCGCCACTGCTCCCAGTTTCCCAACGTTTCGGCAGCACCCAGGCGCCGGGTGTGCAGCCTCTCCTGAGCAGAAGAGACGGCCTTGCGCATGAAGGAGTCCTGGATTCCTTGGCTCACCCGCTCCTGAAACTTGTCCTCGCTGATTTTCATTGCCATCTGAGATCCCCCCTTAGCGGCTGTTTAGCACTTCGGCAATATGCATGACCTTGACTTTTTTCCCCAGACGCTCGATGCGTCCGCCGATGTTCATCAGGCAGCCGCAGTCGGCCCCGATCAGGTAGTCGGCGCCGGTTTCCATGACGCTGTTTACTTTTTCGTCCACCATCTGCTCGGAGATCGCCCCCATTTTCACCGAAAAGGTCCCTCCGAAGCCGCAGCAATTGTACGCTTGCGGCAATGCTTTCAGCTCCAGCCCTTCGACGCGGGATAGCAGAACGAACGGAGGGTCCTGCACTTGCAACAAACGGGTCATGTGACAGGATGTATGGTAAGTCGCTTTCCCTTCCAGTCTCGCGCCGACATCTGTCACGTTTAGCACTTGCACGATGAACTGCGTCAGTTCGTACGTTTTTTGGGCCAGCGCGCGGGCGCGGTCCTCCCATGCCGGGTCGTCCTTGAACACATGCGGATATTCGGCAAACATCGTCGCACAGGAGCCGGACGGGGTCACGACGTAATCGGCATCTTCAAAGGCGCGAATCATGTTTTTGGCCGCTTCCTTGGCCTCGGAGACATAGCCGCTGTTGTAGGCGGGCTGTCCGCAGCAAACTTGCGAGGGGGGAAACTCCACTTCGCAGCCGAGCCCCTCGAGCAATTCGACGGTCGCTTTGCCGACATTCGGTTGGAACATGTCGACCAGACAGGTGACAAACAATGCGACTTTCATAACAGATCACCTCTTGTGATAATGTCATCTGATGAGTAGCAATTAAAAAATCGGCTTCTCCAAGCCAAGTCACTGCTGAAGTCTTCGTGGCGGTTATGCCAGATAAGAATATTGCGAATTTTATTTGTACAAAAAAGCTGTTTGACTGCCCGTCAATCAAACAGCTTTTTTTCAACGCCAAGCAAATGGTACAGCATCGATTCTTCCGCTTTTTTCGAGTTCCGGTTGGCGATGGCGTCGTAAATATCCCGATGCTCTTCCAACAGGCGCTCCGGGTTGCCTTTGGTCTGGAACACTTTTTCATGGCTGGCTTTCAGCGTCCTGCGCATCATCGTGGAAATGGATTGCATGAGCGTCTCCAAAACTGCATTGTGGCAGGAGCAGGCGATTGCGTAATGGAAATGCCAGTCGGCCTGCACGCCGAGCTCGCCGTTTGCCGCAGCCGCCTCCATTTCGTCCAGGGCGGCCTTCATTCGCTCCAGATCTTCTTCGGAGCGCCGTTCGGATGCGAGCCGCGCGATGCCGGTCTCGATAATTTTGCGCGCCTCCAAAAGGGACAAGATGTCTTCGCGCGTCACCATTTGCAGCGGTTCAAAGTCGGTCAGCACGTCCTCCGGGTTGAAGCGGGTGACGAACGTTCCTTCGCCGTGGCGAATGTTCAGCAGTCCCATCGTCTTGAGGGAGCTGATCGCTTCGCGCATGGTCGATTGCCCGACTCCCAAAAGCTCGCTGAATTCGCGCAAGGAAGGCAGGCGATCTCCGGGTTTGTAAACGCCGTTCATGATTTGGTCTTTCAAATAGTCAGCAACTTCTTCGTACGTCTTGCGGACCTTGAATTGCGGAGTTTCTCTCATCTGTGCATTCACCAATTTCTTTTCAGGTCATCTGACAAGTTGTGTTCATCATCCCTTTCATACTAGCTAACGTGGCATGAAGCTGTCAATGGCGTGTTCGGGTCGGATGGGAACATGTTTGGCACTTTGGCGGACGATGGAGCGGGAGAAATGCGCAGCGATTATCGAGGGTTGAACGGTAGAAGGTGCGATGTGACAGACATCAGATGACCCCATCAACAGAAAATAAACCCCAGGGGAAACTACGCGTTTTCATGCGGCCAAGCTGCACTTTTTCCCCCATCTGTTCCCCCCGGTCGAAAAAGAGTAAGATCAGAAGAAAGGGACATTTCCTGCATCGGAAGTCGAATTGCAGCTGTACAAGGAGGAGACACCATGTATCTCGTCACGTCTGAGGAGATGCGCAATCTGGACAGGTGCGCAATAGAGTCGATCGGTATTCCCTCCATCGTCCTGATGGAAAACGCCGGACGTGCCCTGGCCGAGGAGGCAGTCCGGCTCTCCGCCCCTTCCGGCAATCATCGGGTGAGCTGGGCGGTACTCGTCGGCAAAGGGAACAACGGGGGCGACGGCATTGTCTGCGCGCGGCACTTGATCGAGCTGGGGCACGAGGCCAAACTTGTATACGCCGTTCCGCCTGAGCAGTTGGTCGGCGAAGCGGCTGTGCAGCGCGACATTGCAGCACGGCTCGGCATTCCCGCGCAGACGTTCGCGCCGGACGCAATCCGTTGGAGCGAATACGAAGGGATTATCGACGCGCTGCTCGGCACCGGCACATCAGGAGCGCCGCGAGAGCCGTACGCCGCGCTGATCCGGGAGGCAAACGCGAGCGGACTGCCGATCGTGGCGGCAGACATTCCAAGCGGACTTGACTCCGACACCGGCGAGACAGCTGAGCCGTGCATCCGCGCGTCCGTCACCGTCACGTTCGCGCTGGCTAAACGCGGGCTGCTGCAGTACCCTGGCGCGGAGGCAGCCGGCCGCATCGTGGTGCGCGCCATCGGCATCCCGGAGTCGCTCGCCGGTACGATCGGGGTGCAAACGTTCGAGCTGGGCGAGCGAGCATTCCGCGAAAGGCTCGGCATGGCGTGGCTCCTGCACAGGAAGGCAGACACCCATAAGGGCACTTACGGACACGTACTGATCGCCGCAGGTTCGCGGGAAATGAGCGGCGCGGGACTGCTGGCCGCCAAGGCGGCGCTGCGCGCAGGAAGCGGACTCGTCAGCTGGGCTGTGCCGGAATCGCTCGCCCTGCCGCTCATCGGGCGCCTGCCGGAAGCGATGCTGCGCGTCGTGCCCGATCAGGGACGGGGCGACTGGAGCAGCGCACCGCCAGAGGCCGTGGCCGCGTTGACTGTCGGCAAGCAAGCGCTGGTCATCGGTCCGGGGCTGGGACGATGGCCAGGCGATAGTGCCTGGCTGCGTGCCATCTGGGAAAAGACGGACGGGGTGCCGCTCGTCGTTGACGCCGACGCCCTGAACATGCTGGCTGCGGCCGACGAGCAAGGCAACGATACCTTTTCCGCGTGGACGCGCCGCTCATCGCCGGTGGTGCTGACCCCTCATCCGGGCGAGATGGCGCGTCTGTGCGGGCTGCCCGTCAGCGAAGTGCAGCGCGACCGGATCGGATTGGCCCGGCGCTACGCACAGCAGCACGGCGTCACGCTGGTGCTCAAAGGCGCACGCACGATTGTCGCGACGCCGGATGGGACGGTTTATGTTAACACGACCGGCAATCCAGGTATGGCGACGGGCGGCGCAGGCGATGTGCTTGCCGGAATCATCGGCGGCCTGCTCGCGCAAGGGCTGACCGCCGAGCAGGCCGCTGCGGCCGGAGTTTACTGGCACGGTCAAGCCGGAGATCGGGCAGCTGCCGGACGGGCAACGGAAGCGTCTCTGGTTGCGGGAGATATTATCGAGGCGCTGTGAGGACCGCGCTATTTCCTTTACAGTGCACCATTTCTCTGCGGAAAATAGAAAGGGCAGCCCCTATGAACAGGACTGCCCTTCTTTCCATGCCGTGCTCACCTTTGTCAGACGGTGCTACTCCTTCACTTCCACTTTCCACTCCTGCACAAATCCCCCGTACGAGGTCACACGCAGGATCAGCTCGTCTCCGTCATGCGCGAACGAAGGAATCTCAAACTTGCCGCGCTTGATTGTACCCACAGCGACGAGCTCATCGTCTTCCACAAGCTCGATTTTCTGTATGACGGCATCGTCAAAGAGCTTGCCGGTCATGCTGTAGTTCTGTTTCTTTTTGTCTCCCTGCTGCTTCAGCGCTTTGATCTGCACGCTGCTTTCGTCAAACAAGCGGATCGGGAGCGTGATGACTTGTTCCTTTTTCTTCGAGCTGCCCGGCTTGACGACCAGGGAAATGCTCGCGGGAATCTCGTCTTTTTCCCCAAACAGATGCGTAAACGCAAAGGTGTTCTCCTCACGATCCACTTCGGCGTCGTATGCCTTCTTGCCGATCTGCACCTGGACCGAGAGTTTTTCCTTGGACGGCAGTTCGCCGCTGATCCGCAATTCCTGTTCATCCCCGTCCGTCTTTTCGATGGAGAGGTCCAGTTTGCGCTCGTCTACCCAGATCTGCTCGTACACGTTGACCTGGAAGGACGCAGACATGCCGTTGAAGGTCGCGGTAATGACAGTCGAACCAGGGCCGTTCGCCACGATTTCCCCCTTGGATACGGAAGCGACTCTGCGGTTTTTCGTCGACCAACGCACTTCCTCCGTCACATCGCGCTTGGTGCCCTGCTTGTATTCAGCCGTTATCTTGACTGGCTCGGAGTCTTCCGTGGTCATAACGTACAGGCTTTCGTCCGCAGACAGCTGTACGATCTTGCCCTCCAGCACCTTGATGTTGACCTTGTCTTTCACTTTTCCGTCCAGACTCGATACCGTGATCGTCGCCGTCCCTTTTTTGCGGGCCACGACCGATCCCGTCTGATCGACTGTGACGACGGAGGTCCGGCTCGATTTCCAGACGAGCTGATTTTCTACTTCCTGATCCGGTTTGACGCGGACAGTGAGGACGATTGGATCATCGCCTTCGGTCATCGTCAGGCTGTGCTTCGCCAGTTCGATGTCCGTGATCGGGAGGTAGTCGCGCTGCACGAGCAGCTGATAGGTTTTGCGCGTGCCGGTTTGCGCCGTGACAACTACTTCGATGCTGTTGTCTCCAAGTTTCAACGGTATCGGAGCGCTTGCCTCTCCGCTGTTTACTGCTTTGCCGTCGACGGTGACTGTCGCTGCCGCACTCCGTGTCGTCGGTGTCACCTCGATCCTATCCGTATCCCGGGAAACTTTGACCGTGAAGCTGGTGCGTCCGGTGCTGAAGGCAGGACTCAGCTTGCCTTCGGAGACGCGCAGATCTTGCAGATAGGCATCATTGCTCGCTTTGCTGCTGATCGTTACCGTCGCCACATTGGATTCGGACGTTCCGTCACTGACCTTAAACGTGAAGCTGTCGTCTCTGACTCTGGAGCTGTTCGCATCCGGCGTATACGTGTACGCTCCTGTCTTCGCATTGGTGATCGTGACTTTGCCTTTGCTCGCTTGACGGACAAGCTTGTACGTCAAAGTGTCGCCATCTTCATCCGTTGCTTGCAGCACGCCTTTGGTCGGAACTGGCTCCTCGACGAGCAGGAAACCGTTTTGGGCGCGCGGCGGATGGTTGATCGCCTTGACAGTGAGGGTAAACGAATCGCTCGCGGACATTTTACCGTCGCTCACCGTCACGGTAATCGTCGCAACGCCGTGTTCACCTGCTTGCGGCGTCGCCTGGATCGTCCGGCTGGTTCCGCTGCCGGAAAGCTTGATGCCGTCATCCGGCACGAGGCGCTGGTTACTGGAAATAGCGGTGACGACCAATGTGCGCGGATCGTTGTCCGGGTCGCTCACGGTAAAGGCCAGCTCCTTCGTACTTCCTCCCGGCTCGATGATCTGATCCGCAATATCGCTGATCGTCGGACCGTACACAGGGGCAGGCGGTATGACAACCGCAGAGATCGTTATACGAACAGTGGCCGTCTCGGAGTCCACGGTTCCGTCATTTGCCACAAAGGTAAAGGAGTCGCTGCCTGTTGCGTTTCGCTGCGGCGTGTACGTAAACTGACCGGTTGCCGTATCCAGCGTGAGAGTACCTTTGGCCGGCGGGGTCACGATCTGATATTGCAAACTGTCGCCATCTGCATCATCTGCAATGAGATTGCCTTGCTTGCTCTGGTTTTGCGTGACTTTCAGCGTGCCATCGCTTGCCACAGGTTTGTCATTCTCCGGATTGATCGTGATCGACAGCACGACTTTCGCTGAATACGCCTGACCGTCCGATCCGCTCCAGGTGAGTGACGTGTTTCCATTCCAGTTGGCGTCAGGGGTGAAGGTCAGCCCGTTCGGCCCAGCCAGGTCGGATATGTTCAGTTCATCCTGCTCATCCACCGCGCCGCCGTTGAGCCGCAATGTCCCGTGACCCGGCAGGCTCTCAATCCGGATCTTTTGCAGCGCATCCCCTTCTACATCCGTGTAAGGGAAGTCGACAGCCGAAAAAGAAAGCTGTGTATCCTCTGTTCCGGTTTTGCTGCTCGAAATCGCCACAGGCGGATCATTCACCGCAGCGATGTTCAATGTAAATACAGCAGGAGCAGCGGAATAGTCGATGCCGTCATGTCCCTTCCACATAAAGCTCGTGATACCGTTCCAATTGGCGTCCGGGGTAAAGGCGAGATCGGCAAGATCGGCAGCGTCGACCTCCACTCCGGCGGGCAGTGGCGTTCCTGCCAGCGTCAACATTCCGTTCACAGGCAATGTGGTGATCTGGATTTTTTGCAGAGTTTCGCCATCCAGATCCTGAAAATGGCCCGTAAAGTCTGACACGGCAAACGTCAGCCTTTGGTCCTCTGTCCCTGTCTTGGTGCTGTCACTTACGACAGGCAGCTTGTTGACGTTGTTAATGGTGATCGTCACCACGGATGGAGTCGCCGAATAGCTCGTCCCATCGTATCCCAGCCAGGCGAAGGTTGTCGTGCCGCTCCAGCCTGGAACCGGCACGTATTGGAGCAGGGAAAGCTGTGCTGCCGCAACGATCTGGTCTACCGTCACAGCTGTTCCATTCAGCTGCAAGGTGCCGTTGGCCGGCAGGCTGGTGATCTTGATCTGGGTCAGCGCGTCACTCGTGTCGTCATCGTGGAACGCACCAATAAAGTCGCCAGCCATAAACAATACGGGCTGTTCCTCCAGACCGCTCTTGACGAAATCGTCGACCCGCGGCACATCATTGACGGAGGCGATCGTCAGCGTGACCGTCGCAGCGTTGGAGTAGCTGTTGCCATCAGTGCCTTCCCATGTAAAGGATGTCGTACCAAACCAGTTCAGAACGGGCGTAAATACCAGCTTGTCCAGCTCATTCGCCGGGATCTCCTGTCCCTGTGTAACGGCTTGGTTGTTCAGCGTCAGGCTGCCGTTTGCCGGCAATGTCGCAATCCGAATTTTCTGCAAGGCTACTTGCTCGGGATCGCGGTAGTAGCTGGTAAAATCGCTCGGCGCAAACGAGAGCGGTGTGTCTTCCTGTCCTGCCTTGCTGCTGCCAAGCAAGGTCGGCGGTTCGTTGACGTCCACTACGTTAATCGCAAATGCCTTCGAGAAAGTGGCACCGCCAGAGTCTGTCGCGACGATCGTTACGTTGTACACCGTTTTACCGCTCTCGTAGTCGAACACTGCATTCGTGAGCAGCTGATTTCCCTGTATGCGGAAGCTGCTGGCATCTCCCGACGGATCAAGCGCGTACGTAAACGTATCCGACGTATTCGGATCTGTCGCCGTCAATGTTCCGACCAGCGAACCTGCCGGCAAACCTTCCTGGATGTTCTCATTGGAAAGCGTCAAGCCTGTTGGAGGCAGATTCGGCTCCTTGCGCTGCACGGTGATCGTGTAGATCTTGGTTCTCCCTGACGGCGATGTCACTTTGATCTCGATCTTCGTCGTGCCGACCGCAATCGTGACGGGCGCAGGCACTCCGTTCAAAATCGAATTATATCCTCCGTCGTTGATCTGCATCTGAAGCGTAGCCTGGGCATCTACGGCCGTAGGGGTGATCGTCATGCTTGCGGTCGAGTCGCTCACGTTCATGGTGTAGCTCGCTGTATCGGAAGCAAAACCCGGCGTCAGTGAGCTCGTGCTGACTGTTAGACTGCCCAGCAAGTTCGAATCTACTTGAGTCAGGACAACTGGCCCGAGGTCCCCCCCTGCAGCAACGAAGCGGCCCTGATCGAGGGCATAGGCGATCGCGTACAAGTCCTCATTCGTTCCGGAGCTTTCCGTTGTCAGCCAGTTCTGCCCGTCCATGGATACAAGCAGCTTGCCCCCTGCTCCCACGGCTACGTATTTGCCGTTTCCGTATGCCGCGCCGTACATCTCCCCTGCCACAGAGGATCTGTTCCAGGATAGGCCATCGCCGGATGTGATAATCTCGTTGGAGCCGACCGCGATGAAGGTACCGTTTCCGTACTGGATGCCGTTGAGGGGCGAGGACCCATTGTACGCGCTGGACCAAGTGTTTCCGTCCGGCGAAGTGTAAATCTTGCCGGTCTGGCTGGCGATTGCAAACATTCCGTCTCCGTACGCCACACCGTAGAGCGTATCGCTTGCACCGGCAGGCAAAGACTTCGGCACCCAGGTGGTCCCATTGGTCGAAACGAGGACCCTCCCCCCGTCCCCAACCGCGACATATCCTTTGCTGCCATCGTAGGCGATGCTCCACAAGTTTTCGTTCACGCCGGATACCCGCGGGCTCCAGCCGCTCCTGGCCGAATTGGCATTTGAGGTGAAGATTTTCCCCCCGCTGCCGACTACTGTCCAATGCTGCCCGTCGTGGGCCGCATCTGCCCATTCATCCGACGCCCCGGTGGGCACTTCCACATCCCAGTTCTGACCGTCACTCGAGACGAGCAGTGTAGCCGATGCCCCCATGGAGAGCCACTCTCCGCCACCGTAGCGTACACCCAGCAGGAAGTTACCGGTCGGAAGCCCGGTGACCTTATTCCATGACGTCGCCGCTTTCGCTGGCTGCTGCACAGGCAGCACGCCAACTCCGATCAACGCGCATAACAGCAGCATCCACGCCTTGTATAACTGCCTTGTCCCAAGTTGCAAAAGAAGCCGTGACCTTTCCAATGCTTGTCCCTCCCTTCCGTGTCCTTTTCGTTTTTCTGTTTTCGTGTCGCCATGCTAGCCTCGTAGTGGAAATATTCCTTGCAACGCAATGATGAAATTCACGCTCTGATACGGCTGACGGTTGTTGTGCGGCTGACTGTTGCCTGCGGAGGCGATCAACCGCGGGTCCATATTCGCATTGGCTGTCGCCTCGTAGAGCGGCGTCTCTTTCTTGGTGAACTTCCCTTGCTTGGGTGCCTGTGCCCAGACGGCGCCGGCCGGCGAGTTGGTCGTACCCGTCTGATCGGCTGCCATGACCTGATGAGTATGCGCAGGAATTTCATTTACGGTTAGCCTGACGTTATCACTGCCGATCTGCTCTCCTTGCTCCCTCCTGGTCAAGCCAGGTCCGTCCCCAAAGTGCATGGGAGCTCGCCCTCGAAGGTCCGGCAAAGCAAAATTGGTTGTGCCGTTCCCTCCATACGTAGTCCCGAGAAGCGAAAAAAGGGCTGTGTATTGCGCAATCGACAGCAATTGTCCTTCACACATCGCCCAGCCCTTCGGAGCAAAGCTCCCTGCAAACATCCTGATTTCCCCTACAAACTGATCACTCATGCCCATTCCTCCTATTCTCGGCTTGGAAAAATGCCTTGGATCGCGATACAAAAGTTCAGCACCAGATAGGGCTGCATATTGAAATGCGCCTGACCTCCACCCGTCTGGGTTAAGGCATTGCCACTCATCGTGTGCTCCGGTATCTGATCGGTCATCGGACCATAGCTGTTTTCCCTCGCCGCCCAGACGGTGTTTTTCGGGGAGCTGATCGTCGCGGGCTGCGAAGACGCGCGTACCGTATGTGTGTGCGCCGGCATCTCGGCAGCTGTCAACGTATGCGCTTCTGCGCCGCCCATTTCCCCGAGGACGATCGTGCCCCCACCCGTAATGTTTGGATGGACGGGAGCTCTCCCAATCAAATTCGGCAGGGCAAAGTTCGTCACTCCATTCCCGCCGTACATCGTTCCTAAAATGGAAAACAACGCCTGGTTTTGATTAATGGGGAGCAAAGCTCCATTGCACAAGGCCCAGCCCTTCGGAACAAAGCCTTGCGCGAACAGGCGAATCTCCCCAATATACGGTTCTGACATGCCAATCCCTCCTATACTGCTATTGCGTTCAGGATGTCCCTGTGCCGAAGATACTAGTTCTGGCTAGGGTAGACTCCGTAAAGCGAGATAATGAAATTGACCACCAATGACGGCATCATGTTCTCATGCGGCTGGCTTCCCCCGGCAGGGGCAATCGCCGCGGGACTCATCGCAGCCAGACTGCTGAAGTTCGTCGAGTACGCGGTTTGCGGCTGCGTGGACCACAAGTTTTGGACAGGTGTATCTGCCCCTGCCGTCGAATTCGCCAGTAGCGTATGTGAATGAGCCGGAATTTGGTTGACCGTCAAAGTCACGGTTTCTTGTCCACCCTTCTCTCCCATCGGATACGTGCTCCCGCCAGGCTTGTTTCCCTGTCCTATAGGAATTCTGCCGCGCAAATCCGGCAAGGCAAACGTAGTCTGACCATCCCCGCCGTAGGTAGTGCCGATCAAGCTGAAGAGCACATCGTACTCCGAAATCGCGAGCAATTCCCCATTGCAAAACTTCCATCCTACTGGTGCAAAATTGCCTGCAAACATGCGAATTTCCCCGATGTAAGGTTGTGACATTGGCAATCCCTCCTGTTCATTTTCCTGTATAGACAGCCATCGGCTAGCCGAACCACTTCATTTTCACGTAAAGCCCATCCTCGGATACAACAGAAAAACCCAGCCTTTCATACAATCGTCTGGCTGGGTTTGATAGGTACACACTCAAAGCAAGCGCTTTATTCTGTTGTCCTGCTTCTCGCTGCAGCTGTTGCAAGAGACGAGTGCCAATCCCTTGATTGCGCAACGCTGGGAGCAGAGAAAGATCTACCAGGTGCAGCTCACGGTCAGTCTCGTCTACGATCATCCTGCCCGCTTTCGTATTATCGGAATAAATGATGCGGTGATCCATAGCGGGAAACTGAAGCTGATAGGAATGTGTCTGCGCCTGCCATTGCATGCGCATGAGCTGTTCTGCCAACACTAGATCCAGTCCCCATGCCGAGATTTCGTCCGCTCGTGTCGTACAGTACAGCTCGAACAAAAAAGACGCATCCTCTGCACACACAGGAACAGTTGTAATCATAAGACTCCTCTCAAAATACAGACATGTTTATATGGCATAATTTACATTCCTATTTTAAGGATTCGCATTACCTCCGTCAATCTACTCTTGCAAACTTCTGATAGCTAGCGGAGAATGACTATGGTATAACATGGATTAGATGACGATGTTCCTACTGAGAGGAGATTGCGGAATGGGTCTGAAAGTAAGCCGTCGCTCTTTTATCAAGTCCGGCGTAGCCTTCACCGTTACAGGATTGCTGTTGGGAGACACGCAATTGCTGCCAGCCAGTCCAGCGAAGGCCGCTGCCGTGCCGACGTTGCGGAAAAAAGCGGATGTCATTGTGATCGGCGCGGGCATATCCGGCCTGGCAGCTGCGCATGTGTTGCGCAAGAGGGGATATGAGACCATTGTCCTGGAGGCGCGCTATCGCATAGGGGGCCGCATCTGGACAGAGCGCGGCAGCGACTTCCCGGCAGAGCTGGGCGCTTCCTGGCTGCATGGAATCGACTACCGAAATCCCATTCCATTTTTGACAGAGACCTTCGACCAGCTACAGGGCCTTTCCGACTCCCCCTCCAAAGGCTTTGACCAAATCTTTCGCCATTTGGCAGAGGGACTGGATATACGTCCCAACCAGATCGTCCACCAGATTCACCACGATGACAGCGGTGTCCGCGTCGCCAGCTACAGCGACGTGTTTCAGGCAAAGTACGCGATCGTCACCCTCCCGCTAGGCGTTTTGAAGAGCGGAAGCATTACCTTTTCACCCGAGCTCCCGGACCGCAAGCTGCAGGCCATCAACCAACTCGGCACCGGCCTGATCAACAAACTGTACCTGAAATTCCCGTACGCCTTTTGGGAAAAAGACAGCAAAATCATCTCGCTGCCGACAGCAGACGGCGACACGCAGCCGTTTCTGAACCTTTACAAATATACGAATCAGCCGGTATTGCTCGGTTCCTTCACCGAGGCGACCGCTGCCAGCATGGAAAAATGGAGCGACGAGGAAGTGGCGGAATACGCGATGACCGGACTGATGCAAACGTACGGCGCCGACATCCCGCCGCTGACCGCGAGCAAAATGTCGCGCTGGGCGTCCGATCCGTACGCGCTCGGCGCTTATACCTACCACACCTCCGCCGCGTCCCGCGAAGATATTCTCGCCCTCGGAGAGAGTGTGAACAACCGCCTTTTCTTTGCCGGGGAAGCCACGCATCCCGAGAGCTGCGCCAGCGTGCACGGCGCGTACTTGTCCGGATTGCGGGAAGCTCAAAACATCATCAGTCTGACATGACATAGCAGCCCCCTTTCCGTGAGATAGACACGGGAAAGGGGGCTGTCTTTCATTTCATCGGCCTGTTCTGCTTGCCAGCTAGAGCGTCCGCCTACAAAATATGCTCCACAGCATTCCACTCCCGCTTGCGATGATCTTTCTTCCCTTTATCCTATCACAGGATGCGGAGTGGATCATGCGCTGGGGAAACGGGCTTGATTACCGAAAAGAGTTTGTGGAACAATGGAGCTAGCAAGACCTTTCATTTTGATACTAGCAAAAGCGATCGCAAAGGAGTCTTCCTCCATGACAGTAGAACGCTTTGTCCGGGAGACGCGCACATTCAAGGCGAGCCATGTCCTCCCTCCGGACACGAACAACCACAATACGCTCTTCGGGGGCAAGCTGATGTCCTACATCGACGACGTCGCTTCGCTCTCCGCGATGAAGCTCGCGCGTGGCCCTGTCGTGACGGCCTCCACAGACTCCGTCGACTTTTTGCACCCAATCCCCGTCGACCACGAAGTCTCGCTGGAAGCCTTCGTCACCTGGACGCACAAGACGTCGATGGAAATTTTCGTCAAGATCGTAGCGGAAGATTTGCTCACGGGCGAGCGCACGGTCTGCGCGACTTCCTTTTTGACTTTCGTCGCGCTGGGGGCAGATGGCAAACCGACAACCGTACCGAAAGTCATCCCCGAGACCAAGGAAGAGATTTTCCTGCACGACAGCGCCCCGGAGAGAGCAGAGGCGCGGAAGCAGCGGCGCACCCGCAGCAAGCACCTGGCCGATCTGCTCGGCACGAGCCGGCCCTGGGAAGACTAGAAACGAGATGAGTACAGTCCCCTCTCCACGAAGCGGGGACTGTTGTTGTCTGGTCCGGACAGCCGATTCAGACGAATGATTCTGTTCCAGCTGCTTGCCATACAGTGGCAACTGTCTTTATACTTTCATCAGCCAGACATATTAGAGGTGATTGATATGACACAGTTGGAGCTTACAACCGTGATCGCCTATCTCGCGTTTACCGTCTTTTTTCTCGTCGCTTACAAGCTGGATCAGCTGTCTCTGCCCGGCCTCATCCTCTGCCTGCTCGGCTGCGCTGTCGTGGCCGTCCTGTTTTACATCGTCATGGCGAAATACTGGCCGATCTTGTGAGCAATAGCACGCAGCAACATCCGCCTACTTCTCAAACCACTTGATCAAAGCCTGCGTCCCGTTGTCTTCCAGTCCGTTTGCGGCCAGCTCGTCGTAGAGCGATTTGGACAGCTCGAGACCCGGAGTCAAAAGGCCCATCTCCTTGGCTGCTTCCAGCGCGATGCCCATGTCTTTGATAAAGTGCTTGATGTAGAAGCCAGGGGCGAAGTTGCCCGCGATCATGCGCGGTGCCAGATTGCTCAGCGACCAGCTTCCGGCCGCGCCGGCCGCGATGCTGTCCAGAACGCGCGTCGGGTCGAGTCCCGCTTTCTTCGCGTAGGCAATCGCTTCGCACACGCCGATCATGTTGGTCGCGATTGCGATCTGGTTGCACATTTTGGTGTGCTGGCCCGCGCCCGGACCGCCCTGGAGCACCACGTTTGTACCCATGACCTTCAGCAGCGGCTCGACGGCGTCGAATGCTTCCTGATCGCCTCCGACCATGATCGTCAGGCGGGCCTCGCGCGCGCCGATGTCACCGCCGGATACCGGGGCGTCGAGCGCATGCAGTCCGCGTTCTTTGGCTGCTTCGTAAATCGTTTTCGCCAGCGATGGCTTGGAAGTCGTCATGTCGATCAGGTAAGCGCCCGGCTTTGCGTTGGCCACGATCCCCTCCGCGCCGAGATAGACTTCCTCCACATCGCTCGGATAGCCGACCATCGTAATGATCACATCGGAAGCCTGCGCCACCTCCGAGACATGCTCTTTCCAGACGGCGCCCGCTGCCAGCAGCTCTTCCGCCTTCGCCCTCGTTCTCGTGTACACCACAACCGGATAGCCTGCCTTCAAGAAGTGTGAGGCCATGCTTTTCCCCATCACGCCCGTCCCGACAAACCCGATGACCGTTTCTTTTCCTCGCAACGTCATGCTTACCACTCCTGTCGTTCATCTTTCTCTCGACGAGCATACTTCTCTGACTCCTGGCCAAATTCCTGCAACCTTCGCCACGCTTTGCCTCATCCAGATTTGCGCAGCCGTCATTGGACTGCACCTGCCGGCTAAAACAGATTTGCAAACAACTGGCGCTCCCAATCACTCACATACCTGCTGAATTTATCGGCTTCCGTCCGCTTGATGTTGATAAATTCCTCCCAGATGGAACGTCCGATCGTCTCTGCCAAAATGGTGTCCTCCGCCAAATAGCCGATAGCTTCCGGCAGCGAACGCGGCACCCAGCTGATTCCCCGCTCTTTCAATTCTGCGTTGCTCAACTTGCTCACGTCGGTCGTAACCGGCTCCCCAGGCTCGATCCGGCTCTGGATGCCGTGCAGGCCCGCAGCTACCAGGCATGCGGCCAGCAGGTACGGATTGCATGTACCATCCGCTCCCCGAAATTCAAAGCGTCTCGCCCGGCGCTTCTCCGGAATGCGCACGAGCACGGAACGGTTGCCCGAGCCGTAGCAGACATGGGCAGGAGCCCAGGTGCCCGGCTGCATCCGCTTGTAGGAGTTTACGCTCGGCGCTCCGATGGCAATCAGGGAATGGGCGTGCTTGAGCAGGCCGCCGATAAAATGGTAGGCTTTTTCCGACATGTCCAGCCCGCGCTGGTCCGAGGTGTCTTCAAACAGGTTTTCTCCGGAATCATCCAACAGACTGATATGCACATGCAGGCCGCTTCCCGCAGCAAATACGCCTCCTGTTCAAATGCCATATACATCTTGCCGCCCATCAGTGACAATTGCGCCGCCCTGCCGGAATCGCTGCTCGATGGCCTGCTGTTTGGCACGAGTGTAGGCAGCTTCACCGGGGCGATCGATCGAGCCGGACTGTTTGAACAGGCCCACGGGGGAACTTTGCTTCTGGACGAAATCAACTCCATGTATCCCAACCTGCAAGCCAAGCTCCTGCGCGTTTTGCAGGAAAGAAAAATCCAGCGCCTTGGCTCATCAAAGGTGGTCGACATCGACGTCCGCGTGATCGCCACGATGAACGAAGATCCGCATGAAGCCATCGCCAGGGAACGGCTTCGTGAAGATTTGTACTACCGCCTTGGGGTCGTCACCATTTCCATCCCCCCTTTGCGAAAACGCAGGGAAGATATCCCCGTTCTCATCGACTTTTTCATTCAAATGCACTCGGCAGAGCTTGGCGTGGACGAAGAAGGCGTTGAGGATGAGGTGTACCAGTTTTTCCTGAACTACAGCTGGCCAGGCAAGGTTCGTCAGCTGGAGCATACCATCGAAGGTTGTACGAATCTGATATACGACGAAACGATGATCACGTTTGACCATCTCCCGCCAGACCTCAAGCTAAGGATGAACCAACTGGCAGAGCCGAGCCTGGCTTCCGCTCCATCCGCCTGTGATTTCCGGGGCAATCTCCCCGAGCAGATCGAACACCTCGAGCGGATCATGATTGAACAAGCGCTGCGAGACGCCAAGGGAAATGTCACCAAAGCAAGTGAGCAGCTAGGGATTCCCCGGCAAAATCTCAATTACAAGCTAAAAAAATACAATCTCAAAAATGTCAAAGGGATTCTTTCGTGACCCAGGAGACACCGGGAAAACAAAACAGCCCGGTCTGCCATAGCTTGGCCCGGGCCTGGAATATCGCATTTTTCAGTTGACACCTTGCTGATCTGCCGGATTCGACTTTTCGCTGTTTTCCATCCGCTTGTGCTGGACGTCTTCAAATCGCTGGCAAAGTTTCGCCAACGCGAACGAGAACGCTACGGAAAAAATCACGATTCCGTAAAAGCCGGCGCCGATCCCGATCCCGATGCCTCCGGCGAAAAAGATCATCGCTGCCGAGGTCAGCCCCTTTACTTGCAGACCGTCCTTGAGAATCACGCCTGCCCCCAAAAAGCCGAGCCCTGTCACGATTTGCGCCGCCAGCCGCATCGGGTCCATCATCGTCCCGCTGTTCGGGGAGCTGTACAGTTTCGTGCTGTAAATGGAGACAAGGGTGATCAGCGTGCAAGCGACGGATACGTACATGTACGTCTTCAGACCCGCCGGCTTGTTCTTGTGCGAGCGGTCCCACCCGATAAACATCCCCAGCACGGCACTGACGACCACGCGAATGTACAGCTCCGGATTCATGAAGACATGCTGTCCGTAAATGTTCAGACCTTCCATCCCTGTGCACCCTCTTTTCGCGTTAAAGAAATGATATGCGCTCATTTCTGGAATAGAACGGCGGGATGGAATGGAGATCAGTCAGGCAGAGAGCGATTAGGCCCGGGCCAGGTTAAACAAATGACAAGCAACAGCAGCGCCATTACCATTTGACAAACCGCCAGTCGGTTTGTATAGTGGATAACAAAGCGGACATCGCATGAACCAGGAGGAACTATGTCATCCATCCATCAAAACCAAAGCTTCCAACTGCTGCTCACCGTCACGGAACAGTTAATCGTGGAAAAAGGCTGTCACCAGACTACCTTGCAGGACATCATCAAACGCTCGGGGCTGTCTAAAGGGGCCATCTACCACTACGTCAAAAGCAAGGATGAGCTGCTCGGGCTGCTGCTCCGCAAACGCTTCGATCAGATCGCGGCGGAGTTTTACCAGTCCGTGAACCAGGGGGAGCAAAATTTGCAAAGCCCTCTGGCCGCCATTTCCAATGCGTTGCGTCACATTCACGATCCCAGGGACGTCACGAACCACATCTTTATTTACCTGCTCAGCAAAAAGGATGACCCGGCTATCGGCGAAATGCTGCGGGAAATCTACGAGCGCAGTGTGCGCAACTCCAAGGAATGGATCGAGCTCGGAATTTCCAGCGGCGTGATTCCGGACAGCCTCGATGCCGAAAAGACCGCGATCCTGTTTACGGTCCTGACCTTCGGCATCCGCGTGCAGTCGATCGTGTCACCCCAGACCTACTCGTTCACGGCGGAAGATGTGTATCAGATTATGTATCAGACGCTGTCCAAAGGATAAGTCGATCAGACAATAGAGAGGGGGCTACGTCCATGTTCTTTTTCTCGCTCTTCAAAGTCTTGCACATCATCGCCGGCTTTACGGCTCTGGCTGTCTTCTGGATTCCGGTCGTAACGAAAAAAGGGGGCAGAGCGCATACCCGGGTCGGATGGGTCTACGTCTACGCCATGTTCGTTGTCGCCATCTCGGCGTTGTTCATGGGCATTTGGCGGATCGGCTTTGATCCTGCGGCCACCGTCGAGTCCGTCGCGTTTGCCTGGTTCCTGATTTTCATCTCCATCCTGAGTACAGCAACCGCCTGGCACGGCTTGCGCGTTCTGCGCTTCAAGAACCGCACGGCCGGACATCGGCAATGGATCGACCTGCTGATTCCCGCGCTGTTGCTCGTCTCGGGAATCATCATCTCCCTTTATGGCGCATCCATCGGCTTTCCCCTGCTCACGTGGTTTCCGCTGATCGGCATCATGCTGGGGGCAACACAGCTGCTGTACTGGCTGCGTCCTCCGCGCAAAAGGATGCACTGGTGGATGGAGCACCTTGGCGGAATGCTGGGCTGCTGTATCGCGACGATCACGGCCTTTACCGTGTTCGGAGCGCCTCGGCTGCTCGGGATCAGCTCGGTACATCCGCTCGTCTGGTTTATCCCAACGATCGTGCTCGTGCCGGTCATTGTCGGTTTCTCGGCCTATTACCAAAAGAAATTCAGCCGCCCGAAGCAGATGTAGGACACTGCCTGCTCTCCCCTGCCGGTTAACAGCGAAAAAGGCAAAAGACTGCTGACGCCAGCAGTCTTTTCGTCTTGTGCAGCTGCTCCGGGAAGATGGGTACCCGCTCAGCTCTGCAATATTTTATAGTAAATGACGGTCGCGTCGAAGCTTCCGCCGCCATTTTCTGCATAGTACGGGATTCTCCCAGCCTCCGTATACCCCAGCGAACGGTACAGAAGATTGGAAGGGTCGCCTTCCCGCGTATCGAGCACGAGCAAGGTGCGCCGCTCGCTTCTCGCCTTCTCCTCGGCAAGCTGCATCAAAGCGCGCCCGATCCCTTTGCGCTGACGGCTGGGATGAACCATCAGCTTGGCGATTTCCGCCCGGTGCCTGGCGTTTTGCTTGACGGCCAGATGCAGCTGGATGGTGCCGACGACGATGCCATCCTCTCGCGCCACCCAGAGCCGGACGTGATCTCCCAGCACAGTCGACCAGTATACGCGCGCCATGTGGGGGTCCAGCGGCGGCAAAAATCCGATGGAGGCCCCATCCCCTACGACATCCACCAACAGTCGCGCCAGCCCGTTCGCATCCTCTCCGCCAAGCTCCGTAATCTCCTCGTAAACCAGTTTGGTAGACAACACGACACACACCCCTCCGTTATTCAAATGTTCTGTTCTTTCTATGAATAACTATATTGGGAGAAGAGCAGAAAAACAAGCACAGATGTTATATTTTCTTACATCACCAATTCCTTCTGCTGCATGCCTTTCTCGGGACGCTGGTGCAATGCCCGCGCGGCCAAAGCGGGCTTCTACGAAAAAATCGGGCTGCAAAAGGCGGCAGCGAAGCCTTTTGGGCAGAGCACCTCTGCCGTGATGGCCATCAGCCTGATCGGCGTATCGCTGGCGTATTTGCGCTACAACAAGCCGCCCGCGAAAATCTTCATGGGCGATGCGGGAGCGACCTTCCTCGGCTTCATTCTCGCCGTGATCGCACTCGACGGGGCGTTCAAGCAGGCGACGCTGCTCTCGCTTTTTATCCCTCGCTCTGGGCGTACCGATCTTCGACAATCTGTTCGTCGTCACCAAGCGCTTCCTGCAGGGCAAGCCGATCTACCAGGCTGACGCCAGCCAGGTGCACTACCGGCTGCTGCGAACCGGGCTGAATCCGAAGCAGGTCGTCACTTTTCTCTGCCTGATCAGCGTCTGCTTCAGTCTCACCTCGATCATCTTGCTGCTGCTCGGCGTCTAGCCGAAAGCGTAATCAAAAATGCCGCAGGGCTCTTCGCCCGCGGCATTTTTTCATCCCGATCAGCTTTGCGGCTGGGTCACGGCAGCGGCCTCGCCTGCCTGCTCCTGCTGCTTTTTGTGCTGCAGACACGCCTCGCAGCGTCTGCTTTTCCGACCGAATGCGGTGTAGTACTTGCTCTTTTTGCAGGAGCGGCAGGTGATGTAGAGCGAGCTGGACAGGTTGTAGTTTTCCTGCGGCGTGTTTTGCACGAGGTGAACCTGTTTGTTGAACTTGATCAGCAGATGAGCGGTATGAATCGCATCCACGAGGGCGGAGTGCAGCCTGCCTTCCTGCACGATCCCGGCTGCATCGATGGCGTCCTTGAGGCTCATTTGCTTGCGGCCGGCGAGCATCATGCTGATCGCAGGCTGGATGTCGTTGTAGTTGCGCAGCCAGCCGAAGTCGATGCCAAAGCGGGCGCAATGCTCGATCATCAGCCGTTTGTCGTCCATGCCCCAACTGCACAAATAGTAGTCCTGATCCTCACCGATCCAGTCGAGAAACGCGGAGAATGCCTGACGAAACGGGATGAACGTCGGCATGTTCTCCTTGTCGAGGCCGATGAACTTGCGGGTGCGCTCCGTAATTCGCCGTTCAATCGCAGGAAAGGTGTAGCGCTGAAAGGTATCCACCTCGACCCCGTTTTGCCCGGGCACGACCTTGGCCGCTCCGATCTCGATGATTTCCGGTATTTTGTCTCGCTGATGCGTCAGCGTCGTTTCCAGGTCAAATACTATGATTTGCATGATCGTTTCACATCCTGAACGTAATCCATCTGTTCTCTATTATCGCAGGATTGGCGCAGGAAAAGCAAAGGTGACTCTGGCTGTGCGACCAGATACCCCTCCTGTACGCAGAAAAAGAACAGCTGCCATGCATCGCTCGGGCAAATGCTGCAAAATCTGCGACCCGCACTCTCATCCAGCTTCGCTCCCTCCATTCCATCTCCGCTTGTCAGCAAAAAAGAGTATTTGCACGTGAATATCGTGATTCACCGGCGAATACCCCCTCTTTCTTTTCTCGCTGCTTCGCTAGCTGATAATCGGCTCATACAGGTCCACGACGTCACAGGAGCGCCTGCAAAAGACGATCGGAACCTGCTTCTGCTTGGCGAGTTTCTTGATATTTTTGCACAGATTGTGATTGACAAAGTTGATGAATACGAGAATGAGCTTCGTGTCCGACGGGATCATTGCCTTGACATCCGACTTTTTCCTGCCCGATACGTGATAGACACGCCTGAATCCTTTCTCCTGGAGCCTGCTCTCGATTGGCCCCACCCGATCACCGCCTATTACCAGAACGCCTGCCATCCGGTTTCCTCCTCGCTTTCCCAGCGCATCGCATTAATTTATATTATTCCTACTGATTTACTTTGTTTTATGCTTTTCATATTACTCCCCGTCTGCCCATTTGTCAACGAGCCCTAGCCGCTTCCTTCCGCGAACTATGCTGGCCGGAAAAGGAACTGTACTGGACGGAAAAAACAGCAAAAGCCGCCGTCTTCGGAAGCGGCAGCTTTTGCTTGGGGGAGATGTGTGCTATTCTCTGCTATTTATTTGGCATACCCTGACAGCGCGATCGCGGCCTCCCGAACAGCGGGAATGATTTGCTCATCGACTGTGCTCTCGTTGATCATGCTCGTCGGCGAGGCAATATTGACCGCAGCCATGATGACGCCGTCCCGGTCGAAAATCGGGAAGGCCACCGAGTAGATGCCGATCTCGAATTCCTCGTTGCTGACGGCATACCCGTTGCGGCGAATCTCTTCCAGCTGCGCTTTCAGAGCTTGCATCGCGGTTTTCGTCTGCGCGGTGAATGACTGCAATTCGATCTTCTCCAGCACAGCCGTCCGCTTTTCCTCCGGCAAAAAGGCCAGCAGCACCTTACCCATTGATGTCGCATGGGCAGGCAGCCGCGAGCCGATCGTGACGTTCAGCGTGGAAAAGCTGGTGGAAGTCGCGGCGCGGGCGATATACACGACCTCTGTTCCATCGAGAATGCCGATATGGGCGGACGCTCCGGTCTGATCCCGCAGTTTTTCCAGATAAGGCCGGGCCAATTCGGGAAGATGTATGGTGTTCAAGAAAGCAAACCCCAATTCCATGACTTTGGGGGTCAGCTGATAGCGCTTGGTCGTCTCATCCTGAAAGAGGTATCCCAAATGCTGAAGGGTATACAGGAACCGGAACGGAACTGTTCGGCTCACCCCCATTTTGGCGGCGATCTCTGCCAGACTTAGCGTGGAATGAGAAGCGTCGAACATTTTCAAAATTTCCAATCCCCGGATCAAGGAATTGGACAGATACCGGTCTTTCTCCGTTTTCGACATGAGCGCTTGTTACTCCTTTCACTTCGGGACAGGCAAATGGTACCTTTTCACCTATTGTAGTCTTCGCAAGTCAGCGCAACAAGTGCGAACCGTGGAAATACACGGGTCAGCCGATGGAAATGCGCGCTGTCTGTTTTTTCAGCGTCGAAAGAACACTCAATGCAGCCAAGTAACTCGTCTTCGGATTGTCGGGCATCGGGTCGTTCTCCAGACGGATGCTCATTTTCCCAAAAGATCCAACTGCCTCGATGCAATGAATGTTTTTCGTGGCCTTTGGATCGGCCACAATCGTCACCCGCGTCTGACTGCATCCCAGGCCCGCCAGCGACAAGACGATCGCCACGTTGATGTTTTTCGGGAACTGGCTGATGGCTTCCGTCGCCGTCCCGGTAAAGACGATTTCCTCCGCATCCACCTGGCGTCCCAGGAGCGATACGGGCGGCTTGCGAGTCGTCAGCGACACCTCGTCCAGTTGCCCCAGGATAACCGCCGACTGGATTACGTCGAGTCCGCCGATCGCCCCGGAAGGCAAATGAATGCGCGTGCCCAGCTTGCGGCAAAGTCCGCTCAATCGGTCGTAAAGCTCCTGATCCACGAGGGCGCCTACGCTGATGACCACCAGATCCTTGCCCCGGGAGATGACGAGCTCGGCGTAATCGCGTACGGCTTCCACGGTCGCTGCCTCGACGACGATGTCGATGCCCGCAGCCAGGAATGCTTCCACATCCGTAAAGGCCCGAACCCCGTAGGCGCACTCCCACTCGCCTGCCACATCCGGCTTTCGCAGCAAGACAGCTTCTACCGAGTTGCCCGGCAGCTTGTGATCCCGATTGATGCTTTTGGCCAGGAAGGTCGCCACTGTCCCTCCGCCGATCAATCCGATCTTCATCTCGCTCCCTCCTTGTCGCATCCCTGCAGAAAGGAGCGCACGAGGCTGTTGAACTCTTCCGGCTGTTCGATGTAGCACAGATGTCCTGCACGGGCGATGAGCTTCAGGGTAGAACCGGCGATCCCCTGCTCCACGATGCGCGATTCCGCTACCGGAGTGACTTTATCGTCTTCGCCGCAGATGAGCAGCGTCGGCATTTTCAGCGACGGCAATAGCCCCGTCGTATCCGCGTTGTACAAGGAGTAGGCCACAGAGCGGTAACCGGGCGGACGCACCATCGCCATGATGCGTTTGGCTTCCGCGATCGCTTCCGGCGCGGCATACGGAGAAAACATGGCGGGTATGCGCAGCTCTGCCAGCTCTTGCGGAGACAAGTTTTCCACGTTGTGCAGCCTGTCCTTCAGCTTGCGTTCATTCGTCTCGGGGTTCGTCCGGCCGCCGCGGGTGCTCGCCGCCAAAATCAGCGCCTGCACGCGCTCCGGATACTTCGCGCAAAACTCCATCGCGGTCGTGCTGCCCATCGAATGTCCGAGCAAAAAAATCTTCTCGAAGCCAAGGGAATCAATGAAGTCTTCGAGAATATCTGCCAGTTCGCCAAATGTGCGGAACTCCGGGTCCGGATCGGAGCTGTCTCCGTAGCCGGGCGCATCCCAGGCGATGACTTGAAACTGATCCTGCAAGCCGGCGAGCTGGCGGGACCACGATTGCGAATTGTTGCCCAGGCCGTGCAGCAAAATGAGCGGCGTGCCCACTCCCTGCGTCCGGTAATGAATGGAGAGCGATCCTGCTTGTGTATACGGCATGGCTATCACCTCGCGCGTCGATTTCGTCCGGAAATGAAAAGACCCGGCTGCCATCGTTGTGCCGGTCTTCTCGCTATAAGGGCTTGCCTGTGGTGACAGGCTCTCCCTGCAGCTCCCTCTTATTTTTGTTCGGTTGCTGCCGCTGCTGCTCTTGCCTTCGCGCGCTCGATGCGGATGGCTTCCAGCTCGCTGCCTTCCGGGTATGTCGGGAGCTGCGGTTTGGGGGCGCCCAGGATCACCGCCATGATCGCTTCTTCGTCACCTACGTTGCGCACACCGCGGTAGTAGCCTGGAGGAGACCAGATGCAATCGCGCTCGCTGAGGGGAATTTCATGAACCGTGTCGCCCAATTGCACCAGTGCCACGATTTTTCCTTTGATGACGAAGAACACTTCTTCTACGTCGCTGTGCAGGTGCAGAGGACCTTCTGCGCCGACTGGCAAGTACATGTTGCTCAACGTGAAGTGCTTCGCCTCGATCACGTTGCTGTCCGTGGCAGCTACACCGCCTGTACCGACATAGCGGCATTGCGCCCGGCGGTAAGCAGGGTTTACTTTCTCCTGGAAGGACAGTGCGTCATAATCGAGCTTTCTCGTTTCCAGGCGGGCAACGTATCTTTTCTCAAATTCCTCAATGGTCATGTTGGGATCGCTCATAAATAAAGCCTCCTTCTCTTGTTTTGCATAAGAAACGTTGTTTTGTATATAAAAATTGTAGGTCCTCTATTTTGAAAAGTCAATATTCCGAATGGTGAGAAAACTACGAGATTCCCACCCCCTATCCAAGTCCGCGCACCGCTAACCCACCGTCGCTCGACAGTACTTCGCCCGTAATGGCGCGCGCTTTGTCGGAAGCGAGCAGGACGTATGCCCCCACATGGTCTTCCGCTTCCATCGCGATTTGCAGCGGATTGCGCCGCTTGATGTTTTGGGCCTTGGTCTCGTTGTCCACGATCTTGACGAATGGACGAAGCGGCGGGATGACGGACAGCGCCGTCAGCGTACCGCCCGGAGCCACGGCGTTCACCCGGATGTCGGGAGCCAGTTCAAACGCAAGCTGGCGCATAAGACCGATCTGGGCATGCTTGCTGGCGGTGTACCAGACCCCTCCCCCATCCGGGTAAAAGCCTGCGCCGGACACGGTGAAGATCATGTTCCCCCGCGTCTTTTTCAGCTCCTCCACTGCCGCTTTGGCAGCGAAAAAGCTGCCTTTGACATTGATGGCAAACAGCATGTCAAAGGCTTCCGACAGCGCCTCTGGGGTGACATCGCCGAATTTGGCGAAGCCATCGAACACACCCGCATTGGAGACGAGGATGTCCAGCTTGCCGAACGCCTCGACTGCGCATTGCACGGCTCGCTGGTGATCCTCGTACACCGTCACATCGCCCGTGATGGTGCGGACCTTGTCACCCTGCTGCCGCTCAAGCTCGCGCAAACCCTCTGCCGAACGGTCCAGTATGGTGACGACCGCCCCTTCCTTGATGAATGCCTCCACCACCGCTTTGCCAATCCCGGAGGCACCTCCTGTGACATAAACCGATTTTCCGAGAAGCTCTGCCATCCCCGTCATGCCTCCTATACGAAAATTGCCAGGTTGCGCGTGTTGATCGTCGTTTGGTCGATGACGAAGAAACGCTTTGCCAGCTTCCACTCGCCGTCTGCATAAAGAAACTCGTCGGTGCGCTCGCCGGAGACCAGATCGTGGTGAATATCGGTCGAACGGCTGCGGTACAGGAGCAGATAGCTTTTGACCACCGCTCTTTCCTTTGGCACATATTCTTCCACGCGGACGTTGTTCACCGAGCGGCGCGTGCGGGAGGGAGGAATCTCCGCCCAGGCAAAGTCCGATTTCAAGCGCTCCACCCGCAACGCCAGCAGATTGTAATCGTCGTGGAAGGCGAACATGTCCGTCGCGTAGTCAGGGCGCTCGATCCCTTCCTTGTTGACGCGAACCGGCATCGTGTACTTGATGTCCGGATGCATCAGCGCGAGCCAGCCGTCAAAATCGATGTCGTCCAGCAGTTTGGCTTCGCGGTACAACCATTGCTGGAATTCGTAAGTAGCCAGCATCATTTCCATGCTCATAGCGTCTTCCTCCTTGGACGATCACGAGTTCATCAGGTCGAGCCAATAGCGGTAGTAGTTGCGGGAGTTGGCTTCCGAAAATTTGTCTCCGTAGGCAACGCCAGGTCCCGGGAAATCGGTGACAGGCTCGCGGTGCATCCCCATCGTATAGTTGAGGGTCAGCTTTTTGGCAAACGGCATCACGCCGCTTGCCGCTGCCGTAATATCGGTAAACACTTCGGTGTCGTCCTGCTCGAAAATGCCGGATGGACTAAAGGTCAGGATGTACGCTTCGCGGGAGCGGTATTTCCAGTCTTCCGAAGCGTTTTTCTCCACCAGAAACCACGTCATGACTTCCATCTTGTCCGGACCGACCGGCTTCCACAGACGCATGGTAGTATTGGAGACGAGCTGTCCTTTTACCTTCGTATGCGATACGAGGAAAGACAGGTTCGGGAACAGCGTACCGATCAGGTTTTTCATGTTGGAGATCAGCTCAAACTGCTCCGGCGTCAGGTGCGCCTTGTACTCGTCCTTCAGCTCTTCCGGGAACGGGAAATCAGGGTTCGGCGTGCCGATCAGACATCCGTGTCCGTTAGCGGTGTGAACCTGGTAGCCTTTTTTCGAGTACGTCGCGCTGGGCACCATGCCGAGCTGCGCGATCGAGCCGTGCGTCACCATTGTGTGATAGGAGTCGCTCACGAAGTTGTCGGAGCCGATTTTCCAGTTGGCATGCACGATAAATTTTTGCGGCGGTCCGACGACTTCCATCTCTGCGCGGCCCAGGGCGAGATCCAGGTACCATTTGAAATCGGTGAGAAATTCGTCCAGCGGCTGCGGATCGTCGCTCCACGTTCCAAAGATCAGCCCGCGATACGTCCCGATCGTCACTTCGTTCAGGGAGAGCGTAGAATAATCCAGCCTTCCCCCGTAAATGTCATTCTGCAGAGGGACGCCGATCAGCTCGCCCGTGTTTTTGAAGTTGAAGCCGTGGTACGGACACGTGAAGTTCGCCTTGTTCCCGCGATCTGCCCGGCACAGCTTCATGCCGCGGTGGGTACACATGTTGTAAAAGGCGCGAATCTGTTCGTCCTGCCCGCGTGCGACAATGACGGAATAACCCGCCAGATCGCGCAGCATGTAGTCGTTTTTCTTCGGAATTTCCGATTCGTGACCAAGCAGCACCCACGTCTTCAAGAAAATTTTTTCATGCTCCAGTTTGTAAATCGTCGGGTCTGTCAAAATGTAGGCGGGAATGACGCCTTCCTCCGGGTTCATGGTTTCGTTCAAATAGCGAAGGGCCTCTTCCCTCGTCATTTCGTCCAAGCGCACTTCGGGCTTGCCCATACGTGTTCACTCCAATCTCATGTAACGGTTTCGAGGACCTAAGAAACAGATTTTGTCTGACCGGCCTGCCGGATGACAGCTGCTTCTGCCGCTTCGCGCTTCAAGGTAAACAGGTAGGCGACGAACCCAACCAGGGCGATGACGATCAGCATCAGGATCGACGGTCCAAAATCTCCGCCGGACAGGTCACGCATCCAGCCCATGATGTAACTCGCGAAGCCGCCGAGAATATTCGTAAAGCCCATCAGCCCGGCTGCGCGTCCTGCTGTTTTCGGTGTAGAAAACTTGACAATAAACAGGTTGCTCAAATGGAAGACACCGCCTTGCGTTCCCATGGCGAGACCGATACAAATACCTGCCACGATCGGATTCGTCGCCACGACCGCAATCCCGAGGAACAGGGTACAGAGGCCAAACAGGATCGCTGCGAGCAGGCTTGGCCGCTTCGTCTTGTCTGCCAAATACCCGCACACCAGCACAAAGATGAGGGCGAACAGCCAGGAGAGCGAAGTGATGCCCGCCATCGCTTCTTTCGCGAAGCCTTTGCCTTGCGTCAGGTAGGTGGGCAGCCAGATGCTCAGTCCAAAGAACAGGAAGGACGCGACCAGCATCCCGATCCAGACGATCCAGTAGCGGAAGTCTTGGGCAAAGCTTTGTTTTTCTTGAACGGGCGCTTCCGAACTGCGGATGAAAGCCAGCTCTTCCCGGCTAAGCTTTGGATGCTCTTCCGGTGTATCCCTGGTCATGAAGTAGAACATCGGGATATTGAGCAGCAGGTTGCACGCCGCCAGAATAAAGAAGGAGAAATGCCAGGTCATGCTGGAGATAAGGACAGTCAGCACGAGCGCACCCAGTGCAGGTCCCAGGTAGTTGCCGGAAATCCAAGATGCTTGCGCGCGTCCCAACTCATTGCGGTGAAACCAGGTAGCGATGAATTTGCCGGAGACCGGAATCATGATCCCTTCTCCGACTCCCAGGATAATGCGGGATGCGAGGAACATTTCATAAGAGGTGGAAACCCCTGCCAAGACCATAGTCAACGTCCACAGGGCAATACCCAGCAAGGCGGTCTTCCGGGCGCCCAGTCTGTCGATCACGACGCCCCAGAAGAGATTGGACAGTGCATAGGCGATGGTGAAAATAAACGTCAGGAAACCGATTTTGGCGTTTTTGTCGGGACCGGTCAACCCCATGTCCTGCAGGAAACCGGGGTCTGTCTGAATCACGGAAATCCCGAGCTTGTCGATCTGGCCAAAGAACCAGAAGAAGAAGATTGGCAGCGAAATGTACACCCAACGCATGTTTTTGCTAAGCATAACAGCAACACCCCCCTTTTACTGACCGGCCTGCCTCATTCTGTCCTGATTAAACACCACTGTGGTTAATTGGCAAATCCATACGTATCTGCGAAGAGATCGATGCCGCACATCTGCGTTTCCCGGCTCAAGCCGCTTTGCTTTAGGCCCGGGAAGTCGAAGTGCAGGTCCTGGAAAATGGTATGATTGTTGAAGAACACCGCTCCGGCATCGAGTCGATCCGCAAAGGCTTCTGCTTTTTTCTGATCCGCCGTCCAGACCGATGCGCGCAGGCCGAACTCGGAGTCGTTTGCCAGCGCGATCGCCTCGTCCGGATCGGAGTACGTCAGGACAGGAATAATCGGCCCGAACTGCTCGACGCGCACCAGCTCGCTTCTCTGGCTGACGCCGGTGGCGATGGAGGGCAGCAGGAAGTAGCCTTGCTCCCATGACTCTTCGTCCAGCTTGATGCCGAGCGTCTCGACCTGTGCGCCTTCCTGTCTGGTCCGGTCGATCAGGCTGGTCACGAAGTCGTACTGCGCCTTGTTGTTGATCGGACCCATCATGGCGTCCGGCTGCATGCCGTTGCCGACGATCATCCGCTGGAACTCGCGGCGCAGCTTGCCCATAAACTCCTCGTAGCGGGATTCGTGGACGTACACGCGCTTGATGGCCGAGCACACCTGACCAGCCGCTCGGAGAATCCCCATGCGGATGCGCTGCATCGCGACATCGTTGAGCACCGCGTCTGGCAGGATCAGCGCCGGATCGTTGCCGCCCAGCTCCATGTACAGCTTTTTCACGGTACCGGCCGACATGCTCATGATGCGCTTGCCTGTCTCGGTGCTGCCCGTAAAGGCGATCGTGCGCACGCGCGGGTCTGTGCAAAGCTGCTTACCCACCAGCGCGCCAGAGCCTGTCACGATATTGATGACACCGGGCGGCAGCTGCTCGGCAACTACCTTGAGCGTAGCGAGTACGGTCAGCGGGCAGTCCGTCGCCGGTTTGACCACGACGGTATTCCCTGCGAGAATCGCGGGGATGACGCGTTTAAATGTAAGAATCATCGGAGAATTCCACGGCGAGATGACCGCCGTTACCCCTCTTGGCCTTCTGCGCAGCTGCACCATCTGTCCCCCCGGGATGGACTGCGGCTGCCACCATTTCACCAGGGCATCGGCGCCTTGGCTCATGATTTCCACACAGCGCATGATGTCTTTTTTCGCTTCTACCAGCGGCTTGCCGTTTTCGCGAACAAACAGGGGAACGGTCTGCTCGATGAGAGGGGCCAAGTGCCGGGAAGCTTCCTTCACCAGCTCGGCGCGCTTCTCGGCAGAGGTCGCTGCCCATGCAGGGAAGGCGCGTTCAGCCGCATCGATGGCAGCCTTGACGTCTTCTTTGGTGCAGAGAGCGACTTGGCCGACGACTTCCGTGAGCACGGCGGGGTTGGTTACATCGGTGACCTTTGCCCCTTGTATCCATTCCCCGTTGATCAAAAACTGGCCGGAAATGCCAGGAAATGCGTTTGACATCGGTCTTCTGGCCTCCTTACAATTTTTTCGGCTTGAATGCATCTGCCGCTCCGGGAGGGCCGCCAAACGGCTTCGCCATCGGGCCTACCGCATTCATGTCGACGACGATCATGGAAGGCTTCCTGCGCGCGACAGCCGCTTCCAGCTCCGCCACGAATTCTTCGGCATTGCCGATGCGGCTCGCTTCAAAGCCCATCGACTTCGCCAGCAGCACAAAGTCCGGGCTGAGCAGATCGACCGCTACCTGACGGCCGTACGCGGCATTCTGGATGTTGCGCAGCACTCCGTAGCCCTGGTCGTCAAAGAGAACGACGATCAGCGGCAAGTTTTCCTGCACTGCGACAGGCATCTCGCCCACGTTCAGCATGTAGCCGCCATCGCCAGCCATCAGCACGACGACGCGGTCAGGCTGCCCTGCTTGCGCGCCAAAGGCGGTCGGCAGACCTTGTCCGATGCCGCCGCCCGATGCGTGAATGGAGGTGCGCGGCTCGTAAATTTCAAACAGGCGGCTGCCCCATACGTTCGCAGGCACGGTCACGTCGCGCACGAGGATGGCGTCTTTCGGCAGCACCTTGCGCATGCCGTCTACGAATTTTTCGTAGGGACCCAGCGTCTCGCGGAGAATGCGGCGGACTTTTTCCCGTACGTTCTTCACTTCGGCTACGTATTCGGCATCAGGAGCGGTGCCCTGTGCCGCCAGCGCCTCGTTCAGCGCATGCAGGATCGGCTTCGCTTCGCCCAGCAGACCGTGCGTAATTTCGTAGTTGCGGTTGAAGGCGCTCCAGTCCGCGTCGATGCTGATGTGCACCTCCGGCACCGTCACTTTCCAGTTGGCTGTCTCGTTTCCGCGAAAACGCACGCCTACGCTGATGAGCAAATCCGCTTTCTTCAGCAGCTCGCGCACGTCTTCATAGGCGGCGAAGTGGCCGATGCACTGCGGATGGTCTTCCGGAATGGAGCCTTTGCCCGATTGGCTCGTGATGACAGCCGCGCCGGTCAGTTCAGCCAGCTTCGTCAGCTCTGCGGAGGCTTCGGAGGAAATGACGCCTCCCCCTGCCCAGATCACGGGACGGCGAGCTGCCGCGACGAGCTTGGTTACTTCCGCCGGAATGTGCGGAGCGGCTGCTTGTGCAAATACAGGCTGGACGGCTTCGAGCACGCTGTCTGGAATGATCGCGGACTGGAAGTCGATCGGAATTTCCAGCGATACGGGACCGCGCGGCGCTGTCGTCGCATCCTGAATCGCCTGTCGCACGACTGCCGCCGCTTGCTCCGGCTTGCGCAGGCGGTACGCTTCCTTGCAGCAGCCTTTCATCATCGCCAGCTGGTCCTTGCACTCGTGAATGTAGCCTCTGCCTGTTCCCAAATATTTGGAGGAAACCTCTCCGGTCAAATGCAGGACAGGGGTTCCGGCCGCCCAAGCTTCTACCAGAGAGCCTGCCGCGTTGCCTGCGCCGCTGCCTGTGCTCGTAATGACGACGCCGAGTTTGCCTGTCGCGCGGGCATAGCCGTCTGCCATGTTCGCTGCTCCGCTCTCGCCGCGGGCGCAGACGATGCGGATGCTGCCCTCGCGCAGGAGCGCGTCGTAGATTGGCATGTTGTGAATGCTGACGACGCCGAACACCACTTCTACTCCTGCGCGTACAAGCTCCGCCACTACTGCGTCTGCCGTCGTAAATGCCAATTGCCCGTTCGTTGTCATGTCCTTCTCTCGCCCCTTCGCATTACAGCGCTTTTCCCAAAGCTCCCGCAACTTCGATTGTCGATCCGGATACATAGCTTGCCTGCTGCGACGCCAGGAAGAGAATGACGCTTGCCACCTCTTCCGGCTGCCCCACCCGGCCAAGCGGGATATTCCGTTTTTTTGCCAGGTCGCTGTAGTATTCTTCCGGGTCCATGTCTGGAGCGTTTTTCAACCGTCTGCGCTCCCACTGGTCGGTCGCGATCAGGCCGAGGCTGACCGAGTTGACCAGAATGTTGTTTGGCGCCAGCTCGTGCGACAGCGTCTTGCTCAGGTTCAACAGCCCTGCGCGGGTAGCGGCGGTGGCTACCATGTGGCGCTCCGGTTCCTTGGCCAGCGTGGCGTTGATGTTGATGATCCGGCCGCCCCCGCGCTTGAGCAAATGTGGGTAGACGGCGCGAACCGCGTTGATGATGGCGAAATACTTCAGATCAATCTGCTGCCGCCACTGTTCGTCGGTGATGTCGAAGAAATAGCCCATGACGCTCTGCCCTGCCGCGTTGACCAGGATGTCCACGCCGCCCAAAGCTTCTGCGGCCCCGTCGATGAAGCGCGTCACGTCTTCCTTGTCGGTCACATCGCATGTCTCGGCAAACATATGCCCGGAAGAAGCGAATGCCGCCAGTTGCGCGACCGCCCCTTCCATCCTCTTCTGGTCGCGCCCGCAAATTGCGACCCTCGCGCCTTCCTGCAAAAACATTTCCGCCGTCTTCAAGCCGACGCCAGACGTTCCGCCCATGATTACCGCGACTTTGTTTTTCAGTCCCAAATCCATCGGTTTCACCACTCCCCAAGGCTTCTGCCCGTTAGTCGGCTGATTGGTTGTTGACGAGCTTGGTCGCCCAGCCCTCGTCGGGATCGCCCTGCATCGACGCGCGCGCTCCTGGGGGCGGCGCCCCTGCCGTACCCCAGCGGTCCATCAGATGCGGGACGCGCTTCCAGACCAACGCTTGCCATTTGTCGTCGTCCTCAACCGTCGTCAAGTAGCAGGTGTACTCCATGACATACCCGGCCGGATCGCGGAAGTAACAGAAAATGTTGTTGCCAGGGCCGTGCCGTCCAGGCCCCCACAACGGTTCTACTCCTGCCTGGCGGACGTTGCTGATCCCGCGCATGACCTCATCGACCCCCTCTACCTCGTAGGCGATGTGGTTCACGGAAGCGTGCGCACTCTGGTTGAAGGCGAGGGAATGATGGTTTTTGTTGCAGCGCAAAAACACCATCTGATGCTCGCTCCAGTCCGTTACCTTGAAGCCAAGGACTTTCGTGTAGAAGTCGGTAATCATGTCGATGTCCTTCGTGTTCATGACCACGTGGTTCAGCTTGATCGGATCGACATTTTTGCGGCTCCATTCCTTCGTGTGGATCTCTACCCAGCAAGACAGCTCAATACAGCGGCCTTCCGGATCGAGAAAGCGCAAACCGTAGCCCGTGCCGGCTTCGTCGAGATAGCCCGGCCCGGACACGAGAGGAACGCCCAGCTCTTTCAGCTTTTCCGCCGCATTGTCCACGGCAATTTTGTCGATCATGCCGAATGCGATGTGATGCAGACCGCGCTTTTCCCCTATTTGCAAATGGAGGATGTGGTTTTCGGAGCCTGCGCCGCGGAAGTAGACGTTGGTTTCGTCTTCCAGCAGCTTATCCAAACCCCATACTTTCTCGTAGAAATCCGACTGCTCTTTCAAAAAAGGGGTAAACAGGCTGATATGCCGCAAATGGGTGATACCGAGCATCCATCTCACCTCTTGTCTATGGATTCATTCATTTATATACAAAACATCGTTTCTGAAACGCATGAAAAAAGGGCGAGCTTTGCTAAAACCTGTCTCCAGGCTACTGCCGAATAAACCCCTGCATTTGGTTTCATATACAAAACTAAGTTTTCTATATGAATTTATTTTATTTTTCCCGCAACCATCGTGTCAATACGAAATATTTTGATTATTCCATCTACAATTCATTCACACCCAATGGATGACGTGCTGCCCTCCCGCCTTTTGCCGCTTCAGCAAATTTGCTACTGTCTCGGCCACGATGTGCATCCCTTTTTCAATTTTGGCCTGGTCCGTCTGGATGATGCTGAAACGCAGCCCCCGGGTTCGGGGAAACAGGCGCAAGTAATGTTGCTCGGTCGAGACCACCCGTACCTGCTGCGCGTGCAAGGCGGTAATCAGGTCGTCCGGCTGTATCCCGTCGGGTATCGCCATCGTCGCGAAAATTCCCCCGCTCGGCACTTGCAGCCGCACCTTTGGCGGCAGCCAGCTGTTGGCGCATTCCCCCAGCTTTTGTATCCGCAGGCGGTATTTCTCACGCACGAGTGCAGCGTGGTGGTCGTACATGCCGCTGCTCAGGTACAGCTCCAGCGCAGCCTGGGACAGTGCCGCGGTGCTGGAGTCGCAGGATGCCTTGTACAGCCGGAACGTCTCCGTGAGCGATGCCGGGAGCACGACTGACGCCAGCCGCAGCCCGGGGAGCATGATCTTGGAAAAGCTCTTGACGTAGATGACCCTCCCCGTCTGATCGTAGCTGTAAATCGGATCGGCTTTTGCATTCGCATCCATGTCGGCGAGGAAATCATCCTCCACGATGTAGACATCATATTGCGCTGCCAGCCTGGCAATGTGCTTTTTTTGCTCCTCGCTGTAGCTCGCCCCCAGCGGATTATGGAAGCGGGGCACGGTGTAGAAAAACTTGATGTGATTGTTGCGGAAATGCCGTTCCAGCTCGTCGAGGTCGATACCCGCCATCGTCCGCTCTATACCGAGTGCCATAACCCCCAAAAGCTCAAGGGAACGAAGCATGCCGTGGAACGTCGGCTGCTCCACGAGCACAGCGCTCTTGCCGTTGGGAAAAGGCATGGAGGCGAGCAAATGGAGGGCCTGCTGGGCGCCGGACACCACGCATATTTGCGAGGGCGGAGCAAAAATCCGGGAATGGGCCAGATGCTTTTCCAGGGCGCGGCGAAGCGTAAAAAAGCCTTGCGGATCGGAATATGCAAACAACTGGTCTGCGTACAGCTCGATTGCCCGATTCAGGCAGTGCTGAAAATCTTTGTACGGCATCGCGTCCGCATCCGGAGTGGCGGAAGTAAAGTCCACCCATCCCGTCTCGGACTTCCTGGCATGCCGGGGGCGGAGGACAGCGTAGTAGCCGCTTTTGGGAACGGAGTAGATCAGATGCTCCTTTTCCAGCTCCTGATACGCCCGTATCGCCGTGTTTTTGCTGCAATCCCAAAGCTTGGACGCTGAACGGATCGAGGGCAGCTTTTCCCCAGGCTTGATGTTGCCCCGCGCCAGCTGCTCTTTTATAAGCGCTTTCACAACTTCGTATTTGTTCTCCATTTCTCCTCTCCTCCAGCCAATCTGTATGGGTACAGGTTTGCTTTTCATTTGTTTCCAAAATAGTTTGAATTCAGTATATTTGTTCACATACCAATCAGTAAAGAGAAGCGAGGAGGGTACAGATGGAGATAAAACATAAATGTTTACCTTATTCCATCAGCGACAACAAGGAAGATTTGGACAGGGAACAGATTTACCGCTGGCTCGCCACTACCTACTGGGCACAGAAGCGTCCCCGGGAGACGGTGTTCGCCAGCCTGCAGCAATCGCTCTGCTTCGGGCTATACGGGGAAAGCGGTCAGGCAGGCTTCGCGCGCGTCGTCACGGATTATGCGACCTTCTCCTGGGTGTGCGACGTTTTCATCGCCCCGGCGCATCGCGGCAAAGGGCTGGGGAAATGGCTCATGGAAACCGTCGTCAACCACCCGGCCATCTGCCGCACCAACATGACGCTCGTCACCCGTGATGCGCACGGCCTGTATGAGCAGTACGGATTCGTCCGCATGGAAATGATGCGGCGGATGGCGAATGAACAGACAAAATCCCCTGCGGGTTGATTTCCGCGGGGGATTCCCTTTCAGCTTTCTCTTTTTGCTTCAGCGTTTTCATCGATATGTTGCTGCCGTTAACAAAGATTCGAGCGTTTTTTGAATTTCAACACCCTCGTAGAATGTAATAATATCGTTGTCTCGACCTTGAATGGCATTGACTACGTGATCGATCAGTTCAAATAGATGGTCCGTTTGCTGCAAAGGAACCTCTGCCAGTTCCTCTCCTTCTTTTCCAAACAATAGGTTCCTCCAGTTGTTCAGTTTCACTCTGCCCAAGGTTCCATATATTGTTAGGGAGGCTTCTTCCTGAACAGCGGCTTGACTCAAACCGTTGAGGAGGACCTGAATATTACGATCTGCGAGAATCTGCAAACATGCGATTATTCCCGTTTCACAAGCTTCAGGATCATCCGGATATTCCACACACGAAACTACCTCGCCCAAAGGACCAAATAACCGGTTAACCAGTTGCAGGAAATGCGGAACGACCTCTCTAATAAACCCTCCTTGCTCACGGGTGGAAATCCAATGATTTTGTTGCCAAGATCGAGGCCACTGCGGAAAATGAGCTTTGATGTCGACTCTCCGGATATCCCCAAGCTTTCCCGTCTGTATCAGGTTTGTTAATTCTTTATGGGCTGGACGGTAATATGTCGGGAAATTATCGCATGAACTACTCCGGCGCCTACCGCTGTCTCCAGCATCTCCTCCGCTTCCTTCAAGGAATTCGCAAGCGGTTTTTCACAAAGCAGATGCTTTCCGCTCTTCAAAATATCAAGAGCAATCCCATGGTGATACTTTGGAGGAACAGCCAAATAAAGTAAATCCACTTGTTCTCGCTCGAGCAAGAGTCGGTAATCCGTATAGGCAGCGACCTTGTTTGCTGAATCGATATGGCTGCCCAATATGGCAGGGTTTTGATCGCACAATGCTACGACCTCTGTAGCGTGGTGTTCCCAAAATGCCCGCTTGATGATACTCCCTACACCGCCAAGTCCGATGATGCCAACCTTGATTTTATCCATTTCTCCTTGATCCTCCCACGACTTTTATATGGTAATAGTAAATTCATCCTTTTCATTAGACAAATTAATCGTTATGATTTTTATTATTAAAAATTATTATCTATGAGGGATACAGATGACGCTTCTCCAGATTCATGTTTTCATAGCGATTTCAAAGACTGGAAGTTTCACCAAGGCGGGAGAAATGCTTAATCTCACCCAATCAGCAATCAGTCAAACGCTCGCAGGGCTTGAGGCAGAAGTGGGATTGGTGCTCTTTCACCGCGGAAAAAACGGAGTTACCCTCACGGATGCCGGAGAGAGACTAATTCCTTATGCTCACCAAATCGTGAATAGCGAGGAACAATTTAAGCAGGTTGCGTCCTCCATCAACGGACTGCAAACAGGTCATCTTAGAATCGGATGCTTTCCGAGCTTTATGGCAAGTCATATGCCTGAGTTGATTAGCGGCTTTCGCAAGTGTTACCCGAAAATTTCCATCGAATTCAAAGAGGGTAATTATGAAGAAATCATCACCTGGCTTTTGGGCGGAGCCGTTGACGTCGCATTCAACGTGAAAACTGTCGATCCCCTTCAATTCATCCCCCTAATGAACGACCCTCTGCTCGTCGTTATGCCTAAAGATCATCGCTATGCGAATCAGACAGAATTAACCGTTGAGCAAATCAAAAGCGAGCCTTTCATTCGAGATACCGGTTGCGAGCATTTTCTGGAAAAACTTTTTCCGGATTCCGGCCAGCAGCCGAATTACCAGTTCGGCGTGAGAGATACTTTTGCACTATTAGCAATGGTTCAATCCGGATTAGGCATTACCGTTTTACCCAAAATGTCTGTTCCAGAGAATTTGCTTAGCGTCTGTACGAGCGAATTTTATCCGAAGGTCGTTCGGACAATTGGACTATGCTATAATAGCCGCCGTACAATCTCCCCCGGAGCATCAGCATTTGTTCGTTATGTAACCGACACCGTAAAACAATCATTGTTGTGAAAATGTCTACGCAGACTTTATTTTGAGCCGCTGTCTCCAAAAGCGTCAAAAAGAAACAGGGACCACCCCTCTCCCCTGGTCGAACCGCTGAAGGGGAAAGAAATGATCCTGGTCTCCATGCTTCGCCAGAGCGCTTCCAACCAGGAAATTGCGGAAGCGCCAGGCAATGCGTTCGAGGCCGCCAATGTCTGTTTTCACCGCATTTACGGCAAACTCGTGAGCAGCCAGCCGAGGTGCAAGAGCTGCAGATGGTGCAGGTGTTCCCCTTGCTGAAAGCTGGTCCGGCCCGTTGCCCCTCTGAAACCGTAGGTATTCGTTTACCGCGTAATCAGCCCTGCCATCGCAGCGAGGTCTACGTTCCCCCCGGAGATGATGGCGACGATCCGCTTGCCGCGCAGGGCGGTTTTTTCATACATGACCGCAGCAATCGTCGTCGCGCTGGACGGCTCGATCACCTGCTTCATCCGCTCCAGCACGAAGCAGAACGACTGGCGGATTTCTTCCTCCGTGACGAGGACGACATCATCCACGTACTTTTGCAGGACGGGAAACGTAAGCTCACCGGGCTGGCTGGTCCGCAGCCCATCCGCGATTGTCGACGTCGCACCGATGGAGACTGGCCGGTTTTGCTGCAGGGACTGATACGTGTCGCTCGCCAGCTGCGGCTCGACGCCGATAACCTGAACGGACGGCCTCGTCTCCTTGATCGCCGTCAACACTCCCGCGAGCAGCCCGCCGCCGCCGACAGGGACGAATACGGCATCGACTTCCTCGAGCTGCTCCAATATTTCCAGACCGACCGTTCCCTGCCCCGCCATGATGAGCAGATCGTCGTAGGGAGGGATGAACACGCCGTTCTGCTGTTTCGCCAGCTCGATGGCCCTTGGCAGCCGCTGCGTTGAAGTCAGGCCGCACGTCTCCACCTTGCCCCCGTATGCCTCGATCGCTTCCCGTTTGCACGCAGCCACATCTTCTGGCACTACGATCGTCGCCGGAATGCCGAGCTTGTGCGCGATATACGCGACGGCTTGCCCGTGGTTGCCGGAGGAAGCGGCCGTGACAGACTCCGCCCCTTCCTGCACGGCCTGCCTGACCTTGTTCGTCGCCCCGCGAATCTTGAAGGAGCCCGTCTTTTGCAAATGCTCACCCTTCAAAAACACCTCATTTCCGCATAGCGCCGAAAGCTGTCGCGAGGAGAGCAGCGGTGTCTGGCGGATCGTATCCGCGATTCGCTCCCGTGCCGCCGCGATATCCGCTATCCCGATCATGCCCATCCCCCCCTTTTACCCTTGGACGGCGATGATGAAATCGATTTCCACCGGCGTATTGCCAGGCAGCTCGGCTGCGCCGACCGCCGTCCGGGCATGGCGTCCCTGATCGCCGAAAATTTGCTCCAGCAGCTCGGATGCAGCATCGATGACCTGCGGCTGCTGCTGAAACCCGTCGGCAGACTGGACGTAACCCGTGACTTTCAGGATGCGCTCGACCCGATCCAGGCTGCCGATCTCAGCTTCCAGGCAGCTAAGTCCTTTGAGTACGCAGAATCTCGCCAGCTCTCTCGCCTGCTCGACCGTGACGTCTTTTCCCACCTTGCCGACGTAGGGCAGCTTGCCGTCCACACGCGGTACTTGCCCGCTGACGTAAGCAACGCCAGCATGGACGACGACCGGCACGTACTGATACAGCGCGGGCACCGGTTCAGGCAGCTCCAGCCCCAGTTGTTGCAATCGTTCTCGAATCATGACAGCCTCCTTGGGTTTTGTTTGCGTACCAGACACTTCCGAATAATCGGAATGTTCTTGCTTGTTTGCGGTACTCCTTCCATTATGGGTGGGAGTTCGCGGAAAAGCTATGGGGATTTTGTCGGAGGGGGCGGAAAAAGGAGAAAACGCCTTCCCGCTGGAAACGAATCCCAGACTCATTCGTACAGATAATAAACACGCAAAGGAGTTGGTTTTCATGCAGTACGTCGCGGGAGATACTCCGGTTACTTGTCCATGCTGCAAGCACGACCAGTTCGACAAGGACTATCGGCAGTTAAACTCACGGGGGGCGACTTTCTTTGGGCTGGACTGGGCGAACAAGGAAGCGGCGATTTTGATTTGCCAGAACTGCTCCTACATCATGTGGTTCATGAAAAGTCCGAAGAGCCAATAACAGAAATTGGATCAAATCCTTGGCGCGCCTTCGCCCGGTCGGACGGTGTCGTATAGATGACATCTGCAGTGTGCATGGAGGAAATGGGCGGGGATTGGCAGCGGTTCGCTATGGGATAGCGGCGGGAGATGAGCGGAATGAGGCGGAGAGGATTGACTTTGCTCCTCTCCGCCTCCTGTCATGTCCAGACAGATAGGATCTCCCCTTTTTTTCGGAACGGGGAGTCCCTCTTTCTTCTATTTCGGCTGCAGCCGGATGGCGCCGTCCAGGCGGATCGTTTCGCCGTTGAGCATGGCGTTCTCGATGATGCTTCGGGCGAGCATGGCAAACTCGGAAGGATGGCCGAGGCGCGGAGGGAACGGGATGGTAGCGCCGAGCGCTTCCTTGGCCGAGCGGGGCAGCTTGTCGAACAGCGGTGTATCGAACAGCCCCGGCGCGATCGTCATGACGCGGATTCCGTAGGGGGCCAGATCGCGCGCGATCGGCAGGGTCATGCCGACGATGCCGCCCTTGGAGGCGCTGTAGGCTGCCTGCCCGACTTGCCCGTCAAAAGCAGCGATGGACGCGGTGTTGATGATGACTCCCCGCTCCCCTTGCTTGTTCGGCTGGTTGCCGGCCATCTGCTCGACGGCCAGGCGGATGACGTTGAAGGTGCCGATCAGGTTGACTTCGATCACCTTGGAAAACGACTCCAGCGGATGCGGTCCGCTGCGGGACAGCGTCTTCTGCGCCGCTTTGATACCTGCACAGTTGACCGCGACATGGATGGTGCCGAAGCGGCTTGTCGCCTGCTCGATCGCTTCCCGGACGCTTCCTTCGCTCGTCACATCTGTCTGGACGAATATCGCGTTGTCCGCTCCCAGTTCCTCCGCCAGTGCGAGCCCCTTCTCACGGGCAAGATCCAGAATGGCGACTTTTCCCTTGTGGGCCACCAAATGCCTCGCTGCTGCTGCTCCCAGACCGGAGGCCCCGCCTGTAACGATGGCTACCGCATTTTGAATCTCCACGCCATTCTCTCCCTTCTGGTTATCCGCATTTGACAAAAAGAGACGCAAGCTAGCTGCCAGCCGTCTGTTTCCGGCCCCTGCCGGCTTGACCGCCTGCCCCCCTGTCCGGACCCGGCTGCGGACAAGGTACAGACACTTTTGTCCCGCAGCAGGACACCTGAACGGGAAGCCAGCAGCATGCTCTCCTTGAACTTTTACCCGCTATCACTAGCTTATTAACCTGGGCGCTGACTTATCTCCGGAAAAGATGCAATCCCGCCCTCCGACGGGGCTGCGTCGTTTGCGTAGATGGGTCAACTGTTGCTTGGCAAAGGACGAGGACGCCGCTGGTGCCTTTCATACACCCTGCCGCATCATCAGCACAAATTCATCCAGCTTGTCGGTCGACGTGATGTTGCGATTGCAGGCGTGGCTGTCCTGGCAAATGTAGTTGCCCCGCTTCACATACGTCCCGTCGCCCGCGCTTTTGATCTCCGCGATGAACATCCCGATCTCCTCGAACCGGTTGCACAGCGCGCACATCCCTTTTTGATTCATCGAGGTAAATGTCCCGGCAAAGCCAACTAAATTTCCTTGGAAATCAACGACGATGTACTTCTTTTGCGTCCCGTCGTCGTGCCAGCTGACATAGGAAGCCTCGTGGAGATTCAAATCTCCGGCGGCTGGCGGCTTTAGCTTTTTCGCCTTGGGAAACAGCTTTTTCAGCATTTGTCCGGTGATCGCCGGAAACGGAATGACGTACGGCTCCAGCTCGGCAAGATACTGCTTCGCATCCATCTGCTCGCGGACGTCCGCAATGGCATGCAGTAATCGCCGCTGTTCCTCGCTCATTTCCGGAAACAGGCGGGATACATTTTCGATGGCGATCTCTTTGCGCGCGCGTTGGACATTCGGATCGCTGCTGCTCGAAAGTCCGTTCAGCAGTACCTTGGTTTGCGCTTTTATATAGTGAAAGTGGTAGCTTTTCATAAAGGGTTGCATCTTGTTCACTCCCGCGCATCGTTAGTCGTAATTCTCTCTTTTTCAGACTATACGATTGGCGTGACAGCAGAAATGGAGAAGATGATTCGGAACCGAAGTCGGCATACTCGCCTCGCGTCGAAGCATGGTCAGGAGCCGTATTTGGCTGCCAGCTCGGACAGTTTTTGTTTGATGCAATCCACCAGTTCAACGGGCTGCTCCACGGTCGCTTCCTGTCCCAAGCCGATGAAAAACGAGGCGTAAAACGGGACGTCCTGCCTGGTGATGCTGCCTGCGAGCCAGCCGCTGCCATCTGCGCGCACATGCAGCTCGGGGATTGGCCACGGCGCTGACTCGCATGCCTGCACGCCCACTCTCGTCAGCTCGGCACGCAGCGTGAGCCCCTCTTCCTCGCCCTTGCTGCTCCACTCCCGATTTTCGAGGTGAATGCCGCGCAGATCGAGCGGCTGCTTCTTTGTATGCTCGGCCGAATGTATCCGGTCGCAGCGAAACACGCGAATGCCTTCGCTTTGCCAGCAGTAGGCCGGGCAGTACCAGAGGCCGTTTCGCGTGTAGATGCCGATAGGCTGAATCTCGCGCAGGGAGCGTTTGTCCCGCGATTCGTAGTCGATGAGCAGCACGCTCTGCCGGATCGCGGCGTCGAGCAGGATGGACAGATGCGGGGAACTGATCTGCCTCGCGGGAGGGGCGAAGTCGACGCGGTTCTTCATTTGGTCGATGCGGTCGCGGACGTCGCCGGGCATGTAGTGGTAAAACTTTTGCAGCGCGGATTGCGACTTTGCCTCAAAGGGAAGGGAGGCGTAATGGCGCAGCGCGTGGACGGCGAAAAAAATGGCGACAGCTTCGTCCTCCGTAAACGCGATGGGAGGCAATATTCTCTCCTTGAGCACCTGGTAGCCGCCGTGCGGACCCACTTCCGAATAGAGCGGGACGCCCAGTTCGCTCAGCTCCTGCAAATCCCGCAAGATCGTCCGCGTCGAGACGCCGAATTCCTGGGCCAGCTCCTTCACGGTAAACTTGCGCTTGCGGTTGACGGTCATCATCAATTCCATCAGTCGTTTGGATTTGGGCATCTTTTTTCTCCCGATTGTTTAATCATGACAAGTTCTGTCACTATTGTCTGTTACCGTATAAGAGAAAGCAACCAGCTGCGATGAAAAGGAGGAATTGGCATGACTTATCCACAGGACACTGCGGCAGCGACACGGCACTATTTTTCATCGGGGGATCTGACCCTCTCGTACCTCGACTTCGGAGGGGACGGAGAGCGCGTGCTTCTCCTGCTGCACGGACACATGAATGACGCGCGCGTATTCACGAAATTCGCGGGCAAGATCAAAGGCCTGGGCTGGCGCGTCCTCGCACTGGACCAGCGGGGGCACGGCTGGAGCGGTCACTCCCCAGAGAAGGATTACTCGCGGGCGAGCTATGTCAACGATGTGTTGGCATTTATCCGCGACGTACTCGGCGGACAGCCCGTCACGCTCCTGGGACATTCGCTCGGCGGCCTGAACGCCTACCAGTTTGCCGCCCGCTATCCGCAATACGTCAACGCGGTCATCGTGGAGGACATCGGCGCGGAAATTCAGGCGGACCTCTCCTTCGTCACACAGCTCCCGGAACGCTCCCCTTCGCTTCAGGCGCTGCGCGAATCGCTCGTGCGCGTCGGCGTGCGGGCCGTCGACTACTTTTCCGAGAGCGTGTTTGAAGACGAACGAGGCTGGGGCTTCCGCTCCGACCTGCAAGGCATGCTCGTCTCCCAGCAAAACTGCAACGGGTCCTGGTGGGAGGACTGGCTGGCTTCGACGTGCCCGATCTTGTTGATTCACGGAAAGAAAAGCTTCGTCATGACGGAAAGCCACGCCGGGCAAATGGTCGCGCGCCGCCCGAACACGCAGCTGGCCGTATTCGCGGACTGCGGTCACGATGTCCATACGGATGATCTGGAAGGATATACGCAGGCTGTGACGGGTTTTCTGCAGGAGATGGGAAAATGACGGGAAAGAGCCCGTCCACGGTCAGCTCATCGTCATCTATCAGTCAGTCGGTACAAGGGACTCTGCCACCCGTGATCGCTGCCTGCGGATGTCATCATTGCCAAAAAGCACTGGCTGCCATTGGGGCGTCCAGTGCTTCTATTGCTGTTTGCTCATCTTTTGTACACGATTTTTTTGATCGTCTCCACGGCAAGGCAGTGCTCCATCGCCAGCTGCTCGATCTTCCTGCCGCGGGCAAATGCCGCTTTAATGGCGCGGTTGCGTTCGTCGATCAGCTTTCTGCTGCCCGAGCGCGTTCCCCATTTCTGGTAGGTTGACTGTGGCTTCGGGATGTAGATGGTCTCGCCTTGCACGTACTTTTGGATTTCTTCGATCAGCTTTTCCGGTAGGATCGCGGTTGCATTCACGTATTTCACTTTTGCCAGCCCCTTATTTATTAAATGACCAAATAAGGTGCAAAGCCAAAGGAACGGGACATGCAATACGCTCATGGGCGATATGTGGTTACAACGTCCGCCCCATGCAAAGTATCGCCTCTCCGTTTCCAGGCTTTGCATGAGTGGCTGCAGTATTCGGCAAACAAACTTGATTTGCCATCCTTTCACCTCCCCGGCAGATAACAGGCAATTGCCTCATCGTTAGTATAAAACAACCGGGCGTTCTTTGCATCTAGTCCGTCGTCAACTCAGGCGATCAGGGCCCCCGACGGACGTCTTCGGCCCCGAGTAAATAATGACAGGCATAAGCCGCTGGTTTTACAGAAATTTTTCGATGTATGCTTGAATGATTGGCAAATCAGGCGAGCTAATGTTAGATGGCAATTGGGAAGGCTCAAAAAAAGATAGTTTTTGAACTTCACTTTCATCCACTTTTAATTCTCCCGAATAGTCATTACATATGTATGCGGTCACTACATTGTAAACTTCATCGCCGTGCGGATATTTATAGTAAAACTTTTCTCCTGAAAAGACATTGAATAGCTCAAATTTATTTGCCACTAACCCGGTTTCCTCAAATAATTCCCGCCTGGCTGCTTGTTCCAGTGTTTCCCCCATCTCCAAAGAACCGCCAGCGAGTCCCCAGCAATGATTATCCTTTCTAAGTTGTAACAGGATCTGATTCTTTTTATTTAGAAGGATGACACAGGCGCCAACCATAATTAAAGGGCGGCTCCCTACTACTTTTCTTAAATCCGAGATGTATCCCATTGTATCTCTTTTCCCCTTATTCTCAGGATAAAAAGGCAAAAACTGGATCATGGTCATTTAATCACAGGAAGTCCCTTCATTCAACAAGAATGATTTTCTAACGTTGAAATGCAGGGCGTAATATCTCGTAAACGAAAAGACCGGGACTTCTTGCAGGATAAGAGGTCCCGGTCTCATATTTTATTTTCAGAGAACAGCCCGCTTTGCCCCAGCATAGCAAAAGGCGCCAGCCCAACCGGGAGAGTGCCTTTCATCTCTCCTGCCCTACGCCTTGCGGAACGTATTCGTCAGCTGCCCCAGGTTTTCGATCTCCACCGTGACCACGTCGCCGTCTTTCAGCCATACTTGCTGCTCGACCGGAAGACCAGTGATGACGCCCTCGGGCGTACCCGTCAGGATCACGTCACCGGGCTGCAAGGTCATGTGACGGGAGATGTAGCTGATGATCTCGGGGCACGAGAAGATCATGTCCGAGGTGTTGGAATTTTGGCGAACCTCGCCGTTGACCCAGGTGCGAATCTGCAGTTGGTCCGGATTCCCGGCTTCATCGGCGCTGACGAGGTACGGTCCGAGCGGGCAGAACTTGTCGCATGTTTTGCCCAGCAGCCATTGCGAGCTGGCGAATTGCAGGTCGCGGGCCGACACGTCGTTGGCGGTGCTGTAGCCGTATACGTACGACAGCGCGTCCTGTTCCGTGACGTCCTTTGCCAGTTTGCCGATGACAATTGCCAGTTCGGCCTCGTAGTCGACTTTCGCCGATGCTGCCGGGAGCGGCACGTCTTCCTGATGGCCTGCCAGCGCATTCGCGAACTTGCTGAACAGGATCGGCGCCGTCGGGTACGCCATGTTGCACTCGTCGGCGTGCTTTTTGTAGTTCAGTCCCACGCAGATGATCTTGGATGGAGCCGGGACGCTCGGCGCGAAGGTCAAATCGGCCTCCGCATGAAACAGATCATCTTCCTGATAAACGGCGTCGGCAAGTCTTGCGAGCTGCTGCTTGCCCTCGTCACCCTGCGCGATCAACGCTGCGACAGAGGCTGGCACTTCGCTCCACTCGGGATGCCGGGCCGCGGCCGCCTGTACGTCGAGAATGCCTTTGGCCGTTTTGACGCCCAGGGCAATCTCGCCTTGCTTGTAAAATGCGACTGTAATCATGTCAGTGCCTCCCGTTCCATGCCTTTTTTATGCTTTTCCTATGCCTTGATGAACACCGTTTTGATGGAGGTAAAGAACTCGATGGCCGCCTGTCCTTGCTCGCGCGAATGGGAGCTGGACTGCTTCATGCCGCCGAACGGCGCCTGCAGCTCTACTCCCGCAGATTCGGCATTGACACGCACAAGTCCTGCCTCGATGTCGCCGATGAACGAAAGGATGTTGCCGATGTTTTGGGTGAAAATCGACGCGCTCAAGCCGTACCGGACATCGTTGGCGAGCTCGATCGCCTGCTCCAGCGTGTCGACCTTGATCAGGGCGAGGACGGGGCCGAAGATTTCCTCCTGAGCGATGGTCATGTCGCTCGTCACGTTTTCAAAGACGGTCGGCTCTACGAAGAAGCCTTGCTCCAGCCCGTTTTCCGTCAGTCTGCGGCCGCCGTGGATGAGGGTCGCGCCCTCTGCCTTGCCTTTTTCGATGTAGGACAGCACGGTTTTCAGCTGGCTCTCGCTGGCGCAAGGGCCCATCCAGATCCCGTCCTGCATCCCGTCACCGATGGTCAGCTGGACGATTTTTGCCAGCAGCTTCTCCTTGAAGGCATCGTATACTCCGCTCTGAATGAAGACGCGGCTGGTTGCGGTGCACTTTTGCCCAGTGGAGCGCAGTCCCCCGCTGATGGTCGCTTCTACCGCCAGGTCGAGGTCGGCGTCATCAGCGACGATCACCGGATTTTTGCCCCCCATCTCCAGCTGGTATTTCGCCCCGCGAGCCAATGCTCCCTGGCCCACGCGCTTTCCGACCGTGTCCGAGCCGGTAAAGGTAATGCCGTTGATGTCCGGGTGGTCGATGATGCCTTGCCCGATGACGGAGCCAGGTCCGGTCACCATGTTGATGACCCCTGGCGGCAGACCGGCCTCGTCGAAGCACTCGATGATTTTCGCTGCTGTCACGGCCGTCTCCTGTGCCGGCTTGAAGACGACGACGTTGCCGTACACGAGCGCTGGCGCGATTTTCCAGATCGGGATAGCGACGGGGAAGTTCCACGGCGTGATTACCCCGACGACGCCTAGAGGCGCGCGGGTCGTAAACATCAGCCCTTCGCTGTCTGTCGACGGAATCACGTCTCCGACCTTGCGCATCCCCTCGCCTGCGTAGTAGCGGAGAATGGCGATGCCGCGGGCGGTTTCCCCGCGCGCTTCCGGAAGCGTCTTGCCCATCTCCCGGGTCATCGTCTCTGCGATCTCATCCAGCCGCTTCTCCAGGGCGTTCGCCACTTTGTACAGATACTCGCCGCGAACTGGTGCAGCCAGCTTGCGCCACGCGCGCTGCCCCTTTTTCGCCGCGGCGACCGCCTGCTCCAGGTCTTCCGCTCCCGACTTTTGCACGTAGCCTACGATCTGGCGCTTGTCGGCCGGGTTTAGGCTTGGCTCGGTCACGCTGCCCTGGGAGGGAACCCACGCCCCGTTCACGTAGTTCAAATACGTTTTCACGTCTGTTTTTACCGTCATCTGTCTTCTCTCCTTTTCTCTCCTGATTCTGGTTAGAAAGTCGGGCCGATCCGCCAAATGCCGAAGTCGTGCTGCTTCAAAATTTCCGCCTTGGTCAGCTTGCCGGATGCCACCTGTGCCACCTCGTCGAACAGCCGCCTGCCGACAGAGGAGATGGACTCTGTGCCGTCGATGATCGTGCCTGCATTGACGTCGATGTTGTCGCCCATCTTTTCAAAAATGGCGGTGTTGGTAGCGATTTTGATGACCGGAGCGATGGGAGAGCCTGTCGGCGTGCCCCTTCCCGTCGTGAACAGGACGATCTGCGCCCCGCCCGCCACCATCCCGGTCAGCTGCTCGATGTCGTGGCCCGGCGTATCCATCCAGACCAGCCCTTTTTTGCTCGGTGCCTGCGCGTAGTCGATCAGCTCCTGCAAGGGCCGGCTGCCTGCCTTGTTGGCTGCCCCGAGCGACTTTTCCTCCAGGGAGCTGAGCCCGCCCCGGATGTTCCCCGGACTCGGATTGCCTGTGCGGATGTCGACACCCATCAGGATCGCGCGGTTTTCCATCGCCTGGATGACTTCGTACACCCGTTTGGCCACCTTGTCGTCGACTGCCCGCTCCGCCAGCAGATGCTCCGCTCCGATCAACTCGGTCGTCTCTGCCAAAATGGACGTGCCGCCGTGGTCGACAATCAGATCACTGACGACGCCGACTGCCGGGTTGGCCGACAAGCCCGAGCAGGCATCTGAGCCGCCGCACTCGGTCCCGATGATCAGCTCGCTGAAATCACACAGTTCGCGCCGCTGCATGGACGCGTCCTGCACCATTTGGGCAGCAATCCTCGCCCCTTGTGCGATCGCAAACAAGGTGCCGCCGTGATCCTGGATGGAGACGACCTCTACCGGCTTGCCAGTCTTGGCGATTTCTCCCGCCACGCTCCGCGCCTGATGCGTCTCGCAGCCGAGCCCGAGAACGACGACGCCGTAGACGTTCGGATTGGCCCCCATCCCGGCGTACGTGCGAAAGGTTTGCTCGTAGTCCACCCCGACTTGTGCGCAGCCGTGCTGATGGATGAAGGACACGGTCCCTTGCACCAGCTCGGTGATGCGCTGTGCCGCCTGCGTGGCACAGGTAATCGTCGGCAGGATCAGGACGTGGTTGCGCACGCCGACCCGCCCGTCCGCACGGCGGTATCCCCAGAACTTCCCGCTATTTGCCTGCTGCAATGCGATCTCCCCTTCCCCGCTTGCCTTCGAGGTTGTGAATGTGGACGTGCTCGCCCGCCGCGATCTGGCGCGTCGCGACGCCGATCACTTCCCCGTACTTGAGAATGTCCTCTCCCTGTCCGATCGGGACGACTGCGAATTTGTGCCCGAACTCGATCGGATCGCGCAGCGTGACCGCGAAGGTGCGATCCTCGCATGTGACGGTGACGGCCGCCCCCGCCGGGATGGCTTCGAGGGCAACCGCCACTTTGTCGTGAGGCTTCATCATGACCGTCTTGTACGTTTCTGCCACAGCTTTTCCCTCCACTTCTATCTTTTCACCGGATTGGACAGTACCCCGATCCCGCCGATCTCGATCTCGATGCGATCGCCGTCTGCGAGCGTGAAATCATCCGGCGGAACGATGCAGGTCCCGGTCAAGAGCACGGTGCCGTCAAAGATGGTGTTGTCTCGCAGCAAATAAGACACCAGCTCGTCAAATTTGCGCTTCAGCTGTCCCGTGCTGGCCGAGCCCTCTACCACTTTCTCGCCGTCGCGGAAGATGCGGCATTTGATCTCAAAGGCGTACGGGTCTTCCACGGTTTCCGCGAGGCGAATCGCCGGGCCGATCGAGCAAGAGCCGCGCCACATTTTTGCCTGCGGCAGGTAGAGCGGATTTTCACCTTCGATGTCGCGGCAGCTCATATCGTTGCCGACCGTATAGCCGACGATCTTGCCGCTGCGGGAGAGCACCAGCCCCAGCTCCGGTTCCGGAATCTGCCAGTTGGAGTCGCTGCGCAAATACAGCTCGCGATCAGGGCCGACTGTACGCGCAGCCGTCGATTTGAAAAAAATTTCCGGACGCTCCGCCTCGTACACCTTGTCGTAAAAGGTCGTCGTGTCCAGCTTGCCCCCGGTCGCCTCGTAGTTGCGCGCATCCCGGCTGCGCTCGTAGGTCACGCCGCACGCCCATACCTCCGCCGCCTCCAGCGGCACCAGCAGCTGCAGCTGTTCCACTTTTTCAGGGAGCGGCTGCTTCTGCGAAAGAAGGCTCGCTGCGTAATCGGCCGTCGTCTGCCCGCGCTCTTCCGCTTCCCGGACCAGCTCCAGAAAATCGGCCTGCGGCAAAGGATATACGAGAGAATCGTCCGTGACAGCGGCCAGGACAGGTGTTGTGCCATTTTGCAAAAAGCGAATGATTCGCATAGGTACTCCTCCAAATGTTTTATATTGTAGAACCTCGTTCTATATGATGATCGCAGATAAGGCACAGGAGCACGGCCGACTCATTACCCTCTCGTGCTGATTCCGTAGCCCATCTGCTCGGACATTTCAACGGCGGCTGCTTTTAGCAATTGCAGAAATTGCTCCAGTTCCCGATCGTCGACGCGGGACACCAAGGTGGAGATGCTGACGGCTGCGATGACCTGCCCCTGATGGTTGCGGATCGGCACAGCAATGCAGCGCACCCCGGGTTCGTTCTCCTGATTGTCGACGGCGTAGCCTTGCTCGCGGACCTTTTGCAGTTCCAGACGCAGATCGTGCTCGTTCGTAATCGTCTGGGGGGTCTGCTGAACAAAATGGTAGCCTTTCAAAATGCTTTGCAGCTCCTTTTCACTTTTCCAGGCGATCAACACCTTGCCGACTCCGCTGGAATGGACGGGAATTCTGCGGCCGATTCGGGAGTACAGTATCGTAGCCTGTGGCCCTTCCACCTTGTCGATGTAGACGCCCTCTTTGTCATCGAGGATGACGAGATGCGTCGTCTGTCCGGTCTTCATGGACAGATCCACCAGATACCGTTTGGCTACCTTGCGTATATCCAAACCATGGATGACAAAGTTTCCTCGTTCAAATAGCTTCATTCCCAGCCGATATTTGCCGTTTTCCGGATTCTGGTCGATGTACCCGTGCACCTGCAGCGTCTTCAACAGGGAATGAACCGTACTCTTATGCAACTGCATCCGCTCGCTGATATCCGTGATCTTCAATTCCATGTCGTGCTCGTCAAAAAGATCGAGAATTTTCAGCGCGCGCTCCACAGCTTGAATGATTGGCATTGTATCCATCCTTTTACGTCGTAATTACTGAATGTTTTGGTGTTATCTTACCATAGAATCACGACCTTTGAATTATCTTTTACTCCCGCTCTCCACGCGCTCCAGCCGTGCTTTTTTGACCAGCTCTACATAGGCTCTCGCCGCATTTTCCAAGGCTGCAAAATCCCCAGCAGCAATCGCTCCCCCATCCACCAGCTTGCCGCCCACCCCTACTGCGGCAGCCCCCGCGGCGATGAACGCCTGCACATTCCGCTCGTCAATGCCTCCGGTAGGGATGATCGGGATGTGCGGAAACGGTGCTTTTACCGCCTTCAGATAAGCGGGGCTGAAGCTGGCAGCGGGGAACAGCTTCACCAGATCGGCGCCCCACTCGATGGCGGTGATCATCTCCGTCGGCGTCAGAACGCCGGGGACGCTGATTTTACCGTGATGGGAAGCGATCCGGATCACATCCTGATGCAGACTCGGGCTGAACAGGAACTCGGCACCGCTGCGGATGGCCATGACGGCTGACTCGGCATCGGTCACCGTGCCCGCCCCGACGATGGCGCGGCCATCCAGCTTGCGGCTGAGCCGTTCAATCGAGCCAAACGCATCTTCCGAATCGACCGTGATTTCCAGCGCCGTGATCCCGCCGCGCACGAGGCTTTCCGCCACGCGCTCGATCTTTTCGGCAGGGATGCGCCGAACCACTGCGATCACGCCGCCCTCTACCAATTTCTCCAACTGCTCTGATTTGGAAAGCATCTTCCTACCTCCTTTGACCCGCTCGTTCGTCCGCGCGGGTCAACGATGGACTTCCTCGGAATCGCTGCTGATCTGCGACCAGAACGGATAGCCCTCGACATCTCCCGCCACCGTCAAGGCATAGGCCCCGATGCGGTTGCCCAGGCGCACCGCCTCGCGATACGTCCAGCCCCGCAAAAGTCCTGACAGAAAGCCGGCGGCAAACCCGTCCCCTGCGCCGATCGGGTCGACGATCTCCGTTACGGGAAAGCCCGGTACGTGCTCCGCTTCTCCCGCCGCCGTGGCATAGAAGGCTCCCCGCTCTCCCAGCTTGAGGACGACGGATTTGGCTCCACTTTCCAGCAGCCGGTCACAAATCCGCTTCTCCCTCTCTTCCCCCGTGAGCAGGACGCCTTCCTCCCGTCCCGGGAGAACGATGTCGCATCGGCTGGCAATATCCATCAGCACCGATCTCGCCTCTGCTTTTTTCCACAGCTTCAGCCGGACATTGGGGTCGAACACGACGGAGACCTGGTGCCGTCTCGCCTTGTCGATCGCCTGGTAGAGCGTCTCTCTGCAGCTGGCGCTCAAGGCCGGGGTGATGCCGGTGATGTGCAAAAACTTCGCCTGCGCGATCAGCTGCTCGCTGATGTCTTCCGGCTGCATGCGGCTTGCGGCGGAGCCTTTGCGATAGTAGTACACTTTTGGCTCCTTGCCATGCTGCCGTTCCTTGAAAAACACCGCCGTCGGGTGCTCCGGATCGAAGACGACATGGGAGGTGTCCACTCCTTCGCCACGGATGAAATTGCGGACAAACAGCCCGAATTCGTCATCTCCGAGCCTGCTGACCCAGCTCACCTGATGCCCGAGGCGGGCGAGAGCGATCGCTAGGTTCGATTCGGCACCGCCGATCGTCTTGGCAAACTGGCCCGCGAACCGGAGCGGGCCGACCGTTGCCGGATAGAACAGCACCATCGTCTCTCCAAAGGTTACGACGTCCATACGCGCTCCTCTTTTACCGGTGCCGCCGGGACTGCCAGACCGGTCGCGCCTTTTTGCGAAGCCACTAGATCAGGGGCGTAGTGCTGGATCATATCCAGTCCAATGCGGGCGCGGCGAACGCGCTCGCGGCACAGATTAATCGCCGTCTGCTCCAGATGCGTACCGGACGGGTAGATGTTCGGTGAATTGCGCAGCCCGAATTTGATGTAAACGGGAGCCGCTACCCGGATGATTTCCGGAATCTCGTAATGGCGGATGAATCCGCCGATGTCGTCCGGCGCTTCCACATAGATGTCGATGGGAAGATCGACGGCCTGGCGGATCGCAGCCAACCGCGCCAACGTGAGGTCTGTCGGGACATTGTACGTACCCGCCCCGATGCTCTCGATCAGGCGGATGGATACGGGATTCGCCTGCGCCATCTGCACGGACACCTTCACGACCAGATCAGCGGGCAGCTCCCCGGTTTTCTTGAACTCGTTGACCAGCCACAGCAGTCCTTCGTCCGCCACGAGAATGCTGCGAATACCATGGCGGCAAGCCCGCTTCACATCCTCGATGGCGTAGACGAGCTGATCCATCCCTTGCGAGCGCAGTCCTGTAATCTTGCCTGCACTCGCCCAGGACATCGGGGTAATGTCCCACGTCCCGCGCGGACCGACGAACAGACTCACTTCCAACTGCTCGCGCTGCCCGATGGATGCCATCTGCTGCAGCTCCTCATCTGTCAGCAGCATGATCCCGCTCCCTTGGGAAATGCGGTGGATCGTCACGCCGTACTTCTCGCACGCCTCCACTACGGCCTCGAAGGAAGCCGGGCCTTCCACGCTGGGAATCTCGACGCGGTAGTGCGCACCGTCCGGAAACCGCTTCGCCGAGGTCGGCAGATCGTGGCAGTCGCTCGCCGGAAAGCCCAATTTTTGTATCGTCTCTCGCGTTTCCTTCACAGCTGATTCCCCCTACTCTGTGCAGTCTTTTCCAAATAGATGACATCTGTCTGGTAATCAAGCACCGCTTCCTCCCAGACGATGAGCGGCACGACACCGTTCGCCGCATCCGTGTGCCCGGCCATGCGGTTACTCGCTGCCACCCGCCGCTGTCTGGCGCGGATGGTGGAAAGCCGCTGTTCTGCCAGCTGCTCGCGCTCGGCCCGGACGGATTCAAACGAAAAGACGATCTGTCCGCTGCGGAATTTTGCTTGGTCCAGAAACTGAATCTGCCGCTCGCGCAGGTCGAGGTAGAGAGAATCGCCTGTCTGCAGGTAGAGGATGCCGCCGCCCTCGGCCGCTTCCGGCGTCATGTGGCCGATGGCTGCACCGTACGTCACACCAGAGTAACGGCCGTCGCTGATCAGCGTAACCAGCCGCTTCAGCTTGCGGTTGGCGTTGATGTGCTGCATCGGCGTGAACATCTCCGGCATCCCGAAGGCAACGGGGCCTTGCCCGGAGATGACGACGGATATTTTCAACGCCCCTTGCTCCACCATGCGATCGAACAGCGCGTCGTAGTCGAGGGTATGCCAGTCCTCGTAGTGCTCGGGCGCGTTTTGCCGCAGGACCGCGAGCAGGCTGTCATGGGCGAAGCTTCTGCTCTCCTTCACCTTTTCCAGAAGCTGCGAGTCCAGCAGGCTGCGGTTGGCGTCGTCCTCGTTTTCGTAGTAGAGGACAAACGCGGCTTTCTTGTCGAACTCGTCCAGCTGGCTCGACGTCATCCCGCTGATTTTCACGACGGCGCTCTCGAAGAAGTTGCCTGTCAGCACATCCACTCCGCTAAAGGGACGGCGGGGCGACGACAGGATGACCGGATTGTCTTTGACCAGCGAAGCCGGCAGCCGCTCCTGGTTCGCCAGCCGCTCCCTCCAGGTCGTCCCGGTGACGGTCGGCGCATCCACATCCATCGGTACCCCGTTTTTGAGCAGCTCGTAGAACAACGTCTCCATCCCCCGGCTGCTGCCGCTGCAGCATTGGGTCGCGAGGGCGAAAATGTCGCGGCCCTGCGTCAGGCTGTAGTCGAACAGGTCGGGAACAGGATGCGCGTGATGAATCCGATCCAGCTCCCACAGACTGAAGCGGTAGCCGCCGTACAGCATAGCCGCGACCATGTGCATCATCAGGTTGGTCGAGCCGCCGGACGCGCTGTGGATGCGGATCGCATTGCGGATGTTCGCTGCCATCACATTGGCTGCGCCAAAGGCGGGCTCGTTGATCATCGCTGCCATGCTGTCGACAGCCTGGTTCACCTGCTCTTGAGTGGGAGGTGACGTCAGCAGCTCGACGGCAGGATGAACCAGACCGAGTCCTGCGACGAGATGGCGGGAGCTGTTGCCCGTTCCGTTGAACGCGCACACCCCGCCCTTCCCGTCACAGGTGGCAACGGCGAGCCGTTGTTCGTACTCCTTGTGCGCCGCCTTGGTGATGATCCCACGGTCCACTGCACGCTCCAGCACGCCTTGAAAGGCTGTATTGGAGGAGCATTGCAAAATGTACGCCATCGCATCGCGCAAGTCGTCGGCGATATCCGGCGCGCCCTGTTCTTCCGCCGACCTCGCCACCTGCTCCAGCTCGGCCATCAGCTGCGGCGGAATCGTCCCGCCCTTGAGCACGTGCGCCGGGGCAAAGGTGGCAAAGAACGGAGCCTCGCCCCTGTACTGGCGGATGCGGTCGAGATGGGCCAGCGCGCTGACGACGCCGAGCGGCTGCTTGTCGCACCCCTGGATGACGAAGGCGCCGTGGTAGCTGTGCGACTCCAGCTGGCTCGCGACCATCTGTGCGACGGCATTGCGGCTCTGCAGGGAGTAGCTCATGCCCTGATTGCTCTGCGCCGTGCCGTCGCACATGACCGGAGTGGAAAAGTAGAACGGGACGCCGCCGTTTTGCCAGATGCGGATGGCAGCCCGGCTGGAGGTCTGAAAGTCCATGATGTGCGCCGGATGGTCTGGCGAGCCGCCGATGATGGCGATGCGCGGCGCATTTTCCTCCAGCCTCGTGTAGATTTCATCCAGCGTCCAGTCTGGCGCGTCACCTTCGTAGGTCGGGCCGAGCATTTGCTTCGCCCGGTCGAGCAAGCCCGCTACGCAGATCGGCTCGTTCGCCTTGCCCTGGACGTTGTCGCGGTACGGATTGATAGAATTGTGGATCGGCGGAAATCGTCTGGACATGAATATGCCTTCCTCCTCGTCATGCAAAATCGGTCATTACCATTCCGCCACGCTGCCGTCCTCGTGGCGCCATACAGGGTTTCTCCAGTTGTGGCCTTCCGCCGCTGCCTGCCTGACCTTTTCTTCGTCGATCTCGATGCCCAGTCCCGGGCGCGTGGGGAGGGCGACATAGCCTTCCCGATAGGCGAAGATGGACGGATCGACGAGGTAGTCGAGCAGGTCGCTCCCTTGGTTGTAATGGATACCCAGACTCTGCTCCTGGATGATGGCGTTCGGCGTGCAGGCATCGACCTGCAGGGAGGCCGTGATTTTCATCCTCTCACCTGCTTTTCCAGTGCTGTGGAAAAACTCATCACCATCGGTTCGGACAGCACCTCGACATCCTCCCTCTCCAACGCTTCGGGCAAGAGGCTCCCCGAAATCCAGATGTCGCGCACATGCAGCGTATTTTCAATGCGGACGAGACGCACACGGGTCAAGTCAAACGCGTTGCACGTCTTGATCGCGGCTTTCACCGCCAGATCCCCGGTGTCGAGAAACATCGGCAGCTTGACGGTGCCGACGACCGTGCTGGTCAAGGCATTCGCGTACCCTTTGACCCAGTCGGTCTCTTCAAACACTTTGCGCGTGGTGATGTCGGCGAGGCCGATCCCGTTGGCGTTGCCGTGTGTCTTTTCCGTAAGGCCCAGCACGACCGTCCGCGTGGCTGTCACCCCGCCCGTAGCGTACGGAGTGGCAAAGCGTCCTGTAATGTTCGGGTCCATGCCGTCTCCGGAAATGTCTTTGCCGATCTCGTCAACCACCAGGACGTCGAGCGGATCAAACAAAATCTTCGGCATCAGAGCCTTGGCCTCGAGCAGCAGCTTCGGCTCCTCCTCCGCCAGCCGCTCGGCAGGGATGGCGACGGCCTTGGCCGGACGGTCAAACGCATTTTCAATCGTGCCGACGCCGAAGATGATCGGCGTGCGCGCGATCATCACCTTCGCCATTTCCATGACGTGCTCCGCCATGTACTTGAAGCCGTAGGCGTGGGCCGCCTCTGCCCCGCGCTGCTTGCCGAGCCCGATCGTGATCATTTTCATCAGCCCGCTCTCGACCGGTCCGCGAAAGGCGGTATGGGGCTTGATCCGGTTGATGACGATCACCTTGTCGGCGTGGCAGGCATTGTGATCCATGTAGATCGGCAAACCGTTTGGCAGTCTGCCGATCTCTACAACCTCCATCGTGGCACGGATCGGCGCCTCGACGAACGCTTCGGTGACGCCGAGCGCTTCCAGCACTTCCTTTTGCCCCTCTGCCGTCGCTCCCCCGTGGCTGCCCATCGCCGGGACGATAAAGGGCTGGGCGCCGGAGGCTTTCACCATGCGCACCACTTCCCGCGTGATGACGGGAATCTCGGCGACGCCGCGGCTTCCGACCGCAATCGCCACCCGATCACCCGGCGCAATGCGCGAGAGCACATCCGCTTCGGCGACCGCCTGGCGGATCGCTGCTGCCACATCAGGCAGCTCGGGTGCGTGAAAATGCTGGCGCACCTTGACCATCCGCGGCAGCTCGATTCCCTGGAGCAGTTGTTCGATCACCTGCATCGTGTGTTGCCCCCTTTAGTTGTTGCGCACCTTGGCAACTTCGTCGTACATTTCCTTGACGAGATCTTCCCCGATTTCTTTTGCGAACTTGTCGATCACGGGCTTGATGATTTCCTGCATGCGCGCCTTTTCTTCCGGCGATACGTCGTTGACCTGCATACCTGCCGCTTTCAACTCATCCAGCGCCCTCTGGTTTTCCGTAAAGTTCAGCTCACGCTCGTACTTGCCCGCTTCCTGTGCGGCGTCACGCAAAATTTGCTGTTCCTCGGCCGAAAGCTGATCCCAGAACTTTTTGCCGACGAGGAAGACGAACGGCGTGTAGACGTGCTTCGTCAGGCTAAGGTACTGCTGCACCTCGTTGTACTTGTTCGACTTGATCGTGGCGAGCGGGTTTTCCTGACCGTCGACGGTGCGGCTCTCCAGCGCGCTGAATACTTCGGAGAACGCCATCGGAGAGGGATTGGCCCCGAGTGCCTGGAACGCTTGGAGGTGCACCTCGTTTTGCATCGTGCGAATTTTCAGTCCCTGGAAGTCTTCTGCCTTCGCGACGGGATGCTTGCTGTTGGTCAGATTGCGGAAGCCGTTTTCCCAGTAGCCGAGCCCGATCAGATTATGCTCGGGCAGCTTCTCCAGCAGTTTTTGCCCAAGCGGCCCATCCAGCACGGCATGCGCTTCTTTTTCTTCATTAAATACAAACGGGAAGTCAAACATGGCGAACTCTTTGATGTCCCCGACGAGCGGCGAAGTGGACGGGATCGTGATCTCCTGCGTCCCTGCCTGCAGCGCTTCCGTCATTTTTTTGTCGTCTCCGAGCTGCGCCGCGTAGTAAGGAATAACTTTCAGCTTGCCGCCGCTCTTTTCGCTGACCAGCTCGGCAAATTTCTTCAAGCCCTGACCTTCCGGGTGATCCTCGTTCAAGCCGATCCCCGCTTTGATCGTCCGCTCTTTGATGCCGGCAGCCGCTGCAGTCGGCGAAGACGTAGCGGCACCTCCCCCGCAGCCTGCCAGGAGCAGCAATGCGGGAACTACACATGCGATAATCCACTTGCGCGTTGCTTTTTTCATACCATCATCCCCTTTTCTATTTTGGTTTTCAAAACCTACACGAGCGGCGCATAGCGATTCGTCGGCAGGCTCTCCGCAAGCTCGACGCGCCCTTTTACTTCCTGATTGACCAAATATTTCGGATATTCTCCGTGCACGAGCACGTCGATGACGCCCATCGCAGCCTTTGACCTCATTTCCGCAGCGGCTTCTTCCGAATACCAGGCCGCGTGCGGAGTGAGGATGACGTTGTCCATCGCCAGCAGCGGATTATCCGGCGCGATCGGCTCCTGCTCCGCGACATCGAGAGCCGCTCCGGCGATTTGTCCCGCCAGCAGCGCATCGATCAGCGCCCGCTCGTCGATGACCGGACCGCGCGAGGTGTTGATGATAATTGCGTCTTGCTTCATCGCGGCAAACTGCTCCGCGCCGATCATGCCTTTGGTGCCCTCAGTCAGCGGCGCATGGACCGATACGATGTCCGATACGACGCACAGCTCGTGCAGCGAGACCAGCCTCACCCCAAGCTCCGCTGCCACCGCCTCCGGCACGAACGGATCGCAGGCGACGACGTGCAGCCCGAGCGGCTTCACCTTTTGCGCCAGCGCCTGCGGGATCTTTCCAAAGCCGACCAACCCGAGCGTTTGGCCGCGCAGCCTCGTGATCGGCTGCGTCACCTTGAAATCCCAGACGCCGTTTTTCACCGCCTGATTCGCGACGACGATCTTGCGCTTCCACGCGAGGAGGAGCGCAAGCGCGTGATCCGCCACTTCGTCCATGCAGTAGTCCGGTACGTTCGCCACGCAGATGCCTTTTTCCGTAGCAGCCTGCAGGTCGATCGTGTTGACCCCCACTCCGTAGCGAGTGATCACCTTGCAGTTTTGCAGTTGCTCGATGACCTTGCGGGTGATCGGCGCGTACTGGTTGATCAGGGCATCGGCGTCGCGACAGGCGGCGATGACGTCCTCCTCCGTACGGCACTGCGCCGGCACCAGCGTAATGTGCTCGCTCGCCAGCACCTGCTCCTCATAGCGCAAATCTGCGTACTCCCAATCCGTGACGACGACTTTCCATTTTCTCGACACGCTTGCTCCTCCTTAGGTCAGCCATTTCAGCGGCACGGTCACGAGCGACGGGAACAGGATCAACAGGATCAGGATAATGACCTCCACGAGCAGGAACGGCCAGACCCCTTTCATGATGTCCTCCATGCTGATTTTCCCGACGCCGCACGCCACGTTGAGCACGGTCCCGACCGGCGGCGTCAATAGGCCGATACAGTTGTTCAAGATAAACAGGACGCCAAAGTAGATCGGATCGATCCCGGCCTTGGTGATGATCGGCATCAGAACCGGCGTCATGATCAAAATCGTCGGGGTCAAATCCATCGCGGTGCCGACCAAAAGGACGATCGCATTGATCACGATCAAAAGCAGCAGCGGACTTTCCACGAGCGGCCCCAAAAACTCAGTCAAAGTCGCCGGGATGTTCGCCACCGTAATCAGCCAGGCGGATACCATCGCAGCCGCGGCGAGGAACATGACGATGCTCGTCGTTTTGGCCGACACGACCAGGATGTGGTACAGGTCTTTGATCTTCAGCTCGCGATAGACTGCAAGTCCGATGAACAGCGCGTAAAACGCAGCGACCACGGCTGCCTCGGTCGGCGTGAACACCCCGCCGCGCAAGCCGACGATGATGATGAGGGGCAAAAGCAGCGCCCAGACGGCTCCCCGCGTCGCCTCCCAAATCTCCTTGAGCGATTTGCGCGGGTACGCTTCGTAGTTGCCTTTTCGCGTGATGATCGCCCACGTGACGATCAAGCCCACCCCGATCAACAACCCGGGAAAAATACCAGCCATGAACAGCTTGGTAATGGACAGGCCGCTGGTGACGCCGAAGATGATCATGGGAATGCTGGGAGGGATGATCGGAGCAATAATTCCTCCCGCCGCGATCAGACCAGTAGAGCGGTTCCGGTCGTAACCCGCTTTCACCATCATCGGGATCAAAATCGCCCCGAGCGCCGCGGTATCCGCCACAGCCGAACCGGACAGGCCAGCGAACAGAATGCTGCCGAGAATGGCGACGTAGCCAAGACCGCCGCGGATGTGACCGACGATCGCCAGAGCAAACGCGATAATGCGCTTGGAGATTCCCCCGGCATTCATCAATTCACCGGCGAGGATAAAAAAGGGAATCGCCATCAGCGGAAAGTTGTCTGCCCCGCTGATCAGGTTTTGCGCGATGATCTGGCTGTCGAAGATGTCCATGTACACCATCAGGGCGACACCGCTGAACAGCAGGGCGAATGCGATGGGCATGCCAAGCGCCATGACGCCCAAAAGCGAGCCGACAAAGATTCCAAGCGTCATCTACCTGCCCCCCCCCTGAGCGGCCTGTTGCTGCTCGATTGACGCCAGCATTTCATCCTCCGATTCCTTCATCCGGATGAACTCGTCCACGGATTCCTTGCCAAAGAGCACGCGGTACAGGTTGGAGACGACCACAATCGCCATGCAAATGCTCATCACAATGCCGATGCCGTACACGTAGCCGAGCGGCAAGCCTGTCGCCGGCGCCTTGCTGTCGATATTGATCAAGGTCATCTTCCAGCTGCCGTCGAGAACCAGCCACAGCACGTACAGGATGAGTCCGTTGGTGATAACAAACACGACTTTCTTCATCAGCGGCGACAGCCTTTTCACGAACATGTCTACCCCGAGATGCTCATTGTCTTTCAGCGCCCCGATGGCTCCCAGGAAAATGAGCCAGATAAACAGAAAGCGCGACATTTCTTCCGACCACGTAATCCCGGAATTGAACAAGTAGCGCAGAACGACGTTGCCGAACACGAGAATCGCCATGATGGCCAGCGAGACCGCCATGACCACATCCAGCAACGAACTGAGGGATTTGGATACTTTTCCCATCGCGCCGCTTCACCTCCTTGTGTGTTAATTGGCTTCGGCTTTGATCTTCTCTACCATTTCCTTTGCCCATGGATACGTCTGGTAGATTTCGTCATAAAGCGGTTGTACAGCATCCTCCATCGCTTTTCGGAACGACTCGTCTGGCGTGGTGAACTGGATGCCTTTCTCCATGAGGAACTTCTTGTCGTCTTCGTAGCTCTTTTCCAGCAGCTCCCACTCGTAGTCGGCCGCCGTCTTTGCCGCTTCCTCGAGAATCTTTTGCTGCCCGCTTGTCAGTTGGCTCCACAGCTTGCCGTTGATGATGTACAGATTCGGGCTGAACATGTGCTTCGATTCCAGCACATCCGACTGGACCTCATACCAGGCAGAAGCCTTGAGCGTGGCAATCGGGTTGTCCTGGCCGTCGACCACCTTTTGTTCCAGCGCCGTGAACACTTCCGAGATTGGCATCGGCGTGACGTTAGCCCCCAATAGCTGCCCCAGCTTGATGTAATTCGGGATGTTGGGCATTCGGATGCGCAAGCCTTTGAAGTCGTCGATGCTCTTGATCGGCCGGTTGCTGGAAAACATCCGGAAACCGTTGGCGCTCCAAGCCAGCGCGTGTACGCCGTGCTTTCGCTCCATCTCGTCGGTCATCTCTTTGCCGATCGGCCCTTCCAGCACTTTTTTGGCGTGCGCGAAGTCTTTGAACAGAAACGGCCACTCTCCTACCGCCATCTTCGGAATGTCCGACTGCATGATCAGCCCGGGAATGCCCATCTCGATCGTCCCGTTGCGCACGCCGTCGTAAAACTCTTTTTCCGCTCCCAACTGGCTGTTGTCGTAGATTTGCACCTGCAGGGAGCCGCCGGACTTTTCTTCCACGATCTTTTTGAATTTCTCCCGCAGCGCGATATTTTGCGGATGATCGGTGGCAAAGTAGTTGGCGACCTTCAGCACGTGCGGCTTGGCTGCGGTCGGGGCACTGCCGCCCCCGCCAGAGGCCGTGCTGCTGCCGCCCTCTCCGACACAGCCCGCCAAAGCGACGATCGTGGTGAGCAAAAAGCCCATCAGACCAGCTACACTCTTCTTTATCACCTTGCATGCCCCCAATCTGTTCAGTTTGCTATCGCTTAGCGTTTCAGTTCGGGAATCAGGTCTGGCGGCTCCTGTCCGCTGACGGCTGCGACCAGGTTTTGCGCCGCCCTCATCGCCATGTCAAAACGCGTCTGCTTCGTCGCCGATCCGATGTGCGGCAAGGTCACGACGTTCGCCATGCCGAGCAGCGGATTGTCCGGGGAAACGGGTTCCTTGGCAAACACGTCGAGCCCCGCCCCGCGAATGCGCCCTTCGCGCAGCGCTTCGATCAACGCTTCCTCGTCCACTGTCTTGCCGCGCGACGTGTTGATGAAGATCGCGGACTCCTTCATCAGGGCAAACTGCTCGCGGCCCATGAAGTGGGTCGTCTCTTCGCTCAGCGGAATCATCAGGACGACGAAATCCGACTGGCGCAAAAGCTCTTCCAGCGGGCGATAGGATACCCCCAGCCGCTCCTCCGCTTCCGGCTTTGGCCGCCGGTTGTAGTAGAGCACTTCCATCCCGAAGCCGTACTTGCCTCGCCTCGCGATGGCCTCCCCGATCCTGCCCATGCCGATGATGCCGAGCGTCTTGTGGTGCACATCCACCCCGAACAGCTGCTCGCCGCTGCCGCGCTCCCACCTGCCTTCCTTCACGTACCGGTCCAGCTCGGGCACCCGGCGGGCGGCGGACAAAATGAGCGCAAAGGCGAGGTCCGCCACCGTCTCGTCGAGGACGTACGGAGTGTTTGTGCCCAGCACGCCGCGCTCCTTCATCGCCTTCCAGTCCATGTTGTTGTAGCCGACCGAGATGTTGCTGACCACCTTCAGACGCGGTGCGCACTCGAGCAGTTCGCCGTCGATCCGCCCGCCAACGGTCAAGAGTCCTTCTGCTCCCTCCAGTTGTTCCAGCAGCTGGGAACGGGAGATCGGGCCTTTTCCTTCCCATTTCCGATACTCGCAATGTTCGGCGATATACGCCTCTACTTCCGCCGGGATGGCGGTGGAGATGTACACATATGGCTTCATGTCTTGCCTCCTCTGTCGTTTTTACACATGTGGCTCTTCGATTGGGTGTTTGACGATAAACCAGTAGCAGAGCGCCGCGCATCCGGCGATGATGCCTCCCGAGACAAAGGCGGGCAGGTACGATCCGGTCGTATCGACGATGAGTCCGGCGACGACCGGCGAGAACGCCCCGCCAAAGTAGCCGCCGAAGTTCTGGATTGAGCTGACCGAAGCGACCAGCGCAGGCGGAGCCACGTCTCCTGCCATAGCCCACGCGCTTCCGGTTATCGCTGAAATAAAGCCGAGCGCCAGCGTCATAAGTGTAAGCGTTATCACAATTCCCTGTACAAGAGGAATGAGAATGACGACGATGGCAGCGCCGATCGCACAAATGCTGATCAGGGAGCGCTTGGCATTGATCGGCGTCGTGATGCCTTTATCCACGAGCTTCTTGGTGATGTAGCCGCCGCCGATGTTGCCGCAGATGCCGCCGATCCACGGGATGCTTGCGTAAATGCCGAGCTGGGCCAGTGTGATGTGATGCACTTCAACGAGATAGAGCGGTAGGAAAATGAGGAAGATGTTCCAGATCCAGATCGTGCAGAAAAACCCGAGAATCATGCCCCAGACGCTTCGGTACGTAAACAGCGTCCGCCACCTGATCTTCGTTTGCGCAAGCCCTTGCTCGGTCCCCGAACCGTCCGCCTGGATGTACGCCCGCTCCTCGCCGGAAAGCTTGCGGCTTTTCTCCGGATTGCGGTAAAACGCGATGAAGAGGAGGGCAAACACGATGCCGACAAGCCCGGTGATGTAAAACAGGGAGCGCCACCCGAAGCTGACCAGGATCAGCACGAGAATCGGCGGAGCGATCGCCGGCCCCCACTTGGAAGACGAATCCCAAAAGCCTGTCGCAAGTCCGCGTTCTTTTTTCGGAAACCAGCTTGCGGTGATCTTGGCCGCCGTCGGGAAACACGGCGCCTCTCCGACACCGAGCAGCAACCGCGAGGCGATGAACGAGGACATCTTATTGACCGCCCCTGTCATGAACGTGGCGATGCTCCACCAGATGACCGCGATGGAGTACACCTTCTTCGCTCCGAAGCGGTCAATCAACCACCCGGACGGCAATTGCATCAAGGCGTACGACCAGGAAAACACGGTGCCGAGCAGCCCGATGTCCGTCTTGGTCAGCCCGAGCTCCTTCATCATTTCCGGCGCTGCGATGGAGAGGTTGGCGCGGTCCAGGTAGTTGATGATTCCCCCGATCAAAAGCCAAATGACCACAGTCCAGCGAAAGTTCTTCTTCGTTTCCAGCGGTAAACTTTGTTTTTGCGAAGGTACTGACGGCGTACTCATAGGATTTCCTCCTTTGGGCAGATAAGAATGGGATGTTTCTATTTGTTTTACATTATAAAACCGCGTTTTATAATGATACTTGAAAAAAGAACTCAATCCCGATGTCTGATCCGAAAGCGTTGTCAAAACGGTAAAAAGGAGAGGAACGGCGGCGAATGCAAGGAGATAGTCACCTCCAGTTGTTTTACATTATAAAACTCAGTTCTGAAAAAACGTGATTGAAAATACGCACAAACACATCTGGTGCGCAGATGGAATTATCATTCAATTCATTCTTTTCTGTTAACAATTATACTAGCGGTTGTCTGAAATCATGTCAACGAAAAAAATTCCAGTTTTCTCCTGAAAGATTGCCTGTAATGGGCAGCAAACCGACTGTCTCCACATCCCCACCGCGTCCGGACCGCTTCCGTCAAAACCGGCCTGGTGTCCGACCGGCTCCTGCTTTGGCATGCAAAAACGAGCGAGTGGCTCTGCGGCGCGGCTCGCTCATTCATTTTCCAGCGGCAACAGGACATTGACGGTCGTTCCCTTGCCCCATTCGCTTTCCAGCTGCAATTCGCCCTTGTGATGCCGGATGATTTGCTGGGTGATCATCATGCCGAGACCCGTGCCTTTTTCTTTGGTCGTGAAAAACGGATCTCCGATTTTATCCAGCTTGTCCTGGGGAATCCCGCACCCTTCGTCGATAAAGGAGAGGAACAGGTGCCGATGCTGGCGCTTCGTCACGACCTGCAGCTTGCCGCCGTCATGCATCGATTCGATGCCGTTTTTGATGAGATTGACGAACACCTGCTTCAGCTGGTTCGCATCGCAATACAGAAGCGGAAGCTGCGGCGCAAGGGACAGCTCGATCTCGACCATGCTCATGTTCGCCTGCGATTCCAGCAGTGTAACGACCTCTCTGATGAGCTGGTTGACGCATCTTTGTTCAAAATGCTCCGGCTTCGGCTTGGCGAGGACAAGCAACTCCCCCGAGATCAGTTCGATCCGCTCCAGCTCGCCTTTCATGATGTCAAAGTAGCTCTGGTCCGCCGTCGGAAACTGATGCTGGAGCAGCTGGGTAAAGCCCTTGAGCGAGGTCAGCGGGTTGCGCACTTCGTGGGCGACGGCCGCAGCCAGCTGTCCTACGACCGCCAGCTTGTCCGACTGCCGCAGGATTTCTTCTGACCGCTTTTGCCCGGAGGTGTCCCGCCAGATCGTAAAGTAGCCGGTCACCTCTCCGTTGACGATGATCGGTATGTTATGGGTGGTGACTTCGATCAGATGGCCGCTTTTATGTGCCAGTTTTTGCGAAACCGTAAAGGGCACGCCTTCCCTGACGAGCGTATTCCAGATCACGCGGGAATGCTCGTAATCGTCTTCGCTGATCAGGTCACGAAACGACAGCTGCAGCAATTCTTCCTTTTTGTAGCCCGTCAGACGCTCGAAAGCCGGATTCACTTCCTTGTAGGTGCCAGCCAGGTCAAACGCCGTGACCCCGTCCGAATTGTAGGTCATCAAGGACTGGTACCTCTGTTGGCTCTCGAGCAAAAGCTGCTCGGTCCGCTTTTGCTCCGTAATGTCCTGCGCGATCCCGCACACCCCGTCGATGGCGCCGTTTACCCGAATCGGCACGATCATCACCCGCAGCATGACTTGCTGGCCCGTCCGTGTGCGGCATCTCGCCTCGAAGTGCTGCACGGCTCCCCGGGCAGCGCTTTCAAAGTAGCGCATCGCATGCGGCAAGTCCTCCGGCTCGACATGCATCCGAAAATGCCTGTTTAACAGCTCCGCCCGGGAGTATCCGGTCAGACGCTCCATCGCCGGATTGACGCTGATGTAACAGCCATTCAAATCCAGGGCGTACATGGCATCCGAATGCTGCAAAAAGAGCGAATGGTAGTATTGCGCTTCGACTGCGTCTGCCTGCATGCCGGGAGCAGCTTCGCGGAAGAGCGCATAGACTCCTTCTTCCATCGGCAGCGCCTTGACTTCGAGCCACTTCCCGAGACGCGGAGAATATTCGTTGAATACGACTTCCTTGCCGCTCTCGGCCACTTCGTGCATTTTTTTGTAAAAGAGAGTGTCGGAAAACTTCCAGTGACGGTCATACGCGCTTTTGCCGATCAGTTCGTCACGATGGCAGTGAAACAGGAGGCATCCTTTGGCATTCACCGAAATCACGTTCCAATGGCGATCGAAAGCGATATATCCGTCACTGATGTTATCCAGAAATTGTTGTTCGTACGGTTTCCAATCTTCCGGCAGTACCATTTTCTCTCCCCCCAGGTATTCCGCTTTTTTCTCTATCTTCTCTATTGCGGTTCCATCATTATGGACTTCTGTAAAATGATGAAAAATCCTCTTTGCGTTCGAGACAGGAAAACTGCTGTCATGATGGACAGCTGCCAATGGCACAAATGCCCATCGTGTGCGGAAAAACAGGAGCGAGTCCGAAGCACAGAGACCATTTTGCAAGATCAAGTCTTGTTCATGTGAAGTTTTTCGTTTACAAATAGTTCAGACCTTAATCGCCTTGCAACTGCTTACATAAAGATGGGGAATAGAAAGGAGAAAAACCATCTTGGAAAAATATACGCTATTCTTAGATGAAATAGATTCCGGCGGGCATTTTCACCACTTTTGCTTAGCTGGTGTTGCCATGAAACTGGATGACTACCAGAAGGAAGTGATCCCTGCCGTTGAGCATGTAAAGAGGAAGTACTTTGAAGGAGATACATCTGTCGTCCTGCATGAAATGGACATTCATCGGCATAAAACGGGAACGCCGTTCAAAGTATTCCAGGATGACAGGAAGATGCAGGAATTTTGGGACGACATCAAATCGTTATTTTCCAGCCACAACTTCCATTTATTTGCCGTAGCGATTCATGAAGATCAATTAAAGGCGACTTACCCGACGAACAGGGACAAGTATATGATTGCCTTGCAGGTGATTACGGAAAATTACTTGCATTTTCTCGAAAAGGTAGACGGCAGCGGCAATATCTTTATCGAGTCAAGTAACCCTCACCCGCATCAAAAAGACGATCAACTACAGTTTCATTTTTACAACCTGAAAGCAAACGGCACCCTTTTTTTCGATCGGAGAACTTTTCAGACGAGGATCAGCACATTCAATGTCCTTTTGAAATCCGATAACAATATAGGCCTCCAGTTAGCCGATCTCATTCCAAACTCCCTGAACAGACATTTGTCAGGCAAGGATCAACGAACGCACGGGCTGATTACGATCATTCAGAAGATGGCTTACGATGGATTTATCGGCAGAAAGGACTTGTTTGGCATCAAGATTATCCCTTGACCGGCACAATACAGAAGTGTATAATGAAGTCCTGAGAACTGCGAAAGCTCTTCTTGGTTTGTGTAAACAGAATGGCGAAAGCTCTTCTGCTATAGAATTGATCGTATTCCGTATGCGTCTATTCGTGTATGAAAAAACTTATATTTGTAGGGAACTGCGAAAGCTCTTCCGCTACATCGGAAGCCAAAGGGACTGCGAAAGCTCTCTCTTTGGTGAAAAAAGCGCTCATCCGGGCGCTTTTTTATTATGCCATGAAAAACTCCCGTACAGCAAAACAGGTTTTATGATCGAACCTGTCTACTGTACGGGAGCTTCTCAAAACGCGACAGTCTCCTCTTTTGTTCCTATTCCATCGTCAAAACGACCCGGCCGTTGATTTGCCCTTTTTCCATCCGCTCGAACACTTCGTTGATCTTATCCAGCGGCTGCGTCTCGATGATGGCGCGCACTTTGCCGCGGGCGGCGAAATCGAGGGCTTCCTGCATGTCTTTGCGCGTGCCGACGATTGAGCCTTTGACGGTCACGCCATTGAGCACCGTATCGAAAATCGGGATGGGCAGCTCCGCGTTCGGCAGACCGACGACGACGAGCGAGCCGCCCCGTCTGACTGATTTGTACGCTTGCTCGAACGCTTTCTTCGTCACCGCCACGCTGATCGCGCCGTGTACGCCGCCGACCTGCTCCTGAATCGCAGCCGCCGGATCGACTACGCTGCCGTTTACCGTCAGGTCAGCGCCCAGCTCCTTCGCCAGCTTCAGCTTTTCCTCGTGGATGTCCACGGCCACGACATTGTAGCCCATCGCCTTGGCGTACTGCAGCGCGATGTGACCCAGACCGCCGATGCCGTAAATCGCGACCCACTCGCCTGGCTTCACGTTTGCAACCTTCAGCGCCTTGTACGTCGTCACGCCGGCGCACAGGATCGGTGCCGCGTCCACATCACCAAGCTCATCCGGGATGCGCGCCACGTAGGCAGCCGGAGCCACGCAGTATTCGGCGTAAGCGCCGTCAGCGGAGTAGCCTCCGTTCAACTGCTTCTGGCAAAGCGTCTCCCAGCCGGACAGGCAGTATTCACACTCGCCGCAAGCGGAGAACAGCCACGGAATCCCGACCCGATCCCCCAACTTCAAGGATGTCACGCCTTCACCCAGCTTTTCGACCACCCCTACCCCTTCATGGCCGGGGATCAGCGGCAGCTTCGGCTTGACAGGCCAGTCCCCGTGAGCCGCATGCAGGTCCGTATGGCATACGCCGCACGTCTTGATCTTGACCAGCACCTCTCCATGCCCTACCTCCGGAACGGCTACCTCCTTGATTTCCAGCTTCTTCTGAAATTCATTGACTACCGCAGCTTTCATCCCTTTTTCCTCCTCTTGTTCCACTGTGCGGCCTGGACCGCATGGATTTTGTCTTTATGCCATTTGGTTACTAGCAATCGCCGTGCCAACCTGAAAGCGCTTTATTATTGCGAGTGATTCACGCGTTTTCCTCGCCTTTGCACCTGGCGGCGAGCCGGAATTTCGGCCCAATCAGCCGAAAGATCGTCCCTCGCGCCGACCTTTTGGCTAAAAAAGGATTTTCGTTCCCTGTCGGGGTATTACTAACTAGAAGTGGAAGAGGGGGACGAAGGCATGCAAATTTCCAAATTCATGACACCGGAAATCATTTTTGGCAACCAGTCCATTGCCCAGATCGGAGAGAGCCTGCGTCGACTGGGGGCAACCCGCGTCTTTTTCGTCAGCGACCCCGGCGTCGTAGCGGCGGGCTGGGTGGAGCGGATCATGCCGATACTCGACCAGCAGCGGCTCGACTATCACTTGTGGACGGACGTTACCGCCAACCCCAAGGACTACGAGATTCACGCAGGCGTGGCGGAGTATCGGGCGCGCGAATGCAATGCCATCCTTGGCGTCGGAGGCGGCAGCGCGATTGACGCGGCGAAAGCGATCGCGCTGCTCGGCACGAACGACGGCAGCATCGTGCAGTACGAAGGCGTCGACAAGATCCGCCGCCCGCTGCCCCCGATGGTCATGGTCCCGACCACCGCCGGCTCCGGCTCGGAGGTTTCCCAATTTTCCATCATTGTCGACAGCGCGCGGAAGGTGAAAATGGCGATCATCTCCAAGTCGCTCATTCCCGACATCGCCATCATTGACCCGCAGACGCTGATGACCAAAGACAAGCAGCTCACCGCAAATACGGGCATGGACGTCCTGACCCATGCCATCGAATCGTATATTTCCCTGGCAGCCACTCCTTTGACAGAGGTGCATTCGCTGCAGGCGATGCGGCTGATCGCACGGCACCTGCGCCCTTCTGCCGCCAGCCAGTACAACGCAGAAGCGAAGCAGGCGATGGCGATGGCCAGCCTGCAGGCGGGGATTGCCTTTTCCAACGCCATCCTCGGCGCCGTGCACGCCATGTCGCACCAGCTGGGCGGCTATCTGGACGCCCCCCACGGCGAAGTGAACGCGATCCTGCTCCCGCACGTCCTCGAATACAACTACATCGCCGCCCCGGAAAAGTACCGGCAGATCGCCGAGTGTCTGGGGGAAAACACGGCGGGCCTGAGCGCCAGGGAATCTTCCCGCCTCGCCCTGAAGGCGGTGAAGGAGTTGGCACGCGACCTCGATTGTCCGGAATCGCTGTCCGCCATCGGGCTTGTTCCCGAGCAGATCGAGCTGCTCAGCGAACACGCCATTCGCGATGTGTGCATGACCACGAATCCCCGCGACATGAGCGTCCACGACGTCGCCACCCTGTTCCGCCAAGCCTTGTAGGAGGTCGACCATGCAATCCAAACAGGAAATTCTCGAAAAGCTGACCGGCATCCAGTCCTCCCGCAACAGCTACTACTCGGAGCTGACCTCTCTGTTCGAGGAGATGAAAAAGAAAAACAGGCAGCTTGCCGTCATCAACCAGCTGACGCAGCTCCAGATCAACGCTTCCTGGCCGGAAACCAGCATCTACATCGCGGCCCAGCTTGCGCAGATCCTCCCGTTTGCCCAGTTCGCGCTCACGCTTTTGCAGGGCAGCACTCTCTGCGCCTATCTCGCGCGGCAGGAAGGGGATGAGTGGCAGTGCCGGACGTTTTCGCTGCCCGTCCCGTCCGGGCAGCACGCCTTTGTCCAGACGCTGCAGACGGATGCGCTCCACCGCTCCTTCCTGGACGCGTATCCCGGCCATCGCGCGCTGTCCGTTCCCCTGTGCAGCCAGCTCAACCAGACCTTCGGCTACCTCACCCTGCTCGTGGCAGACGGACGAGCGGCGACGGATGAGGAGGCGGAGCTTTTTTCCCTGATCGCCAGCCATGCCGCCATCAGCGTGGAAAACATGCTGCTCTTCCAGGATGTGAACGAAAAGATCAAGATCGAGGCGCAGCTCGTCCAATCCGCGAAAATGGCGGCGATCGGCGAGATGGCAGCAGGGATCGCCCACGAGCTGAACAGTCCGCTCACGGCGATTCTCGGCAACTCCCAGCTGCTTTTGCGGGACATGCAGGGCAGCCCTGCCGCTCCCCTGATGAATGACATTTACCAATGCGGCGTGCGCTGCAAAAAAATCATTCAGAACCTGCTCACCTTTTCCCGGCAGGAGGAGTATTTGTTTTCCGCCATTTCCATCAACGAAGTGGTCGAGGACGCGCTCTCCCTGATCGGCTACCAGCTCTCCGTATCCGGGCTGACAGTCACCAAGGAGCTGGCGCAGCCTCCCCTGCGCTTTCGCGGGAGCCGCCACCAGATCGAGCAGATCGTCATCAACCTGCTGCTCAATGCGCGAGACGCACTCATCGGCCGGGAAGACCCGCGGATCGAGCTGCGCTCCTTTCTTGCGGAAGACGCGGACGGCAGAGCCTGCGTCGGACTTTCCGTATACGACAACGGCCAAGGCATAGCCGCCGAGCAGCTGCCGCAAATTTTTCAACCGTTCTACTCGACCAAGGAGCGGACGAAAGGAACGGGGCTTGGCCTGTCTGTCAGCCTGGGCATCGCACAGGCGCACGGCGGACGGCTGCTCGCCGAGAGCGAAGAAGGGCAGTACAGCTGTTTTACCTTGCTGCTGCCGCTGCTGCGAGAGGAGGATCAGGATGGAGAAGAAACGGATGCTGGTCGTGGACGATGAGACAGAGGTTACATCGTTTTTTACCTATTTTCTGCGGCAAAAAAACTGCGAGGTGCTCGTGGCCAATACAGGCAAGGACGTGGAGCGGCTGCTCGCCTCCCCGTCGGCAGAGATCCACGGCGCCTTGATCGATCTGAAGCTGCCGGATGCCAACGGCCTGGACCTGATGAAGCGGATCAAAGCCGTCCATCCCTCTTGCGAAGTCCTCATCATGACTGGCTACAGCACGATTAAAACGGCCGTCACCGCCATGCAGTGGGGCGCCCGCGACTACCTGGAAAAGCCGTTTGACGATCTGGACAGCCTGGAGCGGATCATCGATGCCGTGCTGGACTCGTCCACGCTGCAAGAGGACGAGCTCGCCCGCGAGGCCGCCCGGTACGGCATCCTGTATGCCCCGGACAGCCCGCTGGCAAAGGTGCTCGCCATCGCCCGGAAGCTGGCAAAAAAAGCGATCCACATCCTGATCGAAGGAGAAACCGGGACGGGCAAAGAGCTGATGGCCCGCTTCCTGCACGGTGCAAGCTCGCGCGCTGCGCAGCCGTTCGTCGCCATGAACTGCGGGGCTGTTCCCGAGTCGCTGCTGGAGAGCGAGCTGTTCGGCTACGAAAAAGGCGCGTTTACCGGCGCAGTCAAGGCGCGCAAAGGCTTGTTCGAGCTCGCTCACAACGGCACGCTGTTCCTCGACGAGATCGGTGAGGCGCCGCCCGCCATCCAGGTGAAGCTGCTGCGCACGCTGGAAACGGGCGAATACATGCGGATCGGCGCCGAGCGCGTCGGACAGAGCAACATCCGCATTCTTTCCGCTACCAACCGCGACCTGGAGCACGAGGTCGAGATGAACCGCTTTCGCCGCGACCTGCTCTACCGGCTCGAAGGGATCAAGCTGTCCATCCCGCCGCTGCGCGAGCGCATCCAGGACATCCCCGTGATCGCCCATGCGTATATCCGGAAAAAGGTCGCGGACGCAACCGAAATCGCCCCGGACGCACTGGAGCTTTTGCAACACTACGACTGGCCGGGAAACGTCCGGCAACTGATCAACGTGTTGAACCAGACGCTCGCCCTGCACGATGGCGGGCGGATTCGGGCCGAGCATCTGCCTGCCAGCTTGCGGGATAGGGCAGCCCAGCGCGCGGGCGTGCTCCTTGTGGGCAGCCAGCCTGCACTGCATCGCCTCATCGACCGCGAATGCGAGCGCTTCGTCGAGGCGATCACCCGTCATCTTTCCTCGATCGACGGCATCGATTTCGACTATCTCCTCCGCCGGATCAAACAGCTGGAGGGCGAGGTCGGCCGGACCGTCATCGAAAGAGGGCTGGCGGAAACGAAGGGGAACCGCCAGCTCCTTAGCAAAAAGCTGAACATTACGAAGCGCACGATCCGGTACATTTTAAACGAGAAGGGTTCCGGCACCAGCTCCAGCTGATCCTCGTCAGGAGGCTCGCGCTGATCGCTTTTCTCGTGACCATCTCCGGCATCTCGGTCGCCGGTATCGGCTCGGCGTTTTGGGGGCTGGTCGCCGGCGTGGCGGCGAACATGCTCCTCACCGGACGGATTCGCAGCAAGGAAAGACAGGAAGGACAGGAAGGACAGGAAGGACGAACGAAAAACCGCAAGCTCCCCCGATGCTTGCGGTTTTCGTTCGTATTCAAGTGGATCGTGAAGCCCGGTGCGTGCCGCCTGCCACCAACGCCACTTTTCCTTGCAACGGTTTCATCCTGATACGGCCTCCTCGTGAACGTGAACAAACATGACCCACAAGCACGAATTTGCTCTGCTGCATGCTGATAATCATACTCTGTTTCACGCAGTTCTACGTGTGGACCTAACAGAGCCCAACATGCTCCTTTTGCGGCACTTTGAAGTCCAACGCTGCCTGCACTAACGATACGCTTACCAAGTACTTCTATTTCTCTTCCATTACCTACGAAGAATATATTCGCTTCTATCAATCACGACCATTTTTCAGCTAACAGGTAGTCCATTCCATGTGACACGAGGACGCATAGTCCAAACAGTAGGGACATTCTGGGGCGCCCCGCTGAATACAGAGCGGCTGCGGCAAAGCCAAAGACCATGACCTTCATCACGATGCGCAGCGCTTGTGGAATTTCTACGCTTGCCTTTGGCGAAAGAAACAGCCCCCAGACCACGATGACAACCACAGGCAGCCCGATGCCCAGCACCCATTTGATCCATATAGAGGAAGGATATCGAAATCCCCAAAAACCGTATGCGATGATTGCCGCTATCTCTGACAGAAACACGAGAAGAAGGAAAAATCCATGGATCATGCCCGTCACGTACGCCCCACTCCTTTACCGGGTCTATGTACCCGCTTTCTTCTTAATCATCTATAGAAATCGGGGGGTTGTAAAGTTTTTCCTCGAAAAAAAGCTGCTACCGGTCGAATTTCCAACCCTAAAAATTACCGTCAACGCGTATCATGACGCTGTTCATGCCGGACAATTTTTGCAGTACATGCGGATGGCTGGTTTGGAGAGACCGATGACTTGGGATTGAACCATATAGATGAAACCGCAAGCCATACGAGACTTGCGGTTTCTCCCCGATTCGCTCTATTTTATGGAACTTGCGATTTTCATCAATTCTTCATAAGGCAAATCACTGATTAATTTATAGACCACACCTTTCTCCTCTTGCCACATCAAGCCGTTGAAGTGCGTCAATTCGGGATGGATGACACTGGAGCCAGACAGTTGGTAGGTATAGGCGACGCCATTCTCAAACGGGATGGCTTTCGCGTTCTTGTTCGGGTAATCGATCAATGGCACTTGATCTGCCTCTTCTTTCAGGTCTGCCTTCTTGATTTCGATGTTGAGGAGGGCATTGTCCCTATCAGGAATGTCATACATGACGAGGACATACTCATCTCCGTATGATTTCGTGTACGAGATGTTCGCTGCTTTTCCGTTTTGCGGGTACGAGGGAAGTTTGACTGGAATTCCACTCATTTCCGATGCTTGCAGGACAGTCAGATGGTTCTTGCTCTCGAAGTCCTTGATGGGAATTGCCCTTCGGATGGTGGAATAATCCCCTGTCCCCATCGATTGAGCCATTTTATCCAGTTCTTCTACATCCAATCCGCTGGCCAGCATATAGATGACTCCTTTCGCTTCTTCCCACATGAAAATATTCATCTCTCCGTATTCCTCCGGTTTTTTCCCTACGTAAGCCTTTCCTTTTGGAAAAACGGTTTCCTTCAATCCTGCCGCCTCTTTTCCAATGTCGCCTTTCCACATCTTCGCTAAAATCGGGTAGCCACCCTTCCCGAAATAAGAAACGGATACGCTTTTGTTTTCTGCACTGTACGTCAATCCAGCCAAATAGTAATTTCCCTCTGGTATATATCCTGGCAGCTTTACGGCAAAGCCAGCCAGTTTGCCCGCTTCTTCCGGAGCCAGGTCCATGTACAGCTGTTGCGGATCAAATGAATGGGACGCTTGAGCTGAAGTAACTGCTGATTGCCCCTGATTGGTCGTGGGGCTCGCAGCTGCCGCATAAATCGATACAGGATATACGCTTCCCAAGAGCATGACCGTGGCTAATACACTTATCGCCTGATTTCGTTTTTTCATTTTCCTTCACATTCCTTTCCTGTTTATGCCTTCATCCGTTCCTACCGTGAAAAAACGAAAAATCTTTCCAAAAAAATATTTTTTAAAAAATGGGTTTTGGAGAAACATTTATAACTTTATTCTGGTAGTACTTAGTGAAGTAACGTTTTTTCTTTTCTATGGAGGTATGGAATGAAGGACGATAACGATTGCGTGAGAGAGGTCCTAGCCGGAGACAAAGAAGCCTATGGTTTCCTCATTCACAAATACAAAGACAAGATCTACACACTGCTGCTGCGGATGATTCATGACGCTCAGGATGCACAGGATCTCACACAGGAGTGCTTCATCAAGGCATATCATTATCTGCACAGCTTTGATCCCGAACGAAAATTTTCATCTTGGCTATACCGGATTGCGACAAATCTATGTCTCAATGCTCTGCAAGCCCGTCAAAAGAATCAGCGGCATCCAGCCGAATGGGACGATGAGTGGCTCATCGACGAGTCTAGTCCCGAAGCCATTTTGCTGCAAAAGGAGCACATCTCTGAAATCAGGGATGTCATCCAGGAGCTTCCTGAGCATTATCGAATCGTATTGCTGCTTCGCTATCTCGAGGATATGAGCTATCAGGAGATCAGCGCTGTACTGGAAGTCCCTGTCAGCACTGTGCAAGTTAGGCTGCACAGAGCCAAATTGAATTTACGGACACGTTTCCAATCATCGTGGAAAGGGGGAAAACCAAATGAAGTGTTCTGACTGCCAAAAGCTTTTGCCCCTCTATCTTGAAAAAGAAAGCGTGCTAGTGGATAGCCAAAGCATTCAGGCACATGTCAAGTCCTGCGTTGCTTGCCGTACCCTGCTTCGCGCTCTGGAGGGAGAATCGGATACGATTGCAAAAGCCGTCGGGTTAGAGAAGCTGCCTGATTCCTTTACCCGTTCCATTCTGGATCAATTGGAGTCGTACCCAGAGCAACAACGGCTACACGTCAAGGAAATTCCCCCAGCCCCACCTCGCAAGCGAAGAAATAGCAACTGGAAACGTGCGGTCGTAGCCGCCTGCGCCGTCATTTTCCTCGGCATTACGGTCGGCACCTTTATTTCCCCTGCCTTTGCTGCGTATGTCTCATCCTTTATCAGCCGAATCGGTGGGGAACTTGGACTGAAACGTGCAGCGGAGCAAGGATATGGTATTCCGGTGAATCGGACAGTCACCGATCAGGGTATAACCCTGCGAGTCAAAGATATTGTGGCTGATCCCACGAGGCTTGTCGTGACGTATGTACTCGAAGACAATACGGGGGCAGTCCTTCCGAATTTGTTTGTCCCCGCCTACGATGGGAATCGCATCTATCTGACTGACGAAGCCGGAACGATGATCAACCGATCGCCGGATGTCTTTTCGCAAGGTGCGGGATACGCTGACTACATGTTCATGCTGAAAAGACCATCGAATAATCTGGTCGTTCACTTGGAGCTCACCAGCTTGAAACCCGCAGCGCCCAAACAGGGAAGCTGGAAGCTCGCTATCCCGGTCGATCTGTCGAAGGCCATGAAGGCCGCTACGTACATCCCGATCAAAGAAAGCTATTCCTCCTACGGAATCGACTTCACTCTGGAGGAGGTGACGTACGGTCCCAGTGCTACGCGATTCACGCTAACTACCCGCAGAACACCGGAAGAAAAGAAACGCGTGGAGGAAATCACCAAACTGCTCGTCGGGCCAGAGGGGGACCAGGAAAGTCTGGCTCTCGGGGACTATGATCTTCAGTATCGCATCGAGGACGAGGATGGACGTGTTGTAGCCGGACAGGAAAACGTATCCCCATCCGTCAACCGCCATATTTACTTCACGCCTGGGTACAGCTCTCCTCCTGAAAATGAGGAGGATGACACGTGGCGCTGGTACGGAGCGATTGTGCCTTCGGAAAAACCGGAAAAGCTGCGGTTTGTTCTCGAAGCGATCACAAAAACCGAGGCAGCCGATTTTTCCATCGCCTTTTCCCCGACCGATTTGTCGGGAGCACCTGTCACCAAGCAATATGGCGAGATTTCCAGCACCTTTACCGTTACCCGAATGACAAAGGGAACAGACCCTGAAACAAAGAAACCAGTCTGGCTCATTACCCTGTCTGGAAAATTACAGGTGTCTGACTTTCCAAAGTGGAGACTGCAAGACGAGGCTGGCCGCATCTATGATCTAAAAACCGACTACAGCACTTCGAGCATCAGCGGGAACAAGGACGAAACCTTACTGGATCAGACTTTGATTGTCGAAGGAATGTCAACCCTGCCTGAGCACTTGACCCTGTCCATGCAAACGATCAAAAAGCGGTACACAGATGTAAATTGGAAGGTGGCAATACCGCCTGATCGGGAGCATTAGCCAGGTAGTTTCTATTAGCGAATCTACTTTACACAAAAGAAGGCAGGGAACCATTATTGTCCATGAAGATGGTTCCCTGCCTCGATTTTTTCTTTGTCCTCAGAGGTGGAGGATTTTACAATCCCTGTTCCTTCGCTTAATTCCCCCCGTGCGGGCGACTGCCGTCCCGATCGCCCCGGTACCGATCATCAATGCCGTCCGTCCCCCCCTCATTTGATCCTGAAATGGTATTTCTTTTTCGAGTGTATCGCCTCAATATGACAACTGCTGTCATATTCGCTAAGATACGATGTAAGTAGATTCGCAAAGAATGGAGGAGTCTCATGCGCGCAGATCGGTTGGTTTCGATTTTGCTGCTCCTGCAAAATCACGGACGGATGACGGCCAAGGAGCTGGCAGAAAAACTGGAAGTATCCGAGCGCACGATTCACCGTGATATGGAGGCTCTCGGCATGGCGGGCGTCCCTGTTTTCGCAGAGCGGGGATCGAATGGAGGCTGGGCGCTGACCGAGGGCTATCGCACAGACCTGACGGGGCTAAAGCAGAGTGAGCTACAGTCGCTGCTGCTCGTTTCACCGACCAATCAACTGGATGACCTCGGTATGCGAGCCAGCTTTGATGCTGCCTGGCAAAAGCTGCTGGCTGCCTCACCTGCTTCCATCCGGCAAAATGCGGAGCATGCCCGCCAGCGCATTCATATTGACGGAGCTGGCTGGCATCAGGTCGAAGAGTCGTTTCCTTGCCTGGCTACCGTGCAGGAAGCCGTCTGGCAGGAGCGAGCCCTCTTTATCCGCTATCAGCGAGGAGAAGATTCGGTAGAAAGAATTGTCCATCCGCTCGGGCTGGTAGCAAAGCGCAGCACCTGGTACTTTGTTGCACATGTAGACAGCGAGCTGCGTACGTACCGGATTTCACGTTTGATTGAAGCTCACATGCTGGAGGATTCCTTTGTCCGCCCTGAAGGCTTTGATCTGGCCAGCTACTGGGAGCAGTCTACAGCTGACTTCCGTTCGAGCCTCCCCCGTTACCCCGCCCGCATCCGCGTGCTGGAAACGCTGCTCCCACGGCTCATGCAGGAGAGGTACATCCAAATAAAATCCACCCAGCCCGCAGAGTCCGGGTGGGTGGAAGCCTTCGTCCATTTTGAAACGCTGGAATCCGCATGCGAGATCGTGCTCGCCTGCGGGCCACGGATCGTGGTGCTGGAACCCGGCGAGCTGCGGGCCAGAGTCACCGCAGAGGCGGCGGCCATTCTCGGGCTGTATTGACTGACGCCTGACCGGATATTACGCGAGGCTCGGCGTCCGCTTCTCCCGCGTCTCCTTGCCTGCTGCCAGAAGGACGATCGTGCCTGCGAGCAGCACCGCTGTAAACATGCTGAAAATAAAGGTATAGCTGTACTCCAGCGCCGTGTAATGGCCGACCAGGTACGGCGCGATGATGCTGCCGATCCTGCCGATCCCGGACGCGAAGCCCGAGCCTGTCCCCCGCAAAGGGGTCGGGTAGTTCTCCGGCGTGTAGGCGTACAGCGCGCCCCATGCGCCAAGGTTGAAAAACGACAGCAAGGCGCCCGTCAGCAAAAGCACGCCGGTCCCGCTGCTGTTGCCAAACAGGAAGGCCATGACCCCCGTCATGAACAAAAATGCCGCCAGCGTCTGCTTTCTTCCCCATTTTTCCACGAGGTAGGCGGCGGCGAAGTAGCCGGGGAGCTGGGCGAGCGTCATGATCAGGACGTACTGGAAGCTCTTGATCATCGTGAAGCCTTTGTCGACCAGCACAGACGGCATCCACAGAAACATGCCGTAGTAGGAAAAGGTGATGGCGAACCAGACGACCCACAGCGTCAGCGTCTCCCGCTTGTGGGAGGTCAGCAGCTCTTTCAGCGGAACCCGCTCGTCGCGCTGCACATACTTGGGCGATTCGGGTATGCTGCGGCGGACGAACCAGGCGTACACCATCGGCAGCGCCCCGATGATGACGGCGATGCGCCAGCCGTACACGGGAATGACGAAGTACGAAATGATGGCGGCCAATATCCAGCCTACAGCCCAAAAGCTCTCCAGCAGCACGACTGTGCGCCCCCGCTTTTCCGGCGGAGCGAATTCGTTGACCAGCGTGGATGCGACCGGCAACTCTGCCCCGAGCCCCAGCCCGATGAGAAAGCGAAGCAGCAGCATGATGGAAAAGCCCGCGGCAAACGCGCTGGCCAGACTCGCCGCTCCGAACAGGAGCAGCGTCAGCATGAACACCGGCTTGCGGCCGACCCGGTCTGCCAGATAGCCGCCCGCGACAGCCCCGAGCGCCATCCCGATCGTATTGCCGGTCCCGAGCAAACCGGCTTCCTCGCCAGTCAAGCCCCATTCCTGCCGCAGCGCTACGATAATGAAGGACAAGAGCGCCACATCCATCGCATCGAACATCCAGCCGAAGCCGGATGCCCAGAACACTCGTTTATAGGTCGCAGACATGTTTTCTTTCCCCTGCTTTCTGTACCTCCGTATTTCTGTTCCTGTCTATGGTAGTTTTTCCCAATCCGTCAGCGCGCATTCGCCACGGCAATCGCCTCGACTTCGATGAGAAATTCGTCCCGGATGAGTTTCCGCACTTCGACGGCAGAGCTGGCGGGCGGCCTCTCGGTATTTACGTACGCATCGCGTATCCCGCGCACCGATGCCATCTGGGTGATGTCGGTGACGAAGAAGGTCAGCTTCACGACGTCCTCGAAGCTCGCTTCCGCTGACTCCAGAGCGGCTTTGATATTTTCAAAGACTTGCCGCGTCTGGGCTGCCATATCTCCTTCCCCCACGAGCTGCCCATCCTTGTCCAGCGGCACTTGACCGGAGACGTAGATCGTACGGCCGCCAGCCGCCTCCACGACATGCGAGTAGCCGAATGGTTTTGGCAGACTCTGCGGCTGAATATAGGTGATCTGCTTTTCGTATGACACAGGCTCTTCCTCCTCAATAGGTAATCGTTTCGTCAACAGGAAAATATTACACATGGGGCGGCGGATTCCTGCCAGCTCCAGCACTCTGTGGACGGCTTACTGGCAGTTCTCTGCGGGTCTGTAAAAGCAAAAGCCCCGATGTTCCAATCGGGGATCGGCATTCAAGGCAGCACCGGCATTATGCCCTATGCCCGGGACAAAGGAATTTTCGAGGAAGCCTTCGCCAAGGCGGGATCGGAAGTAAAATGGCATGAATTCGCCAGCGGCCCTCCCCATTTCGAGGCCATCGCGTCCGGCCGGCGCTCGACACCGGCGCCATCGATGCGTGGTCGACCTGGGAGCCTTACGTGACGACCGCGCTCGTACAGACGCACGCCAAAACATTGGTAACGGGAGACGACCTGAACATTTTCGCTCCCAGCTTCCTGGTCGCCCGCACCGGCTTCACCGTCGATCATCCCGACCTGACTGTCCTGTTTCTCAAAACCTATGAACAAGTACGCCAATATTACGTCAGTCACCTCGACGAAGTGACGGATGAACTCGTCAAGACGAAGAGGCTGGAGCGCGAAATCGTCAGCACGGTGCTGAAAAACTCGAACCCGATCCTCTCCCCGGTCACGCCGGAATTCGCCGCCGCGCACCAGGAGCAGGCAGACTTTCTCTACTCCGTGGGAGCGATCAAAAAGAAACTCGACACTTCGCAGACATGGGAGAACCAATTCGTCGAGCAGGCGCTGAAAGAAACAAGCGCAGGCAAGTGAGCAAGGATGTGAAAACTTGATGATGAACAAATGGAATTTTGGCTAATTCTCCCTGCCAAAACTTGACACCAACCTGGTAGTAGTATAATATTTTACAGAATCCAGCATCTATTGACATTTTTCGGTGGAATATGACAATGGTCATACGTTCCAGACAAATGTTGCAGGTGTTGGGGACATTGGTTATTCCATTGACGGGATAACTATTTTTTATAGATTAGGAGGACGATTTCTTCAGAGTCTGCAAAGAAAAATGTTTTACAGAAAAAGAGATACAGAAAAATGGTAGGGTGGGAAAATGTACAAACACGTTGATTCTCCGCAGTCCTTGGCATTATTCCATCAAATCAAGGAAGAAGTCTGGCGTTCCATGAACTTTGAAATGGAGTACGCCAAAGAAGGCTCCGATCTGTACCTGCTGCTTGCAGATAACGGAGAGGCAGGCGGCACCTTTGAGTTTACCCCTTATGGAAAATCGAACTCGTTCATTCATTCGCTGTTTGATGACGTCATCACGGAAGACATGAAAATCATGGAGGTCGACAGCCTCGCAGTGCTCCCCCGCTACCGGGGACAGCTCGGCCGCAAAGGCATTTGCCTGATGATCGATTACGCGGAGCAACATGGTTATACGCATGCTGTCGGCATAGCCGATCCGCGCTTTTTCCGCTCCATGAACGAAACTTACAAGATCCGGGCGACGCAAGTCAAAGAAAAGATTTTCTACAAAGGCGCCGATGCCATTCCGACGCTCTTTCACCTGAAGGAAGTTTACACGCATAAAGAAAATCCCAACTATGCATGGTATTCGCCGGTTTTCCACCAAATCAAAGTCGAGGTCATGGGTTAATGGTTGATATGGATTTGTTGCGCAGAAGAAACAACTGGGTCGTCACTGTTTTTGCGAGCATTATTACTGTCGTGCAAATGGTCAATCTGTTTGTAGGGGTTCCGCTGTCGTTTGTTCTCACCATTCTAGGCATTTTGTACATGGTGCTGGCGCCGTTTACGTACATCTCCAATCGTCCCGGCCTGCGTGAGAAGATGGCCCCGTTTATGAAATTTTTCAATTTTTTCGTGATCGGCATCTTCATGTTTGTGGTCGTGTATCTGGACCCGCACATGATAAACATTATGACGATCATGTTTTTCGTCGCTGTGATGGGGATCTATCAGGACAAGGTCATCAACCTGCTCACCATCGCGGCGACTTTGGGCATTGTTTCTTATTACTTCTTCACCCAGGGGGAAGTGATTTTCCACTCCACTTCCCCTGTCGACCTGATGTACTACCTGCTGACGTTCTGCTTCATTTCCCTAACCAGCATGATGCACGCCTTTTTTAACAACAAGCTGCAGGAAGAAAGCGAGAGACAGAAACGGGAAGCGATTGAATCCAGGGAATCGCTGCAGCGCGTGCTGGATCGGATCAATGATTCGTTGAGCTCCGTCCAGGAATATCAGGATAAACTCAACACGGTCACCGATGGCGTCAACCGCCGGGCAGTCGAGACTGTCGCATCCCTGCAAGAAATTTTGCAATCGTTTGGCGTGCAGACAGACACTACGAACGAGCTGCGCAACGAAATGACCACGACCAGCATTCAGGTCGAGGATATGACGCGTTCCGTCACGGAGATGCACGAGTATGTGGAGTCGACCAAGGAAGCGACGAAAGAAAGCGGCCAGCGCATCAGGAACATCGGCAGCGACTTCGAGCGATTCATCCGCGACATCCATGAGACGAACAGCCTGATTCAGGAGCTGTACAAGGAGACCGAGTCAATCGAGAAAATCATTCAAACGATCTCCGAGATTTCGGCCCAAACGAATCTGCTGGCGCTCAATGCGACCATCGAGGCGTCCCGGGCAGGAGAGCACGGCCGCGGCTTTGCCGTCGTCGCGGATGAGGTGCGCAAGCTGGCGGAATCGTCCAAGCTGTCCTCCGAAACGATCGCGGAACTCCTGCTGACGATCCGCGAAAAAATGAAGCAGGTCTCCGACATGATCTCCGGGTCGCAGGCTTCCTTTGAGAAGAACAGTGAAGGAATCCTCGAGGTTCAGGAGATGTTCGACAACGTCGACAACTACATGGAGGATTTCGCGGAGAAAATGAAATATTTGCAGGAGTTTATCGTCCACGTGAACAGCATGATACAAGAGGTCGGCGCGAAAGTCGAACTGAACGCGGACATCACCGATAAAAACAAGGAAAGCCTGGAAGACGCGCTCGTTCTCGTCTCCGAGCAGAAGGACGAGGTCGTGAAGGTCTCGGGCGGCTTTGAGAAGATTGAGCAGCAAATCCGGGCATTGAAAATATAAAAGCCTTGCTACACGAGGCTTGCCAGCACGCTGACCGCCGCCTGCGTCAGCAAAAGCACGCGCCGCACCCAGATGGCCGCGTGCTTTTGCTGTTGCTGGCCAAGCGGAAGCAGGGACGCGCGGGCGCGGTGACGCGACTGGCTCCCTACGCCCTTCAGCTGGCTGGCAGACATAAAGAGAAACAGCACGACTACCGCCGCCTTTGCCCACATCCCGGGCATCAGCAGGATCAGCAGCGCGGAGATGGCGACCAGCCGAAAGTACATCCCCGCCAGATCGCTGGAACGCAGAAACAAGGTCAGGTACAAGATGCGGGCGGCGTTCGTTGGACGGTACGGAATCAGCCGCACAACCCAGACGAGCCAGCGGCGGGCCTTCACCTGCCGCTGCAGGGACGGCACATCCCGAAACTGGTTGGCGATCTGGTAAAACCGCTGGCGCAGCCCGTCCTCCATCTCCAGCAGCTGATACCACTTATAGGCATGCCGATTGCCGATTTTCTGAAGTCTTAGGTGAAACCAGACCAAGAGCGCCATCCAGGCAACGGCACCGTACGGAATATGCCGGTAGGCGAGAGAGCTGCCTTCGCCCAGCATCCAGGCGAGCAGGAAAAACGTAAATCCAAACCGTCCCAGCGCATAGGCCGCCCGCCGCCTTTTGTCCGGCAGACGCATCGCCAGCCAGCTGGCATGCACGTTCCAGCCTTTGAGGACGAACGGCACGGTCCAGTAGAGCCATCGCTGCACGCCGTCCGCACTCGGCACGACCGTATAGAGCGGCGCACAGAGCAGCAGGACGAGGAACAGCCCGATGCTCTGCACCGCGAAGTTGTACACCTGCGCCTTTTGAAAATAACGCGCCATCTTCGTCTCGGCAGGGGTCAAAAACAGCAGGTCCGCCTCCTGCAAAAAGGTGCGATGCGGACTTCGGGTGACGAAAACGGCGAACACGGCAGCGAGCGCATACGCGAGAGGAAACGATTCCGGAATCGAGCGGACCAGGCTCGGGTAGTAGTAGGCGAGCAGTCCGCACAGGAATACGGCGACCATGAGCACGCCCCCGTTGGCCATGTACTGCCCGTAGCGGACCACCTCTGCCATAAACCGCTGCAGCCGCTGGCGAAAAAGGGCATCGACGTCCATTTTCATGCTTCCTCAACCATCCGCAAGTAAATATCGTCCAGCGACAGGTCCGGCTCCCCCGTAAGCTGGCGCAGCTCCTCCAGCGTCCCCTGCGCTTTGATCCGCCCTTTGTGCAAGATGATGAACCGGTCGCAATACTTTTCCGCCGTCGCCAAAATGTGCGTAGACATAAGAATCCCCGCCCCCTGCTCCTTGCAGCGCGCCAGCCACGACAGCAGCGTGCGGATGCCGAGCGGGTCCAGCCCGAGAATCGGCTCGTCCACGATGTACAGACCCGGGCGAACCATTAAGGCCATCATGATCATCAGCTTCTGTCTCATCCCTTTGGAAAATTGCCGGGGAAAACGGTCCCGGGCTTCCTCCATGCGAAACTCGCGCAGCAGCGGATATGCCCGTTCCTCAAACACCGCCTTATCCAGGCCGCGGCTCATCGCGGCGAGCTCCAGATGCTCCCACAGCGTCAGCTCCTCGTAGTAAATCGGCGACTCCGGTATGTACCCGTAGGCGTGGCGATACGAGTCAGGATCGGCTGCAAACGTCTTCCCCGCGATGCTGATCTCGCCCGCATGCGGCTCCAGCAGCCCGAGAATGTGCTTGATCGTCGTGCTCTTGCCTGCCCCGTTCAGGCCGATCAGGGCGACGATTTCCTTTTCCCGGACCTCGAAGGAGACATCCTCGATGACCGGATGGCTGGCTGAATACCCGCCCGTAACTCCTTTGACTTGCAGCAAGGATGTCATGCTATCTTCCTTTCTGTAAACACGCTATTGCCGAGGCCGCTGCAGACGGCCCCTCTTCCCTATTCTACCATTTCTTCCTGTCGGCTGCTTCCGCCCGTGTGCAACAGAAATGCCATTACAAGTATCGCTTTCTGCCGTTGCATCATTTTCATTTCCCTGCCGGCCCGCTGATTCATCGGGGCGTGGTTGATTGTCATTTACCATTCGTTTATGATCGAAGTATGATTGTCAAGTAAAGGAGGCGCTGCACGATGAACGCGAGTCCCGACATTGGCGAAGTAGCCGGGCTGATCGGCGAACCGTCCCGTATCGCCATGCTCGTGAGCCTTTTGGGCGGAAAATCGCTGCCCGCCAGCGAGCTGGCCCGCATTGCCCGCATCACGCCGCAAACCGCCAGCGCGCATTTGTCCAAGCTGGTCGACGGGGGACTTTTGGTCAGCCAGTCCTACGGCCGCCACCGATACTACCGGCTGGCAAATCCGGAGGTCGCCCATGCGCTGGAGGCACTTTATACCATCGCTGCGCCGAAGCCGATCCGCTCCTTGCGCGAGTCGGATCAAGTCCGGGCGATGCGCTACTGCCGCACCTGCTACGACCATCTGGCCGGAGAAGTCGGCGTGGCGCTGACCGAACGGCTCCTCGCCCTGCAGTTGATCGCAGAAGCTGACCAGGAGTTCGTCCTGACAGAGGCAGGAAAACAAAAGCTGCGGGCACTCGGCGTCGATGTCGAGGCCAATCCGAAAAGCCGCCGCCGCTTTGCCCGCCCCTGTCTGGACTGGAGCGAGCGGCGCCATCATCTCGCCGGGGCTCTCGGCGCTTCCCTGACCAACCGGCTGTTCGAGCTGGGCTGGATCGAGCGTCTGCCGGGCGGACGGGCGGTGCGTCTCACTCCTGCGGGCAAGTCCGGGCTGACGGAGCACTTCGGAGTGACCTTCCCCACACCAAAAGAGACAGCTACCTGACGGGCAGCTGTCTCTTGCTGTTCGCCGCTTGCGGGCAGTCGCGGCTTTCATCTTTCTCTGGCTGCGCGCTTCCCCCACGGCTTGAACACGGAGAGCCAAAAGATCGCCACCAGCGACAGCAGCTGCAGGACGATTCCGCCCCACAGCAGCGTGTTGTTTCCTCCTTGAGCCGCTCCAGCGGTCCAGATGTACATGCCGATCGGCCCGAGCAAAACGGTGACGACAGACAGAGCTTCCTTGGCGATGATCCAGTAGTAGCGCAAAAATCCCCAATGTGTCCAGGCTGAAAGCAGGATGCCTGTAACGAGCGTGCCAATCGTCGAGGCGCGCACTGATGTTTTGGAAAGCACGTGCAGGACGGTCTGGCAGGCGTGAAAGACAGCCGGATCGTCCGTCGTCGCTGCCACGATGCTAAGCACCAGAAAAATGGCCGCGCCCCCCAGCATGATGCAGGAAAACAGCAGGTGAAGCAGCAGCAGCCCCTTTTTTTGAGCCATGCTGATACTGTTCATGACCTTGACACCTCCAGCGCGGGAGGGGGGTAGCAGGCGGCAGTGCTCTTTACAGCTGAAAGCGATACCCCACTCCCCAGATTGTCTCGATATATTGCGGATTCGACGGGTCGGTCTCGATCTTTTCCCGCAGCTTGCTGATATGGACCGTCACCGTCGCATTGTCTCCGTAAGCATCCAGCCCCCAAATTTTTTCAAACAGCTCATCCTTGCTGAACACCCAGTTCGGGTGAGAGGCCAAAAACAGGAGCAGGTCGTACTCCTTGCTCGTCAGCGCCGTCTCTTTTCCATTCACGTACACCTTCCGCGCCGGCTTGTCGATGCGGATGCCGCGAATTTTGAGCTCGTCGCCCGGCGGCTTTCGGCTGTTGTCCGCCACCAGCCGATCGTAGCGGGCGAGATGCGCCTTGACGCGGGCGACCAGCTCTCCGAGACTGAACGGCTTGCTGATATGATCGTCGGCGCCCAGGCCGAGGCCGCGAATTTTGTCCACGTCCTCCTTTTTGGCGGAGACGAGCAGGATGGGAATGTTTTTGGCTTCCCGCACCTGCTTGCAAATGGTAAAGCCGTCTACCCCCGGGAGCATGAGATCGAGAATGATGAGATCGTATTCGCCCTCGAGCGCCTTTTGCAGTCCTTCGTCGCCGCTCTGGACCACCTCCACGGCGTAGCCGCTCGCCTCCAGATAGTCCTTTTCCACTTCCGCGATGACCGGATCGTCTTCAATGATCAAAATGCGCCTGATGACCCCTCTCCCCTTTCCGTCTGATGACGCGGCAATGTCACGCGCATGCATGTGCCCGCGCCCGGCTCGCTCGTCGCAGCGATACGCCCGCCGTGCTCTTCCACGATTTGCCGCGCGATGGCAAGCCCCAGGCCGCTGCCTCCCGTGGCCGCATTTCGCGCAGGATCGGCCCGGTAGAAGCGGTCGAAGATGTGCGGGAGCGCCTCCGCCCCGATGCCGCTTCCGTTGTCCGCGATGCTGATCTGCACGCTCTCATCGTCGCAGTCCAGCGCGAGGCGGATATGCTTTTCCGGTTTGTCCAGATGCTTCAGGCTGTTGTCGATGATGTTCATAAGCACCCTGCCGAGCTTTTCCCGATCGGCCGTAACCCACAGCGGCGGCCGGCCCTCCGGCAGCGTGCAGCTGACCTGAATCTGCTCCAGACGCGGATCGAGCTGCAGCTCCTCCGCCCAATCTGCGAAAAAGGCAGTCATGTCCATCCGCTCCCATTGAAAGGGCAGCTTCTTCTCATCCAGCCGGGAATACAGGAACAGCTCGTCGATCAGCCGGTTCATCTGCGCGGATTTGATCCCGATCATTTTCACGTACTTCTCCCGCTTGGCGTCCGTATCCGCGATGCCTTCCGTCAAGGCCTGGACACAGGCTTGTATCCCCGTGATCGGCGTCTTCAGGTCGTGCGAGATGCTGGCGATCAGTTCCTTGCGCTTCTCCTCGTACTGCAGCTGGAGACGGACGGAATCATGCAGCCGCCCGCGCATCTCCTCGAAGGCGTCACCCAACTGCCCCAGCTCATCCTTGCGCTGGAGCCGGACCGGTCGTTCGAGATGGCCTTCCTTAATATCCTCTGCCACCTGCTTCAGCGCATTCAGCGGCCGGATGATGCTGCGCGACACCAGATAGGTCAACAGCCCGTTGGTCAAACCGATGATGACGAGCAAGGCCAAAACGAGCGAGAGCACGAAATTTCGCCCCACGGCAAACAGTTGCCCGGGAGCGGAGAGAAAATAGACCGTCCCGGTGCTGCCGTCGCCGAAAGCAAACGCGTACGACTCTGCCGAGTAGCCTCTGCCCCCAGGCCAACGCGGACGTTCTTTCTCCGCAAACGTGCCGCCTAGCAGCCGGGTCTGGTCCGCCTGACTGACAGAGGGAGAAGCGTAGACGACGGTTCCCCCCTTTGCAAGGACCAGCGCCGCATTCAGCGATGCCAGCTTGCTGTCCACGCTCGCAAGAACATTCGGCGCCAGCAGCCGGTCCGGATCGTGCAAAGCCATGAATTTCACTCCGGAGACAAGCTCGCGCTGCTCGTTGAACTTGTTCCAGAATGGCGGCCCGCCGTATTCACCGCTCCCTCTCGCCGCATCTCCGAAAAAGAGCCCGGCCAACGCCGATGCCGTCAGCCCGAACAGGATGACCGGGACGATGATCATGGCGATATAGGAAAGCAAGAGTCTCGTCTTGATGGACATAGGCATTCTCCTCATGCGCGCTGGGGGTGCTTGCGTCTTCCCCGTTTTCCGCTCGATGCTGTACAAGCATTATACTATACGTGCGCGGACGACTCACTTTCTGTCTTCACGCCGTTATTTCCAGGACGGGCGCTGCCAGCCGTCGGTGCGCTCCACCTGTTTTCCCGTCAAATCGAGATGGGCCACTTCCGTCCGGGAAAAGTCGCTGAGCTCCACATCCAGCTTCACGACCAGCTCGTGCTGCTGTCCGCCCTCGTCCTGCCCCGCGACATGAAGCTGGGCGGTCTGGTGCCGAATGTGGTTGCTGCCGTCAATGTCAGCCTGGAGCGCCAGCTTCTCCACGTGGATGTTCTCCTTCAGTACGGGCAGCTTCAGGGAAAAGCCTTGGTCAGTTGCGGCTGCCTGGCTGTGCTCTGCCAATTTGGAGAAAAACATCCCTGCAGCCCGGTCGGCGAACAGAGGAAGCTGCTGACCGGACAGCTCCAGCTTCACCTGCTTGCCGCCGTCCGGCAAAGCTTCGACCTTCGCTTGCTCCCGGATGTCCCCGAGCGCGATATTTTTCACGTGCTCCACGATGACAGGCGGCTCCGTCCGGTGAGCGAATGGCCCCGGATTCCACCCCTTTTGCTCGATTACGCGATACAGATCGCTGTCCCCGCGCTTCACGACCACTTTCCCGTCCTCGCGAAACACCTGAAAGCTCTGGCTCGCTGCACGGACCACGTCTTCCACCGTCCCGGACACACTCGCCTCCCCTTTGTCATGGTCGACCTTCGCCTCCGCAGACAGTACGTACAGCTGTTTTCCGTTGTCCGTCACGTCCACTTTGGCGTGCGCCGTCAAGCTCGCTTCCTCCTTCGTCTGTTTCATCGCAGCCTTGTATACGCCCAGCCCCGAATCGTCTGCGCGAACAGGCATGCCTGCCCCCCACAGCAATACGGCGGCAACTCCCGCGCTCGCACCTAATACCCACCATCTTTTTTTCATGGCCAATCCCTCCTGCTCATCATGTTGAGCCTTGTTTCAACGGCCCTGAAATCAAGCATAGCGGCCAGCTCTAAACCCTCTCTAAACCAATTCTAAAAAAAGGCTAAAATCTGCGGCGAATGCGAAGGCGAACCGGGCTAAACCCTTTTCAGGCAACAAAGAAAGCCGGGATGGCGCAGGTACTTTCACCCTGCCCGTCCCGGCTTTCGCCCTTGCTCGTGTCAGATTCTCTCTGCGTTCTTCAATGCATGCTCCCAGCTCGGAAAGTAAAACAGCGCACTTCTCATCAATTCGGGATCGTTTTGCTTCACTTGCTTTTTGCTGACAGATCCTCCGCTGCTTTGAATCTGCCTGATACGATGCAACACTTCATCAGCGCCAAAAGGCACTTCCACAAAGATCGCCCCTTTCGTGTCCAACACGTGTTTTTCCATATTTTTCACATGAATCCGGCGTTCTATACCCTGCCACTCGTACAGAGCAACATTTCGGCTCCCGGACGAACGCGACCTCTAAAGCGATGTGACCACTCCGCTCATTGCCTGCACACCAGCTTCCCCAGGTGCTCGCTCAGCTTCAAATTTTCCTCGTTGTCCACAGGGATTTCCACGAGGACGATCTCGTTCATGGCCAATGCTTTTTGCAACGTCGCTTCCAGCTCTGCCGGATGATTCACCCGCAAGCCTGCGATGCATAAGCTCTCTGCCAGCTTCATGAAATCCGGGTTGGCAAACTCCACCCCGAAGCTCGCGTCAAAGCGGTTTTTCAGCTTCCAGTCGATCAAGCCGTACTTGGCGTCAGACAAAAGCAGAATGGTAAAGGCCAGCCCCAGACGCTTCGCTGTCTCGATCTCGACTCCGTTCATAAGAAAGCCGCCGTCTCCCGTGATGCAGATTACCGGATCGTCGGGGCACGCGAGCTTGGCTCCGACCGCCCCAGGAATGGCGATGCCCATGGATGCGAAGCCGTTGGAGATGATGACCCGGTTCGGCAGCTTCGGCTGGTAGCTGCGCGCAATCCACAGCTTGTGCGCGCCAACGTCCGAGATGACGATCGTGTTGGCGCTGGCGATTTTCGCTACCTGGTCGAGGATGGCCTTCGGTTTGATCCGCCCACCACCACCGACAGCCGCCGGAGCCGCATCTGTTTGCGCCAGCTCCTGCTTCAGCTTTTCGTGCAGCTCCCCGCTTGGCATCCACTCCTTTGCGCGTCTGTGGTGTTTGGTCAAATAGTCGAGGGTTGCCGGAATATCCCCGACCAGTTCGGCTGCCACCGGATAATGCTCGTCCACCTCGGCAGGCAAGGTGTCGATGTGGATGATCGGCTTGGGGTCGTGCTCGTTCCAGTAGATCGGCAAATACTCCACGAAATCGTAGCCGACTGCAAGGATCAGGTCCGCCTCGTGAATGCCGCACAGGACGTAGTCTTTCATCTGCAGCCCGACGGTGTACATGTTCAGCGGATGATCGGGCGGCAGCACGCCTTTGGCCATGAACGTATGGGCGACAGGCACCTTCAGCGACTCCGCGAACGACTGCAGCTGCCCGGACGCTCCCTGCCGGATCACCCCGTTGCCCGCAATGATAAACGGCTTCCGGCTTGCCGCGATCAGCTCCAGCGCTTTTTCCATGCTTGCTGCGGAAGGCACGGTGCGCGGCAGCTCCGTTTTCGGCAGCGGCCTTTTGTCGATCTCGTCTGCCGCCAGGTCTTCCGGCAGCTCGATATGGACGGCGCCCGGCTTCTCCATTTCCGCCAGCTTGAACGCTTTGCGGACAATTTCCGGGATCGTCTCGGGCCGCTTGATCTGGACCGCCCACTTGGTCACCGGCGCGAACATGGCGACGACGTCAATGTATTGGTGGGACTCCTTGTGCATCCGCTCCAGCCCGGCCTGTCCCGTGATGGCCACCACCGGGGCGTGATCCAGATTGGCGTCGCCGATGCCCGTCAGCAGATTGGTGGCTCCCGGCCCGAGCGTAGCGAGGCAGACCCCCGCCTTGCCAGTCAGTCTGCCGTATACGTCCGCCATGAAGGCAGCCCCTTGCTCGTGCCGGACCGCTACGAACTGAATCTGCCGGGATGCAGCCAGCGAATGGACAAAATCGATGTTTTCTTCCCCCGGAATGCCAAAGATGTAACGGACCCCTTCGTTTTCCAGACACTCGACCAGCAAGTCGGTCGCTTTCATCCAATCCCCTCCGTCTCGATGTGCTTACCGCCAGTGGAAGCTGACGAACTTCTCCTCCATCATCTCCATCACGGCAAACTTGACGCCTTCCCTGCCCGTCCCGCTGTCCTTGATGCCGCCGTACGGCATGTGGTCCAGCCGATAGGTCGGAATGTCGTTAATCAGCACGCCGCCCGTCTCGATCTCTTGGACGCAGGTAAACGCCCGGTGGATGTCGCGGGTGTATACGCCGGCGTTCAGGCCGTAACGGGAAGCGTTGACCCGGCTGATCGCCTCGTCCAGACTGTCGAACGGCATCACGCTGACGATCGGGCCGAACACTTCCTCCTGGATGACCTTGGCTTCGTGCGGGACATCTGTCAAAACGGTCGGGGTCAGAATCGGTCCTTCTACGGTGCCGCCAGAGGCCACCTTCGCCCCCATCTGTACCGCTTCCTCGATCCAGGCCGCCAGACGGTCCAGCGAGTCCTTGTTGATCACCGCCGTAATATCCGTCTGCTCGTCAAAGGGCGAACCGATCACCAGCCGCTTCGTCCGCTCGACCAGCTTTTCCAGAAACGCATCGTACAGCGAACGGTGCACGTAGATGCGCTGGATGGAGATGCACACCTGCCCGTTGTAGGAAAATGCCCCCTCCACGACCCGATCCATGATGGCGTCCAGGTCGATCCCTTCATCCACGATCAATGCCGAATTGGAGCCCAGCTCCAGCGTCACTTTGCGAAATTCCGCCAGCTTGCGGATTTCCTTACCCACGCGCGGGCTGCCGGTAAACGTAATGTTTTTCACAAGTGGATGCGTATTTAGCACAGGTCCCAGCTCCGGCCCCAGCCCGGTGATGATGTTGAGCACGCCGTCCGGCAATCCCGCCTCCTGGAACAGTTCTGCGAGAAACAGCGCAGACAACGGCGTCTTCTCCGCCGGCTTCAGGACGATGGCATTGCCAGATGCAATCGCGGGTCCGACCTTGTGCGCCACCAGATTAAAGGGAAAGTTGAACGGCGTAATCGCGGAGACGACTCCCATCGGCACGCGCATCGTAAACCCGATCCGCCCTTCTCCGCCAATCGCCGCATCCATCGGAATCCGCTCGCCGTAGATTCGCTTGGCTTCCTCGGCGGCAAACTGGTACGTCTGGATCGTCCGGACAATCTCCGAACGGGCGGCTTTCAGCGGCTTGGCCGCCTCCGCCGCCACGATCCGCGCGGCCTCCTCTTTTCGCTGCTCCAGCAGCTGCACGGCATTGGCCAATATCCGCGCCCGCTCGTGGGCCGGCGTGTTTTTGAACTTTTGAAAGGCAGCATGCGCCCCCTCGATCGCGCGGGTCGCCTCCTCTTCCGTCGCCTGGGCGATCTCAGCGAGAACCTCGCCTGTGTAAGGAGAATGCAGCGGCTCGTACCGTTTCCCCTCCACCCACTTGCCGTTGATCCACAGATGCTTTCTTTCCATGCAACAGACTCCCCCTTTCAATCCGTCGGCATGACCTGCCATGCGCGGGAAGCCTCCCGAGGTGCCGGTCAAGCGCATCTTTTCCGCCAAACGTCGCGTACAGCAGTCGGGATTAGTGTTTGATTTGAATCCGTTTTTATGTAAGATCATGAAAAAAATGGGAGTAAGGGGTATACCTGCGTTCGGGGGCGGAATAGACCAAAGTCGAAGCAACAGAAAAAGCGCCTTGTTTCAGGCGCACAGGACGAATGCGAGGATCGTGTACAGGCTTGCGCGGTCTTGTCCCCTCCCGCGCCGTTACGGCAATTGTCCTCAATGACCCCCTTGCTGCAGATGATTCATTACCTCCTGCCGGATCGCAAAGTAACGATCCAGCCTGCTTTGATCGGTGGAAAGGACTTCATAATCCTGCACGTTGCGGAAAGTCGTCTGACCGGATTTAAGCGCAAGCGACGAAATGACTTTTGCTTCTCGCTCCTGGCCGGCAGGGAACTTGCCATACAGCGTCGAGACAGGCAAAAACGTGATCGCTTCCCTCTCGCTGCCGCGATACCCCTCGGGAGCCTTTATCTTTTTCAGGAAGAATATGTACTCGCCATCCGGAGTCATAATGTTGTAGCCATATAAAGCATTGTACTGGCGGGAATGAAAATAATTCGGCTCAAAGATGTAAATAAAGTCCTCTGTCCGAACGTTTTGTTTTTTGTACACCTGCAATACTTGTACTTTGGACAGGATCGCCTGGTTGTACAACGTTCGGTCAGAGGTGGGCTTTACTCTGACGATGAGGTCGGATTTGTTTTCCAACTCCTCGAAACTTTTGATGTTGTTGTCAAAATACTGGTTTGCATATTCTTCCTCGTCGTCTAACGACAGCACATAGCCTGCGGTCTGGGAAAAATGATTTCCAATATCCATGCGAGCCTGATACGAAAACCTTGTGAATATCCCGATCGTTGCGCAAAAAAGCAGGACGATTCCTGTTGCTGCAAAATAGAACTTCCTTTTTCTCATCACAGCCTCCTACTACGCATGATAAGGTGCCAATTCTCCTGCATTCACCCGAAAACGGAGGTCCGAGAGAATGGCGATATCCTCTTTGTTGTGGCTGGCAATCAAGATCGTCGCCCCTCTTGATTTTTCCTCCAACAAGATGCTTCTGACCAAATGTACAGCGTCTTCATCCAACGCATTTGTCGGCTCATCCAAAATGATGATGTCAGGCTTCTCCATGATGGCTTGCGCGATCGCCAGACGCTGCTTCATCCCGAGCGAGTATTTTTTGTACGTTCGGTCATCCTCCGGGGATAAGCCCACGCGCATCATCGCGTTTTTAATGTCGGCATCCGAAATGATGCTCTTGATACTGGCCAGCAGCTTGAGATTTTCAAATCCGGTATAGTGGGACCAAAATCCCGGAGACTCGATGATGACCCCGACACTCTCCGGAAAGGAAATGTCTTTGTGCAGCTGCTTGCCGTTAATCGTAATGGAGCCGGCTGTCGGTTTAATCAGCCCGCAAATGGCGCGAAACAGCATCGTTTTCCCGGACCCGTTATGGCCGAAGAAGCCGTAAATTTTCCCTTTCTCCAACGATAAATGAATATTTTTGAGAATTTCCCTCCCCCCGATGACTTTAGAAAGTTGCCGTACCTCGATGGCGTTCACGTAAGCTCCTCCTCACCGTAGATCCATTTTTTCCAATTGATACGCGCCCAGCAAAACGACCGCGGCCGTCAGCACAAACATGTAACCGAGCGAAAACACCACGCTGTAATCAGAAAGGCGAAACGGCTCTCCGAAAAGCGAACGTGCCATCAACAGGGAATCAGAATGCCAGGAATAAATCCCTTGCGTAAAGGGAAAATAGGCAATCGCCTTGCTGTATTCAGGGGTGAATTCATGGATAGCCCAGGCCAGGACGATACCGCCCACATGCGCGGACAAAAAAATGACCGTGCTTTGAATCGCGCTGACAAAAAGAGAAATGATATTGACCGTTGCGACAAATAAAAAGTTTTGCAGCACCAGCAGCACCAGCGCATTCAAGACCGCCGAATGCGTGTCGCTCCCCGTCACCAGACCGCTTGCGTATCCTGCCAGCAGCACAACCAGGAATTGGACACCCGTGTAGATGGCGATATAAAAAAACAACGTGAGCATTTGCGAAAAAAGCCATGTTTTCCGTGCTTTTGTCCGCGTGAAAATATAAACGGCGTTTTGCCGAATGCTTTCCGATAAAAGATTCCCCAGCATATAAATACATACAATTTGCGGAGCGATCCATGCCACGAGCGGAGTAATAGACCGGACCTTTTCTACCTGCAAGATTCCATACGCGGAAACGATCAGGCACTGCAGACCGCCGCACTCCTTTACGGCATATGAATGTGCGTGGTACAGGCTGATCAGCACAGCGACAATGACTCCCGCCAGCGCCATATTTACGCACATTTTGAGACGAACGACCAAAAATGGTTTCATCGTTTATGCACTCCAGTAAAAATCTTTGTCCCTCACGAGGATGCAGCCCGCGAAGTAAAGAATCGCCGCCGCTCCCCCAATGGCTCCAACGACGAATAAATCACCGGAAACAACGGTGAATACCTGGAGCCGGAATTTGTACTCCAGCGCCATGAGGCTGGGCAATGATGCCAAATCCGCCCGCAGTATCGATCTGCTCATGTCTTGAAGAAAGAAAGCAAATGTCGTTCCACACAAAGCGATATACCCGTTTCTCAGCCAAAGGACCAAAATGTGATATACGCATCCAATCGCAATGAACGCAATCCACTCCACCAGCATGCGGAAAACCAGATAAGGGATCTGGTCCGTCCCTATGCTTTCATGGATCACCAAAAACGAACCAAGGAACGTCATCCCGTTAATGAAGACTGTCATCACCAATGACAAGAGGCAGGTAGAAACAAACACTTCCCTCCACCATCTTCCCGCCCGGTCATACCTTAGCAGCACCGTGAATCTGTTGTGAATATCCGTAATCATCAAATGCAGCGACAAAAATAGAGGGATGATCAGAAACACGATTTTTTTCGCATCGATTACGGCATGATGCACAAGGATGAACGAAGGGACACCGCTCTTCTGTCCTGTTTTGGCGATCTGATAGGAAACGATACTGGCAAAGACCAAAAGGAGAACGAGACTCGCATAAAATAAAACAGAGGTAACCAGCCTTCGCAAAAAAATGAACTGTATTTGTCTCATCTTGCACCTGCTTGTTTTTGGAGTTACGCGCTTCTATTCGATTTCCGCGTCAAACCGGTAAAGCTTGTACGCGATCATCAAGAAACTGACGATGAACAGCCCAATCATCCAGCCCATCATGACGACCGGATCGCCTTCACTTTCCGTTCGTACATACGTCAAGATCGATATTTTTTCCATTCCGATCTTACTGGAAAATAAGTGCAGCAATATGTATCCGATAAAAACTCCGGAATGCACAAAAAATTTTCCTTTGGACACGTAGAGGTAAATCGAGAATGCCAGCAAGGACAGCAGCCCCGCAAACATGGACAAGATCGCCGCAAAGAGGCAGACATACAAGTAAGGAGACTCCAGTCTCAGCAGTTCAAACATGTTCTGCTCGTAATAATCAAGCACATAAGGGGGCAGCGAGTAGTTGTTGTCATACCCTTCCACCGGAAAGGCAATCAGGTTCAAGAGCAGATTGAGCATGAGCGGGATCAAGAAAGCAAAAAAGGTAAGCCCGAATGTGCAAACAGCTTTTACGCAAATATATTTGGTCATGCCCGTTCTCGTCACAACGCTTTTATAAACGCCGGATTGGACTTCGGAATAAAACGAGTCCGAGTAAATCATGGTCGCAAGAAGTGGCAACAAGACGGTCAACATGATCGCAAAGGAAGTCGAATACACCCCCCGGAGCATGCTCGTTTCATGAGCCGCTCTGATTTGGGTAAGGGAATCGCCGTAAAAGTGGTAGCAGGTCACCAGAAAACTTCCGGCAGAGAGAAACATCAGAATGGCAAAAACAATTTGAAATGATTTTCTGTTTACGCAGTTTTTTCCTTCCAGCAAAAACAGGTTTCCCATAGGTCCTCCTTTTGTAGGCCAACAACCATTCAATCAACATATGGATAAAGTACCATTTTTTATAAATCAAATTCAACAATACAGGAACTGATTTGTTTATTCCTTATTTTCAGTTAATTGCTGGTCGGGGGGAGACTGTCGAGATGCTGCTGCGGGATCATGAGGGTTCCATCTCGGCTATGTAGTAATGTGTTTATTGCACAATAGAAATGCCTAATATTGCAGCGTAAAAATGCTCAAGGCAAATACAAAAAAGGCACTTGTCAGCACCCATATTTCCTCCTACCGTTAGGTTTGCGACAACTTAG
>NZ_JBHUJW010000006.1:0-238814 GCF_042683565.1 Brevibacillus sp. GCM10020057
TTCACGTGATCCAGCTTTTCTCGAAAGCGTTGGAAGCTACCCGAAAACGCACTCATGCTCGTGGAACACATCGTCGGGGCAGACATGAACAACGCCTGCTCCATACGATCCCTGACAAGTTGAAGCCCGAAGAGCTTCAGGAACTGAAGAATTGGTTAGCAGAAGATCCACATCTCAAACGACTCTACTTTGCTCTTCAAGACATCAGAGCCGTGTATGCCGTTCAAACCCAAGAGGCAGGCGAGGAAGCACTTCAGAAATGGATGGACGACCATCTCTATTCTCCGACTCCTGCGGTTCGTTCCATTGCCAAAACGATTGTCCAGTGGAGAGAGCCCATTCAGAATTATTTTTCCTTTCGGGTAACGAATGCCAAGATTGAAGGGACACACAACAAAGTGAAGGTGATCAAACGAAGAGCCTACGGCTACCGCAATCTAGAGAGATTCAAGATTCGCATTAGACTGGAGTGTAAACCGGCTACATAACTACGAAAAACTGCGATAGAGGGAGATCAAGCACGTTTTACGGTGAAGAGCTTTTTCTTGTAAAATTCGGCTGCGCCAAGCCGCTGCCCAAAATGAAAAACGCTGCCGGCACAGTTTCCCGTGCCAGCAGCGTTTGGCGCTTCTTATCCTTTTGGCAGTTCAAACGAGCTCTTCAGCGACACGATGCGGTTGAAGACGAGCTTGTCAGCCGTCGTATGCTTCGGATCGACGTTGAAGTACCCGTGGCGGAAGAACTGGAATTTGTCATGCGGCTTGGCTTCTTTCATATTTGGCTCTACGAAGCCATTCAGGATTTCGAGGGAGTTCGGATTGATGTTTTCCAGGAACGTTCCCTCGCTGTCTTCCTCGTCGAGAATGAGCGGCTCGTACAGGCGGAATTCGGCAGGAACCGCCTGGGTGGCCTCTACCCAATGGATCGTCCCTTTTACCTTCCGTCCGGTAAATCCGCTGCCGCTCTTGGTCTCGGGATCGTACGTGCAGTGCAGCTCGATCACATTGCCGTCCGCATCCTTGATAACGTCGTTGCATTTGATGAAATAGGCGTGCTTCAGGCGCACTTCGTTCCCCGGGAAGAGGCGGAAGTATTTGCTCGGCGGGTTTTCCATGAAGTCGTCCCGTTCGATGTAAATCTCGCGGGAAAACGGAATTTGCCGGTTGCCCATTTCTTCGTTTTCCGGATTGATCTCCGCTTCCAGCATCTCGACCTGGCCTTCCGGATAGTTGGTGATGACCACCTTCAGCGGATTTAAGATCGCCATGGTGCGCGGTGCCTTGAGCTTCAGGTCTTCGCGGATGAAGTGCTCCAGCATTTTCTCGTCGACCGTGCTGTTGCTGCGAGCCACCCCGATCTCCCTGGCGAAGTTGCGGATCGCTTCAGGCGTATAGCCGCGACGGCGGAATCCGGCGATGGTTGGCATGCGCGGATCGTCCCAGCCATCTACGATGTTCTCATCTACGAGCTGTTTCAGCTTCCGCTTGCTCATGACGGTGTTGGTCAAATTCAGGCGGGCGAACTCGTACTGGCGCGGCACATGCTCCATCTCGCACTCGGCGACGACCCAGTCGTACAGCGGGCGATGATCCTCGAACTCCAGCGAACAGAGCGAGTGGGTCACGCCCTCGATGGCATCCTCCAGCGGATGGGCGAAGTCGTACATCGGATAGATGCACCACTTGTCCCCCGTGTTGTGGTGCGTCGCATGGGAAATGCGATACAGAACCGGGTCGCGCATGTTGATGTTCGGGGAAGCCATGTCGATTTTGGCGCGCAGCACTTTTTCTCCGTCCTTGAATTCGCCGTTGCGCATCCGTTCAAACAAATCGAGGTTTTCTTCCACCGAGCGGTTGCGGAACGGGCTCTCTACGCCAGGCTCCGTCAACGTGCCGCGGTATTTGCGCATGTCTTCGGCAGACAGATCGTCCACGTACGCTTTTCCTTTTTTGATGAGGACCACCGCGCGATTGTACATCTCCTCAAAATAGTCAGAAGCAAAGAACAGCCCGTCCCATTCAAAGCCGAGCCACTTCACGTCTTCTTTGATTGCGTTGACATACTCTGTGTCTTCCTTGAGCGGATTCGTATCGTCAAAGCGCAGGTGGGCTTTCCCGGAAAACTCGCGCGCCAGTTCAAAGTTCAGGCAAATCGCCTTTGCATGTCCAATATGAAGATACCCGTTCGGTTCCGGGGGAAAACGGGTAATGACTTCTTTTACTTTGCCTTCTTGCAAATCTTCGATCACAATATTGCGGATAAAATTGGATGACGCCACTTTATTTTCCAACGAAATCAACCTTTCACTTCACCTTTACATTCCATAATACTGATTCTCCTGACATAGTTCAACAAAATCGGGCCGTAGGCCGGCCCGATGAAGTCTCCCTTCCTGTCATTTTTTCGACGGGGGCTTATAGTAAAGCTGGATCACGGAGTCGAGAGGCATGCGATGCTCCATGATGGCGTTCAGCTTTTCCCTGTGCTCGGGACGGATGAGATGCTTCAGCGGCTGCTTGACATGGTTAAAATGCTCGAACGCCCCTGCCGCGATTTCGTCCCACTGCCGATAGTAACGCAGCAAATCATCCGGCATCACCCGCGAACGGTCGGTACCGGCTTCCGGGAAACAGTCAAAGGGTTCATCCAGGTTCAACGTTCCGTAATCGTCCGTCAGCTCCTCGCCGGGATGAATATCTCGCGCTGCCAGCTCCAGGTCGTACATCGTCGCTACGCATGTCGCATGAAAGCTGTGGTTCACATACCGCGCCTTATCCCAGCAGAGAATGTACTGGCCAAACTGGTTTCTAAACGAATACTTTTGCACTTCCTGCTTTCGTAATGGGTCCAGTTTTTCCACAAATGACGGTTCCAATACCTGATCCAGGTCATCCAGTACCCAAACGATTGTGCCTTTGGGGATAAACTTGGTGGCAAACACACCGTACCCGATCTGATCGTTGATATAGCGCAATTCGGTATCGGGATGCATCATGGCCCTGTGTCACTCCTTGGCGAAGCTGCCTTTTTCCTATCATAAGCAGCGCGGCGGCAGGAGGTGTGCGAATGACTCAAAAATCCGAGGAAAATACCTCCAATTGTTAGGTGTGTCTAACAATTGGAGGGCCCTTCACTTAACAGGCAAGTGGAGCTTTTTTATAATTTGTAATAACATGCCAAACAAAATGTTGTTCCACCTATTTTTTAAGAGTGAGAAATATTCCGACGACTAATAATATAGATCCGATTAATTGGTATTGCTTAATAAAGGCTTCTAATAAAATATTAAATGTACTAGGGGAAGAACTAACGTTAGTTTGTGAATCTGATAAATAAAACATGAATTCCATATAGCCATGTTGTGAACTATTAACTAGTATGTAATAACCTACACATGCTAAAATAACAGATGCTAACCTAAGCAAAATAGCAATATGTTTGTTTGACATATAAATTACCTCCAATTGATTTATCACGAGAGCTAAATTCCCACCACTCCCTAAAATTGTTTTCTCTGTATTAATTATACAATTTTCCTCGAAAATAAATAGTATTCAACTACCACTATTCTCTACACTGGGAAAATAGCCCCTTATGATGTGCGGTCAAGACCCCATTTTGTAGACACGTTGATCCAGCAATCCAAACTTTCCAAGTTGCTTGTATGTCCGCATCCACTTCTTTACACGATCTTTATCTTGGATGTGGAAATGCTCGGTGATTTGACGGTATGTCCATTTTTCCTCAATATGTCCTTTGATTGCCATGAAAAATGCACCCCCTAAAGTTACATCGGATTTCCCTGGGGGTTTTTCCAATGTCTACTTTAAAGGGTGCACTTCACATTCGCTCCGGCGGCCTTTTGCCGTCCCCTGTCCTGTTTATGCCAGTGCCAGCATCCGATCCGGGTGGTTCGTGCAAATCTGCACGTCCGGGTGCCACGCCATGACTGTGCGAATGTGCTCGGGATCATCCAGCGTCCACGCGATCACCTGGCAGCCGCGCTCGATCGCCTCGACCGCCAGCTCGCGGGTCAAATACGGATAACCCATGGACAAAACGCTCGCTCCTGCCTCCTGCAGCTGCTCCATCATCAGCACGGGGCGCCCGTACACAATCAGGCCGGTCGTGACGTCCGCATCCAGCTTCCGCACCTGACGGATCAGGTCATGGTCAAACGACGTGATGTACACCTGTCTCTTCATGTCATGCCGCTCGATTAGCTTTAGCACTTTTTCCGCGATGCCCGGGTACATGTCGCTCGTCGCCTTCAGCTCGATGTTCAGCGTGCAGCGGCCTTTTACGGCTTGCAGTGCCTCGTCCAGCGTCGGGATGCGCTCTCCTGCGAACTTCTCGTCCAGCCAGCTGCCTGCGTCCAGCTCGCGCAGCTCTTGCAGCGTGTGGTCTTTGACGAGCCCCTTGCCGTTCGACGTGCGCTCGAGCGTAAAGTCGTGAATCAGTACAGGAACGCCGTCGCGGGACAGCTGCACATCTATCTCCATCGCCCGGATCGCCGGCTCTTCCAGGGCAAGCCGGATCGCCGCCAGCGTATTTTCCGGCGCCTTGCCCGACCAGCCGCGATGTGCCATGCAAATGTTCATGTCCGTTCCCTCCCTATCTATCCTTATGCGACGACTTGAAGTCCTTGCCCATCTTTTCAATGTCTTGCGAGAAATTCCTTTTGTGCGTGACAAAAAGACAGGAGGGGACTTTCACAGACGCCGACATGGAAAAAGCCGCCCCTCCCGCAGCATTTTGGCAGGAGGGGCAGCTTCATTCGGACAGACCAGTCTGTCCAAAATTTCTTTTATTCATGTATAGCCGCTTATACCCGAATGACCGCATCGAGCGCGATCAGGGCTTCGGCCTCGACGGCTTTGGCCAGCGTTTCTGTGTGGGGGTTGTAGTCTTGCAGCAGGTCTGCGTCTGCGAAGCCGTCAATCGCCAAGATGGCACCTGCTTTTATTCCCCGCAGGGCGGCGATCACGAACAGGGCGGAGTTTTCCATCTCTACTGCCAGCACACCTGCCTTTTGGTAGAGCTTGTGCGGAAAATCCAGCACGCCGTTGTAGAACACATCCAGCGTCAGTGTGATGCCCTCTGCGATGTGCAAGCCGGACTGGCTGGACCTGGCCGCTTGCGCCAGCGCCTCGACGACCCGGCGATCAGCCACGGCCGGAAAGCCCGGCGGCACGATCTGGCTGGTCAAGCCGTCTTGGCGGACAGCGGCGGTGCTGATGACGAGGCTGCCCGGCTGTATTTCCTGCTGGTACGACCCGGCGGTTCCGACGCGGATGATGACCTTCGCGCCGCCCTTGGCCAGCTCCTCGAAGCAGACCGCCGCGCCCGGCGAGCCTACACCGTGACTGACGACGCCCACCGGCACGCCCTTCCATTCTCCCGCGTAACTGTGATATTCCCGGTTTTCCCCCAGCGGACGATGATGATCCAGCCTGGAGGCAATCAGCGCGGCACGCTTCGGGTCTCCGCATACGATGACGCGCTCGGGCAGCAGCGCGGGGTCGATCTTCAAATTGGTCAGCACCTCAATCAGACTCCTTCGATTCTAACTGCTTACTTCTTCTGGAACGACTGCTGCAAGCGGCGGGACAGCGTAGTCAGCTCGCCCAACTCCTCCGTGATCTCCCGCACTTTTTGGTGTTGATTTTCTGCCGTGGCGAACAATTCTTCCAGATTCGCCAGCGACTCCTCCGTGACGGCAGTAATGGTCGACATCTCGCCCGCCACTTCCCCGGAGCGCAGCTTGACGCGGTCCATGCTGGAGCGTACATGCTCGGCTGCCGCCAGGAACGTGACCATCCCTGCGCGCACGGCTTCGATCGAGGCAACTGTTTTGACCGCCAGCTCCTGACCTTTGGCGACAGATTCCTCGCCCGTGCTGATGTGTTGAACCGCATTTTCGCTTTCCTGGTGCAAAGACTTCAAGATTTCCGTAATTTCCTGGGTCGCAGTGGCACTCTGCTCGGCCAGCTTGCGCACTTCATCCGCTACGACGGCAAAGCCCCGTCCGTGCTCGCCGGCCCGCGCCGACTCGATCGCTGCGTTCAACGCCAGCAGGTTGGTCTGTGTGGCAATCTGATTGATGGCCCCCACAATTTCCTCGACGCGGTTCGCCTGGCGATTGAGCTGGTGAATGGTCGAAGCTGCAATCGTGACAGCGGAAACGATCTGCTCCATCTGCCCCGACAGCTCCTGCATCATCACGATGCTCTCCTCCAGGCGCTGATTGCTCTGCTCGGACTCGCTCTTCATCGTATTCGTCTGCGACGTGACTGCGACGATCTCCTGGTCGATCGACTGCACTTCCTCCTCGATCTTCACCGTCGAGTTCGCCTGCGATTCCATCCCGGTCGCCACTTCCTTGAAGGCGATCATCATGTCATCGGTGTTGCGCTTGGTGCCTTCCGCATGTTCATGCACATGCTCGGTCGTGCGGTCCAGCTGCTCTGTAATCATCTGGATGTGCTCCAGCATTTCCGCCAGACGCTGCTCCTTCTCCTCGGCTTCCCGCCGCGCCGCATTCACTTTGTTCAACGAGGCTTGTCCGGCCTGACAAAGGTACGTCACTGCAGCGAGCATCATCAGAATCGCCACGATGCGCACGGCGAGATTGATCTCGGTGTAATCTCCCGTAAAAATCTGATAAGTGCCTGTGTAAAAGCCGATCAGCGTCGCAAGGATCTGGGCGACCCCCGCAAATACGACCAACTTCCAGTCCAGATAGGCCGCCAAAAAACCCATGACGATAAACGCGAGAAAAGCGACTTCCTGCTCCGAACTGAAATGATCGAAGGAAATAGCGTAGAACATAAGTCCGATGGCAACAAGATAGCGAATCACGATACTGTCTTTGCGAATGAAATAGTATGCCGATACAACCAACGTCACCAGAAGGCCAAACGAAATGATCTTCCAGAAATTCACATTTTCCTGGTATGCGATCAGCCCAGCCATCCACAAATGATTCCAAAGAACAAAAATCATGAATCCTTCCTTGTTGGTCAAGGTGTTTCGCACCAACTGAATCATTTTGCCCCCTCCTTATCTTGTCTATTTTCTATATCGGATTCTTCTCCCATTATAGTTGGAGAAATGTCCCTGTACACGTGAAAAAACTGCAAAAATACAGAAACCGATTCGCCCACCTCCGAATAAGCTGACATGACAGATTCCTATTTCAGAGAAGAAAGGACTAACACAAGTGGAATTGAACCGATTGCCCGTCACCGTATTGACGCGTACGATTACCCGGCCGAATACGACCATCTATTACCCGCAGTTGTCGGGACTCGCCAATCGCCAGGCCGAACAGCAAATCAACCGGTCCTTGCTGCAGACCGTTCAGGGACTGATCCATGAGCAGCAGCGCGTGCAGACAGAAGGAAATACCCAGATGCAGGGCAGCTACGAGATCAAAAACAACCAGCGCGGCATTTTCAGCGCCACCATGAACAACTACGCCTACACCCCGCACATGGCTCACGGGATGACTTTCCTTGGATCTGTCTCCGCTGATGTGGATACGGGAAAGCTGTTTGCTCTCAGAGACCTGTTCAAACCGGGCAGCGATTACATCACCGTCCTGTCTGACAACATCAAAAGGCAAATCAAGCAGCGAAACATTCCGACCTTAGGCGACTTTACGACGATCAAGCCCGACCAGGATTTTTATCTCGCCGACAAGACATTGGTCATTTACTTTCAGCTCTATGAAATCACGCCGTACTACGTCGGCTTCCCCATGTTTCCCATTTCCGTCTACGACCTGGAGCCGATCATCAACGAGGCAGGTCCACTCAGCATTTTGGCGGCTGACTGACTGCCAAGGCCGCTTCCGTTTTGCGGCAAAGACAAACTAACGACAAAGAAAAAGCTGATGCGCTCATCGATCGGCACCAGCTTTTCCTTTGCCGGGTCGGTACGTTGTTTTTGAACAGCCAGATAAGCATTTACTTATACAATCGAAGCTGTTAGTATGTTTTTTGTACATATTTACGCAAGCAAGAATGTGTGTGGCATATCGGACCCGCTTTTTCGGAGGAAGGATACTCATGCAATATTACGGACATAAAGTCAGTCAAACTGCCAGATTTTTCAGCAAAAAGCTGAACGGCGTGCTCTCGCCCATGGGCTTGTACAGCTCGCAATGGGCCATCCTCATGTGCCTGTACTGCCGCAACACGTTGACACAGGTTCAAATCAGCAACTACCTTCACGTGGAGGCGCCGACGATTACCCGGACGCTGACCCGTCTGGAAGAACTGGGCTGGGTCATCCGCGCAGAAGGCGAGGACAAACGGGAGCGCTACGTGTCGCTCTCGCCGCAAGCGCTGGAAAAATTCCCGGAATGGCTACAGGCCGCCGTCCAGCTCGAACAAGCCGCCCTGCGCGACATATCCGAGGACGAATTGGCGACCTTTAACCGCGTCCTGAAGAAAATGAACGAAAATTTGACCAGCATCTGACCCAACCCGCTCTTTCCGCAAGAAATGCTTCCTCTCCCGGCGCGCACCAGACGCTATCGGAAAGGGAAGCCTTTTTCTTTTTGCCCGGCTGCGCTATTGCATCCGCTTGACGATATTGCGCGCCATCCAGACGCCTGCCGCACCTGCCTGCGCCAGACCGCGGGTAATCCCTGCCCCGTCTCCGCCGCAGAACAGGCCTTTGATCTCGGTCTCGAATTCTTCCGTCAGCTTCGGACGAGCCGAGTAAAATTTCGCTTCGACCCCATAGAACAGCGTGTGCTCCGACGCGATCCCCGGCGTCACTTTTTCCAGTGCCTCCACCATTTCGATCAGGCTTTTCATTGTGTTGTACGGCAGCACCAGGCCGAGGTCGCCCGGCACGGCTTCTTTCAGCGTAGGTTCCAGGAATCCTTCGCGGATGCGAGATTCCGTAGAGCGGCGGCCGCGCAAAATATCGCCGTACTTCTGCACGATGACCCCGCCGCTTGACAGGTCGTTCGCCCGCTTGCAAATTTCCCTGGCGTATTCGTTCGGCTTGTCGAACGGCTCCGTAAAGGTGTGCGAAACCAGCAGCGCAAAGTTCGTATTGGTCGAGCCGAGCGCCGGATCTTTGTACGAGTGGCCGTTTGCCGCCATGACCCCGCTGTGGTTTTCCACGACGACGTGGCCGGACGGATTGCTGCAGAAGGTGCGGACACGCGTGCCTACGGATGTATTGAAAATGAACTTTCCTTCATACAAATGCTCATTGATTTCCCGCATCACGATGTCGGACGTCTCGACGCGCACCCCGACATCCACCTGATTGTTGTACATCTTGAGGCGGCGCTTTTTCAGAATATCGGTCAGCCATGCCGAACCGTCCCGGCCCGGTCCGATGACCACGAAGCCACTTTCGTACTCTTCCCCGTTTTTCAGCACGACGCCTTTGACGCGGTGGCCGTCCTGCTCCTTGACTGTGAGGATGTCCTCGACCTCGGTCTTGAACAGCATGTCGATGCGGTCCTTGAGGTATTCAAAGATCGACTGCAAAATTTGCAGGTTTTGCTCCGTACCAAGGTGGCGCACCTGTGCCCGCAGCAGCTTGAGACCTGCTGCATATCCGCGCTGCTCGATGCTTTTGATCGTCTCTGTCGTCGGGTCCGTAATGACTTCGGTGGCCCCGTGCTCCAGATTGATCGCATCGACGTATTTGATCAGATTCAGGACAGTGGATGGGCTGAGGTAGTCCGTCATCCAGCCGCCAAATTCTGTGGTAATGTTGAATTTCCCGTCGCTGTACGCTCCCGCTCCGCCAAAACCGCTGGTGATGGAACAGGCCGGCAGACAGCCCGCGAAGTCTTTCTTGCCCGCAGGCGGCGGACAGAGCTTGATTTTCTCCTCGAGAATCGGACAGCGCCTGCTGTAGATGTCGTGCCCTTTGTCAATCAAGAGCACCTTGGCTTGCGGCCATTTTCGCGTCAGCTCATAAGACGTAAATATCCCTGCCGGACCTGCTCCCACCACGATCACATCATACTTCTTCATGTTCGTTTCCCCCTCGTGAGCATAAAAAATTCCCGGCCGACGAACAGGGTGTGTCAGAACAACCCCATTCGTAGCCGGGAATTTACGGTTCCCTGTAGAGACCCTCAAACCATATTTCTGAGGATATACGAATTGCGAGATTCATCGAGCCAGTTGTAGGTCTATCAACCATTTGAATCATAACGGGTTATGTGAATCATGTCAATAATAATACACCCATTTATTCGTGTTTACAAAAAATTTACACCTGAAGTTGTACACAATCAGCAAGTTCAAAAAGAAAATCCGAACATTAAATACGAACGTTCGGATTTCCCCCAAAAACTCCTGCCACAATCCGCCCCGTACAAACAGATCACTGCCTGCTTTCGCCCGCTCGGCTCCCATTTCATGAAATGGAGTACAACGTGCCTGCAGACAAGAGGTAACAGATGCGGCGAGCATATTGAACTGTCTGAAAAATTCTGATAGATTGAAGCAAGAACGATCCTGCCCGAGCGCCTTTCACTTGCGCTCCTGCGCGGCAGAGCATAGGGGGAAACACGTTGGTACAATCGATAGATCGGGCGATGAGCATCATCCACGTCCTGATCTCTGACGAAAACAAGTCGAGCTGGTCGATCTCGGATATCGCCGACCGGACGGCACTCCCGCTAAGTACGGTCCACCGCCTGATCAGTACCTTGATGAAATACGGGCTCATCATGCAGATCCCGGAGACGAAGCAGTACAAGCTCGGCTACACCTGGATGGAGATCGGGTTGCAACTGCTGGACAAGATCGATATGCGCGCAGTCGCCCGTTCGGTGATGGAGCGTCTCGCCTCCGAGGTGAAAGAGACCGTCTATTTAAGCATCCCGCACGGTACGAGCGCCATCGTCCTCGAACGGGTAGAGGGTCCCATGACGGTGCGGATCATCGACAATCTGGGCGAGCGGATTCCGCTGCACATCGGCGCGGCGAACAAGACGATGCTGGCCAATATGGACCCTGCGGAAGCCGCAAGCATCGCAGCCCAGCTCATCCCGGAGGCGGAAGCCCGGCGGGAACTGCTGGAGCGGCTGCCGCTCATCAGGCAAAACGGCTACGCCGTCAGTTACGGCGAAAAAACCGAAGGAACCGCCTCGGTCGCCGCGCCGATCATCGGCCACAACCACAAAGTAGCAGGCGCTTTGAGCATTGGCGTTCCCAGTTACCGGATTACCGACGAACGGCTGGCGCTTCTGATCGAGCAAGCCAAACTGGGCGCAAAGGAAATCTCGCTGAAAATCGGCGGACTTCCTTAATTTTTTATCCACAATGCGGAAACACATTTCATATTGCGGAAAATGGAGGCGTTTTTCATGAGTAAATGGCAAACAAAAGAACAGCTGGTTGATCTTCTGTGCAGTCTGGTCCGCATTCCGAGCGTGACGGGTTCTGCGGCGGAAAAGGAGCTGCCAGGCTATGTCGTAGAGCAGCTGCGCACCCTGCCCTATTTTCAGGCTCATCCCGACCGTGTACGCGCCAATCCGACAGAGGATGGACGCCACTTCGTCACGGCGCTCGCAAAAAAGGAGGGGGTCCGTGACACGGTCATTCTCGTCAGCCATTTTGATGTCGTCGATGTGGAAGACTACGGCACATGGCGCACCCATGCGTTCGATCCCCAGACCCTCACTCCGCTGTTTCAGCAAAATGCCGCCGACATGCCGGCCGAGGTCAAAAGCGACCTGCACAGCGGCAATTGGCTGTTCGGCCGCGGGACGATGGATATGAAGTGCGGTCTCACCCTGCACATGTCGATGATCGAGCGCGCATGCGCCGGGGAGTTCGACGGCAATCTTTTGCTGCTGACCGTTCCGGACGAGGAGGTCAACTCCGTCGGGATGCGCGCTGCCGTCCCCGCCCTGCTCGCCCTCGCCGAAGAATACGACCTGCACTACAAGGCTGTCCTGAACTCGGAGCCGATGTTCACCCGCTTTCCCGGCGACCAGAACAAGTACCTGTACACCGGCTCTATCGGCAAGGTGCTGCCCGGCTTCCTCTGCTACGGAAAGGAAACGCATGTGGGAGAGCCTTTTGCCGGCCTGAACGGCAATTTTATGGCTTCCCAGCTTACTTGCGAGCTGGAGCTGAACACCTCGTTTTGCGAGATCGTCGAGGGGGAAGCCTCCCCTCCGCCTACCAACCTGCTGCAGAAGGACTTGAAAAAAGAATATTCCGTGCAAATCCCGCACCGCGCCGTCACCCTGTTTAACCTGTTCCTGCTGGAAAAACGGATGGAGGACGTCGTGCAGCCGCTTCTCGCAGCAGCCGAACGCGTCGCGGAGCGAATCCGCCAGACGTATGTCCGACATGTCAGCCAGTTTGTCGCAAATGCGCCGTTCACACCGCGCGACCTGTCCATTCGGGTGATGACCTACGAGCAGTTGCACATGTATGCCGTGCGCACCTACGGCGAGGAACGGCTGAACCGCCTCCAGGCCGAAGTGGTCGCCAACCGGTGCGGCAAGGACGACCGCGACTTGACCATCGAGCTGGTCGACCAGCTGGCGATCCTGTGCAAGGAGCTGTCCCCGATGATCGTCCTGTTCTTTGCGCCGCCGTTCTACCCCGCAGTCAGCTCCCGCCAGCATCAGGCCATACAGCGAACCGTGGCGGAGATGGAAGCCTACGCACAGGGGCAGCACCAGGTCACGCTGGTCCATCAGCATTACTTCGGCGGCATCTCCGACTTGAGCTACGTAGGCTTGCAATACCCGGCGGCCTCGATGCAGCCGCTCGTGGCGAACATGCCGATGTGGGATCGGGGCTATTCTATCCCGCTGCACGAGCTGGAAGCCTTCGATGTGCCTGTCATGAACCTCGGGCCAATCGGACGGGACGCTCACCAGTGGACGGAGCGGCTCGATGTCGATTACGCGTTCGGCACGCTCCTGGACATGTTGCCGCGCTGCATTCACTCCTTGTTGCAATAGTTGGCGAAAAAAGCACATGCGCCCACGCAAAATACCCGCTCCCCGGCTGATGATGCCAGGTGCGGGTATTTCATTTCGCTATTTCCTTTGCGATGTGCGCTACAAAATCGGGGACAACAGCCGCGTCAGCGATTCCTGAATCCGCGAGCGCATCGGCCGGTTCAAGTATTCCTCCATCGTCATTTCCCGGCAGTCGGCGAGATCGGCGATGAACAGCTCCTCCAGCTTTTGCGCCATCCGCGTGTCAAACAGGTAGGCATTCGTCTCGAAGTTGAGCTTGAAGCTGCGGATGTCGATATTGGCGGTTCCCACGCAAGACAGCTGTGTGTCGACCACGATCGTTTTGGCATGCATGAATCCTTTTTCGTACAAAAAGCAGCGCACCCCGCTTCTCAGCAGCTCGCCCAAATAGGAATGGGTCGCCCAAAACACCATCAGATGGTCCGGCTTCCCCGGCACCATGACGCGCACATCCACGCCCGACATGACCGCCATTTTGAGTGCGGTCAACATGCTGTCGTCCGGGATGAAGTACGGCGTCTGCAGGTAGATTTTTTTGCGCGCCTTGTAAATCATTTTCAGGTGGGCGTGCTTGATTTGCTGCTTCTCGGAATTGGGGCCGCTCGAGACGATCTGGATTCCGATCCCTTTGTCCATACCGTGCATCTCCGGAAAATACGTCAGCGATTCCTCCATCCGCTTCGGGGAAGACAGATTCCAGTCGAGGAAGAAACGCGCCTGCATCATGTAGACGGCTTTGCCCTCGAGCCGCAAATGGGTGTCTCGCCAATAGCCGAGCTTTTTCTTGCCCAAGTATTCGTCTCCGATATTGAAGCCGCCAATGTAGCCGATCTTGCCGTCGATGATCGTCAGCTTCCGGTGATTGCGGAAATTGACCCGAAAGTTGATAAAAGAAAAAGCAGCCGGGAAAAAGGCTACGGCTTCTCCCCCCGCTGCGAGCAGCGGACGAAAGAACCGCGCCGGGATGCCCGCTGATCCTACCGCATCGTACAGCAACCTGACCTTCACGCCTTGCGAAGCCTTTTTGACGAGCAGATTCATGAGATCGGTCCCGAGTTCGTCGTTGCGAATCGTGTAATACATAAGGTGAACGTGCTCGCGCGCCTGTTCAATCTGCTGCAGCATGTCGTCAAACAGGCTGTTCCCTTCCGTAAAAATCCGCACCGAGTTGTCTTGCGTGTAATACGCCCCGTCGCTGACCACGTTCATGTAGATCATATCGCGGTGCCGTTCCATGGCGGGGTCGTTCACGTTCAGGTTGCCGCTCTCGAGCAGCTGCTTCTGTCTGTCAATAGCTGCCCGGAAGTGGGAGAACTCCCCCTCCTTCAGCCGGTACAGCTTCTTCTTGCTTAGTTTTTGGCCAAAGAGCAGATAAATCAAAAAGCCGACCCCCGGCAAGAAGAGCAGCACCATCAGCCAGGCCCAGGTAGCCGCAATGTTGCGCCGTTCCATAAAGATGAGGACAGCGGCCAGCATGAGATTGCCGATGGAAATAACCGCGACGATTTGTTCGAGCAACAACATGACCCCACATCCATTTAGAGGATTTCTCCCATTTTACACCATTCTGTCCCATTATTCATCCAGGCGGTAAAGAAACGGCTGTCGCACACCCGCGCACGGGTTCGCTCACTTATTCGATTCGCAGTGCCATTCCTATACGCAGCGAGTGTACGCCGCCTGGCAAAAACGAAAACAACTCCCCTACCGAGAGACCAGAAAGGAAGTTGCGACCGCTTCACGTATGGGCCCCCTCCGGCACATGATTGCGGATGAGATCCATAAAAATATCCAACGCTTTCGTATGAAACTCATTTGCTTTCGTCAGCAGGGAAAAATGCCGGGTGACAGGTGTGCCCGGTACTTTCAGCGTGCAGAGCGTTCCCAGTTTGCGCTCCTTGCGAATGGCCCAATAGGAGAGCAGGCTGATGCCCAGTCCCGCCTCTACCGATTCCTTGATTACCTGTGTGCTGCCAAATTCCATGCGCTTCGCCGGCGTGATGTTCAACTGGCGGAACATCTTCTCCGCCGCTTCGCGTGTTCCGGACCCTGCTTCGCGCACGATCCACGTCTCGCCCTCGAGCTCGGCGGCCTCGACTTTCTCCCTGGCAGCCAGCGGATGATGCGCCGAAGCGATCAGGTACATGCGATCATCGGCAAAGGGCTCGATGCACATCTTGTCATCGACGTACTCCCCCTCCACGATGCCGACATCCAGCTGGCGATTCGCGACCTGCTCTGCGATGACGGCCGAATTGTGGATCGTGATCGTCGGCGTGACGGCAGGGTAGTGCTTGCGCATTGTCGCGACCACATGGGGCAGGACGTATTCCCCGTACGTGTAGCTCGCGCCGATGGTCAGGCGGCCGCTCGGCGTATTCATCAGGTCGTCCACCAGACTTTGCATGCGCGTGTACAGGCCGAGAATTTCTCTGGCGTGGTGATACACGATCTCGCCTGCACGATTCAGCCGGACGTACTTGTTGGTTCGCTCCAGCAGCTTCGTCCCGATGGCCCGCTCCAGCGCCAAAATGTACTGGCTGACGGCAGGCTGCGTCATATGCAGCTCCTCCGCCGCCCGAGAGAAGCTCTGTCGGTCCGCTACCGTCACGAAAACGCGCAATTGTTGATCCACTGTCTACCCTCCCGCGTTTGGTTGTCCTTTAATTATACCATTTTACTTATCATAGCCATGCAGATGATTTATTTTCCTTATGATAATACATGCAGTACGCTGATATAAAGAAACAACGCGAGAGGAGTTCGTCAACATGGCTGCTCACATCAAAGAAAACCTGCCGATTGACCGAAGCTCCGCAGCTGTGAAAACAGACGCAACAGCATCCCCCCGCTCCCACTGGATCGGCGGAGTCGCGTTTACTTTTTTGCTTGCACTGCTCGGATTCGGCCTATCCAACATACCGGGCTTTGACCGGGTCGGCCCGCTGGCCTGTGCCATCCTGATCGCCGTCGCCTACCGGCAGCTTTGGGGGTATCCCGAAGCGATCCGGCCCGGCATTCAGTTCTCCGCGAAGCGGCTGCTGCGCCTGGCGATCATCTTGTATGGATTAAAGCTCAACATCGACGTCGTGCTGCACCAGGGTCTCGGGCTGCTCGTCTACGATGCGGGCGCGATCGCCTTTGCCATCCTGCTCACCGTCCTCCTGGCAAAATGGCTGAAAGCCGATCCATCGCTCTCCCTCATGCTGGGCATCGGCACCGGGGTATGCGGCGCCGCAGCGATTGCCGCCGTATCGCCCATCCTGCAAGCCAAGGAAGAAGACACCGCGATCAGTGTCGGGATCATCGCGCTGGTCGGCACGGTCTTCTCTATCCTCTACACTGTGCTGCGTCCTTATCTGCCTCTTTTCCCTGTCGAGTACGGCATGTGGTCAGGGATCAGCCTGCACGAGATCGCACACGTCGCCCTGGCGGCCGCCCCTGCCGGACAGGATGGCCTGGCAATCGGCCTGCTCGCCAAGCTGGGGCGCGTCCTGCTGCTCGTCCCGCTCTGTTTTCTACTCATGTACAGGAGGAAGCGCACCGGCAATGTACAAGACGGGGCGAAAATTGAGTTTCCGTGGTTTTTGCTCGGCTTCCTCGCCATGAGTGTCCTGGGCAGCTACGTCCTGGGACCGCACATTTCCGTGAGCGAGCGCTTTCAGAACGGCGTCTCGCAAGTCACTACCTTTGTGCTGACGATGGCGATGGTCGGACTCGGCCTGAATGTCAACCTTCGCGCGCTATGCACCAAAGCCGCCCGCCCGTTGATCGCCATGTCGATCACGTCTGTCCTGCTGTCTGTCCTGTCGTATTGGCTCCTCTAGCACATGCCTTGTGCCAGCCGCTGTCTTCCCTTTCCTTCGCCGAAACAGTGATTTCGGCGAATTTTTTGGTTTAGGACAGCCGCTCCGCTCGTATGATGGTAGCGTCTGCCGGAAAGGAGGCTGTCGCCATGTCAACACGCCCGCTGCGGAAACGCCCCAACATACTCCTGATCCTCGTCGATGAGGAACGCTATCCCCCCGTCTATGAAGGACCAGCGATCAAGGCATGGAGCAAAAAGCAGCTCCAGGCGCATCGCTTTTTGCGCAGCCACGGCCTGGAATTTATCAGCCACTACGTGTCTTCCACAGCCTGCTGTCCCAGCCGGGCCACGCTGTTTACCGGGCAATACCCGTCCTTGCACGGCGTCAGCCAGACGAGCGGGGCCGCCAAAAGGCCTGCGGACAGCGACATGTTCTGGCTTGACCCCAACACTGTCCCGACTTTGGGCGATTACTTCCGGGCCGCCGGCTACCGCACCTATTACAAAGGAAAATGGCATATTTCCAACGCGGACATCTCCATACCCGGCACGCATCAATCCGTTCCCAGCTACCAGCGCGGCACCGGCATTCCCGCCCCCGGGCTGGAGCAGCTGTACCTGCAGGCCGATCGCCTGGACGGCTACGGCTTTTCCGGCTGGATCGGACCGGAGCCTGCCGGAGGTGCTCCCCACAACAGCGGATCGTCTGCGGCATTCGGCGTCAACGGCCGCGACGTCGTCTACAGCTCCGATGTCATTTCCCTGCTCCGCCAGCTTGCAGCAAAGCAGCAGCATTCCCCCGAAAGCGAGATCCAGCCTTGGCTGCTCGTCGCGTCGTTCGTCAATCCGCATGACATCGTGCTGTTCGGCGATATTGCCTCGCAGCTGCCTTTCTTTCGCTTTCACGTCGAGGATACCGTACCACACGTCGAGCCGCCGCCTACCCAGCGGGAAACGCTGCGGACGAAGCCCCGCTGCCAGGCGAGCTACCGGGACGTCTACCCGCATGCCTTTCAGCCCATCACGGACCATGCCTTTTACCGCCGCATCTACTATCAGCTGCAAAAAAATGCGGACCAGCAAATCATGCGCATCCTCCAGACGCTCGCCGACTCGCCGCTCTACCGGGACACCATCATCGTATTCACCGCCGATCACGGCGACCTGCTCGGTGCCCATGGCAATCTGCATCAAAAGTGGTACTGTGCCTATGAAGAGGTCATCCACGTGCCGCTCATCATTCACAACCCTCTCCTCTTTCCGGTGCCAAAAGTGACGCAGCAGCTTAGCTGTCACGTCGACCTGCTCCCGACGCTGCTCGGACTGATCGGTGCCGATCCGGCTGCTTTGCAGAAGGAGCTTGCGCAGACCCACAGCGAAGTGCGCCCTCCGGTGGGCCGCGACCTCTCCCCCCTGATCCTGGGAACGGGCACGCCGCAGCGGCTGGATGAGCCCCTTTACTTCATGACGGATGACGATGTGACCAAAGGCCAGCACCAGGTCAGCCTGCTCGGACAGCCCTACCAATCCGTCATTCCCCCGAACCAGGTCGAGACGGTCATCGCTTACGTGCGCTTCGACCAGAAAAAGACGGTCTGGAAATACTCCCGCTACTTTTCCGGCGAACAGACCGGCGATGCCTGCCCCGCGGTCCCTGACGAATACGAGCTGTACAATCTGACCGACGACCCGCTGGAAGTGTTCAACCTCGCTTCCCCTGTCTACGCCACCCCCAAGACCGAGCCCGTCCGCCAACGAATGGCAGAGCTGCTGGACGAACAGCGCAGGCAAAAAAGGCTGACGCCCCGGTTCAGCGGTCAGCAGTGAAGCGTAGAGGCAGACCATGAGGTTGCCAGGCTGCGCCTACAAAAAAGGGGCTGTCCCGAAGCCAATATTTTGACTTTGAGACGCCCCTTTTGCCGTTCAAAAACGTTTACAATTTTTCCCTTTTTGGACAGCCCCTTGCTTGCCGCGAATACGGGCTATTCCTGACTGAGCAGCACTTTTTCCAGCGCTTCGATCGCTTCTTTTTCATCCAGGCCATCAGCGATCAGCGTGATTTCCTCGCCTTTGGCGATCGCTGCCGCCATGATGCCCATGATGCTTTTGCCGTTGACCGTTTTTTCCTTTTTGACGAGTTTGATTTCACTTGCAAACGAAGTGGCGACTTTCACAAACGTAGCCGCTGGTCGGGCATGCAAGCCTTGGGCAAGCTGAACGACGATTTTTCTTTGTTCCATCTGGTTACACCTCCTTAGCTGTCGATTTCAACGAATGTGCTCCGAACAAACTCCTCTACCTGCCGGGACGAACTCATCGAAAGAATGGTCCTTGTATGTTTTGCCGCCTCTTCTCTGCTCATGCGGCCAAGCAGACGACGAGCCGGCAAAATGCTGGAGGCGCTCATGCTGAACTCGTCCAGGCCCATTCCCAGCAAGATCGGAATGGCGACCTGATCGCCGGCCATTTCCCCGCACATCCCCACCCATTTGCCTTTGGCATGGGCAGCCTGGATGACTTGGTGGATCAGGCGCAGGACGGCCGGATGATACGGCTGGTACAGGTACGCGACCCGTTCGTTCATTCGGTCCGCAGCCATAGTATACTGAATCAGGTCGTTTGTTCCAATACTGAAAAAGTCTACTGCTTCCGCCAACTGGTCAGCCATCATGGCTGCGGCAGGAATCTCGATCATGATCCCTACCTCCACTTGTTCGGAGACGGCGATCCCGCGATCCTGCAGCCCTTTTTTCTCTTCCTCCAGGATCGACTTGGCCTGCTGGAATTCTTCCAGAGTCGCGATCATCGGGAACATGATTTTCAGATTGCCGTACACGCTGGCTCGCAGCAAGGCCCGCAGCTGCGTGCGGAACAGCTCCTGATTGTCCAGACAGAGGCGGATGGCCCTAAAGCCAAGGAACGGGTTCATCTCTTCCGGCATATCGAGATAGGACAAATGTTTGTCCCCGCCGATGTCGAGCGTGCGGATGACGACCGGCTTGCCGTCCATTTGCTTCAGCACCTCTTGGTACGCCTGGAACTGCTCCTCCTCCGTCGGGAAGCTGTCGCGTCCCATGTAGAGGAACTCCGTGCGGAAAAGCCCCACGCCTTCCGCCCCATTCGCGTGCACGCCAACCAGGTCCTGCGGGCTGCCGATGTTCGCGGCCAGCTCGACGTGGTGCCCGTCCACTGTCACCGTTTGCTGGTGAATCAACTTCGCCAGCTCTTCCCGCCGCGCGTCGTCTTCCGCTCTTTTGCGCGAGTAGGCCGCCAGTTCTTCTTCGCTCGGATCGAGAATGGCGATGCCTTCATGCCCGTCCACGATCATCATGGACGAGGTGCGGGCCAGTCGCGTAATTTCTCTCGTGCCGACCACTGCGGGAATCTCCAGGGAACGGGCCATGATGGCGGAGTGAGACGTCCGTCCGCCGATGTCAGTCACGAAGCCTTTGACATACCGACGATCCAGCTGCGCTGTATCCGACGGCGTCAAATCTTCAGCAATGACGATGACGTCCTCCTTCAGGTCGGCAGGAGTGGCAAACTCCACGCCGAGCAGATGGGCCATCACGCGCTTGGTCACATCGCGGATGTCGGCCGCGCGTTCTCTCATGTATTCGTTGTCCATCTGTTCAAAGAGCAGAATGAAACCGGATGCCACTTCATCCAGCGCACTCTCCGCGTTGACCCGGTCTTGCTCGATCCTGGACTGGATGGCATCCACCAACTCCGGATCTTCCAACACCAGAAGATGCGCCTTGAAAATATCGGCTTTGTCCGCCCCCATGCTCTCCTCGACATGCTTGGCGATTCCTTGCAGCTCCGCTTTCGCCCTGTCCAGCGCATCCTGAAAACGTCTGATCTCCGCTTGCGTATCTTCGATGGAGGTCGTTTTGATCTCAAAATCGGGGGTGGACAGCATAAACACCTTCCCGATGGCAATACCTGCCGAAGCCTTCACACCAGTGATTGTTTGCGACATCGATGCTCCTCCTAGCTTATTGGGTACCGGCTTTTTCCTGCAGGGAACGAATCGCTTCGAGCACGATCTGTTCCAGCGGATGCCCTTCAGGAATGCCTGTGAAGCTGCGCAATGCATGCTCCACGCCTTGCTGCTTGCGAGCGGCTTGAATCTGCTGTGCCTCTGGGTCTTCCGCGTAGTCAAACAGCAAGGCTGCCGCAATCGCGAGGCCCAGATTGTGCGCAGACAGGCCGCGCTCCACACACTGCAGGGCAGGACCGACCAGGCGGTCATTTGCCGACAGCTTGCGGATTGGCGAGCGCGCTACCCGTGTGACGTTGTCCCCGAGCATCGGGTTGGCATAACGTCCCAAAATCTTTTCGACATAGGCTGCGTGTGTTTTCTTCTCGAAAGCATATTTTTCGACCAAGAGCGCCCCGGTCTCCTGCAAGGCTCCTCTGACAGCGCTTTGGATCTCCTCGTCCCGAAGCGCTTCGTCGATGGTCGCATACCCGTACAGATAACCCAGATAAGCAATGACAGCATGTCCGGTGTTGACGGTGAACAGCTTGCGCTCGATGTACGGAGCCAGATCCTGCACGTACGTGACTCCTTCGATGGCAGGCGTCTCGCCAACGATCTGCGATTGATCCACCACCCATTCAAAGAACGGCTCGACGGTCACGAGCAGTTTGTCCTCATGCTGCTGCAGCGGGACAATCCGGTCCACAGCGGCATTTGGGAAAGCAATCAGTTCCTTCGCCTTTCCCTGCTCCTCTGCCGTCAAATATTCATCGACATGACGTTTCAGCTCCGCGCTGCCGCCGATCATGTTCTCGCACGCGATGATGTTGAGCGGCCGCACATTCTCTTCTTTCAACCTAAAGGAAATGCCCTGTGCGATCGCACCGGCGATGTGTCGCAAAATATGCGGGCCGACTGCGGTCGTAACCAGCTCTGCCTGGGCAATCGTCCGGGCCACAGCCTCGGTGTCCTGCCCGCTGATGGCGCGCACCCCGCGCACCGCAGATACCGGCGTACCCGGTGTCGCGAGCTGCACATCATATGCCTGTCGGCGGTTCAATTCATCGACCAGCGCCTGATTGACATCCACAAACACGACTTCGTAGCCCGCATGATTCAAGAGCTGCCCGATAAATCCTCGTCCGATGTTTCCTGCTCCAAAGTGTACCGCGATCATGGAAACGTCACACCCCTTCTGCGAACAGGGAGATGATTTCTTCCGGCGTCTTCGCCTGAACGGCGCGCGTGACGTTTTCTTCCTCCGAGCAAATCACGGCAATATTGGAGAGTACCTCCAGATGCTCATCCCCGACAGCCGCAATGCCGATCAGCAAATACGCTGTATTTCCTTCGCCGAAATCGACGCCATCCGGAACTTGCACAACAGAGATCCCGGTCGAGCGGATTTCCTGCTTCGCTTCGTTGGTCCCGTGCGGAATCGCTACTCCGCTGCCGATATACGTGGTCGCCAGCTGCTCTCTTTCCTGCATTTTCTCCAGATAGGCGCCGTTGACATGGCCAGCTTTCACCAGCAGCTCTCCGGCCAATCGGATCGCTTCTTCTTTACTGGATGGTTTTGCGTTCATCATGATTTTCTCTGCTGTCAAAACGTTGTTCATTTGGCTCTCTCCAATCCTGTCTGTTTCAGGCAAAAGGAATACAGTCTGCCTGCTATATAATCAGCAATGTGCTGGCTTTCTCCTGATTCAATAATGCGTTGGGCTTCCTCTTCAATCAGCAGCGAGCTGACCTCGCTAAGTACCTCCAACCCTTCCCGCGACACGTCCTTGGGGCCGAGCAGCAGGAGCAGCAAACGAATCGGCATTTCCTGATCGTCCATCGATTTGAGCGAAACGGGTTGTGCAAGAACGTGAATCGTAAACGAGACGGTGCCTACTTCTTCGCTCTTGCCATGAAAGAGCGCCATGGAAGTGCCCGGTATCCCGAGCCCGCCCAGCTTTTCCCGGTCGAGCAGTTGCCGGACGACGGCCTTCGTGTTGCGGATGACGCCGCTTCCTTGCAGCTCTTCGCCAATCTGCGTCAACACGTTCGCTATGTCTTGCCCCCGGTTGTCCCACGCGCTCACCCGCAAACCCTCAACCAGTTCCGCCGCATATCCGGCATAGCGACTGAGCACTTGCAACTTTCGACCAGCCGGCTCCTTTTTTGGCGGGCTCTCTGACCTTATGCCCGGCCTTTTCTTCGCCTGTCCGGCCTTGTGCAAATAATACTTGATCTTCTGGATGTCCTCCTGCGGCAGCAGCGGACTGACCACCACGTATTCCATCGGACTCGACGGCAAAGGAATGGTGGAGATAATCAAGTCGTATTCGTGGTCGGGAACACGGCCGACCTCAAACAGCGAAAGATTTTTCAAGCTGACGATCTCCGGTATTTCCTTCTGTATGCGTGTCGCCAAAATCTTGGATGACCCGATCCCGCTCGAGCAAACGACCAGCGCACGGTAGCGCTGCTGCTCCTGCTTCGTCCGCTCCATCGCGGCTCCGAAATGCATGACCAGATAGCCGATTTCCTCATCAGGCACATGTAGCCCTCCGAATACGCGTGCCGCAGACTCCTTCACAGCGGAGAACAGCTCCGGGTAATTCGCCTTGATCTGCTCGAGAATGGGGTTGCGTATTTCCATCTTGCGCCTCAGCCGGTAGAGTGCCGGCTCGAGATGCGTCAACAATCCGTGATACAAAGAGTTGTCCTGTCGCAGCGGCAGCCCCAGACGGTCTTCGCAATACTGAATCAGACGCCGGGTGGCAGCCACCAGCTCCGCATTTTCCGGCCAGAGTGACTCGTCCTGGGAATTTCGCAGCTTGGCTCCCCGCAGATGCATGGTGATATATCCAATCTCCGCTGCCGGCATCTCCATCTGAAACGTTTGCTTCAGCCGCTCGATGATCGTCTGGGCTACCTCGTACTCCGGCGTGCCCGCAAGCTCGCTCAAGGTACCCTCGTCGAAATGGATGTTCTCGCCCTTTTCCATTCGCTCCACCGCCAGCGCCAAATGGGTAACCAGCCCGATGTAGGCGCTGTCCGCCAGCGAGTAAGGAAGCTCTTCCTCCAGACGGTTCAGGGCGCTCTCGACCTTGATCAGCTTCTCCTTGTCGATCAGGCCCAGGAGTCGCTCCGAGATGGAATCGACGTCCCGCAAATTTTTGTTTTGGATGTTTTCCCGAATGATCTCAATCACTTGATGGTCGTCGAGATGATCCGCCAGCAAGCGGCTGATCGCCCTGCGCTTGGAAGATTCCGATCCGACCAGTTCCACGCCGTAGCCTCGCTTCCGCAGCAGGCTCAGCTCGTAGTTGGCCAGCATCAGCTCCAAATCATCCAGATCGTGGCTGATCGTAGCCGTTGTCACCTTCAGGTCAAGGGCGAGGGAAATGAGCTTGACAGGCTCTGTCGCTTCCAGAAGGGCGCACAGAATCAGCACCTTTCTCTCTTGAGCGGTGTATTCGGTTGTCGTCTGATGCAGCAAATGGGCACGAAGCGACTGCTTCTCTTCTTCGGAGCCGACCACGTCCACTCCCGCCCCGGCTTTTCGCACCAGCTGCAGCCCGTAATGAGCGAAATACGTTTCGAGCGCATCCAGCTCCCGGTGAATGGTCCGGGTGCTCACGCCGATTTGCTCGGCGATGACGGCTACCGTCAGGCCGTCCTTTTGCTCCTGCAACAAAATTTCGATGATCGCCCGTTGCCGTGAAGATACCTGCAAGATCCCACCCCATTTCCCTTTAGAAACACGCAAGAAGCGCGCAGCTCCGCCGAAGACCCCCTTGATGGCATAAAGAGGGAAAACGCTAGCTCTCACTAGCGTTGATTCCCTTTACACGAGACGGTTGACGAGATTGTCGTACTCCGGACTATTCAAGAAGTTGTCAATGGAAATGTGCTCAGCGTGAGGTACCTTCGCAATGGCACGCTCCGTCAGCGATTTGTGCGTAATGACGATATCAGCGTCATTCGGAATGTCGTTGATCGCCGTATTGATGACGGTAATGCTGTCCAGGCCGGCTTTCTGGAATTTCTTCCGCAGGGCGGCCGCCCCCATCGCACTGGAGCCCATCCCGGCATCGCAGGAAAATACGACTTTCTTCACATCAGAAGCGTTGATTGCCGTTGCTGCTACTTCCGTTTGCACCGCAGGCTTTTTGCCTTTCAGCTCTTGCATTTTTTCCGTTGCTTTTTCCAACTCGTCCTCATCCGTTTTGCTGCTCATTTTCAGCAGGGCGGATGCAATCACGAAGGAGACAATCGCTGCTACGGCTACACCGGCCCATACCGAGAGCAAACCTCCGCGAGGGGCCATAGCGCTCAGGGCAAAGATACTACCCGGCGATGGTGGCGCTACCAGACCTGCGCCCAGAAGCGTGAAGGTGAACACGCCTGCCATACCGCCGCCGATAACCGCCAGAATCAGGCGAGGGTTCATCAGGATGTACGGGAAGTAAATCTCGTGAATCCCGCCGAAGAAGTGGATGATGACAGCACCTGGAGCAGATTGCTTCGCATTGCCCCGGCCAGCCAGCCAGTATGCCAGCAAAATACCAAGTCCCGGTCCCGGGTTGGTCTCCAGCAGGAAGAAAATCGACTGTCCTGCTTTGGCAGCCTGATCCAGACCGATCGGGCTCAAGATACCGTGGTTGATGGCATTGTTCAGGAACATAATCTTGGCTGGCTCGATGAAGATGCTCGCCAGCGGCAGCAGACCGGCGCTTACGATCACTTGCACGCCAGCGGCAAGCGCTTTGCTCAAGCCTTCTACGACCGGTCCGATCGCGAGGAAGGCGAGCAGCGTCAGCAGCGCGCCGATAATCCCGGCGGCAAAGTTATTTACCAACATTTCAAAACCGGACTTTACTTTTCCTTCCAGCTGTTGGTCAACTTTCTTGATGACCCAACCGCCGAGCGGCCCCATAATCATGGCACCCATGAACATCGGGATGTCTGTACCGACGACGACCCCCATCGTGGCGACTGCACCGACTACGCCGCCTCGTACATCGTGAACCATTTTACCGCCCGTATAACCGATCAAGAGCGGCAGCAGATACGTGATCATCGGCCCTACCAATTTGGCCAGATTTTCATTGGGCAACCAGCCCGTTGGAATGAAGAGTGCGGTAATCAATCCCCAGGCGATGAACGCACCGATATTCGGCATGACCATCGCGCTCAAAAACCGGCCAAACTTTTGTACTGAGACGCGAACACCACCTGACGCTTGATTACTTGTGGCTACTTTTCCCATACTTGGACCTCCTTTTCATTCATAAGATCATGACAGAATTAAAAAGTTCTATTGCTTACGTTAAATATAAAGCGTTTTCATTAGCGTCACAACAAAATCAAATAGAGGTGTTGTCTTGCATCATGTTGACAAAAGTTAATAAAGCAGCCGTTGCACCAGCCCGGGCACCAAGGTATTGCGGGCGATTTTGTTGGGAAATCAGTCATCTTGCTCACGTCGCTTATTCTTTCTGATTCCGGAAAAAAACTACCGAAAGAGCGTAAAAAAGCGGCAAATCCACGATTTGGCGGGCAGGGAGGGTCTATAAAGGCAAAAAAACAAGGCTCCCGCTGCGATGCGAAAGCCTTGTCGGCAAACCATTTATCTGCTGAATTCTTTAGCGTTGGCGATCTCCACGCGTACGGGAATCCGACGTGCGGGGACGAGATTCACCGGAGCGGGGACGGAATTCGCCGCTGCGCGGGCGCTGCGGTCGTTTTGCACCGTATCCGCCCGAGCTGCCTTTGCCTTTTGGCGGGAATTTCTTTTTGCTGACGCGCAGCGGCGCTTCTTCTGTGAGGCGGACTGGCGTCAGATCAGGTTCTTTCGTCAGCAGCTTGAGGGCTGCGGATACGAGCGTGACGGAATCAACCTCCTCCAGCAGCTGCTCTGCCAGCGTTTTGTACGCTTGCAGATTTTCCAGCCCGGCCGCTTCCAGCAATTTTTCCACTGCCATGCGCTGCTGCCCTTCCAGCGCCTCTGCCATGGATGGGACAGGGCGGCGCTCCATGCGGCGATTCGTCGCGCGCTCGATCAGGCGCAAATGGTCCATCTCGCGGGAGGTGACGAACGTGATCGCCAGACCTGTTTTTCCTGCGCGGCCCGTACGGCCGATCCGGTGAACGTAGCTCTCGGAGTCTTGCGGGATGTCAAAGTTGAATACGTGCGTAACCCCGCTGATATCCAGACCGCGCGCCGCTACGTCGGTCGCAACCAGCACTTCGATCGTGCCTTCCTTGAACTTGCGCAGGACACTGTCCCGTTTGGCCTGGTTCAAGTCGCCGTGAATTCCTTCCGCTCCGTAACCGCGCTTGGTCAGCGCTTCCGACAATTCGTCTACTCTGCGCTTGGTGCGGCCAAAGACGATCGCCAGCTCCGGAGAGTGGATATCGAGCAGACGACAGAGGGCGTCGAACTTTTGCTTTTCGGACACTTCCATATACTGCTGTTCAATGTTCGGAACGGTCACTTCCTTCGGCTTGACCGAGATCAGTGTCGGCTCCGTCATGAACTGCTGCGCGATTTCCTGGATCGCGCGCGGCATCGTTGCCGAGAACAGGAGCGTCTGGCGGTTGTCCGGCACTTCCTGCAAAATTTCCTTGATGTCGTCGATGAAGCCCATGTTCAGCATTTCATCGGCCTCGTCCAATACGACGATCTCGATGGCATCCAGGCGGATCGTTCTTCTCCGCATGTGATCCATGAACCGTCCCGGCGTCGCCACGATGATTTGCGGACGTTTTTTCAACGCCTTGATCTGGCGCGTAATGTCCTGTCCGCCGTAAATCGGCAACGCCGTGATTCTTTTGAACTGGGCAATCTTGTTGATTTCTTCCGCTACCTGCACAGCCAGCTCGCGCGTCGGCGTCAGGACAATCCCTTGGACATTGCCGCTTTCTTCGTCCAGCCGCTCGACCAGCGGAATGCCAAACGCGGCGGTCTTCCCTGTACCTGTCTGCGCTTGTCCGATCAAATCCCGTCCCTGCAAGGCGGTCGGAATCGTCTGCTCCTGAATGGCCGTCGCTTCCTCAAAGCCCATATTGCTCAACGCTCTCACAATGGAGTGATGCAAACCAAAATCATAAAATGTACTCAATGTAATTCAGTCTCCTTTTCTGACCTTCTTCTATAAAATTCTCACTAAAAAAGGGCGCTATTCCTTACGATCCGGAACAGGCCCTCTTATCCCCGATTGTACAAAAGCACCCAGAAAGAACATAGCTGTAATCGTACCACGTATTTCATCAGATTGCAATCGGTATACTTCCTTTTCTGTTCTTGCTTCCCCCTACAGGAGCAAGAAACCAGCCAGCGGCCGATTCTTCGCAACAGATTTTTGCTAAAATTGCCGGTACTGTCCTTGCGGCGCGTAGGGGAAACCCTGCGGCTGACCGTACCCGTATTGCGAAGGCATCGGCGCTGACGGACCAGGAAGCTGATAGCCGTATACCTCTGGCTGCACTGGAGGCGGGCTTTGGACATACCCTTGGTAGCAGTTGGCAGGCGGGCCGATGAAGGTCGACATCCGGATCGGAGCCAACGTCTCCCTCAGCTGCGCTTCATTCAGGCAGTACGTGTGCGCCATGACATTGCTCGGCGTCAACCGGAGAATGTCGGAGGCGAGAATGACTTCAGGTATCGGGGCGTTAAAGATGGCGATGAGGTGCGTATTGTCTGTCAGCGCCACCTCCCAATGCCACCATCCTTGCGGGATGTTCGTGACTTGCCCCGGTGTGATTGGATAGGTCGAGACGACATTCGTGAACGGATTGATGAAGGAGACGCTGGCCGCTCCCGCTACGCAATAGACCAGCTCGGCCGCGTTTTGGTGGTAGTGCGGTTCGACTACGCTTCCCTGGCTAAGGAAAATGTCCAGAAGCGATGTGTTGTCCAGCGAATTTAGCGTCTGCGCGGACAGGACATTGATGTAGTTTTGATTGTCCCTCGTAAACAGCCGATTGTTGTTGACGTCATCGAAGTATTGGATCAATGGCGACTTGTAATCGAGATAGAGAGTCATTCGTGGTGCAATCCTCGCTTTCGGCAAAATTACTTACCCATAACCATATGTTGCAGGCAACCGGGACGTTCGCCTGATGGTTCATATCCCCTTCACCATTTCATGCAAAAAAGCTGACAGACCCGCGCACAGGTCGTCAGCTTTTCACTCGTCTCTCTTTCTTTTAACTCAAACCCCTGATCTGGCCATCCTCGTCGATGTACAAAGACTCGGCGGCAGGCTTTTTCGGTAACCCCGGCATTGTGACCAGGCTGCCCGTCAGCGCCACGACAAAACCGGCTCCGGCCGATATGCGCAATTCGCTGACCGAGATGGTAAAGCCGGTCGGCGCTCCCAAAATATGCGGCTGATCGGTAAAGGAGTACGGCGTTTTCGCCATGCATACCGGCAGATGGGACATCCCCATCTCCTCGATCTTTTGCATCGTTTTGCGGGCAGCCGGCGAGAAGGCGACATCGGCGCCGCGGTAGATTTCCTTGACGACCGTCCCGATTTTTTGCTCGATCGACAGGCTTTCCTCGTAAAGGAAACGGAAGCAGGAAGGCAGCCCGGCTGCACGCGCGACTTTTTCTGCCAGCTCCACTCCGCCGCGGCTGCCCTCCGCCCAGACGTCGGACACTGCGGCTTCCACGCCCAGCTCTGTGCACAAAGCGACGACTGCGTCCAGCTCCGCTTCTGTGTCTGTCGTAAAATGATTGATCGCCACCAGCGCTGGCACCCCGAATTTTTTCAGGTTTTCGATATGACGGCGGACGTTGGCGAAGCCTTGCTTCACCGCTTCCACATTTTCCGCATCCAGGTCGGCTACTTTAATCCCGGCGTTGTATTTCAAGGCCCGCACCGTAATGACGACCACTGCCGCTGCCGGTGTCAGGCCCGCCATTCTGCATTTGATGTCAAAAAACTTCTCTGCGCCCAGATCGGCGCCGAAGCCCGCTTCCGTCACGACGTAGTCCGCCAGCTTGAGCGCTGTCTTCGTCGCGATGACGCTGCTGCAGCCATGCGCGATGTTGGCGAACGGCCCGCCGTGGACGAGGACAGGCGTCCCTTCGATGGTCTGCACCAGATTCGGCTTGATCGCCTCTTTTAACAGGACGCACATGGCATCGACCGCGTGGATTTCTTCGGCCCGCACCGGCTCATCGTCGAAATCGTAGCCGATGATGATGCGGCCCAGCCGCTCCCGCAAGTCAGCCATATTCTCACTCAGGCACAAAATCGCCATGATCTCCGATGCGGTGGTAATCATGAAGCCGTCTTCCCGCGCCATACCGTTTCCGTCGCCGAGACCGACCACGATGTTGCGCAGGGCGCGGTCGTTCATGTCCATCGCCCGTTTCCAGACGATCTTTTTCGGATTCAAACGGCGGGGATTGCCCTGGAAAATATGGTTGTCGATCATGGCAGCGAGCAAATTGTGCGCTGAAGTAATGGCGTGTAGGTCACCGGTAAAATGAAGGTTGATTTCGTCCGCCGGAAGAATTTGTGCCTGGCCGCCTCCTGTGGCGCCCCCTTTGATGCCCATGCACGGGCCAAGGGATGGCTCCCGCAGCGCGGCCATCGCCTTTTTCCCGATCGCATTCAGCGACTGGGACAGTCCGATCGTCGTGAGCGTTTTGCCTGCTCCCGCCGGGTTGGGGTTCATCGCGGTCACCAGGATCAGCTTGCCGTCCGGGCGATCTTTGACCTTCTCCCACAGTTCGTCTGATAATTTGGCCTTAAACTTTCCGTACAGTTCCAGATCCTGCTCTTCGATACCAACTGTCCTGGCAATCTCCACAATCGGCTTCATGCGTTCCTCCCTGCAATCGGTGAATTCGTTGTTTCATGACCAACTTCTACATTCCACATTGTAGTCACTTCTCCTTTCCCCGGAACCCTCTTTTCGGCACAAAAGAAAGACCCGCCCAGCACAAACCGGGCAAAATCTCCCGGCAAATGCTTCCTCTCGGCGGGAAGTGACCTGTATAGGGCGATCATGGCTCCTCCTGATTCATCTGCGTCAAGATACGGTAATCCGCCATTTTGCGGTACAAGGTGTTCCGGCCAATCTGGAGCAGCTTGGCAGCCTGGCTGACGTTGCCCCGGCTGATGTGCAAGGCCCTGCGGATCGCCTCGCACTCCGTCTCGCGCAAAGGCTTCACGCCCGGCTCGGCGGCTGCCTGCAAGTGTTCTTCCTCCAGCCCTTCCAGCTGGATGTGCTCGCAGCCGATCACGTCGCCATCTGTCAAAAACGCGGCCTGGATGAGCACGCCCTGCAGCTCCCGCACATTGCCCGGCCAGGAATACGCCGAGAGCATCGCCTGGGCTTCTCTGGACAAGACAAGCGGACGGTCCGGGGCGATTTGCTTCAGCTGGTGCATCGCGATCTGCAAAATGTCGCTGCGCTTTCGCAGCGGCGGCAGCTCGATCAGCACACCTTTGAGGCGGTAGTACAGATCGGCGCGAAAACGGCCCGCCTTGATTTCTTCGGGCAGATTCCTGTGCGTCGCGGCGATTACCCGCGCGTGAACCGGCCTCGACTGGTTGCCTCCCACGGGCGTCACCACTTTTTCCTGCAGGACCCGCAGCAGCGCCGCTTGCGCCCGCAAGGACATGTCGCCGATCTCGTCCAGAAAGATCGTCCCTTTTTTCGCCGCTTCAAACTTTCCGATCCGGCCTTCGCGCTGCGCGCCGGTAAACGCCCCGCCCTCGTAGCCGAACAATTCACTCTCAATCAAATTTTCAGAAATCGAACTGCAATTCACTGCGATAAACGGCTCATCGGCCCTTGGTCCCGTCTGGTGAATCATCTGGGCAAACAGCTCTTTGCCTGTGCCGCTCTCCCCCAGGATCATCACGGGAAAGTCGACCTGCGCCGCCTTTTGCGCCAGCGCCTTCGCCTGAAGAAAGCGCGGGCACGAACCTGCCAGGCGCGGGAAAGGCTTGAGCTGGCTTGTCGGAGCCGGATTTTGCTTCAGAGCAGGCTTTTCTTTCGGGTCCAGATTTTGATTGGGGGCAGAAGCGGGAGACGCAGCCGCTGCCGACGGCCATACCCTTGGCCGATTGTCCTGCACCGTCCGCCCGCTCCGCTCCAGCAGCGGGTCCAGCTCTTTGCCGATCACATCCGGACCGAGCAGCTGCTTTGCCCTCCCATTGAGTCCGACGATTCGCTCGTCGCGGTCCAGACCGATGAGGGGCAGCCCTTTCTGTGTGCGGGACTGGTCCCGGTGTGACGGCGGGAGCATCATCACCCGCTCGGCCTCCATAAACAGGAGGCGGTTTTGCAGCGCCTCGGCGATCATGCAGACGATCGTCAAGGCGAACGGATGGGTGTTTTCTTTTCTCGTGCTGATATCGATTACGCCCAGCAGCTCTCCCGCGGGCGAGAAGATCGGCGAGGAGGAGCAAGTCAGAAACTGGTTTTCCCGAAAATAGTGCTGCTCCCCATGAATCTGGATCGGCTGCTGGGCGATGAGTGCCGTACCGATGGCGTTGGTTCCTTTGTTGCTCTCCTGCCAGTTCGCCCCGACCTGCAGCTGCACTTTTTGCGCCTGGTCGGCAAAAGCCGGGTCGCCCACGGTATGAATGATATTGCCGCTTGCATCGGACAACAGTGCAATGTGCTCCGTGGACAAAAGGAACGGGGACAGCTTGTTGAAAAGAGGCAGGCTTTCTCGAATCAGAGGGTGATTTTCCTGAATGATTTCTTTGATTCGATTGGTGGAAATGATTTGATCATTCGCCTTCTGCGTGGCAATGAGCTTCGATTCCCGGCAGCGCTTCCATGACTCTTGGACAATCGTAGACAACGCTCTTTCCCTCCCTCAAAATCATTCCTTTCCATTATAGCACGAGATTGCCATCCTCTACCTGTTCCGATATGGAACACCCGCTGTTTCAAAAAGGAGCAAACCTCTCTCTGCCCGCGATTGAAAACGCTGTCACGACGCGGTTCCTGCAATTGGTACGGGTATTGCTATTAGGAAACAGCGTAAAGACCATAAAGTGAAATGAGGAGGGGTTCGCATGATCTACGCTCAGCCCGGCCAAGCCGGATCTAAGGTGACGTTCAAGAAGCGCTATGAGAACTACATCGGAGGAAACTGGGTACCGCCAGTAAAAGGGGAATACTTCGAGAACGTATCGCCGGTCACCGGCAAAGTATTCTGCGAGGTAGCCCGTTCGACTGCGGAAGATATCGAGCTGGCTCTGGACGCCGCCCATGAAGCAAAAGCGGCCTGGGGTCGCACATCCCCGGCGCAGCGTGCAAACATCCTGCTGAAAATCGCAGATCGCATGGAAGCCAATCTGGAGCTGCTCGCCGTCGCCGAAACGTGGGAAAACGGGAAGCCTGTGCGCGAGACGCTGGCTGCCGACATTCCGCTGGCGATCGACCACTTCCGCTATTTCGCCGGTGCGATCCGCGCGCAGGAGGGCACGCTCGGCGAGATCGACAACGATACAGTGGCCTACCACTTCCATGAGCCTCTCGGCGTCGTCGGCCAAATCATTCCGTGGAACTTCCCGCTGCTGATGGCGACGTGGAAGCTCGCTCCTGCTCTGGCTGCAGGCAATTGCGTCGTTCTCAAGCCTGCCGAGCAGACACCTGCTTCCATCATGGTGCTGATGGAGCTGATCGGCGACCTTTTGCCTCCAGGCGTCGTCAATGTGGTCAATGGCTTCGGTCTGGAAGCCGGCAAGCCGCTCGCCTCGAGCAACCGCATCGCCAAAATTGCCTTCACGGGCGAGACGACGACCGGCCGCCTGATCATGCAGTACGCTTCGCAAAATATTATTCCGGTAACGCTGGAGCTCGGCGGCAAATCGCCGAACATCTTCTTCCCGGATGTGTACGCCAAAGACGACGCTTTCCTGAACAAGGCCATCGAAGGCTTCGTCCTGTTCGCGCTCAATCAAGGCGAAGTGTGCACATGCCCGTCCCGCGCCCTGATTCATGAGAGCATCTACGAGCCGTTCATGGAGCGCGCCGTAAAACGCGTAGCAGCCATCAAGCAAGGCAATCCGCTCGATACCGACACGATGATCGGAGCACAGGCTTCCCTCGAGCAGGTGGAAAAAATCCTCTCCTACCTCGACATCGGCAAACAGGAAGGCGCAGATTGTCTGATCGGCGGCAGCCGCGCCCAGCTTGAAGGCGATCTGGCGGACGGCTACTACATCCAGCCTACCGTTTTCAAAGGCCATAACAAAATGCGCATCTTCCAGGAAGAAATCTTCGGTCCGGTCGTGTCCGTCACGACTTTCAAAGACACGGAAGAAGCGCTCTCGATTGCGAATGACACGCTGTACGGCCTCGGCGCCGGTGTCTGGACCCGCGACGTGAATACCGCCTTCCGCGTAGGCCGTGAAATCCAGGCGGGCCGCGTCTGGACCAACTGCTACCACGCCTACCCGGCTCACGCTGCATTCGGCGGCTACAAAATGTCCGGCATCGGGCGCGAGACGCACAAAATGATGCTCTCCCACTATCAGCAAACCAAAAACCTGCTCGTGAGCTACAGCGATCAGGCTCTGGGCTTCTTTTGATCGATGAGCCAGCAGGAAAAGGTAATCGCTACCGAAGCGGCCCTGCAATTGATCGAACGACTGCGCGCCAAGCACGGCGACCTGATGTTCCACCAGTCAGGAGGCTGCTGCGACGGCAGTTCCCCCATGTGCTATCCGCTGGGCGAGTTTCTCGTCGGCGACCAGGACGTGCTGCTGGGCGAGATCGGCGGTTGCCCGTTCTACATGGGAAAAGCGCAGTACGAGTATTGGAAGCATACGCAGCTCATTATTGATGTAGTGAGCGGGCGCGGCGGCATGTTTTCCCTCGAAGGACCGGAGGGTGTGCGCTTCCTGACGCGCTCCCGCCTCTTCCCCGACTCGCAGCAGTAAGACCGCCACGGCAAAAGACAAGACCGTATCCGCCTCTTGGAAGGCTGGTACGGTCTTTCATTTTTTCATTTTCCTCGATACATAGCTTGATATTAAGAAAAATGTAAGAGTTTTCTATACGAATTTGTTAAAACTGCCCGGTAAGATAGAAGCATGCAAAGAAACACGAGGTGGGAAGTGACGATGACGAATCACAATGTCCTTGTCGTTGACGACGAACGGGAAATCAGGGACGCGATTGAAATCTATCTCAAAAACGAATCGATTACCGTCTACAAGGCGGAGGATGGTTTGGAAGCGCTGGACATTTTGGCAGAGCATGACATCCATCTCATCATCCTTGACATCATGATGCCGAAAATGGACGGGATCACGGCGACCTTCAGGATTCGCCAGGAGCGCAACATCCCCATCATCATGCTGTCGGCCAAGTCCGAGGATACCGACAAAATTCTCGGACTCAACGTCGGGGCCGACGATTACGTCACCAAGCCGTTTCATCCGTTGGAGCTGGTGGCGCGGGCAAAATCCCAGTTGCGCCGCTACACCAATCTGGGCAACTGGCGGATGGCAGAAGACGAGATTCAGGTGCGCGGGCTGACCTTGAACAAGAACACCAAGACCGTCACCGTAGACGGCAATGAAGTGCGGCTGACGGCAACCGAGTACAAGATTCTCGAACTGCTGATGGAAAACAAAGGGCGCGTCTTTTCCATCGAGGAAATTTACGAGCGCGTCTGGAAGGAGCCTTATCTCCATGCAGAAAACACCGTTGCGGTCCACGTCCGGCGCATACGGGAAAAGATCGAGATCAACCCGAAAGATCCGAAATATTTAAAGGTGGTATGGGGAATTGGATACAAAATTGAAAAATAGCCGCTACGTGCTGCCTGCCGCACTCGCGCTGCTGCTGACTCTGTCCCTTTCGTTATTGACAGTCGTCGATCTCTACGACCACCGCGAGTATTTGCGCGAGGACTACTACTTTGACAGCCAGTCCTTTTTCAACGAGCTGTACACCGAAGTCGATCTGATCCAGAGCGTTCACGTCGATTTTGCAGGGTATCCAAACAAACAGGCACAGGATAAGCTCTCCGCGGAGGTCGTCAAGCAGATCCAAACCGAGCAGGCCCAAAGCCTCCGCGAAAGACAGCAGACGATCCGGGATGAATACGAAAGCCGCATCCAGGAAGCGCAGCGAGCCGGGAATGCCAATGAAGTCGCCAGGCTGACGAAGGAACAGACAGCGAAGCTTGCCGAAGCAGCCGAACTCGTCCGCTCGGAAACGGAAGATCGGCTGAACGAACTCATAAAGGAACAGGATCAGGAGTACGAGGAGCGCAGCAGCAGCCTGACCCTCCGCGACGGTTCTTTTAAATACTACATTCGGGACGCAAAACGTGGCACTGTGTACACGAATCTCGACCACGAGCCGACAGCGGCCGAGCTGCGGGATGCTGCCCTCTTTTTCTATCAGTTCCCGCAAAGCTCTGCTGCGCTCTCGAGATCATATGCCGATTTGAACCGTTCGTTCCAACTCAAACAGTGGAAAGGCATCATCTACGTGCCGCGCATTTCCGACGGGTACAGCCAAATTCTCGCAGACGCCGTGTACTACAATTCCATACAGGATCGGCTCATGGCAGAATGCACTCTGCTCGCCGGCACGCTTCTGGCGAGCGCCGGACTGCTCTGGTACACAGTGAAGCACCGCGCTGTACAGCTTCCTGTCGCGCAAAGAATTCTGGGACTGCTGCGGCGCATCCCCGTAGACATCCGGATCGTCCTGTTGCTTCCAGCGATCGTGATCTATCTGTCTACCGCATTCAACGTGAATTTCTTCGCATTTCCGATCGGCTTGGAGCAAATTTTCACCATGATCGTCATGCTCCCTCTGACTGCCTTTTTCCTGCTCTACGTCATTGAGGGCTGGTACATATGCAGCAATCCGGAGCAGTTGCACGCGCAGTGGCAGAAGAGTCTGCTGTTTCGCCAGCGCGCCTTGCTGCAAGAAAGCTACTCCAACCGCAGCGTATTTTTCAAGGTGGCTCTCATCTTCACGCTGACAGTCGGGTTGGGAATGAGCGTGGCGTTAGGCTTTGTCGCTCTTGTAGAAAGAATAGAGGCATTACTGGTTCCCGTCTTTTTGTACGGGATGTTCTACGCCATATTCGTACTGCCCTACATCTTCCGGCGGATCGCGCTGTTGAACAGAGTTCTGCTCGGCGCCTCCCAAATGGCCGCGGGCGACCTGAATACGACGATCGTGGAAAAGCCGCGCGGCAAACTGGCGGACCTGGCTCACTCCCTCAACAACATCAAGCAGGGACTGCAGCGTTCCGTGGAAAGCCAGATGAAAAGCGAACGGCTCAAGTCCGAGCTGATTACCAACGTGTCCCACGATCTGAAAACGCCGCTGACGTCCATCATCAACTACGTCGACCTGCTCAAACGGGATGACCTGACTCCGGAAGACATCAAAAGCTACGTGGACATCCTGGAGAGAAAGACCAATCGTCTGAAAGTCTTGATCGACGACCTGTTCGAGGCCGCGAAAACGGCGAGCGGCTCGGTCGAGCTGAACATCGAGCAGGTGAACGTCTCTGCCTTGCTCAATCAGGCGATCGCCGAGTTCAGCGACAAAACGGAAGAATCGGCGCTGACCTTCCGCGTAAATATCGAGCAGCCGAAAATTTACGCGCCGCTCGACGGCAAAAAGACATGGCGCGTCTTTGAAAACTTGATCGGCAACGCCCTGAAATACTCCATGCCGCATACTCGCGTCCACATTCATCTGGCGGAAAAGCAGGACGAGGTCATCCTGTCGATTAAAAACGTCTCCGCCTACGAAATCGACTTTGCTGCCGACGAGCTGTTTGAACGCTTCAAGCGGGGCGACCAGTCGCGCAATACGGAAGGCTCCGGTCTAGGCCTGGCGATCGCCAAAAGCATCGTCGAGTTGCAAGGCGGCACGCTGCACATCGACATCGACGGCGACTATTTCAAAGTGATCGTCACGTTCCGCCGCTGAACCGTGACAAGAGCAAAGCCAATCACCTGCGTTCCTGCCGGTGATTGGCTTTTTCCATCGCTTCCTGTATGCCGTTATACGGCAAAGTCGCTTTCAAACAACTGTTCAATGCTCGCTGCGGCCTGCTGCTCGTCTGTGCCCTCCACCTCAAACGTAATCTCATCTCCGGCCTTCACCCCAAGTGCCATGACGCTGAGGATGCTTTTGCCGTTCGCCTCTTTCCCGTTATAGATGATTTTGGTGGCCGATTGATGCTGGTTGAGCAAATGGACCAGAACGGACGCAGGACGTGCATGGAGGCCGCCGCTGACGGAAACTTCCACGGTAAGCCGGATCATTTCTCTTTGCCCCCTTTTCCTTCTTGTATCGAGAGACCTTCCCGCATCAGGACACCGGCTTGAAAAACTGGGGCAAGTAATCTTTGTGCGCCTCCAGCATCTCGTCCAGAATCTGCTTGGCGACCGCATCTCCGGGAACCAGCGGGTTGATGGTCATCGCCAGCAGCGCCTGATGGTAGGAGCCGGTGACAGCGGCCTCTGCCGCGACCCGCTCAAATGACTTGATTTGCTGCACGAGACCGCGCACTGGCACGGGCAGATCGCCGACAGCCAGCGGAATCGGCCCTTCACGGGTAATCACGCAGTTGACCTCGACGGCAGAATCGTCGGGGATGCTCGCGATCGCGCCGTTGTTGCGCACGTTGACCGGCTGGATGTCGCGCTTGTCGTTGTAGATCGAGTGGATCAGGTTGCAGGCCGCTTCGCTGTAGTACGCGCCGCCCCGCTTTTCCAGCTGCGGCGGCTTGATGGCAAGGTCAGGGTCCTTGTACAGCTCAAACAGCTCTTCCTCGACCTTTTTCACGACCTCTGCGCGCGTCCCGCCTTTTTGCGCTTCCGCCAGCTCGTGCTCGAGCATCGCTTTCGTCTGATAGTAATAACGATGGTACGGGCACGGCAAAATGCCCAGCGCCTTGATAAAATCTTTGTCCCAGCCAAGGTCCAGAATGTTCTTCATCGTAATGCCCGACTGCTCGCCCGTGAGCTTGTCGATCACCTGGGCAGTCACGTTTTCCCCGTCCAGGTAGACGCCCAGGCCGAAAACCATGTGATTCAGCCCGGCAAAATCAATGTGGACGCGCGATGCGTCGACTCCCAGCATAGAAGCCACGCCCATCTTCATCCCGATCGGTACGTTGCACAGACCGATGACCCTTTTGCGGTTGGTGTAGCGCAGTACCGCTTCCGTCACCATCCCGGCCGGATTGGTGAAGTTGATCAGCCAGGCGTTCGGGCACAGCTCCTCCATGTCGCGGCAAATGTCCAGAATGACAGGGATGGTGCGCAGTCCTTTGAACAGTCCCCCGGGACCGTTCGTTTCCTGCCCGATGACGCCGTATTTGAGCGGGATTTTCTCGTCCTTCACCCGCGCGTCGAGCTGTCCTACGCGGATTTGCGTCGTCACGAAATCAGCATTTTCCAACGCTTTTCTCCTATCGAGCGTCAGGTGGATTTGGATAGGCACGCCGGCTTTCTCGACCATTCGCCTGGCCAGCGCTCCCACGATCTGCAGCTTCTTCTCCCCGGCCGGAATATCCACGAGCCACAGCTCCCGGACAGGCAATTCATCGTATCGTTTAATAAACCCTTCTACCAGCTCAGGCGTGTAGCTCGAGCCTCCGCCGATGGTCACGATCTTGATTCCACTCACACTCCCGCCCCCTTGCTCTCGTGAATATGGCCGTACAGCTCGACGAACTCATGGGCCAAATCCTTGATCGTCATGGCATTCATCAAATGGTCCTGGGCGTGAATCAGCAGCATGCTGATCTGTGTCTTTTCGCCGGACACTTCTTTCTGGATCAGGGCAGTCTGGTTGTGATGGGCGCGGCTAAGCTCTTCGCCCGCCTCTGCCAGCGCTTTTTGCGCCCCCGGCATGTCTTTGTTCTTCGCCAGAGCGATCGCTTCCATCGCCAGACTCCTTGCGTTGCCACCGTGCAGTATCAGTTGGAAAATCACTTCCGTATGATCCACATCCATCTCCACCTATCCGATTTCGTTAAAGGTCACGAGCTGTACCTTTTTGCTTTTGATGTATTCCTTTACCTCCGGAGCAGTCAAAATCTTCAGCTCCCGGGTGCGCGGTATGGCGTAGGAGCTGCCCGTGAGCAGCTCCTCATCGACATATGCCGGATGGGTCATGATTTCCGCAGTCGAGCTATCCGCCAGGTCGTCCACGATGCCAAGCAGCGTCTCGACCGTCAGGCCATCGCCGTAAAAGCGCTGGGAAAAGCCTTCTGTCGTGCGTATGCGCGGATGTGCTACGCGCCCCTGCTGCGCAATCATCCACGGAAAACGCACAGGAAGCTCGTATTTCTCTGCCAGGCGCAGCACGACCGGCAGAATGACTTCATGAGCGTGGACGTGATGGTGGCTGTCCAGGTGCGTCGGTCTGCGCCCCGAGCGAAGAAACCGCTCCAACTGCGCGGTAAACTCGCGCTCCACTTCCTCCGCAGACGCCTCTGCAAGATGGCTCTGTCCTCGCCGGAAACGCCCATGCTCATCCGTCAGCGAGGGAACATTCGCCTCCAGCGGAGAGCCGCAGGTGAGCACCAGATGCACGCCGACCCCCAGCCCGGGATGCTCGGAAGCCAGACGCAAGGCGTGCCCTACTTCCGGCATGTTCATCATCATGGTGGCAGAGGATACGATTCCTTCGACATGGGCCTCGATAATCCCCAGATTGACGCCTTTGGAATAGCCAAAATCGTCTGCATTTACGATCAGCTTCATGTCAAGCCCACTCCCCTGGCCGGATTACAGAGAAGCAGTAGTGTCCGCCGCTTTCGTGGCTTGCTCCTCCGCCAGCTTTTGTTTGTCCCACAGCCTGAAAAAAGGATAGTAGATCAGCAGCGAGACGAAGAAGTTAACGAGCTGGAGTACGCTGCCTGATATTTTTCCGCCGCTCGCCAGATAGCCGCTGATGATGATCGGCGTCGTCCACGGCACCGCTACGCCGCTCGGCTTGGCTACCCAGCCCAGCGACATGGCCACGTAGCTGACGATGACCAGCGCGATGGGCGCGAGAATAAACGGAATGATGAGGAGCGGGTTCATGACGATCGGCATCCCGAATGTCACAGGCTCGTTGATGTTGAACAGTCCAGGACCGATGGACAGCCTGCCGATGTTTTTCATCTGTTCGCTGCGGGCCCGCAGCAGCATGAGCACGACCAGCGCCAGCGTCGCTCCCGACCCGCCCGCGTAGATCCAGAGGTCAAAAAACTGCTTGGTGATGACATTCGGCAGCTCGCCGTTCGGGTCAGCCTGAAAGACAGCCCGGTTCTGATCCATCAGCGAGAGCCAGATCGGGTCCATGACCCCGCCGACGATAGCCGCTCCGTGCAGACCGAGCGACCAGAGCAGCTGCACCATGAGCACTGCGAAAATCGCTCCGAACAGGCTGCTCCCGAGCGCGTTCAGCGGCCCTACCAACAGATCGGAGACGATATTGTGGATGCTTTGGAACGACGTATTCTCGATGAGGATGCGCAGCAGCCAGACGACCAGAATCACGACTGCGGCGGGAATCAGAGCGACGAACGAACGAGCCACTGCAGGCGGCACACCGTCCGGCATCGTGATGACGATCTTCTTTTGAACGATCTTGCGGTAAATTTCCGTGGACAAAAGCGCGAGGATCATGGCGACGAACAGCCCTTTGCTGCCCATCAGCGCGACCGGGATGACACCGCCTACTTCGACGGCCGTGCTGGCCCCCTCCGGCGTGAACATTGTATTGTACGGAGTGGCGAGCAGAAAGGATGCCACCGAGATCGCCCCTGCGGACAGCGGATCGACCTTGTACTTCTCCGCCAGCCGGTAGGCGATGCCAAAGCTGACGATCAGCGCCATGATATCGAAGGTGGCGTTGACCGGGTACAGCAGCTTGGTGAGCCATTTATCTCCGAATATTCCGCTCATGAAATCACTGTAGCCAGGTATCGGAAGAAAGCCGATGATGAGGAAAAGAGACCCGATGATAAGCAAAGGCATCGTTAAAATGATTCCGTCACGAATGGCTTGCAAATGCTTTTGCTCCGCGATGCGGCCCGCAACCGGCATAACGCGCCCTTCCAGGAAAGAAACAAATCCCGCCATACGCACCCTCCTCTATTTTTTTAGACGAAGCGCAAATTCCAGTACATTTTTTCCGTTCAATGTACCGTAATCCATTGTGCTGATGACATCCACAGGAATTCCCCTGGCTTCCCCTTCCTTTTTCATCTCGGCCAGCTTGTAACGAACCTGTGGTCCCAAAAGGAGTACGTCTGCTTGATCGATGTTGCTCTTGACTTCGTCGGCGGAAACCGCCCAGATCCTGGCGTCCAGCCCCTTTTCCCTGGCTGCCTTCTCCATTTTTTGCACCAGCAGACTGGTAGACATACCTGCGGCGCAGCACAGCAAAATATTCACTTCCTTCCCCTCCCTTCGACTCGATATGCTCTCTATACTTAGCAAGCCGTGTGCCAAAACACCATTTTCTGTATGCGCTTACAATGAAATCCGCAAAGCGCAGCGGTTTTTCCGGCAAGCCTCCCCGGTTCAAAACATAGTGTTTTGATGTAAGCGCTTTAGTGTTTTGGAAAAACCAACCATCTCCGCCAGGTTAAAAACACTGCTCACACAAGTGTTTTGTTTTGCAAAAAGAAGTTCATGATGTAACACACATCGTCATCGCTCATGCGCACCTCATATTGCTCCTCCAACAACTGCAGTTCGTGACGCACCACGCTGTACAGCCGCCGCTGCTCTGCGAGAAAGGCTTCCTTGCCCGCGTAGGCGACCGTGGGAAGCCCTGCCTTGAGCCGGTCGATCAGGCAGCAGATGTGCAAATAGGCGCCTATCCTCGTATCGAAGACGAGAACGCTGTGCAGCCGCTCTTCCATGCGCGCCAGGCTCCCTCTTACGTCCTCCAGCACGCGCTGGCCGTCTACCGTGGTCAGATGCTCGCCCAGCGTCTCGACCATTTTCAGGAACGCCTCCTCCAGGTCGATCATTTGCTGGATGTCCTGCAGCGCCTCCCCGTTCAGGACGTCATCCATCCCGTAGCAGCGCAGGTCTTTGTCGAGAATGTAGTTGCTCACGATGCAGAGCACCTTTCGCTCCGCCTTGAACTGCTTCAGCTGGAGGCGCGCCTGTGCCCTGTCGATCAACTGGAGGGGCACGATCTCCAGAAGCTGCTTATCGTACCGCAGGCGTGTCTCCAGCACTTTTTTCAAAAACAAGGCGCTCCCTTCGCCGGACAGGCAGGCCGCCACAATAGCCAGAGCCGGCGCCTGACTGCGCACCGGCGGCTTCGTCCGCTGCTTCGCCTGCTGCTCCTCACGCTGCGCCAGCGCGAGACTGCTGACATCGCGGTACACGTCTTCGAGCGAATGGCCGAGCATGGCCTTGCGCGTCGCCTCGATGACGTGCGGCGTGCTGACCATCGGAATCACCTTGACCGGGATACCGACTTCCTTTTCGATGATCTCGCCAAAGCCCAGCAAAGAGCCCATGTCGACGAGCAGCAGCAGCCCCGCCGCGCTCCCGATCTCCCGCGCGACCTTGATCGCCTGCTCCAGCACGTTCATGTATTCCTGCTCCAGCGGCAGGTCGATCGCCCTGGCGTACTCCGTGACGAGCAGCCGGTTGGTGACGTCCACCATCGCCGTCGCTCCCCCGCTGCCGTGCGTGATGACCAGCACGCCGATCGTCTCCCGCTCCTGCTGCATACTCTCGTCGTCCAGCACAAAAAACATCGTCAGGTAGCCTGCCTCGTCGATCGGCAGGTCCATCAGGATGGCCTCCTCGATCATGCGCACGCATTCCAGCGCTACCGCAAACTCTTTTTTGTACTTGATCCGGACGCTGTTGATGTGCGGATTGGTGATCTGTTTCCCTTGGGCGAGACGCTCCTTGGATGTCTGGATGTGCAGGGCAAGCCCGAAAATGACCTTTTGGCTCAAAATCTTGCCCAGCCGCGACTCGGCGTAGCGTACGATTTCCTCCACCAGATGGATGATGACGGGATCGATGATGCGCGACATGTCGACCTTGTTGATGCGCTGGTGCACACCTTTGATGAAGCGGGTAAAGTAGTTCTCGATATCAAATTCCAGCTCTTCCTCGCTGACCCCCTGGTTGCGCAGCTCGTGGATTTTTTGCTCGATTTTTTCATAGACGCTGTTGGCCGCATCCTCCTGCTCCCGTTCGATGGAGATGCTGTCCTGGGTAGGCTGCACGACAAAGCTGGTGAGATCCTTGCCGACCAGCTCCTCCAGCGCAGCCTTCCGCTCCTTGGCCAGCAGCAGCCCCTGCTTCACGTGATGGGGCAAGTCCTGCACCGACACCTGCAGCTGTTTTTTCTGCGACGAGATAAAGTCGGCGTAAGCGCTGGCACACGTCAGCTGAATATCCGTTTTCAGCTGGCCGATGTTGTTCGGGCAATGATACGACAAAAAGGCGTGGATGGCGCTGGCCGAAATCTGAATCTCGCGGCCGAGCCGGAACGCTTCTTCGCGAAACAGGTTCACCAGAAGGCCGAAGCGTTCCTCGATCCCACGCTCCTCGAGGGATGGCAGCTTGATAATCATCGGGATGCGGCGAATAAACGTCTTGAGCAGGCTCGACTCCGGATTCTCTGTCGTTGCAGAGATGATCTGCACCTGTGCCGTCCGCTCGACCTCCGTCTCTCCGACGCGTCGGAAGGTCCCTTTGTCCATGAAGGTGAAAAAGATTTCCTGGCCCTCTGCAGGCAGCCGATGGACTTCATCGAGAAACAGAATGCCGCCGTCCGCTTTTTCCACGAGCCCTCGCTTGTCGTTTTCCGCCCCGGTATAGGCGCCCTTTTTCACACCGAACAGCTGGCTGTACAAAAGCTGCGGATTGTTGGCGTAATCGGCGCAGTTAAAGACGACGAACGGGGCATTTTTGTCCAGCCGTCCGATGTCGATGGCAAATTCGTGTATCAGCGCGGCGAATCCGGACTTCCCCACCCCGGTCTCCCCGAGAATTAGGCAGTGCATCCCGCGCGGCGGGTACAGCACGGCCGCTTTCGCCTGCTCGATCGGCGTGACCAGGCTCTTGTTGCCCTTGGCCAGCCTGTCCAGCGCCGTCTCGGTCCGGTACAGCGTCTCTTGCGTCTGCTTCGCGTGAAACAGCGTCGGTCTGCCTTCTACCTTTTCTATCTTGCCTTCCTTCCACAGCCGGTTGAGGTCGCTGCTCACATTGGCGCGGGTAAGTCCGAGCATTTCGGCCAATTCGCCGGCGCTCACCCTTATCTCGGGACCTAATTCCGCAACTTTCTGATAAATGAGGTCCAAACGCTTCATGCTATCACCTGCCGTTCATCTGATGGCAAGATTGCCTCATGTCAGTTCCATTTCCATACGCAATTGGGAAAACCTTCTTTGTCAGGCAATATGACCGCGCAACATAAGCAATACTGGAAAAACCGGCTGCCTCCTGAAAGGCAACCGGTTTCATAAGCAGGAACATTTTCCTCACACATTAACTTGCTGAATGGCTTGCCGCATCCCTTGCGAATTGGCATTCAACAGATCCGACACTTCATGCACCCGCTGCATCATGCCGAGCTGTTTGTCGGACATCGCCTGGATCTGCTGCGTCTGTGCGGAGACTTCACTGGCGATATGGGCAATGCTGCTGAACTGGGCGACGACTTCCTCTGAGCCAGCCGACAGCTCCTCGGTGGTGGCAGAGACCTCCATGATCTGTTCGCTGACCAGCCGGAATGCGCGGACCGCGTGCAAGAACGACTGCCCCGCCTCGCCCGACAGCTGGACTCCCGCCGCGATCTGGCTCGAGACGACCTCCATTTCCGCGCTGATCGAGTTGGTCTGCATGCCGATCTGATCGAGCAAGGAGGTAATCTGCTTGACCACCGAAGCGGATGCGTCAGCCAGCTTGCCCACTTCATTGGCTACTACCGTAAAGCCCCGTCCGTGCTCTCCGGCGCGGGCTGCCTCGATGGACGCGTTGAGCGCGAGAATTTTCGTCTGATCCGTAAAGCTGCGGACCGCGTGCAGAGCACGCTCGATTTCCTCCGTATAGCCTTTCAGCTGCACAGCGAGGCGCAGCGTCTGTTCAGCAGAGCTTTGAATATCTTGCATCTGTTGGTTCGTTCGATTCATGGCCTCGTCGCCGGATCTCGCCATTTCCAGAGCCTCGACAGAAGCCGCAGAAACCGTCGCAGAAGATTCCGCGATCTTGGCAATGCCATGCGCGATCTCCTCCATCGCCATGACGCTGTCCTCCGCGCTTTTCTTTTGCGTATGCGCCCCTTCATAAATCGTTTTCACCGTTACATTCAAGCTGTTGCCCATGTCCAGCATGAGATCGGCGCTCTCTTTGAATTCCGTAGTGGATGCAACCAGCTGTTCAGAGGTTCGCTCCATGTTCAGCACCAGGCCGCGCACTCTCGAATGCAAGTTTTCGGACATGAAGAGCATCGCTTGATAGACCGTTCCAATCTCATCGGTCGAGCGAACCGGATGGGACCGCAAAATGACCTGCGCTTCAGCCAAATCACCTGCTGCCATCCTTTCCGCACTTTCCTTTACGGTATGCAGCGGCCGCAAAGCGCGCTGCACGAACCAGATAATGACGCCGATGGCGAGCACGGTTACAGCCAGCATCAGAACGTAAAACGGCAGGCTTTTCCACATAACTTTCGCAACAAGCTGCTCGAACACGTCGACGTCCGTGTCGATCCCCAGCGCGCCGATCACCGCGCCGCTGCTGTCCTTGAGCGGGACGTAGGCCGATAAATAAGAGCCGTACTTCGGATTATCAATGACGGGAGAACTGGCAGGATTGCCCGCCATGACTTCGATGACAGCATCAGGAGGCATATCGGTCACTTCATTGATCGGGGAAGCGTCCGGATCATTCGGAGGCCACCCATCGATCATGAGGAGCGGCACGCGGTTCTCGTCAAAACGTACGAGGTACACATAACGGGCATCGATCTGTTTCCGAAAGGTATCCAGCTCCTGGCGGATAGACCAGTACAGGTCGGTCTCCTCTGGCTGCTTCAAAAATTCGACATATCTCTCTGTCTTGAAGCCAGCAGCGTAGCTTTGGGCGATGCGGATATTGTAGTTGTTGATGCCCTCTTCGACAGCTGATTTGGTCTGCACCAACTGGATTACCAGATTGCCCGCCGCAATCAGCAGAAGGACAAGGATGATGCCAAGCAAAATGCGGACGATCAGATGCTTCTTCAAAAAACCGCTCATGTGCTTGCCTCACCTCCAAACCGCTGTTGTTCTTGAGATGGCAGTGTATCTTTTCTCATAGAACGCCCCCAACGTGCTAGAAATTTCTGCTATTCATCGATTTTACACGATTTTTGTCGACAATGATATTCGCAAAGACACTTTAATGTAGCAATTCAGAATATAACGCTCATTAATCGCCCGTACGGTATAATAGACTTATCCAAACGACAGGAGAACATCCTACGATGATGGTTTTCATTTTGTTTACCATATGGGCGCTCGGCCTGCTCGTACTGTTCACCGACCCTCGGCGCACATCGATCCGCTGGGCGAGTGCGACTGCTTTTGTGGGGAGTGGAGGCTTTTTGGCGGCCGTGATCGATGAGATTATCCTGCCTGACTGGGCAGGCGCGCTCGCTGTTCACCCGGAATGGAGTACCGCGCTGCGCGTGCTGAGTCGCTGCGTGTCCGCTCTCACCCAGGACGGCCTGCCTTACGCGTTTCTCATGTTCGCCGTGCATTCCTGTGAATCTTTTTCACGCAAGACCAAAGCGATCATCCAGTACGCCGCCCTGATTCCGCCGCTCATCATGCTGGCGATCACGCCGATCTATCCCGTGCTCGCCTTCAACTACCGGATCATGATCGTCTGGGTGATCCCCTACTTTTTGGCGGCGTGCGCGCTGCTCGTCCTGCAGTACCGCAGCGAGAAGGACCCTCTCGTCAAAAAGAACAGCTTTTTCACGAATATCCTGATTATCGTGCCGCTGTTTTTCGTCTTTCTGTTCATCTACGTCATGCGCATCCAGAACGACTACGAGGCGTGGCGCTACAACATCCTGGTGGTCGTCATCCAGTTCGTCCTGATCGTCGCCATTAGTTTGAAATACGGCTTTCTCGGCGTGCGGCTCCGCGTGGAAAAACGCCGGCTGGACAGCACGCTGCGCGCCCTGACATCAGGAGCGCAAATCATCAACCATACGATCAAAAACGAGGTCGGAAAAATCTCGCTCTACGCCGACCGCATCGACGCATACGCCGCAGACACCAGGCAGCCCGGCCTGCGGGAAGATGCCGCTGTGCTGGCCGCGTCCTCCCGGCATATTCTGGAGATGATGAACCGCATCCAGGAGCAGCTGCGCGACATCGTCCTGCAAGAGAAGACCGTCCAACCGATCCGTGTGATCGCAGAGGTCGCGCAGACGCTCCAGCCGTACGCCGAAGCACAACAGGTCTCCGTTCTGGCCGAGTTGGACGAATCGCTGCTTCTGCGCTGCGATCCTGTACACCTGCGGGAAATGCTCACCAACCTGTGCATGAACGCCTTTGAAGCGATGAAGACCGGAGGCACCCTGCGCTTGCAGCTGTTTTTGTCCAAGAAGCATCTGGTCATCGCCGTGGCGGATAGCGGGGTCGGAATCTCCCCCGAAAATTTGCCGCATGTGCTCGATCCTTTTTTCTCTACCAAAAAGACGGCTCAAAACTTCGGTCTCGGCCTGTCGTACTGCTACAACGTCATGCAAAAGCACCACGGCCGGCTGGAGATCGAAAGCGAACCGGGACGCGGCACGACAGTCTATCTGTTGTTTCCCCAAAAACGTGTAGAAGGGAGGACGTAAACGATGGAAGCGATCAAGGTCTTGCTCGTGGAAGACGATCCCGTCTGGCGAAAAGGGCTGTCCGACTACTTGAACAAAGAGCCCGACATCACTGTCACGGGAGAAGCCCAGACCAGGGAAGAAGCCATCAGAAAATTTTCGCCCGCGAGCGTGGACGTCGTGCTGATGGACATCAACCTGACGGAAAACAATCTGGACGGCATCGAAACCGCCATGGAACTGATCCAGCTCTCCCCCGACTGCAAAATCATCATGCTGACCTCGCTGACGACCGAGGACGTAATCATCGAGTCCTTTTCCGCAGGGGCGGTCAATTACATCAGCAAGACCAGCTTCAAGGAAATTCCCGACGCCATCCGGGCCGCCCATCTGCGCCAGTCCGCCATTCATCCTACGGCAGCGGCGGCTCTGCGCAGCGAATTTCTGCGCCTGAAGAACGAGGAAAACCAGAAGCTGCTCTCGCCTGCCGAGAAAGAAATTTTGCAGCTCATCCACCAGGGGCAGACGCAGGCCCAAATCGAGCAGTCCCTGCACATCACCAAGCGCACGATCAAGAACCACATCAACCGCATCCTCAAAAAAATGGGCGTCAAAACGAGCAAGGAAGCCGCCGCCAAGGCCCGTCAGAAAAAGCTGTTCTGACCTGCCGCGGCGCTGCTCCCCGCTCTCTGTCCACCAGTCCCACCAGGGGCTATGACCAGGTACCAATAAAAGTTGGTACTTTTTTTACACGCTCCACTCTTTACAATGAAAGCTATCCGAAACGCCATCATTCTTTGTAAAGGTGTGGTTTTCATGTTTCTCATTCATGCCTTCCTGAAGGCCATCCTGATGCTCTGGTTCCGTCCGCGCATCATCGGCCTGCACAAAATCGATCTCACGCAGCCATCTATCATCATCCCCAACCACGTATCGCTCCTGGACGCTGTACTCCTGTCGTTTTGTCTGCCAAAAGGAGCGATCTTCGTCGTCAATACGGAAATCGCAAAGAAATTCGCATTTTTCCTTCGTTTCCGCAAACACATTGCCGTCGATCCGCTGAATCCGTACTCCATCCGCCACATGCTGCGGGTCATTCGCGGCGGCGAGACACTGGTCATTTTCCCGGAAGGCCGGATCACGACCACCGGCAGCCTGATGAAAATCTACAGCGGAGTCGGCTACCTCGCCCTTCGCACGGGTGCGACCTTGTATCCTGTCGCCATCAACGGGCTGGAACGCTCCATCTTTTCCTACCTGAAAGGAAAGCTGCGACTCCGGCTGCTGCCTGACGTCACGATGACCGTCGGCACGCCTTTTGTCATCGAACGCGACGAGAAGCGCTCCATGCGCGAGCAAAAGGCGTCCGCAAGCGACCTGATCTTGCGCACGCTGCAAAACGAACTGTTCCAAAGCCGCATGAAGCCTGGCGTCAATCTGTTCGACGAAGTGCTGGAGGCAGCCCGCCTGAACGGCGCGGCGATGGAGATCGCCAAAGACATGGGCACCGCGATCAACTACCGCACGCTGCTCATCGGCAGCTATTTGCTCGGCGAAAAGCTGAAGGCGCAGCTGTCCGGCAAATCAGCCGTCGGCGTGTTCCTCCCCAATTCCGTCGGGCATCTGGTCACGCTCCTGTCGCTGTTTCGCATCGGGAAGACACCGGCCATCCTGAACTTCTCCCTCGGCGTCCGTTCCCTGCTCGAATGCTGCGAGACAGCACACATCGACACGGTCCTGACATCGCGCGTCTTTATCGAGAAAGGCAAGCTGGAGCACGTGATCGAAGGACTGAAAGCGCAGGTCACGATCGTCTACCTGGAAGATTTGAAAGCAGCCGCCACGGCTTTTGACAAACTCGCTGCTCTGCTCCGCTACCTGGCACGGCAAAAAGCGCAGGCGGCGGATAACGAGCTGATCCTCTTTACCTCCGGCAGCGAGAGCAAGCCAAAAGGCGTCGTGCTGTCGCATACGAACCTGTACGCCAACATCCAGCAGGTGACCAGCGTCATCGACATCACGTCCCGCGACAAGTTTTTCAATGCACTGCCGATGTTTCACAGCTTCGGGCTGACGGCAGGGACGCTCTTGCCCGTCGTCAAAGGGGTTCCGGTCTTTCTGTACCCCAGCCCGCTCCACTACAAGGCGATCTGTGAGCTGGTGTACGACCAGAATGCGACGATCCTGTTCGGCACCTCGACTTTCATGGCCGGATATGGCCGGATGGCGCATCCGTACAATTTTTACTCCTTGCGCTACGTGTTTGCGGGGGCGGAAAAGCTGAAAGACGACGTGCGCAAGCTGTGGATGGAAAAGTTCGGGGTGCGCATCTTTGAAGGCTACGGCGCGACGGAGACCGCTCCGATCCTGTCGCTCAACACCCCGCTGGCAAACAAGCCGGGAACGGTGGGGCGGCTGATGCCAGGCATGTCGTATCGCCTGGAGCCAGTCGAGGGCATCGAGAAGGGCGGGCAGCTTCTGGTCAAAGGACCGAATGTAATGAAAGGCTACCTGATTCACGGCCAAGGTTTCGTCCCGGCAGAGGAATGGTATCAGACCGGGGACCTGGTAGAAGTGGATCGGGAAGGCTACCTGACGATCCAATCCCGGCTGAAGCGCTTTGCCAAAATCGGCGGCGAGATGGTCTCGCTCAATCTGGTCGAGGAAATCGCCATGGAATGCTTCGGGCACTCCGGCTTCGCTGCCATCACCGTCAGCGACCCGCGCAAGGGCGAGCGCATCCTGCTCTACACCACAGACGAGACTGCCCAGCTCGCCCAGCTGCGCGCCTGGTCGACGCAAAAGCAATACTCGCCGCTGCTCATCCCCGGCGCCATCAAGCAAATCAAGGCACTTCCGCTCCTGGGCAGCGGAAAAACCGATTACGTCAGTCTGAAACAGCTGGCCGAAAGCGAGAGGGAATCACTGTGAACATCCGCATACAGCCTTTGCAAGCCTTGTACTTTACCCAATTTCTGTCCGCCTTTGCCGACAACATGATCCTGTTTGTGATCGCCAATCTGCTTCGGGAGAACGGTTTTTCTCCCGCGCTGCTCGCACTCGTATCCATTTCCTTTTTTCTGCCGTACATCTTTCTCGCGCCGCTCGTCGGGCCGTTCGCCGACAAGCATCCCAAATCGCTCGTGCTCGTCACCGGCAACCTGATCAAGGCGGTCGGCGTCCTGCTGCTCTTCGTCATTGACCATTCCAGCATTTTGCTGCTGATGCTCTCCTATTTCACCATCGGGGTCGGCGCTGTCGTCTACTCCCCGGCCAAATACGGCATCCTGCCGGAGCTGACGGCAAACGAAGATGAGCTGTTCCGGGCCAACGCCAGGATCGAAGCGTATACAATCATCGCCATCCTGCTCGGGATCGGCGGCGGCGGAGCGATCGCCTCCATGACGGCCCCGCTCACCTCGTCGGCCATATGCCTCGCCCTCTACCTGCTGTCGCTTGGCATGACTTTCTTTATCCCGCGCATGGCGGGCAAGGCGGACATCCGCTACGGCGCAGAAACCCGGCGCTTTTTTGCCGACTTCCGGCTGTTGATGCAGCGTCCCGACACCCGCTTCTCGCTGGTCGGAACAGGCTCGTTCTGGATGAGCTCGGCGGTGCTGCGCGTGGCGGTACTGGCATGGATACCTGCGGCTCTCGGCATCGACCCGCAGAGCTTTTCCGTCTCGCTGATTCTCGCCACAACGTCCATCGGCATTATCGTCGGAGCGTTCCTGGCCCCCCGGCTGATCCCGTTGCAGCAGTTCACGCGCTCCTTGGCCTACGGCTTCGGGATGTTTCTGATCATTGTGCTGTTCCCGTGGATTCACTTCACGCCGATCGCTATCTGCTTCCTGCTGCTCGTCGGTTTTATGGGCGGAGTCTTCATCATCCCCATGAACACGATCCTCCAGGAAAAAGGCAAGGAGCTGGTCGGCTCCGGCAAGACCATCGCGATTCAAAACTTTGTGGAAAACACGTTGATGGCAGCAGGCTCCGGCATATACTACCTGATCGTCTACGCCGGCGCCTCCGTCTCGGGAGCCATCGTGGGGCAGGGCGTGCTGCTGCTGGCATTCCTCGCGTACCTCGCAAATTTGCGCAAACAGGTGCGCGGCTGAAGCGGACTGGCGCGTGAACTGGCCGGTCCCAACGCAAACAAACCGCGTCCCACTCGGGCGCGGTTGTTTGCGTTATCAGCAATGGTTCCGGCAGCAGGCAGCTGGTGCTTAAACGGAATGGAGCGATTTTTCCGCAGCGTATGCCTGCAGGCACTCCAAAAAGAGGAAGCCGTACTTGTCATATTTGGACTCGCCCACGCCTTTGATCTGGAGCATGGCCGCCTTGTCGGTCGGACAGAGGCTGCTCATTTCCTTGAGCGTGCTGTCGTGGAAAATGACGTACGGCGGCACGCCTTCGCGCTGCGAGATTTCCTTGCGCAGCTGACGCAGACGCTCGAACAGGTCGTCGTCTTCCTGCTGCTGGACAGGACGGAGCGCGATCTTTTGCCACACCTGCTCTTCGCCTTTGAGCACAGGCAGCGCTTTTTCGCCCAGCTTCACAATCGGGTATTGGCTCTCCGTCACCTGCAGATAGCCTTCCGCGATCAGCAGCTGGATCAGGTCGGCAATCTCTTTTTCCTTGTACTCCTTCATCAGACCGTACGTCGGCAGCTGATCGAAGCCGAACTGGGAGACTTTTTTGTTCTTCGAGCCTTTCAGCACCTGCGCCACGAGTGCCGCCCCGAAGCGCTCCCGCATCCTTTTCACGCAGGAGAAAATCTTCTGCGCCTCCAGCGTGATGTCCGCAAGCTCCGTGTCGTTCGTGCAGTTCGCGCACTTTCCGCAGGCCAAAGCGTCGGTCTCGCCAAAGTATTGGACGATGTACTGCTGCAGGCAGCGCGGCGTCCGGCAGTAGTCGATCATGGCGTACAGCTTTTTGTACTCGTGCTCCTTACGCTCCTCTGTCAGCTGGTTTTGCTCGATGAAAAAGGTCTGGGTCTGGATGTCCTGCGGCTGAAACAAGAGGATGCACTCGCTCGGTTCTCCGTCGCGCCCGGCGCGGCCCGCCTCCTGGTAGTACGCCTCCAGGTTTTTCGGCATGTTGTAGTGGATGACGTAGCGAACGTTGGATTTGTCAATTCCCATCCCGAACGCATTGGTGGCGATCATCGTGCGGACGTCGTCATAGAGGAAGGCTTCCTGGTTTTGCGCCCGCTCCTCCTCGGACAGTCCAGCGTGGTATTTCGTGACGGAAAAGCCGCGCTTGTGCAGGTCTGCGTGCAGGGCATCCACGTCTTTTCGCGTCGCCGCGTAGATGATTCCCGCCTGCTGGCTGTTCGCGCGCAGGTAGTCGGCGATGAAGCGGCGCCGGTTCTCCCCTTTGCGCACGGACAAGATCAGATTGTCCCTGCCAAAGCCGGTGATGAAAGTGCGCTCGTCCATCAAGGTCAGCTGGCGGCGGATGTCCTCCGTGACCTCCGGCGTAGCCGTTGCCGTCAGCGCAGCGACGACAGGACGCTTGGGCAGCGCGTGCAGAAAACGGGCGATCTCCAGATAGCTCGGGCGGAAATCATGCCCCCACTGGGAGACGCAATGCGCTTCGTCGACGGCCACAAAGGAGATCGGCACGTCCCTAATCAACGCCCGGAACGAGTCGGATTCCAGACGCTCCGGGGCGATGTACAACAGCTTGTACTCGCCGCGCGCCGCCAGCCGCAGCCGCTCGCGCACTTCGGAGGAATCGAGGGAGCTGTTGATTTGCGTGGCGGGAATGCCCATGCTGACCAGCACGTCGACCTGATCCTTCATCAAGGAGATCAGTGGCGAGATGACGATTGTCACCCCGTCAAACAGCATCGCCGGAACCTGGTAGCAGATCGATTTCCCGCCCCCTGTCGGCATGATCCCCAACGTGTCGCGGCCTTCCAGCAAGCTCTCGATGATTTTCTTTTGCCCTTCTCGAAAGGACGGGTAGCCAAAATATTTCTGCAAGACTTCTGTCGCTTTATCAAACAAAGAGAATACACCTTCTCTTCCGAATATTTGTCCGAGCAGATCCTTTTTAAGTGTACTTGTTTACTTTGGGACAAAACAAGGGGAAGAGCAGGATCTGATGAAAAACGACAATCGCATTTTTTATAAAGGTTCCTCGTGTGTGACTCTTTTCGGGTGCCGCTGTTGAAAAATGGACCGAAACCCTCGGAACAGCCCGTATCCGATCATGCCTCCTGCCGTATTTAACAAAAGATCATCGACATCAAAGTTCCCGATGCTGGCGAGCAATTGTGTCCCTTCTATGCACAGGCTGAAGAGAAAGGACAGGATCGTGACGGTCACCAGAGAGCGATTTCTCTCCTTTTGCAGAAAAGGAAGCAGGAAGCCAAAAGGAAGAAAGGCGATCACGTTGCCTATGAAATTGACGTTACTATGCATATTTCCCCCTGCCAACAAATTGTCGATATATTTTATGATTTCATGAAAAGGAATGAGGTTCCCTCTGTTCATCAGACTCTCCCAGATGACCTGCGGCTGCGATAAGCTGTGGGCGATCGAGGGGAATACCTTTCCCGCATTCGTCCAGCGAAATTTAAAGAGGATGACTTTTATCACCAGTGTCAAATACAGTGCAAAAACACCCAGAAGGGCAGCTCGCAGCAAAATATGGATTCCTTTTTTCATCGGTATGAAACCCCCTTTTCCAGCAACTTCTTTGTTTCCGTAAACCGCCCTGCCACCGTGGTCCGTTTCATGCAAAAAAGCCTCTCCTTCCAGTGTAAGAGCAACGTTTCTTTCACACCGTAAGGATAGGCTTTTCGATTAAAAAAACTCAAAATCGTTTCTAAAGAAAGGGTAAAGAGATTATGAAGCTTGCATACCGGGGAGCGGAAGCCATACCGTAAACGTCGTCCATTCAGCCGTGCTCGTTACCGCAATCCGACCGTGATGCAGGTCAATAATGCTCTTGGCAATCGCCAGCCCCAGACCAGAACCGCCTGTTTCTTTGGAACGCGAGGCCTCGACCCGAAAAAAACGCTCGAACAGATTGGGCAGGGCTTCAGCGGGAATCGGCGCGCCGTTGTTCGCGACCGAAAAGGATACGCCATCCGGTACACGAAACAGGCGAACGGCGATCATCGTACCGTCTCGACCGTATTTGATGGCGTTGGAAATCAGGTTCTCCAGCACACGTACAAGCTTGTCCGTATCGCCCCACATTTCTACCTTTTCATCAGGCGTTTCCACTTGCAGCTGCAGGCCCGCTTCATGCGCAGCGATACGAAAGCCTACGGCAACCTGTTCGACCAGCTCCACCAGGTCAAACTGCGTTTTGTTCAAATACGCACCGCGGTTGCGCACTTTTGTATACTCAAACAAATCGTTTACCAGTACGTTCATCTGCTTGGCTTTTTCATACGCGATATGGGTGTACTGTCTAAGCTGATTTTCATCCTGGTACTTTCCTTGCTCAATCAATCCCAGATAGCCCATGATCGAGGTCAGCGGCGTACGAAGATCATGCGAGACATTCGTGACGAGCTCGTCCTTCGACTGCTCGAGCCTGCGTTCCTCCTCCATCGCATCGGTCGTGCTTTTGACGAGGGCGTGAATACTGTCCACGACATTCCCCAGGCTCCCCGCCGGCCTGATCGAAATCTGATGATCGTAATTGCCCTTTGCAATGTAGTGAAGCTCTTCGATGATCTGATTCATTTGCTTTTGTTCCTTGAATTTCCGGATGCGAACCAGCGTCCATGCCACAAACAGACCTGTCGACAACAGCAGAATCGGGATTTTAAACGTGTCAAAGCCATAGGTATTGCGGAACTTCCACACAAAATTTTTGATGTCGGGTATCCGATACAGATAGTTGTTGGCGAAAAAGGACAGCGCCTGAAATACAGCAAACAGGAAGAGCAAGCCGAGCATGATTTCGAGCAAAATCCGCAGGAAGTCCCGGACGTTAAGCCTCAATTTTATAGCCTACCCCCCATACGGTCTGGATCACTTTTTCTCCATTGGTCGCCTTCTCCAGCTTTTCTCGCAGGTTGCTGATGTGGACCATCACGGTTTTGTAGGACACGATGTTCTCCATTTTCCAACAGCGGTCGAAAATTTCTTCGGAGCTGAATACGCGGTTGGGATGACTGGCCAGCAAAAAAAGGATGGAAAATTCAAGCGCGGTCAGCTTGATGGGTACGCCTTCCTTGGTCTGCGCGACATGGCTCTGCTTGTCGATGATCAGCGGGCCTGCCTCGATCACGTTGTCTTGCTTTTGATTGGCATGGCTGTAATTGGCGCGGCGCAGCAGCGACTTGACCCTTGCCACTACCTCCAGCGGATTGAACGGCTTGGCGACGTAATCGTCCGCGCCTGTCATGAGGCCCATGATCTTGTCCATGTCGTTCGCCTTCGCACTGGCCATCAGGATGGGGATCTGCGAGTTTTTCCGCACGCGTTTGGTGACTTCCAATCCATCGAGCTTTGGCATCATGACATCCAGAATGACCAGGTGAAACTCCTTTTGGGCCAATTTGTCCAGTGCTTCCTTCCCGTCAAACGCCTTTTCGATCTCATAGCCCTCGTTGCCGAGATAAATCGCAAGCAGCTCCACGATTTCCTTGTCATCGTCCACAATGAGTATCCGCATAGCTTCCTTCTCCTGTTTCTGGGGTACATGTACTTTTACGTTCACTATAGCAGAGAAAGGTAAAGAAAACATAAAGAGAGGGAAAAGGCAGCGTCAGTCGGGGCTTTTAGCGTGGGGGGAAGTGACGGAGAGAAAGGAGTAACGGCGCTCCATGGACAGCAAAAAAAGACCGGCAGCATGGGCTGGCGGTCACTCTTTCGGATGGATCATCTGCTCGGGGCGGACGACCTGGTCGAATTGTTCCTCGGTCAACAGATTGCTGCGGATGGCGGCCTCCTTGAGCGTGAGCCCTTCCTTGTGGGCGAGCTTGGCGACGGCGGCGGCGTTTTCGTACCCGATGTGCGGGTTGAGTGCCGTGACGAGCATGAGCGAGTTGTTCAGGTTTTCCTGGATGACCGGCAGATTCGGCTCGATTCCGACAGCGCAATGGTCGTTAAAGGAGTGCATCGCGTCGGACAAAAGCTTCGCGGACTGCAGGAAGTTGTAGATAATCACAGGCTTAAACACGTTCAGCTCGAAGTTGCCCTGGCTTGCGGCGAAGCCGATCGCGGCATCGTTGCCCATGACCTGACAGACGACCATCGTCATCGCTTCGCTTTGCGTCGGGTTGACTTTGCCCGGCATGATCGAGCTGCCCGGCTCATTGGCAGGGATCGTGATTTCCCCGATGCCGCAGCGAGGTCCGCTCGCCAGCCATCTCACATCATTGGCGATCTTCATCAGGTCAGCCGCCAAAGCCTTCAAGGCGCCGTGGACGTGCACCAGCTCGTCGTGGCTGGTCAGGGCGTGAAATTTGTTGGCGGCGGTGAGAAATTTTTTGTTCGTGACGCGGCTGATCTCCTCTGCGACCATTTCCCCGAAGCGCGGGTGAGCGTTGATTCCCGTACCGACCGCTGTCCCGCCGATTGCCAGCTCACGCAGATGCTCCGTGCTCTCCGCAATCATTTTTTCGCTTTTGGCCAGCATTTGTACCCAGCCGCTGATCTCCTGCCCCAGCGTCAACGGGGTCGCATCCTGCAGGTGCGTCCGGCCGATTTTGATAATGTCCATGAACGCTTCGCTTTTCTTTTGGAGCGTTTGCTTGAGGGCTGCCACTGCCGGCAGGACGAGGTCTTCTATCGCTGCTAGTGCGGCCATGTGCATCGCTGTCGGGAACGTGTCGTTGGAGCTTTGCGATTTGTTGACGTCATCGTTGGCGTGGATGCGCGCAGAGCTGCCCTTTTGCTCCAGCAGCTGGTTGGCGCGGTGGGCGATGACTTCGTTGACGTTCATGTTGGACTGGGTGCCGCTGCCCGTCTGCCAGACGACGAGAGGAAAGTGTTCGTCCCACTTGCCCGCGATGATTTCATCTGCTGCGGTGATAATCGCTTCCGCCTTGTCCGCGTCGAGCTTGCCCAGCTTCCGGTTTACTGCGGCGGCGCTGCGCTTCAGGATCGCAAACATGCGGATCACTTCGAGCGGCATTTTCTCCCCGCCGATTTTGAAGTTCTGGAAGCTGCGCTGCGTTTGCGCCCCCCACAACTTATCTGCAGGCACCTGTATTTCACCCAGGGTATCTTTCTCAATCCGATATTCCATCTCGAACCCTCCTTTTTATCGAAAACCTACCTCCTATCATACCCACTTTCTCCCAAAAAGAGGGATAATGAAAACAAAAAAAGACCTGCGCTCTTTCCGCAAAGTGGCGCAGGTCCTGTATCTCAACGGCTTTCGACCTCGACGGATACCACATGATCCACCGTCTTGAGAGAGCTGTATATATCGGTTGTGTACGTGTCTTCGGATGCGATGATCATCATCTCCAGCTTTTGCTGTCCGCTATCGACATCCCTTACCTTGACCCGTTTGATCTGCAAATTCAAATGCTTGATCTGCCTGAAAACGTCGTCCAAATCCCCGGTCCCGTCAACGACGATCTTGATCGACAAATCACGCTGACGGAGCGAACTCGGCCCGATCCATCGCAGAATCCAGGGAAACAGATTGATCGCCAAAATAATCAGGATGGTAGCCGTGACCGCTTCAAAATAATAACCCGCACCGACCGCAATGCCCAGACCAGACGCTGCCCACACCATCGAAGCGGTCGTCAAGCCGGAGATGACGTCATTGCTTCGCCGCAAAATGACACCGGCTCCGAGAAAACCGACCCCGCTGACAATTTGCGCAGCCAGGCGCAGAGGGTCCATGTTCGTGTGTCCGGGCAAGGAAAAGCGATGAACGGATTCGATAGAAACAATCGTAATCAGGCAGCTGGCGACAGAAATGACCATGCTCGTCTTCACCCCAAGGGGCTTGTGCTTCAGCTGCCTGTCCATACCGATCAACAATCCTAAAAAGAGTGCAATTCCGAGCTTCATGAGAAAAACGTACGTCATCCAAGTTCTCCTCCCAACCGTTCACGACATGTCAGCTTTTCTCCCACAATCTAATATAGAAAGTATATACGCTCCTCCTGGAAAATTGGAACATATTTTTTCTTTGTTCACAACTATTGTAAACGCGGCACTTCCACTCCATGCAAAAAAGCGGAAATCCCAGCCCGATGCAGGAATTTCCGCCAGAGAGGCAGCCAAGCGCCATTTACACAGCGCTCTTTCCGCCAATCAACCGCTTTTGCAACCGCAGCAATCGCCCAAAGAGGAAAATCGCCCCAGCAGCAAGGCCGGTAATCAGCCCGATCCAATAACCAAAGGCTGCAAGAGACGTATACTGCGCCAGCACATAGCCGAGCGGCAATCCGATCACCCAGTACGACACGAGCGCCACGATAAAGGTCGTGGTCACATCCTTGTAACCGCGAAGCACCCCCTGGATCGGAGCGGCGATCGCATCGGAGATCAGGAACAGGATGGAGTACATCAGAAACTGCCGGGTGAGACGCAGCACCGCCTCGTCCGTCGTGTAGAAGCCAGCCACCTGCTCGTTGAAAAACAGGAGCCCGATCCCGAACAAGAGCGCCAGCGAAATGGCGGTTCCGATTCCCAAATAGCTGTATTGGCGGGCATCCTTGAAGCGGCTTGCCCCCACCTCGAAGCCGACCAGAATCGTCAGTGCCATCGAAATGCTAAGCGGCACCATGTAAATAAACGATGCGAAGTTCAAAGCGGCCTGGTGCGCGGCAATCGTGACGGTGTTGTACTCGCTCATGAGCAAGGTCACGGCAGCGAAAATGCTGACTTCAAAAAATATCGAAAACCCGATCGGCAGCCCCAGCTTGAGCAGCTCCTTCCAGGCAGACAAGGAGATGCGGTACAGCTTCGTCAGCAGTCCGTACTCCACAAACGGCTGCACCCGACCGACGACGAACAGGCTGATCGCGAGGATGCACCAGTACGTGATGGCAGAAGCGTAGCCTGCGCCGACTCCGCCCAGACGTGGAAACCCGAAGTTGCCGAAGATGAGCACATAGTTCAGCAATACGTTGATCGGAAGCGAAAACAGCGTGATGAACATCGTGACACGCGTCTCTCCGAGTGCGTCGATAAAGCAGCGAATGACTGTATAGAGGAACAGGGGCACGACACCGATTGCGATGGCGTGCAGGAATTCGCGGGCAATTTCGTGTACGCTCGGCTCCAGTTCCATCATGCGCAGCACCGGATTGAGCGCAAGCCCCCCAAGCACGATGACACCGACGGCAATGGCGATTGCCACGTAAAACGCCTGGACGACGGTAAACGGAACCTGCTCCCGCCGATTCGCCCCCACCATTTGCGCCACCAGCGGCGTCACCGCCATTAAAATGCCTGTCAAACCGGCTTGCACCGGAGCCCACAGGCTCGCTCCGATCGCCACTCCCGCCAGATCAACCGGGCTGGCGTGTCCGGACATGATCGTATCGAAAAACGTCATCGAAAAAAGAGCAATTTGAGAGATCAGGATCGGCAGCAAGACACCCAGAAATTGCCGCCATTTTTCCTTAATCGAAAAGGTTTCGTTCATTTTCTGTATTTCCTCGCTCTGTATGATTTTGTAAACATACGAAATAGTATTATAACAAACAGCGAGTCCTTTACGCAAAAGGAGTATTTCCCAGCCGGACAATCGACCGGAGGACCACCACCGCCCCGCTCCTGCACTTAAAAACCGCAACGCCGGCTTTGTCCGGCACCTGCCACCCTTCGGACACACTCTCAAGAGCGCATGCGTATTTTGGTTCAATCACCAATTACTTTTTGTATCAACGAAATCACACGAATTGCATTTGACAGTATGAAAAAAGCGAGTTATAATCCAACTATTCAAATCGGAATTTGAATTTTTCAACTGCATATCCTGATCTCTTATAGAGAGAGGCGGAGGGACTGGCCCTGTGAAGCCTCGGCAACCTGTCTGCAGCAGATATGGTGCCAAATCCAGCGGGAGAATCCCCGGAAGATAAGAGAGGATTCCGAGACTGCTCGACCAGGCAGTCTGCGACCTCTTCTTCCGGAAGAGGTCTTTTGTTTTGGTCCTGTCGGTTTTTATTTTTCAAAATATAAAAACTCATCAGACAAAAAAGGAGAGAAACCATCATGAAAAAAACAGGTCTTCTACTTAGCTCCATCTTGCTTGCAGCCTCCCTGTTGACAGCTTGCGGCGGCAAACAGGAAGCGGCCCCTGCTGCAAATGGCGGCGCGGCTGCTGAACAGACAACGATCAAGGTCGGGGTCACTGCCGGACCGCACGAAGAAATCCTGAACAAGGTCAAGGAAGTGGCAAAAGCGCAAGGACTCGACGTACAGGTAGTCGTCTTCAACGACTACGTGCAGCCCAATCAGGCTCTCGATAAGGGCAATCTGGATGCGAACAGCTTCCAGACGATTCCGTTCCTGGACAAATTCAATCAGGACCACAAAACCAAAATTGTCGAGATTGGCAAAACCGTAACCTTCCCGATGGGGCTCTACTCTACCAAGCACAAAAAAGTGGATGAGATTCCGGAAGGCGGCGTAGTCGGCATCCAAAACGACCCGACCAACCGCGCTCGCGCTCTGCTGCTGTATCAGGCTGCCGGACTGATCAAGCTCAAAGACGGCGTCAAAGACAACGCAACACCGCTCGACATCGTGGAAAACCCGAAAAAACTGGAATTCAAGGAACTGGAAGCGGCATTCCTGGCGCGCTCCCTGAACAACGTGGAAGTAGCGAGCATCAACACCAACTTTGCGATGGAAGCGGGCTATTCTCCGAAGAAAGACGCGATTTTCTCTGAAACTTCCGATTCTCCGTACGTCAACGTCATTGCTGCCAATGAAGCGAACAAAGACAATCCGGCTCTGAAAAAACTGGTTGAGATCTACCGTTCCGAAGAAGTGAAGAAATTCATCAACGAACATTTTGAAGGAGCTGTGCTCCCATCCTGGTAAGCAACACTCATTATCGAACAACAAGGAGACTGGAGAGATGATACAGCTAACCAACATCCATAAGTCGTATACGGTGGGAAACAAGCAGGTGCAAGCCTTGAAGGGCGTGACACTGAACGTGGAAAGAGGCCAGATTTTCGGCGTGATCGGCTTTAGCGGAGCGGGGAAAAGCACCCTGCTCCGCACGATCAACCTGCTCGAAAAGCCGACCAGCGGTTCCGTCGTCGTGAACGGCCAGGATATGCTTGCACTGAAAGAAAAAGAATTGCGCATTGCCCGCAAAAAAATCGGGATTATCTTTCAGCATTTTAACCTCTTGTCCTCCTATAACGTCTTTGACAACGTGGCAGAGATTTTGCGAATGAACCGGGTGCCCAAAGATGTCATCAAGAAAAAGGTAGAAGATCTGCTGCGTCTGGTTGGTCTCGCGGACAAGGCGCATTCCTATCCGTCCCAGCTGTCTGGCGGCCAAAAGCAGCGCGTCGGCATCGCCCGCGCACTCGCTACGGACCCGGAGATTCTCTTGTGCGACGAAGCCACATCCGCTCTCGACCCGCAGACCACGGATTCCATCCTGGAGCTTCTGCTCGACATCAACCGGAAATTCAACTTGACCATCGTGCTGATTACGCACGAGATGCAGGTCATCAAAAAAATCTGCGATCACGTAGCCATCATGGAAAACGGTGTGGTCATCGAACAGGGAAGCGTGCTCGATATTTTCAGCAATCCGCAGCAGCCGACTACCCGCAATTTCATCAAGACGATTTTTGACGACAATGTGCCGGATGAAATTTTGTCCCGCATCAAACAGACCGGGCCTGTCAACCACATCCTCCGCGTCGCTTTTCGCGGGGATGCCGCGCTCGATCCCGTCCTTGGCACCTTGTCCGCGCGCTTTCCGGTCAGCACCAACCTGTTGTACGGATCGATTACTTCCATTAAAGGAACGGCGCTCGGCATTTTGCTCGTACACATTTCCGGCGAAGAAAAAGACGTGACGGCAGGCATCGAATTTTTACGCGAATCCGTCTACAACGTAGAGATCGTGACACGAGAGGGGGAAAGCCGCTAATGGATCGCTTGACAGAAATGATCCCGGTGTTTGGACAATCGTTGGAAGAAACCGTCATTATGGTGGGCATTTCCCTGGTGATCGCCACGTTGATCGGCATTCCCCTTGGAATCCTGCTCGTGATTACGCAAAGCAATCATTTGTTTCCGAACAAGTGGATTTACCACACGTTAAACACCGTAATCAACATCGTGCGCTCGCTGCCCTTCATCATCCTGATGGTCGCGATCATTCCGTTCACGGAGCTGGTCGTCGGCACGTCCATCGGGATCGAGGGCGCCATCGTCCCGCTTATCGTCTACACGGCACCGTACATCTCCCGCCTGATGGAGACGGCACTGCACGACGTGGACCGCGGCGTGATCGAAGCGTACCAGGCGATGGGCGCTTCCCGGACGCAGATCATCTTCCGCATCATGCTTCGTGAGGCGCGTCCCGGCATCGCGCTCTGCCTGACGATCGCCACCATCGGTCTGATCGGCGCGACTGCGATGGCGGGCGCAGTCGGGGCAGGCGGTCTGGGTGACCTCGCCCTCCGCTACGGCTACCAGCAATGGGACATCGAAGTCATGGTCATCACCGTCGTCATCCTCGTCGTCCTGGTCCAACTGATCCAATCGCTCGGCAACTGGGCGGCGCGAAAACTGAAAAAGAGCGCCTAATCATGCGAACCTCTGACTGTGACCTGGTCAGAGGTTCGTCTGCTGTCGTTTTGTAATAGCCAGAAACTCGGGAGGTAATTGTAGATGAGCCGTATCCCTCACACTTTGCTTGAAGATTTGAAAAAACTGACCGCTGACGACCGCGCCACCGCGAACGAAACGATGCTGCACCAGCATAGCAAGGACGAGTCCCACCATACGCCGGTACTCCCCGACGTCGTTGTTTTTCCCGCATCCCGGGAAGAAGTGTCCGCCATCCTGAAATACGCCAATGAACACCATGTGCCTGTCGTTCCCTTTGGCGCAGGCTCCAGTCTGGAAGGGCATTGCATTCCGCTTCATGGCGGGATTCCCCTTGATTTTCGGCAAATGAACCAGATCGTCGAGGTGCGACCGGAAGACTTCCTCGTGCGCGTCCAGCCCGGCGTCACCCGGACCCAGCTCAATGCGGCGCTGAAAAAGCACGGCCTGTTTTTCTCTGTCGATCCGGGTGCTGACGCAACCATCGGGGGCATGACCGCGACAAACGCGAGCGGCACGACCAGCGTCCGTTACGGCATCATGCGCAGCCAGGTGCGCGACCTCGAAGTCGTCATGGCGGACGGTTCGATCATCCGCACCGGAGGGCTTTCCGCGAAATCATCTTCCGGCTACCATCTGACAAGCCTGTTCGTCGGCTCGGAAGGCACGCTCGGCGTCTTCACAGAAATCACGCTCAAGGTGTACGGCATTCCCGAGACGGTCATCGCCGGACGCGCTACTTTTCCTTCCGTGAAGGCGGCTGTAGACGGAGCGATGTCCCTGCTCGCCGCCGGGATTGCCATTGCCCGCGTCGAGCTGGTCGACAGTGCCTCGATTCGCCAGGTCAATCTGCATAGCGAGACGGACTATTTGGAGCAGCCTACCCTGTTTCTCGAATTTCACGGGAACGAAGCCGGGCTGGCTCATGACGTCGACTTCGCCCAGGAGCTGCTTGCCGAAAACGGCTGCGTCGACTTTTTGGTAGAGACCGATTCCAAAAAAAGAACCAAGCTGTGGGAAGCGCGCCACAACCTCGCCTACGCCTTCAAGCACGGCTTTCCCGGCAAGGAAATGATGCTCACGGACGTCTGCCTGCCGCTCTCGGAGCTGACTGAAGCGGTCGTGTACGCGCGGGAAGTGATCGACCAGAGCGGCCTTGCCGGCGGCGTCCTTGGGCACGTCGGTGACGGCAACTTCCACTCGACGCTCATGTTCAACAAGCAGGACCCGACGGAAGTGCAGCTCGCCGAACAGGTCAATGCCAAGATCGTCGAATACGCCCTGCAAAAAGGCGGCACGTGCACCGGCGAGCACGGCATCGGCATCGGCAAGAAGAAATACTTGCAAAAAGAGCACCCGGATACGCTCCCGTGGATGAGGCTGATCAAGCAGCAGTTCGATCCGAACCACATCCTCAACCCGGGCAAAATCCTGGGCTGACCCTTCCCCCTGCTCGGACTTCCAGATTGTTCACGCAATGTTTGGTGGAAATCGCCAACATATTCGTGTACACTTATATCCATAGTGTCATATCATTGAGAGGGGCTGCTCGCATTCCATGAAAAAACTGCTCATGCTTCTAGTTGCGGTAACACTGCTATTCGCTTCCGGCGGATATATCGACCACGCTGACGCAAAAGGCTACAAGTCCGGTAAGAAATCGTTTAGCACCACAACGAATCCTGCGAATACGCAAACGCCGACCAAAGGCGATTCCAATGTAAATGCTTCTACGAATAAAAGCACGACCAATCCGGCAAGCACGCCGTCTACTGCTGCGCCAAGCAAATCCGGCGGCTTCATGAAAGGTCTGCTGGTCGGCGGACTGGCCGGCATGCTGTTCGGCGGATTGTTCGGCAACATGGGCGCACTGGGCGCGATCTTCGGCTTCCTGATCAACATGCTCGCCATCGTAGCCGTGATCGTGCTGATTCGGAAAATCGTTGTTTACTTCAAAACGCAACGCCAGAAGAAGCAGGAACTGAACGCATGGAAAAGATAACGTTCGATGAACAAGAGCTGGTGAACGCCATTTGCCTGCACGTCGCAAGCAAAAAGCAGATTCAGCCGCAACAGGTCGAAGTCGAGCTGATGTGGGACGAGGAGTACGGCTTCTCTGCCGAAGTCTATTCGCTCGGCAGAAAGCAAGTCTTTATCGAGCTCAACCTGATCGAAGCCATTCGCTACTACCTGGAGACACAGTTGCAGCGCAATCCGTACTCCGCCGGCATCGAACTGGTGCTGGACGACGAGGAAGGAATTCTCGCCTACGTCACCTGTCAAAGCTAAAACAAACAGCCCACTCCTCTTCGCGATGAAGAAGAATGGGCTGTTTGATTTCTCACCGATTCCGGTTAAAGCAGACAAGCTTCAGCTCGGTCATCTCTTCTGTAGCGTATTTAACCCCTTCGCGGCCAACGCCGCTTTCTTTCAGGCCGCCGTACGGCATATGGTCAACCCGGAAAGTCGGGAAGTCATTAATCATCACTCCGCCTACCTCCAGACGATCTGCCGCTTCAAAAGCATGTTCCATCTTATTGGTATAGACCCCCGCCTGCAAACCGTAGCGGGAATTGTTCACCTCGTTGATTGCTTCATCAAACGTATCAAAAGGCGTAATGACTACAACAGGGGCGAACGTTTCCTGACAACAAACGCGGGTATGTGGCGCAGCGTCTACGATGACTGTCGGCTTCACGATCCGACCTTCAATGCCGCCCGTCAAAACGCGTGCTCCTTCCCGCTTCGCTTCCTCGATCCATTCGCCAATCCGCTTCACATCGCCAAGTGTGATCAATGCAGCAATATCGGTCGTTTCATCAGCCGGGTCCCCTACACGCAGCAGCTCCGTCTCTGCGACAAAACGATCTACGAAATCCGTATAAAGGGAGCGATGGACAAAAATCCGCTGCAGGGAAATGCAAACCTGCCCCATGAAGGTAAAGGCGCCCGTAACCGTCCGTTTGATGATGCGTTCGATTTCCACACCTTCGTCGACAATCAGAGCCGAATTGGAACCAAGCTCAAGAGTTACGCGTTTTAAGCCGGCGTTCCGGCGAATCAATTTGCCAACCTCCGGGCTGCCTGTAAAGGTAATCAGCTTCACCCGGTCATCCCGTACCAACTCATCGCCAACTTCGCTTCCATTGCCGGTGATGACCTGCAGCGCTCCCGCAGGCAAACCGGCCTGGGCGAACAAGTCTGCGATGAAAAACGCGGAGAGCGGAGTCTGTTCGGCCGGTTTCAGAATGACCGGATTGCCCGCTGCGATTGCCGGCCCCAGCTTATGAGCCACCAGGTTAAACGGGAAATTGAATGGAGTGATGGCGCCCACGATCCCCACCGGTTTGCGAACCGTATAAGCGATCCGGTTTTCCCCCATTGCCGAAGCGTCCATCGGAATGGTCTCGCCATGCAAGCGGCGAGCTTCATCTGCAGCAAACTGGTAAGTTTCAATTGTCCGGGCAATTTCCCCGCGCGCGACGGTAATCGGTTTGGCCGCTTCCAGCGTGAGAATACGGGCCGCTTCCTCCCGCTTTTCCTGCAGCAGCCGCGAAACAGTTTGCAAAATATTGGCCCGCTTGTGCGCCGGAAGAGCCGCCATCACTTTTTCAGCTTCTGATGCATAAGCAATCGCCTGCTGCATATGTTCGCGAGTTCCTTCTGCAATTTCGGCGATCACTTCTCCAGTATGCGGAGAGCGGAGCTCCTTATAGGACGATGCCTCGACATAGGCACCGCCCAGGTACAAAGGTTTTTTCGGAATGATGGTTTTCATGGATCGGGTCTCCTTTATTTTGGTTGCAGTGACGCGGTTTGCGCTACAATCGACTCTTCCAAAATAGTAAGGCCCTCTTCCAATTGCTCATCCGTAATCACCAGCGGCATCAGCACGCGAATGACATTGCTGAAGAGTCCTGCGCTAAGCAAAATCAATCCACGGCTGTTCGCTTCCTGAATAATCGCGCTGACAATTTCCTTGTTCGGTTCTTTCGTCGTACGGTCCTTCACGAATTCGATGGCGCACATCGCTCCCAGTCCGCGCACATCACCAACCACATCGAATTTTTCCTTGAACTGGTGAAAACGCTCCATGACTTTTTGGCCAATGGCTGCGCCTCGCTCATTCAAGCCATGTTTTTCGATCGTTTCCAGCACGGCCAATCCGGAACGGCAGCCCAACGGACATCCGGAATAGGTACCGCCCAGTTCGCCTGGATTCGCCACATTCATGATTTCCTTCCGCCCAATCACGCCACTGATGGGAACCCCCGCTGCCATTGATTTGGAGACGGTAATCAAGTCAGGCACAACATCAAAATGTTCAATCGCAAAATATTTTCCTGTACGGCAAAAACCGGTTTGAATTTCATCTGCTACAAACACGATGCCATGTTCCTTGCAAAGTTGCGCGACCCCTTGCACGAATTTTTTGGAAGGAACGATGAATCCTCCCTCGCCTTGTACAGGCTCCATAACAACCGCTGCGATCGTCTCCGGTGCGACATCGCCAACGAGGAACGTTTTGAATTCATTCAGCACATAATCATCGTAAGCTTCCTGACTCATGCCTTCCGGGCGACGGTATTCGTACGGATAAGGCGCTTTGTACACTTCCGGAGCGAACGGCCCGAATTCAAACTTGTACGGACGAACTTTGCTTGTCATCGTCATCGTCATGAGGGTGCGGCCGTGGTACCCGCGCGAAAAGACGACAACACCTTGCCGCTTGGTGTATTTGCGGGCGATCTTCACTGCGTTCTCAACCGCTTCGGCACCGCTGTTAAAGAAGATCGCTTGCTTGTCGTGATCCCCCGGGGCCAGCTTGGACAGCCGTTCTGCCAGTTCGATATAGGAGTCGTACATCATAACGTTAAAGCCAGGGTGGATGTACTTATCGATTTGGTCATGCAAGGCGGCAACCACATCCGGATTGCAATGGCCTACGTTAATTGTCCCGATGGCACCCGCAAAGTCGATGAAAGTGTTTCCGTCCACATCCGTAAGCAGAGCACCACTGGCATGGTCAATAAAGGTAGGAATCCCGTTACTGACTCCTTTTGGCACGTATGTTTGACGCTTTTCCAGCAGAGCTTTCGCTTTCGGTCCCGGCAGTGCCGTTTTCACATTCGCAAATGAATAGCCCATCTTGATCGCTCCTTTTTGATGTTTACCTGTTGCGCACACTGATTCTGTTACCTTTCAACATTACAAACCATTTGTATAGCAAATTTTGTGCCAATTAATGTTCAACCTTTTGCAGGAAAGCACGGGTACGCGGATGCTTCGGATGGACAAACACTTCTTCTGGCGTGCCTTCTTCCACGATGACGCCCCCGTCCATAAAAATCACGCGATCAGCTACCTCACGAGCAAACTTCATCTCGTGCGTTACCAGAATCATCGTCATGCCTTCCTCGGCCAGCTCGCGAATGACCTGTAATACCTCGCCGACCAGTTCCGGGTCCAGCGCAGAGGTCGCTTCGTCAAACAGCATGACTTTGGGCTGCATAGCCAAGGCCCTGGCAATTGCCACCCGCTGTTGCTGTCCGCCGGATAATTGACTCGGGTAGTGATGCATCCGCTCGCCAAGTCCCACCTTGTGCAAATACTTCTCTGCCAGCTTTTGCGCCTGTTCTTTATCCATTTTGCGTATGGTAATCAATGCTGCCATTACATTCTGAATCGCCGTTTTATTCGGGAACAGATTAAATCGCTGAAACACCATGCCTACCTCGGCACGAATGGATGCGATGTGCTTTTCGTTCATTTTTTTCGTAGGATCGTCAAACTTGTGCGACTCGATCATCACGCTTCCCGAGGTGGGGATCTCCAGATAGTTCAGGCAGCGCAAAAACGTTGATTTTCCCGACCCGGACGGACCGATGATGACGACTTTTTCGCCGCGGTTCACCTTCATGTCAATCCCTTTTATAATCTCTTTATCCCCAAATGATTTACGCAATGCTTCCACAGTGATCATCACGTTAGACATGACGGCTCATCCTCCTTTCCAATGCTCGAACTCCTCGCCCAAGCGGGAAGCTGACCACCAGGTAAATCAAGGCCGCTAATGTGTACGATTCGATGGTCAAGAAAGTTTGTGACGCATACGCTTGTGTCGTCAAAATAATTTCACCCAGGGTAATGAAGGCGCAAAGCGATGTGTCCTTGATCATCATAATGAAATAGTTGCCCAGCGGCGGAATCGAGATTTGAAAAGATTGCGGAATGACAATATGAAACATAGCCTGCCTGCTTGTGTATCCTAATGCCAAAGCTGCTTCCTTCTGACCTTTGTCAATAGCCAGGATGGAGGAGCGAAATACCTCCGACATATAGCAGCCGTAATTGAGTCCAAGAGCCAGGACCCCCGCTGTAAAAGCACCGATATTGACCCGATAGTCAGGAATCCAGAGCATGCCGATCCGGCTGATGATTTCTGGCAAAACGTAATAGACGTAGAGCAACTGCACGAGCAGCGGGGTTCCTCTGACCAATTCGAGCAGTCCGGTCAAGAGCGTGCCCAGCACCTTGTTTTGGGACAGTCTCCCCAGCGCGATCAACATGCCAACCACGAGCGCCAATGCGTAGGAAACAAGCGATAAGCTGACAACAAGCCAAAGGGCATCAAGCAGAGACGGCGTCAATTCTCTAAAAGCTGTACCGAAATCCAGATTGTTCATAAAGCCGTACCACCTCATCATAGGAAATAAGGGACAAGGAAGCCTCGATCAAAATCGAAGCTCCCTTGTACTGGATCGTCGCTCCATTTATTGGACCACGTTATCTTCGTTCAGACCGTATTTTTTCAAAACTTCCAGGACGAAGCCTTCTTTCTTCAGCTTGTCCAGTTCGGCGTTGATGGCATCCAGCAGTTCTTTGTCTTCTTTGCGGACTGCAGCCCCCACCAGCCCGTCATACTTGGACTTGTACGGGGAAACCAGCTTGATGGAGAGAGAAGGGTCATGCTTGATCGTGTAGGCCGATGTTGCACTGTCGGAAATGACTGCATCGATCTTTTTCGTGTTCAGGGCGAGAAGCAGTTCGGTTTGCGCCCCAAAGATTTTGACATCCTTGATTTTTCCTTGCGATTTCAACTCTTGAACATATTCGAGGAAAGTTGTTCCTTTTTGGCCGCCGACCACTTTGTCTTTCAGATCGTCAATTCCTTTAATATCCGAGTCATTGCGGACGATCAGCGCTTCCGCTTCTTTGTACCACGGGTTGGTAAATGCAGCGATTTTTTCGCGCTCCGGCTTGATATACATGCCGTCTGTTACCATATCGATGTTGTAGTTATTCAGTTCAACAAGCAAATTTTCAAATTTGACTTCTTTCATTTCCACTTTTGGAATCCCCAGGCGTTTGGCGATTTCCGTAATGATTTCTGCATCGATCCCAACGAAGGCTTTGCTGTCCTTATCAATGAATGCAAACGGAGTGTCGTTGGACGATCCTACTACGAGTACACCTTTTTCTCTTAGTTTTGCCAGCGTGCCACCGGCTTTTGAATCCGTTGAGCTTGCCTGTCCTGCTGGCTGGGAAGTAGTGGTGGCTGCATCCTGATTTCCGCATCCAGTAACGAACACCAAAACCGACAACAAGGCAGTAAGAAAAACTGTCACCATTTTGCGAGCTTTCTTTCTCAAACGAATTACCCCCTTAATTTGTTGTTGAACTATACGCAATAATCTAAATGCAATACTTATGCCAAGCATATATGTTAGGAAAATTTACAAAAAATGTAAATAACTTTCCGAACATTCGGTAAAAATTCAGGTTGTCCACAATCAGAAATAAGTGGCGATTCATTTTTGCATATTTTCCGTCAATTATCGATTCAAATTTGAATCAAAATGCGCAAGTGATTCATTGTTGAATCGAACCCTCCTGCTCCTTGTTCTTCGGAAAGTTTTTCCGCGACACATTCAAGCGTTGCTGATATTTGCGGCTGATCGAGCTTTGGCTGGTCGCAAGCCGCTTGGCTACCTTTCGGGTGGAACCATAGCTTTGCATCAACTGCTGAATGATGTCCCTCTCGAAAATCTCCACCATTTCTTTTAGCCCCAGTTCCTGATTTTTCACGAGCATATCCAGATAATCAATGGCATTGGCCTTGGAATGTGCTTGTCCCTCCGCTGCAGCGGATATTTCCAATACTCCCGAGAGATCCTCCAGATGAATCACGCTGTCGGAAGCGGTAATCACCAAGCGTTCAATCACGTTTTCCAATTCGCGAATGTTCCCCGGCCAATGGTAGGAGAGCAGCTGATCGATTGCGCGGGAAGAGAACATTTTGTTTGTGCCGTATTTTTTGTTAGTACGCTCCAGAAAGACAAAAATCATCTCGACCAAATCTTCCGGACGCTCTCTCAACGGGGGGACTTTCACAGGGATCACATTGAGCCGGTAGTACAAATCTTGTCGGAAAGTGCCCTTTTTGACCATCTGCTCAAGGTCTTGGTTGGTCGCGGCCAAAAAGCGGACATCTACCTGTTTGGCAGTGCGGCCGCCAATCCGCATCACGGTTTTTTTCTGAATTACCTGCAGCAGCTTGGTTTGCAATTCCAACGGCAGTTCACCGATCTCATCCAGGAAGAGAGTCCCCTTTTGCGCTGATTCAATCAGCCCGATCTTTCCTGTGGAAAGCGCGCCTGAAAAAGAGCCTCGCTCATATCCAAACAGCTCCGATTCAAACAATTGTGGAGGAATCGCGCTGCAGTTCACCTCAACGAACGGGCCGTCCTTGCGTCTGCCGATGTCATGCAGCCAGCGGGCAATTTCCGATTTCCCCGCTCCCGACTCCCCGAGAAACAGCACAATGGTATCCACATTCGCAACCCGCTCCAGCAGCTCCAATGCGTTGACCATAGCTTTGCTTTTGGCTATAAGCGGCCCCTGTTTGTCGTAGGTCATACTGCGAAAATACTTCAACTTCTCGTCGTATTCCGCAATCGCTTTTTCCATTTCTTCTATCTGCCGCTTCAACAAGATAATCTCCGTAATATCTACTGATGTGGAGACGACCCGCGACAGATTACCCGATTCGTCAAAGACCGGATTGGCGGTTACAATCAGCCGTCTGCCGGTAGAGGTTGACTGTACCAAAGTGACTGGCCGCTTGTTCTCCAGCACTGCAATCGTCGCGGAAGGGTAAAAGAGCCCTTCCCTTTCCAGATCGTACACATTTCTGCCGACCAGCTCGATCCCTTGCAGTCCGTAATGACGTTCACAAGCCGGATTCACGCGGATCGTATTTCCCTGCGCGTCCGCCACAAAAATCTCATCGTGGGAAGCTTCAAATATCACTTCCAGTTCTCGCAGCTTCTCTTGCAAAGCCTGATAGTCATCTTTTTTCTTGCCCATGCCAGCATGCCCCCTTTTCTCGGGTTCACCAATTCTCTCTGCTATATAGCCTGATTATATACGCAGCCTAGCCAAACCACTTTGTATTTTTATAAAAATATAATCGGAATTATACGGAAAATTATTTTTTATCGCCATGATTCAGGCAGCGTGAAATTGCGGAAAAGCCGCTTTACCGGGCCTTCCGGCAACAAACGCAGCCTGGTCAACGCAAACAAGCCGGCCCCCTCTCGCTCGCGGTGCCAGCTTGCAGCTCTTTCGTCCCAGAATCCACTTGCTACGATTTTCCTGACAGTGTTATTGTTAAGTATATGAATCCTGCTTAGCGACTAGAGAAACTTCAGGAGGGTTTATGGCTCGTATACTTATTGCTGATGACTCCATCGTTGTTCGAGAATATTTGAAGGTAATACTGGAGCGAGCTGGCCATCAGGTAATTGCGGAAGCAACCCGTGGGAGCGATGCTTTTCAGAAATACATGATCTACCAGCCGGATTTGGTCACGATGGACATCAACATGCCCGACATGAACGGAATCGAGGCCGTCCAGATGATCCGGAGCCGATTTCCGGAGGCGAAAATCATCATCGTGAGCACCCACGGCCTGAAGCAGCTCGTCTTTGAAGCCCTCAAAGCAGGTGCCATTCATTACATCATCAAGCCGATCAACGAGGAGAAGCTGCTTGTTGCCATCGAAAGCGCCTTGGTCTAGGCCTTTTTTTATGTGTGCTGCAAGCAGCTCTCCTGTTCTTCCAGCGGAATGAGGAACTGGAAGCGCGTACCTCTCCCTTTGCTCGTGTTGATTTTCACGGTTCCACCCAGCCGCTCTACCTCCCGCTTGACGATCGACAAGCCGACTCCTCTGCCCGACCATTCGCTGACATTCCCGCTCTTTGTGCTGACATTCTCTGCGAACACGGTTTCGAGCCATTCCTGGTCGCTCCATTTGTCATCCCAGCCCTTTTCCAGCCCCACTCTTTTAAGCCGATCGAGATCGACTCCTTTGCCATCGTCGGAGATGGTCATGCGCAGCATGTCTCCCTCCCGCTTCACCTGGCAGCGGATAGTGCCCCATCTCGCCTTGTTTTGCGCCAGACGCTCCTCCTCCTGCTCGATCCCGTGATCCAGCGCATTGCTGAATACGTGAATCAAGCTGTTGATGAAGCCAGCGAATCGCTCCGGATTGACCCAGATGTCTTCTGCTTCGATCTGCAAGGGATACACCTGCTTCTTGAGACGGGCAGACATTTTCGTCACATAGTCGTCGTAGCGTGACAACAGCTCTGTAATCGGGCGGTTGTACAGCTGCTCGAACGATTTCAGCAGCTGGCTGTGTCCCTCCTTCCGCAAAAACGCAGCCAATTGCTCGGAAAAGGCGCTCCAGCGATCCGCCGGGAACGAAACCTTCTGCTCGTTCGTCTCCAGGAAGTCTTTGCCCAGCTGTTGCGTCATCACGTCCAGGTCAAGCCTGATGGCTGAGCAAATCGAATCGATTCCGCTCCGGATCTCGCTCTCCAGATCAACATCGTCTGCTGCCTGTCTGGCCAAAGCTGCCAGCCGGGACTCCAGTTCGTGCAGCTCGGCCGGGGTGTGGATCAAATAAAACTGGCTGAAGTCGCCCTTGAACTGGTGCAGCCGGTAGATCAGCTGGTACAGCCTTTGTGCGTGCTCGCCCTTGTCTGCCCAGATGTCCTTCCACCCGGCCGTCACAAAGGAGGTAAAGCTCTGCAGGACGGTCCGGAACAGCTCATGCCCGATCGCCACCGACACGGCCATTTTCAGGCACTGCCATTCCTGCTCCATCTTGCTCTCCAATTCCCGCTGTTCGCTCAAGTCTGTCAAAATGAGCATCAGCCCTTCGGAATTTTCTCCTCGCTCATCGTTGATCTGCTTGCACTCCACTTTCAGCGGCAGCTTGTTCACCGTGAGCTCCGTCGGGAACAAGCTGAGGTACAGCTCGCGCTGGGCCTGGTTTTCCAGCCCGAAATACTTTTGCAGCAGCGATTCGATGAAGGCCTGGTCTTCCTTGTTGTCTGGATACAGCAGTTCCGCGACGGACAAATCAGCCAGCTCCTTGCCGAAGATGCGGACACACTCGCGGCTGTACTCGGAATGAATGCGCAGGTTGCTGCCAAACGACAGGAATCCTTGTCCGGCGTTGTCCAGCAAGTTTTTGTTGGCTCGCAGCAACGTCTTGATTTCGTCGGTGCGTTCGGCGACGATCCGCTCCAGCGAGTGGTTCCACTGCTCCAGCTGATGGTACAGCCGGGCGTTTTCAATGAAGGTGGCGATTTGCGAGAACAGCAGACGCAGCAGTTCCGTCCGCTCCTTGTTAAACACGTGGGTGGACTCGTTGTTTTCCAGATAGACCACGCCGACCATTTTTCCTTGCTGCCACAGCGGCGCGCACAGAATCGACTTCGGCATGTTTTTCGCAATGTACGGGTCCTTGAAAAACACGGCCTCGACGTAGGCTTCGTGGAGCACCAGCATCTCTTCGGTGCGCATGACATAATTCACCGTTGCGACAGACAGCAGGCTGCCTTGCTCGTACGGCAGCGACTGCAAGATTTCAATGTCTTCGTCGATGCTCCCGGCGGCTTCGATGAACCACTCGCTCTCTTTTTTCAGGATGATAAAGCCCCGCTGTGCGCCCGCATTGCTCATGACAGTGCGCAGCATGGTGTCGAGCAGTCTGTCCAGCTTGATTTCGCTGGCGATCATCTGGGAAGCCTTGATGACCGTCATGAAGTCCACCATGTCAGGGGCTGCCACTGCCATTTCTGCGCTCCCTGAGTGGTTGTCATGCTGCTCCAGAAGGACGGGGTACCGCACCTCCAATTGCTTGGCTTTGGCGATTGCGCCCCACTCCATGTAGGCAAGGTGGGCCTCGGACATGTAGACTCTGGCGATGGTGTTCATGCCCAGGTGGAGAAAGTGTCGGGCCGCCAGCTCATAGCCGAGCGCTTCGTTTTGCAAAAAGCCGTTTTTCTTGGCGGACGAAATGGCCTGCTCGTAATAGGCTGTCGCCGCCTGGGCATTGCCGTTGACGCGCATCCACTCCGCCTGCATCAGCAGGTAGCGGTGCTGGAAGTTTTCCGCGCAGTGGTCGGCCCAGCGCTTCATCTGCTTCAGGTTCTTTTTGATCTTTTTCTCAAACTTGCGCCTGTCGGACCGTCCGGCGTCCAGGTACAGCCCTGTGAGCGCGAGCGTCTGGATAAAAAGGTGCTCGCAGACCAGCAGCTGTCCGCTGACCGTCTCCATCCACTGCTCGGCCTCGGTTGTCAATTCCGCAGCTTCCCTAAAGCGGCCGTACAGCAGGCACACCATCGATTTGTAGTAGTGATACATGTAGCGCTTGTAGTTGGTGCCTTCCGCCAGCAATGCTTTGACGTACGCTCCCTCATCGAAGCCTTCCGCGCAAAACGCCGTATGGTCGTCAGGCTGCACTGCCGTCAGACCATGCAAAGCCTGTTTCAAAAGCAAGAGGCGGTCGTCGTGATCCACCACCTTGAGTTGGCGGATCAGGTCGGCATACTGCCCGATCTGCTGATGAAGTTCCTCGATCGGCGAGCCGCAGAACAGCATCGCCTCCAGCAGGGCGTGCGCATTGTAGGCGACGTAGATGTTGCCCCCGCTCTCCAGGCCGTGCTGGATCGCCTTTTTCAGCAGCGGAATGTTGGTTTTGGCATGCTCGCGCCAATGGTTAATCATAACGGCAAAGGCCCCGTACGCCTTGCTCATCGCCATGGGATCGTGAAAGCTGTCGGCGACGCTGCAAGCCAGCAAGCCGTATTCATACCCTTCCTGATAATTGCCGAACCGTGTTGCCTGCACGATCCCGTATCCGGTATAGCCGTTAGCTGAAGCCGCATCGTTGCCGTGCACAAGCGACAGATGGAGCACGCGCAGGATAGTCAGGGCAAACCAGTTCATGTCGACATAGTAAGAGGAAGGCCCTGCATAGCTGATGATGTTCATGGCCAGCCGGTAACTTTCATCCGGCATTTGGGGGATGTAGAGCAGTTCGTCTGCTTTGCGCCCCTTGAGGCTTCGCTTGATCTGCCACATCTCCTTGAGAATGTCCAGCTTCCCTGGCTTGGCCGGAATGTGGACGCCGAGCAGTTGCAGGGCCTGGTTGGCAATCTCGACGACAAGGGGAAATTTCGCGAGGCTGGTGTACATGTGCACCTGGATTTCCAGAATCCGCACCTGCTCGGCATTCGTTCTGGCGTACTGCTTGACGAGCGCAAACAGCGATTCCGCCGTATCGAAGTTGCCGCACAAATACTCCGCTTCCGCCCTCCTCGTGTACAACTCCACCGCCAGTTGGCGATCCGCTTCCCATCCTTCTTCCCGCAGCACCTCGGTCCCCTGTCGGAAAAATTTCAGGGCCGCGTCAAAGGCTGTCGACAGCCTGGCCCTCTGGCCCGCGAGCAAATGACAGTGTGCCACCTGGATTCTTTCCGTCTGGTCCTCGATCAGATCTGCTCCCAAATACATGTGGTTGCACACTTCAAACAGAAGCGGTGACTCGAAGGAATCGGAAAACTCCTGCATCCGTCTACCCAGCTTCAGGTGTACCCTTTTCCGTTCGACTTCGGACAGCAGGGAATAAGCCGCCTGATGAATGCGATCGTGCAGGAAGGTGAAGTTGATTTTCGCATGTATGGCGGCATCATCCTCCTCCAGCGCCGCATACGCCAGGTAGCTGTCGCCTGCCAATGGATACAGCAGCCCTTCTTCCACGGCCGGCCAGAGGTGGCGGATCGCTTCCGATTCTTTCTGGTTACGCGCGCGTGCCACCATGTGCAAATAAAAGTGGTTGCCCAGGCATGCCGCGTACGCCAGCAGCTTTTGGGTCAGCATCGGCAAGAGCCGAATCCGTTCGACCAAGAAATCGGCTACATTTTCCGCCGCCCACAGCTTGTCGATGTCCTCCAGCTGCCACGTCCAGCCGCCTTTGTCCGCTTCGTATTTCAGCAAGCCTTTATTGTACAGGGATTTCACGAACTGACGGGTATAGAACGGGTTGCCCGCCGTTTTTTTGTGCACGATGGACGCCAGCGGCTGCACCTTCTGCAGTTCTGCCTGAAAGGAGTCAGCCAGCAGCTCGGCCACCTCTCCCGCCTTCAGCGGATGCAGGGACAGCTGGCGCAAAATCTGGTGCCGGCTCCCCTGCTCGATCAGTGCCGTCAAGAGCGGATTGAGCGGGCTGCTTACGCTTTCCCGGTAGGAGCAGAGCAATAAGAAGTGGTTCTCCTGCAGGTCCCCGATCATTTCCTGAATCAGAAACAGGGATGAAGGGTCCGCCCACTGCAAATCGTCGAGGAACAGGACGAGCGGGTGCTCCGGCTTGGCCCAAATGCGCACAAAACGTTGCATGACCATCTGAAACCGGTTCTTCGCCTCTGTCGCGGGCAGCTCCGGCACATCCGGCTGCTTGCCGATGACCATTTCCAGCTGCGGCATCACGTCGACAATGACCTGTCCCAATCCCTGCAGCTCTTCCGTGATCGTTTCCCGCCACATGTGCAGCTCCCGCTCATTACCCGCCAAAATTTGCCGAATCAAGTCCTGAAACGCCAGCAAAATGGCGGAATAGGGCACGTTCTGCTTGTACTGATCGAACTTCCCGGATATAAAGCGCCCCCGCCCTTGCAGAAAGGTCTTTTGCGCCTCCTGAACCAAGGCCGACTTGCCCACGCCTGCATTTCCGCTCAGCATTACCAGGCGCGTGGCCCCGTCGCAGATCTGCTCGAACGATTCGCTCAGCAGCGCCAGTTCCGGCTCCCGGCCGTACAGCTTTTCCGAAATGTGCAGTTGGTCGGTGCGGTCCTGCGTACCCAACGGAAACAGTGGAATACCGCCATCTTCCTGCAACTGCGTCAGGCAAAGCTGCAGATCGTAAATGAGTCCGGAACTGCTCCAATAGCGATCTTCCGCGTTTTTGGAAAGGCACTTCATCACAAGATCAGATAGCACGATTGGAATAGAAGGGTGACTCTGGCTGGGAGAAACGGGCTTTCTGGCCATATGGGCATGCACGAGTTCCAGCGCGTCCGCGAAGAGGAAAGGGGGCTTTCCTGTGAGCATCTCATAAACAGTGATTCCAAACGAGTAAATATCCGAACGGCAATCGACTGTCCGATTCATCCTCCCGGTTTGTTCCGGTGAAATGTAGCGCAAGTTCCCTTGCCACTCTTTTGGATTCATCGCGCTCTGGTATTCCTGATAGAGACGGGTAGCCAGGCCGAAATTGGTGAGCTTGACGTCCAGGCTGCCGGGACGAACCAATATGTTCGCAGGATTGATGTCTTTGTGGACGACCCGGTACTGGTGGATCGCTCTTATGCATTTGGCCAAGGAAAGTGCGATCGAAAGAATCTCTTTCAACGACAACTGGCGCATTTTCAGCAGGCTGGAGAGCGGCAAGCCGCCAAAATCTTCTGTAATGAGCAGAGTCTCCCGATCATTATGAACAAGCTCCACCACGGATTCGACCGCTTCCGAACGGATCGATTCCAGCAGCCGGTATTCGTGTTTCAGCTTCCAGATCGAGTCGCTGCGGGGGATTCCCTTTTGTGCCGTCCTGATGATGACCGGAAGATTATCCACGCTTCTGATTCCGCGATAGATGCCCGAATTTACATGATTTGAGACGAATTCCACATTCCTGTACCCAGGAACTGACAGCTTGCCGCTCATTCTTCTTTCACTCCATTTTGATAGGCCTTTGCTAATAAAATATTGTTGATTGTTTTGGAATCATCTATATTGAAACTATATTCTGACACAAATTGCCAATCATCAAAATCATGAATCGGGAGGGACTGCCTATGTCCAATTTAAGCCGTACTGTTGGAAATCCTCACAACGGGGAGACTGTCACTTTTCTCAAGACGACCGAGGAGACGAATGGAGAGTACCTGTTATTCCGAACCGACCTTCCACCCAACATTGGAATCTTCTTGCATTATCATACTGAACTTGTGGAAACCTTTGAAGGTGTCAGCGGAAAATTAGAGCTGACGGTCGACGGAAAAACGATCATCCTGCAAAAGGGGGACAAGGCGGTCGTTCCACTGGACAAGCACCACTGCTTCCAAAACAACACCAAGGAAACGGTCAGCTTCAACGTCGAGATCCGGCCGGCGGGACAATTCGAGGCGTTCGTCCGCTGCGGCTACGGTCTGGATACGGATGGACGGAGCTTTTACATGCCGTTTCTGAAGCAGTATTTACCCAAAAACATCTTGCTGCTTGGCACCCTCTTTCAAATGGGCGCCTTTTATCTCCCATACCTGCCGATTTCCTGGCAAAAGGGGATTTTCGGCTTGCTCGCCAGGCTCGCTGCCTGGACCGGCGCTGACAAATCATTGTACAAGTACTACATTCCTTCCCACCAAGATCAGCGTATTTCCGGATAATCCCTCCTCCTCATCAAGAATTGCACCTTCAGCAAGAACTACTCCGCAAACAAGAACTACTCCACTTGCAAGAACTATTCCATCATGAGAAAAACTTGAGTGCAGCCGAAAACTTTGCTATCCGAAGCCATTGCACCCAAAGGGCAGAATGATCGCTTAGTCGCATGGATGTCGATTCTTCATCTGTACAAGGAAAAGCACCCTGACTGTTTTCCACGCCAGGATGCCACACGCTCCCCATCGTATCAGATGAAAGGCTCCTCAGACAAGCTAGAAATTGAAGTTTTTTACAACAACTGTGATGCGGGAAGCAGCCGTCCTTGTCCCGACTACCGCGCAGTGTTGACCGGGCGAATCTGCGGCTCCAGCATCAGCTGATACGCCGGGACGAATTTGACCGCTTCGGCTGGCAGAGGCTGTCTCGCCGTCTCTGCTCCAGTTGGGGAAACGGGCAGATCGGCCTTCGAGTCAGGTGCCAGCAGGAAAAAACTCGCCACAGCCCCTGCCGCGAGCAGCAGGAAGATGCTTACCATTGCTGTCGACCTTTTCCGAAACAGCTTCAGCAAGGGACTGGCGGTCTCGCTGCGCACCTCGTCCAGCAGCTTGCGGAAATCGGCATGCCGCACCGCCAGCCAGCGCTTTTTCCACGCCTTGTCGCGCAGACGTCTCCCATTGTTTTCGAGCAAAAAGGATTTGAGCACCTGACGGTAACCAGGCGAGATGGATTTGGCCGTGAAAAACATGCGCTGCGTCATGCTCCACAAAACGAAGGCATAGACCGCTTCATCGCCGCCGCTCTCGCCGACAAACCGCAGCATGTCGGCATAGGCAAAGGAATCCTGCCTCTTCTGCCCGGTCCGATAAAAAGCGAGAGCGACGAGCGGGAAGCTGTCCGGCTCGAGCGGATGCTCCAGCAGGCCTGTGATCAGCTTTTGCAGGAACGCCGTCTCCCGCTCATCCCACTGGCGGAAAAACGGCTCGGGCAGTGGCACCTCCCGGCTGTCTGCCAAAGCAGCCATCTGGGCGATGTACTCCAGCTTCTGCCTGCTCTCCAGGTTCAGCCCGCCAAAGAACGTCTGCGGCTTATCCTCCAGGAGGTTCATGATCTTGCCGAAGTCGCTCCACGCCAAGGCGTCCAGAGCGAGCTGCCCCAGCAAAGACTTGTCCAGCTCGTCCAGCAGCTCGCCTGCATACCGATCAAAGCCGTCCTGTCTCATAAAGAAATCGTGGATGTGCAGAACGGCCTGCAGCGGATGCTGTTCGCAGGCGAAGAGACGGAGCATCTTTTCCCGCGCAGCGGCCAGGAAGAACGGATTGTGCAGGGCAGGCGGAGCCGTCCTGGACCAGAAAACGAATTCCTGCAGCACCTGGTCCATCTGCGAAAAAGACGCCAGCCGCTCGGCCAGATAGTCTTCAAACAGCGGCTTGACCAGCTCCTTGCAGCCGAGCACGCTGCGCATGAAATAGGCAAACAGCTCCGGCCACTCCGCCAGTTGCCGGTACACGTCGGCGGCGTAAGCGCTCTGCTGCGCCGCCTTTGCTTGCAGCAGGAGCTTCATCAGATGGGTGACGAGCTCGCCGGATACGCGCTCTCCCGAAACGGCACGGTATGCACCCAGCATTTGCCTGATCGTCTCGCTGTCGGGCAGCCTTTTCACCGCGAGCGACTTCGCTTCCGCCCGAAACAGAGTATCCCGCAAGCGAAGCAGCCGGGTCTTGTCCTGCAGCTGCACCTGGTTCAAATAGTGCTGGAGCACCTGCCAGATGCCTGCGCGGTTTTGCACCCAGGCCGCCATGTTTCCGCTCTCGATGCCATACAGGGTACACAGCTCATAGCACGCAGACAGCCGCAGCTGCATGTCTGTATCGGCACCCGCCAGCACTTCCTCGCAAAAATCGTGGAACTGAGCGAGCAGTCGCGGCTCGTCCACATGCTCCCAGGCGTAATCGAGGTAGACGTGCTTCCCCTCCAGAGCATCGGCTTGGGGGATGCGTCCGTTTGCCAAGTCGAACAGGAAGTCCTTTTCCGTAATTTGCGCCCCTGCCCGGATGCTGCCTTTCTCCACGAACATGACGTGAATGTGCTTCTTGCTCTGCGGCTCGCTGCTGTAGGTGAGAAAGCCAAAATGCCTGCGCATCTCATACGGCAGGCAGCTGTACAAAATCTCAAGCAGCTTGCGGGCATCGTAGGAAGCGTCTGCCGGTTCTCCCGGCAAACTGATGTAGACCTTGCGCCTGGTCGACAGCGACGTCATCACAGCATAGAGCAGCTGCCGGAAGACCTGCTCGTCGATGCCGATGCTGTCCAGCCATCGCCTGCGTTCCGGGGTGCCGTCTACCTGAAAGGGCAGCTCGTCCAGCTCGGGCAGCTCCTTGCCCGCCGCATCGTCATGATAATCGGCAAAAGCATTCAGTCCGAACAGTCTGGCCGGGTCTTTGACAAACTCATCGCGCCGCTGCGCAGGGATGACGTAGTTGTGGCTGAAAAACGTGTTGCGCTGTCCCGTAAAGTCGGCTCCGACGAATACGCTGCGCCCGACGACCAGCTCGCCCGTTTCCGCCCGAAAACAGACAAATGCCTCCGGGTAGCGCTTCAGATTGCTTTCTCCCCGCTCTTGCAGCTGGCGCGGCGCATCGTAGGCGCAAAAAGGATGGAGCGTCTTCTTGATGAAGGCGTTGTCCAGCCGCGGCGATTTGGCGACCGTATCGTAGCCTTCATTGGAACGAAAAATGCCTTGTCGCCCGCGGGTGTAATACTGCTGCATGATGGGCTGACGGCTCACTATCGCTCCCTCCCTTCGATGTAGTCCAGCTGCTGCATGAGCCAGATGAACGGCTCATCGACGCGGATCGGCGTGACGACGCCGCTCACCTTTTGGTTGACCGGGTTGCTGCCCAGCGCGGAGACGGCGAAGTAGGCCGTATTGGTAAAGTAGACCTCCAGCGCGTCCTTGAATGGTCGATCCACCTTTTCGATGAAGCGGCTGATCTCTCCGTTGATGTTCGCAAATTCCGTCGTGTTCAAAAATTCTTTGTGCACGTAATTGCGGAAGACGTTGCTGTTGGATTTGATGTACTCGCCGTCGTCCTCCTTGATCAGGTGCAGCATGTCGCTCTTGGTCAGGACGACCGCTGTCGGGATATCCGTCTTGCTTCCTTGCTGGTAGCCGATGAAGTTTTCAAACAGCGTGATGACGACTTCGCGCGGCTCGTCGTAGCGGGCGGTGAACTCTCCCGGCTGGTCTCCTGCGCGCAGCATGACCCGGTCGCGGATCGTCCTGATCTGCAGGGGATCGACGAGGAACAAAATGCCCGACGAATTTTTCACGTGCGCCGCATACAGCTCCAAATACTCCCGATCGACCATACCCTCGCCTGCCACATCGAAAAAGACGAGGATCAGCGGAGCTTTGTCGCTGTCTTTGAAAATGAACTGAAAGATGAACGGCTCCTGACGCCGCTCCTTTTGCGTCGAATCGAGCAGCTGACCGCGCTCGAACAGCGGCGCCTCGTAATTTTCCCGGAACTTCCGGCTGATCTGGGCGTTGAGCGGCATGCACGCCGCATGGAAGTGGTTCGCCGTCGAGTTTTGCAAGGTGTGAATCAGCGACGTCATGTAGACGGACTTGCCCACCTGCGACGCTCCGACAATCGAGATGATGTTGCTCGGCGCCTTCCCGGCCGTGATCGGCAGCTCGTTGTGACACTTCGGGCACAGCCTGCGTTTGGAGACGACGCCGTAGCGGTCCGTCACCCCGACCAGGACGTTGTCCACATACAGACGACTTTCCTCGGGAATCGTCTCCGGATCGATCACGGCCTCCAGCTCGTCGATAGCATCCAGCCCGAACTTGTCCCGGTAGCGGTTCAGCAGCTCGTCCTCCTGCAAGGAGTAGTCCTCGTCGTCCTCGCGGTGATGGGCCGCGCGAAACACGACCTGGTCAGGCGCGTACTTGGCGAAGCAGTACGGGCAGACGATATCGTAAAAAGGCAGCCGTTCCTTTACTGGCTGTTTCTTTTCAAATATGTTTTTCAAAAAGGTCAGCATGGCGCTCCCCTCCTATTCGGGCATCAGTTCGTACCATTCCCCGTATTTTTTTCCGTCCGTAAAAAAGAGGCGGATGACGTCCTTCTTGCGTATCTCGATCGGCGGCAGCAGATTGACCCCCGGCTGCAAATCGCGGATAAAGGCGTACTGCGTGCCGTCGTCCTTGTGCGCAGGCGGCGAGCCTTCCTTTGTGACGTAGCAGAGCACCTCCCTCGGGACCGGGATCTCGGCAAAAATGCGAATCTGCAAGGACTGGTACGAGCTGAACCAGCTACGCTCCCGCTTGAACGAGTAATAGATCTTGGCCTTTCCCGTGCGGACGTGGACGATGTGCGACTCGCCCGCAGGCACGAGCATGACGGGCTTGCCGTTTTCCAGCCGGCACGGAAAAATACGGTAGGTGTAGCGCCCGATGCCCTCACTTTTTTCCCGCAAGCCTTTGTGCGCCTTGTATTCCTCACGCGTGTACAGCTTCAGCCGGGACTCATCGATTAGGCTGGCGTCGAATGGCTCTCCAAAGACGGAGCGGTGTATATATACGCACGGAATCCCTTCTGCCCAGTGCCAGTTGAGGACGTACTCTCCCTCCTGCAGCTGGCAGACGACATCCTTGATGGAGATTTCCGTTGTCTCTTCCCACTTGATCATGGCGCATCATGCTCCTACTCTACAGATCAAAACGTTTGCCAACGCGGCTGCCGGACTCCGTCAACCGCTCCCCTGAGCGCTTTCCGCGCACCCTGCTGGCAAAAGACGTCTGGCCGCCGCCTGCAGAAACAGGGACGACGGCGGTGAACAGCGTCATCACGACAGCCAGCAGGGCACATGCCATAAGCCGCACGGTCCAATCGATCCAGTCCACAGAGGTGAGCGCCGACTCCAGCAGCAAACCGGCGAGAACACCCGCGACGGCTCCGCCAATCGTAAAGCTTTTCGCCAGATGGCGGTTGTCAAAGATCAGGCCGAGCGCCAGCCCCAGTAATCCCCCGATCAAAAGCACACTTGCGACCCGCACGATGGCAAAATACGTGCTGTCTGCCGCAGCGCCTGTCCGTTCGCTGACCAGATTGCGGTTCTGGCGGCTCATGTCGTAGATTTGCCCGAAGATCGCGGACAGCTCATCGGCATGGTCTACGTTAAAGTACGTACCGCCTGTCTCCTCCGCAATCCGCTGCAACAGGTACGTCCCATCTGCGTCCACCTTGCTCATGCCTACCGTCTGTATGCGGACGCCTGCCTGCTTGTACGGCTCCAGCGCGGTTACCAGATCAACATTGCTGTAGCCGTCGGACATGAGCACCACGGTGCTGCTTGGATTCAGCTGTCCGGCCGTCCGCAGCTGTTCCAGTCCGGCCTGCAGCGCCTTGTCGATCTGGGTGCCGCCGCCTGGAGCCGGGTGGTTTTGCAATTTGGCGATAACCGTATCCCGGGTTCCCTGATCGCGCAGCTGGACGAGCGGCTGGAGCACTTCCGTACGACTATGAAAGGTAATGACTGCAATTTGCATGTTGCTGTCCATTTTGCGAACCACGTCGGCTGCCGCCTGAAACAATTGGCTGTTTGGGTCGGTCTGTCTCATGCTGTCAGACGTATCCAGCAGCATCACGATGTTGTCCGTGCTGCTGGTCCGCTGATAGGAAAAGCCGTACAGCAGCTGTAGCAGCATGGCTGCTGCTCCGACCATGACCAGCGTGCTTGGCACCAGCATCTTCCACGACGCCCCCACGTACCGCTGCTTCCAGCCGGAGCCGTTCAGGCGGGGAGAGATCATCTCGGCGACGAGGCACATCAGCCCGACGAACAGCGCGAATTGCCCGAAGTACAAGCCCATCAGGAGCCATTGCGGCAGCTCGGCGGACAGTTGGGACAGAATCACTTCCCCCACGACAAATCCGATCACTCCGCCGATCAGGCTGCACACGATCATGAGCAGGCTTAGCTTTCGTTGACTCATGACAATTCCACCTTTCCTTGGCGGTGAAAGACGTATCCGTTTTCTCTGTAGGAGGAATGGTATTTCTTGTTGTTGCGGTAATACATCAAGTCTTCCAGGCCAAATCCACCCATCAGGTTCAGTTTTTCAATGCCGCTCTTGCGCGCTTCGTGGATGCAGCCCTGCTTGTAGGTGCGCGGTGCTTCCCCCTCGCGCAGGACGTACCGGACGAAGTCGTTGTGCAGATCGGCAAACCAGTATTTCTCTTCGTACCGGTGCTTTTGCAAAAAGTGAAAGACCTCGATGTGCACCGCTGCCCGCTCCTCCAGTACGGCGGAAAGGTCGCGGAACAAGTCTTCCGCTGTCAGGGCCGTCCGGTTGTCGTAAGCCGCCGCGACGTTTGCCCTCGCCAACAGCTCCGCCTCGAACGACAGGGCAAAGGACGAGCGAGTCAAAATCTCATTGCGGCAAAAGGCGCAGAGCCGCTCGAGCAAGCCTGACACTCCGTGCCGCAGCAGAAGCGAGCCAGCACCGAGATGACGCTCGTCCAGATAAAACCCGTCGCCGCGCTGCTCCTCCAGGGAACGGATCGTATCCGCGACGACCCCCTCGTAGTACACATCCATGTTCTGGCCCAGATAATCCGCCGCTTCCCGCACGCTTGTCCTGGCGATGGATCGCAGCTGCTTTTGCAAATCCTCCAGCTGCTCCACCTGCTCATAAAGCCGCCTGTGCAGCTCTTTTGTCTGCCGCTCACAGTCCAGAAGCAGCCGCAGCGTCAGCTCCCGCTCGAGAATTTCCGTCTTTTTGCCGTACACTTTGGCGAGCAGATGGCGGACAAACGTCCTCACGCGTTCCCTGTCCCGGGTGAAAAATCCCCCAACCCGCACCTCCTGCTGATCGACTCGCTGCCGATAGATGTCCTCCAGCTCCGCTCTGGCCTGCTCCAGCTGCTTCTGCGTCTCCCTGATCCCCGTGCGCAGCTCATCGAGAAGATTCGCGCCATTGCCCATCTCCGCCGTCAGCTGGTAAGCCGCATAGAGACCATAACGGTCGTTATCCAGGACCTCCTGCGCGATCAGGTGAGCCAGTGAGCGGCTGCCGATGAGGCTGTCCAGCTGCAGCGCGGCCGGCTGAGCAAACTGCCTATCAAAAAAGCTCTCGCTGCTGCCGTCGTACAGCGCCAGCTCCGCTTCCCTTAGGCTCATGCCGCACAGCTCGCTGTAGCTGACACCCGAGGTCATCAGGCCGTTCATCTCCGCCAAGGTCCCTTCGTCGGGGAGCGCGGCGCTGACGATTCGCGCAAGATCGCGAGCCGCAAGCCCGAGGATCTCCCGCGCCTTCGTCTTCGGGAGGCAGTCGCCTTCCTGCAGCCGCTGCCAGTAACGGTCGAATACCGCAGATAGCACCGTCAAGGCGATCGCGTGCGTCGGGCGCTTCACCTTGGAAAGCCCGGCTGACGCAAAAGCCGCTCTCCCGCTGTCCACCGCGATGCTGCGCAAAAACTGCAGCTTGTTGTAGCCTTCGCTGCCCTCGCTGTGCATCGTCTCCGCGTCCTTGTTGTTCAAAAGGACCAGATTGCTGATCAGCTCGTTGTTTTCTGCCAGACCGCCGTTGAGAAACAGCCCATGCTCCGTCTTGTCGCCGAGCAACCAGGCGAGCGAGAACAACGGGCCGCGCTCCTCCAGCGCCGGCAGCCTGATTCCGTCCTCCGTCACCATCAGGTCGGCCCGGAAGCGGTAGTCGCTGCGCTGGTACTGGTCGACTTCCTCGAGAAACTGCACCCCGAGCGCAGAGGAAAAGCCGAAGCCATCGCCGCCGCTTTTTTCCTGCAGCAGTACGTACAGGTCAGCTGAAACGTTCTTGAACATTTCCTGCAAGTAGCTTTTCAGCAAGAGGGTCAGCTCCGGCAGCAGCACGTTGGCCGGATCATCTGCGCGTGTCACCACGGCGATGTTGACCTGCTGACAGGAGGCAAACAGTCTGGACGACTCCGCGACCCGGATGCTGACCTGCTTCATGAACCGGTTCAGCTCCACGATGCGCGACTCATCCTCCAGCAGCCGACTGTAGAGTCCTGCCCGCACCGTCTGTCGTTGGTCATCTTGCGGAGGCAGGCGGAAGCTTCGCACCTGTGCATGCTCCCACGTCTCCTCACAGTACACGTGCACGTAGAGAACGCCTTGGCTGTTTTGCCATTTCTGCGCGTTGATCCCGCAGACAGAGCGCAGCGCCTCCGAACTCTTGTCCCCGACGAAGAGGAACAGCACGGGATTTTGAATGCTTCGCTGCCCGTGCCCGCGATCCAGCTGCGCTTCCAAATCGTTCGCGTATTCGGTTGCGAATCTTTCCATCAAATCCTTCATGCTTCTCCCCGCCTATCGGTCCATTATTGCAGCGTCTTGCGCATATCGTTTACTTTTGCCCATACTTTTTTGTAAAAACGGTATAGCTCCTCGCCGTTCACGTACTCGTCGCGATCGTACTCCAGGTCGTTTTTGTTCCCTTGGAAAGCGGCAGCGATCTCATCGAGGCTCTGCAGCAGCGCGCTCGTATCCTCCGCCATGGTCAAGGCATCGCTCCGTCTGGCCGCCTTGCGAGTCAGCACTGCCCGCTTTTTGGCGTCGAGGGCGCGGAATTGTTCATATAGAGCGTACTCGACATGCTTGTTGACCTTCATCAGGTTGAGGAATGGGTCCCACGTCTCCTCTTCTTCGTCCTTGTCGTACACGTAGAGCGCGCCCTTTTTGCAGATCGTGCCGGTGTACAGCGCTTCGATAAAGCGGGTGATCAGCTCTTCTTCGCCCTGAATTGCACTGACAATTCTCTCCAGTTCAGCAATCTTGCGCTCGATTTCCTCGTATTTGCGCACTTCTTCCTCAACCAGACGGATCAGCTCAGGGTAGCGAATCAGGTTTTCCTTCGCCATCTCCTCGTTGATGCTGCCGAAAATGTCGCGGGTAAAGGCTCTCTCCAGCCCGTTTTCCATGAAGCCCTTCAGCTCGGTCAGGACGCGCTTGATCTCTCCCGGGCTAAGCTGGGCGCTGTCTTTTGGCAGCCCGCGCGATTGCAGATACGACGCCAGGTCAAACGGTCCGGTGATGATGCACTCGTAGCGGCTGCTGGTCTTGCTGTCGCTGCCCTTTTCGCGGATGCTGCCGTATCCCAGCGCGCGGTCGAACAGACGGCGGACGCCAGCGTTGTACGCCTTGATCCGGGCGTTTTGGTACGTGTCGCCCCACGATTTTTCAGGGATCGGCGACGGCAGGTACGCCCAGTTGTTCTTTTCTGTCTGCACCAGGTGGCGACCGATGCCCTCGCGCTCCAGAATCGTGCGTTCGTAGCTTTCCTCGTACACCTTGAGCGGGGTGTAGACGAACAGCGGAATGCCGTTTTTGGTGTTCAGCCAGAAAATGCGGTTTTTCACTTCGCTCTCTTTGACCGTGAAGCGGGAGCCGCTGATCGCTGTATTCTGATAGTTTTTGATCCCTTTCAGAATCGACGGCGCTTTGAGCGGCACCGACACAAATCCCCAGGATGGGAAGTGCATGTTGCCGAGATTGTTGCTCAAGTGGAAGACCGGGATCGCCTCGTCGTCCAGCTTGCTGGCGATCTTGCGCTCCACGATGCGGTCCAGCGTCTCGTCCTGGCCGTACTTGATCACCAGGAAATCCTCCATCGACTTGGTGATCAGCTCGCCGAATTTCTCCGTCAAAAAGTCCGAGATCGAGCTGATGATGTCCAGCTCCTGCTCCTTCACCCACTGGTCGGAGCGCTCCAGAAGCTCGCTCGTGAAGTCGCGGATCAGGTCGTCGGCATCCTTTTGCTCCAGAATGTTTCCGATGACCTTGGCGATGTCCGGCACGTTTACGATGTTCCAGTAGTACGTCTTGTTGCCGGTGCGGTCGCTTTCCTCGCTGCCGCTGATCAGGATGTCGCCGTTCTTTTCAAAGATCTGGTTGAGCGTGTTCAGCACTTCCGTAAACACGCTGTAGATCCGGTTGTTTTCCGCATTCAGGAGGCGATGCAGCTCTTCGTAAAACTCGATCATCTGCTCCAGCTTCTCCTGGTCTGCCAGCAGCTGGTATTCGTTGATCTTGGCATCGATGTACAGGTTTTTCTTTTTCTCCTTGGAAATGAACGCGCTGCGGGCATCGCCGAGCTTTTCCCGGGCGGTCTCGCGCGCACCCTCGATCTCGCGCGGGAAGCTCTCCAGATTGGCCTTCAGGCTCTCGACGTACGACAGGATCATTTTCAGCAGGCAGAAGCCCTTGTCCGAATAAATCAGGCGAGATGCGTAGAACGGCCCTTGCTGCGGATGCAGAAATACCCGTTTGATCATGTCGCCGAATACCGCGATCAGCTCGCCCGGCAGCTGCTTCTTGGCCTTGATGTACTGCTCCCGCGCCTTCGCCAGATAGCCTTGCTCCAGCTCGTGGTCGATGCTCACGACCTGCTGACTGATGACGTTGCTGTAGCTCATGCGCTCGCTGTTTTCATAGCCGGGCAGCGGCTCCGGCACACGCTCTTCAAACTTGCGGGAAACCGAGTCGATGTCGATGCCGAGCTTGCGGGCGAACTTCTCTGCGTCCTCCTGCGTCGGCGCGACTGTGAACATCTTCTCCATCTTTTTGAACAGGCGGTAAGCCAGATAGGTCGTCATCTCTTCGATCGGCAGGACCGCGGACGATGCCCCGATGACGTTGTACTGGTAGTTGGCTGCGTACGCTTTCGGCATCTGATTGATGTTCGTGCGGATGTTGCTGATGTAGTCGTGGATCGCAAACTCCTCGCCGGAGCGCTTTTCTTCGCTCGCCATGAAGTTCGTGATGTTCTCCGCCGTCACGTTCATGCAGTAGTCGTAGGCGTTTTCCAGCGCCTTGCCTTCCAGATTGGTGGCCGAAATCAGATGGCACAGGTTGAACGGCGGCATCGGCGACTGCACGGTCAGCACATTGCCGTACTGCTGACGGAAGCGCTCGCCCCGCTCGTCCGCATTCATCCAATAGTCCAGCTCTTTGAGCGCCGCGTAGCCGTTTTTCATGATGTAGTCGCGTGTGTGCGAGCTGAGGCTTTTGTTGGACAGGTTCACGTCCGGCGTAAACAGGTAGCCCAAGATGTTGACCTTGTCCACCCCGGCGCTGCCGAAGTCGCGCTCCAAAATTCCCCGCACGATGTAGGCAATATCGAGGAAGCAGCCGCTGCCTGTACCGCCGGAAAGCCCGCTTAACAGAAAGACGGTCAGCTTTTTGTTGGTGCCTTCGCACAGCATTTTGATCTTTTTCTCGATCGTCTGAACGACTTGCGTGATTTTCGTGAACAACAACAGGCGGCCAGCCTGTCTGACGCCCGACGCCCCGCTGATCCCGTCGGTGATGGTCAGCTCCGGCGACAGCCAATCGGTTATGTACGGCTCCAGGATGCTGCGGTTTTGCAGGACGCCGCCGATTTCAGGGTTGGAGAGCAGGACGAACTCGGTGACCGGGTCCAGCCCGATGCCCTTGTACTTCTTGTTGCGGTCGTGTTCATTGGTCTCGAAGGCGATGAACTCGATGTTGTCGGGCTTTTCCTTGCGCTTTTTGGACAGATGATCCACCGGCAGCTTGAAGCGGCGGTTTACTTGATACTTCAGGCGGAGCAGCGCATCGATGCCCGTCCCGCCGATGCCGATCACGAGCATCGGATTGTCGATGGTGTCCACCCGAATCTTGTCGCTGACGATTCCCCCGCCGAGCGATACGTCCAGCTGTTGAATGTGTTCCCTCACTACTGCTTTCATATCGAATCCACTCCTAGACGATGTAGTCTACAAAAACGGACTTGTTGACGCTGGTCAGTGATATTTTGATGCGGTCGTTTTTCTTCAGTTCCTTGCCGCCTTTCATGTCAAGCACGCGGCCGCCCTTTTCGATCCGGCAGCTCGAGCGGTTCTCGATGATCAGCGTATCGTTTTTGCCTGGCAGAAAGATGACTTTATCGGTCTCCGCAAACTCCGGTGCCAGTTGCAGCAGCTGATGGAGCTTGACCTTCCCTTTGAAGCCGCTCAGCTTTTTGTACTGCGGATTGGATTTGTCTCCGGTGTCCTCGTCCACGATCTCGATCGCGACCTGCCCCGCAAAGCCTTTGTTCGCCTTGCGCCAGATCGCGAGCGCGTACAGAACGCCCGCTGCTGCGATCAGCAGAATCAGCGCGCCGCCCGCGATCATCAGCCACGGAAACGGTTTTTCCTCTACATCTGATCCCGTCGCTGTTTGCCCTTTGGAAGTCGCACCTGCACCAGATGAAGCGTCGACGGCGAGCGGCTGCGTCTCGCGGTAAAAGCTGGTGTCCTCTGCCTTGATTTTCAGCTCGTACGAATGGTCGGCAGGAATCTTGAATGTTCCTTCAAAACCTCTGCCCGTATTCGCAAGCGGCATCTCGCTCGTTTTTCCGTCCGTCTTGTCGGTGACGATGAGCGTCCCTTTCATCTGCTTGTACAGGTCAGGGCTGTCCACTTTTTGCCCGTTGCTGACCAAAGCTGCTTTGACAGGCACTTCGTCACCAGCCTGATAGGTCTTGCTCTTGACCGGCTCCATTTCCAGCTGCAGGTCGTAGTTGTAGATCATGTTGATGTCGATCTTTTCCTTGGGCACGCCCTTTACCTGCAGCGACCAGTTGCCCTGCTGCGGCTTCACCAGCTTGAGCATCGTGTACGCGCTCGAGCGGGAGAGACGCACGTCGCCCGACGGAATCGCTGCTTCCTTGCCAGAAGGATCGAACAGCTTCACCTCGACCGACTTTTGCGACATGATCGAGATGTTCGCCTCCAGAACGTTGGCATTCGGAATGTCGATCGGCACTTCCTGGACTTGCCCGTTGGAAGTAAAGCTTTTGATCGGCACGACTTTCAGCTTCAGATGGTTGGCGAAAATCTCGCTCAAAATCTGCGGCAGCTTGTCCGCCGTACTCGTCTCGAAAAATTTCCCGTTCGTCTCGGCAGCAATCTGCTGGAGCGTCGTCCGGTTCAGCTTGCCGTCCGCATTCAGGCCGATAGTATAGATCGGATAGCCTTTGCTCTTCGCGGCCTGCACTGCTTCCTGCAGCCGTTTGTCCGACTGGGCCTCAGAAGCCCCCGCGCTCAGGTAGTTGTTGCCATCTGCCAAAAGCACGATGATCGGCGCGTTGGCCGGGTCATGACCTGCATCGAGAACTTTCACGGCTTCGGTGACGCCGACGGAAATATCCGTGTACGCCCCTTTTTGCAGGCTGTCGATGAACGATTTGATGTCGCTCTTGTCCTGCTCTGTCTTTACTTCGAGCAGGGCCTTTTCCCGCTCGATCTTGTCGGTGTAGGAGATGACCCCGATCTTGTTGCCCTGGATCGATGTCATGTCCACGAACATTTTCATCGCTTCGTTGCTGACTTTGTTTTTGTCGCTCTCGGTCATGGAGTTGCTGACGTCCACAACCAGTACGGCGTCCATGTTGCTTCCGCCGGTTTGCGCAAAACCTGGTTGGGTGCCCGCGAGTACGGCGACCAGCAGCATCGCTGTACATGCCACGTATCGACACAGCACGCTGAATCGTATCATTCTTTGGAACCTCCACTACGCACAGTTTTTGCGAACTATTGCAAGAAAAGGGGGACTATGACACTATTACCACTATATTCAGGGGCAACAGCTTCCCGAAAGACAGTTATGATTGCCTCTATCAGGTAATACGATGCAACTTGTTTATTTGTTACAGATTTCGACACTATCTAAACATAGGAGAAAAAGATGGTAACCTACTTCCTGCTTACTGGTGCTTTTGTCCTACTCGGCATCCGGTTCATCGGGCTGCTTCGGTTGAAGCGGCGGAATCTTTCGGCAAAGGACATCGACCAGCATCTCCACGCCTTGATGAATGAAAAGAGGGAACGGCCATGAGGAAAAAAATCGGGGTGCTGTTCCGCAAGACACGCAAAACCACCTATCGTTTTGAACGCCTGCAGACATGCAAGCACTGCCATACGTATCACGTCCTGTGGGAGACGCATTGCGAGGAATGCGGCAGGGAGTACCAGCCGATCCGCAAGCTGTCTGCAGCCGTGACGCGCCGGTATGTGCAGACGCGCTTTTTGCTGCTGGCCCTGCTCGTCTGTCTCGCCGTCCTCTGCGCGAAGACAGCGGCGCAACTGGCAGCGGCCTGCGGCGTCGGCCTTCTGCTGCTCGGCCTGTTTGTCATGATCCAGAAAAAGTACGGCTCCTATGAACGAGACGCGCAATTTATGTCCTATCTCACGCAGGAGCAGGCCGCGATCAGGCAAGCCCTCGTGCACCATCTGGAGGACGTCGGCCTGGAAGTCAAAGCCGGGAACATCAAGGAGGCGTATGAAAAGACGCGCGAGATCGCGCATTTCATCGACTCCGACACGATCAAGATTCGCAAGATTATGTTTCTGAATCACTTCATTTTGCGCAAAGACATGGAGCTGGAGCTCGATACGCTCGTCCCCTCGACGTACGACAAAGACTTCGTCGCATATTTACGCGAAGTGGTCAAGGTCCAGCCTTCGCTCGTGAAAAAGTCGGTGCTGGAATACGTCAGACGGTACAAGTCGTACATCCTGCTGCAGGAAAACGGCGAGCAGCTCATCGGCCAGGTCCTTGGCGCGGCTCTGCGCATGAAGCCGTACGTCGAGCAGTATCAGGATCTGTTCGTCGAGTTCATCGACTACATTCCCAAAGACCGGCTGCTGCGCCTCGCCAAAATGATCCGCACCCACCGCCGCGCAGGCTGGGAGCTATTGTACGCCGCGACAAAAAAGCGGATAGACACGCAGTATGGGTTTGACCCCGACTTTGCCGGTGTCTTGTAAAGGAGCGAGCGCAGCATGACGATCTCTCCCTATCAAAAATCGCTCTGGTTTCGCAATCTTTTGCTCATGGCAGTCGCGGCTGCACTGATCACCGCTGCCTGGAAAATCGGGGGGAGCCTGCAAAAGATCGAGCTGTATGAGCAGGCTCATGCCTACTACGAAGCAAATCAGCTGATCGCCGCAGAGGAGGCCTTTTCCCGCGCTAACGAATACGCAGGCATCGACTACGGGGATGACGCATGGAACACCTTTATGTCCGGTCTGACCGGCATCCGGCAAGAACTGGAGAGCTTGTCCCGTCAGGCCAAATCCGCGATGGCCGGCAAGCAGGAGGATGGCGTGCTGCAAACCTATCGCCGCTACCAATCGCTCCGGCAAGAGATCGAAAATCGCCGGGACGCGCAAACGGGTATTTTTTTCCAAAGCATTTCGGCGCGTCTCGAACTGGAAAAGGGCTGGAGCGATTACTACGCAGAAGCGATTCGGCAGGCAAAGCAGCAGTTTGCCACCTCGCCGGACGATGCGCAGCGGGCATTGATCCATACGCTCGTCCTCGTTCCCGCCGAATTTTACGGGGGCGAGAAACAGAAGCAGCAAAAGCTGGACGAGCTCTTTCAGCCGCACGAAACGGCGAAGCTGCGCAAACAGGCTGCGTCCCTCCCGTTTCCAGACGTCATCTCCCGCACCGCTCAGCGCATCGCTGTATACAAAAGCGAAGGGATCGCCGCCGAGTGGCTGCAACAGCAGCTCGAGGACTACGCGAAAAAGAAAATCCGCCAGGCCATCCAGCGGCAGGACGTGTCCGGCTTTGCCGCCCTGGCGAAAGCGTACCGGGAAATCAAAGACGTGCTGCCAGCAGATTCAGCCGTGCTGACGACGATCGAGCGCCATTTGGAAAGCCTGATCGAACAGGCGAGCGAGTACACCCGGAAGCATCGCTTTGCGCAAGCAGCCGCTTTGTACCAGGAGCTGGGCGGACTGGTGGACACCTCCACCCTCTTGGCCGATCTGGAAAAGCGTTGGACGCAGGACGATCCGGCCCGTCTTCTCCGCCAAAAATACCCCGACAAAAGATTCGATACCGTGCTCACGGGAAGCGGACATTGGGGCGCCGACGTGTATGCCATCGGGGTGGATGAGAAAGAGCGGCGCATTTCCTTTGCCGCCGCGCTGCCGGAGAGCGACACCCCGGTCTTTTTCGAGCAAGCTCTGGATGGGGCAGGGGATTTCACGCTGACGCTGTCTGAACTGCAGGACGATGAGCATAACCCCATCCTGCTCGTCCAGACAGCAGGCAAAGAACGGGCCTATATGTACATGGGCCTGGTTCCGCAGCTGGCGCAACGCTCGCTGGACATGCGATTCTCCCTGGAGGCAGACGACCTCTCTATCGAAAATGCGACACAAGCGATCGTGAAGAACGCCGCAGGCAAGGGCGAGAGAGAACTGGCTGTATTCCAGCTGGATGAAGACGGACTTGTGTACAGTGAAAAACTCGCCGATCTGCTGCCAGACAAAGAAACTGCGCCAGAACCCGGCGGCACCGACACTTCCCCAGACGGGCCGGGAGACTCAGCGTCTGATTCCCCTGTGGCAGACGTACACACAGGCCCTGGCCATGACTATCCGATCATCGGACAAATCTCGCTGGACAGCTCGCCCCAGATCGTCACGGAGCTAAGCGGCTGGTACCAGATCCGGTTCGACGGCCAGGAAGGCTGGATCGAGGCTCCGCAAACAGAACCATAGGAAAATAAAAAGCTTCAGCGGCAGGCGAAGGGATCGTCCTTTGCCTCGCTACTGAAGCTTGTCTTTCAAGATGGCCTCGCTTTTCGTCAATATATCGAGGTGGTTGGCCTCGACGACGTATTTTTCGCCTTCCAGCGCAAATACGCTCTCCATCATCACGTTTCCGTCCCCCATCTTGCTGTGGATCGCTCCGACCACTCGCCCGTCGACCCACTTCACGGGGGAGGAGGAAGGGACTGTTTTCAAGTACCGAATCGTGCTCTGGCCGATACCTGCGACCAGTGTGACGGGAATCCCTCGCGCTGCAATCACGCCCATCTGGCCGTTCAGCTCATCCAGCACGCGGTTTTTCACAAACATGAACTCGTACGGCACGAACATGTCTACCCCGTCGCGGCGCTCCAGCAAGTAATCGCCGTACGCGCGCGCCGGGACAAGATCGAGCAGGCTGGGAAAGTTCCGATGGATCGCCTCGATTTTGTTGCGGGGAAGCCCGCGCTCCAGATAGGCCAAATACACGTTCATGTACAGCTCCACCACGTTTTTCGTTGGCGAGACGGACGATGGCAGCTTGCCGCCTGCCCAGTAGCAATAGCTGACGGGCGATCCCGCATTAGGCGTAGCCAAAATGATCATCTGCGCCACGTCTCCCTGATAGGAGCTGCCCTGCACATACGCCCGCGCCACAAGTCCCCCCATGCTGTGGCAAATCAGGTTCACGCCAGCCGACCCGGCCGTCTGCTTCGTCCAAGCGATCGTCTGCACGAGCGATTCCGCTGCATAGGTAACGGGCTGCCTCCAGTCATAAAACGCGACGAACAGCTCTTTTCCCATCCGAAAGCCCATGCCCTCCAGCATCGCGATCAGCGGCTCGTAGGCGGTTTTCGCCAGACCGAAGTTCCAGTCTCCGGTCCCCGGCACGATCTGGTCGCTCATCGATCCAAACAGCCCAGGGACAAACACGACGGGTGTCTTTTGCATGTGAAGGTACGCCATGAATCTTTCCTCTCTCTGCTGGTTTCAGAAAAAACCCTCCTTCCTTGCCTATTCCCGAGCGGCTTGGGTGGTTCCGCCCAGCCGCCCTCCGCACCATGAAAAACTATGAAAATGATCCATTCGTCCTCTCCCTCTATCGAAACAAAGCGCTATAATAAACGTCTAACGGTTTAGAAAAATTCACCTTTGCACGCAAAACTAACCTAGTCGGAGGATTCGCAAAATGAAGTTGCGCAAGTGGTTTACGCTTTTGCTCATGCTCGTGCTGTGCATGCCCGCGCTGGGATTGTCCGCACAGGCGCAGGCGGCACCTGAAATCAGCATCTATCTGGACGGGCAACGCATCAATAGCGATGTCGCCCCCTACATACTGCCTCAAGTAAACGTCACCATGGTTCCCCTGCGCGTGATCAGTGAAAGTCTGGGCGCGGAAGTCTACTGGGATCAGGACAAACAGACCGCCACGATCCTGAAAGAAAACACCGTTTTGTCGATGACGGTCAACCAGCCGTACGCATTGGTCAACGAGGGCAGCGTCCCTCTCGATGCTTCGGCCGAAAACAGGCAGGGGCGGGTCATGGTTCCGCTCCGCTTCGTATCGGAACAGCTCGGGCTCAAGGTCGACTGGGAACAGGCGACACGCACCATCACGCTGCGGACAGGAGCGATCGACATCGACTCGCCTGCTGAAAATGAGAGCGACCTGACCAGCCCGCAGCCTGACCCCGTTTCAGTCCCGGCTGTACCTGTTACAACCAACCATTCGATGCGCGGCGTATGGATTTCCACCGTATTCAATCTCGACTGGCCGTCCACCGGCTCTTACGGCAATGCCGCCAAGCAGCAGCAGGAATACGTGCAGCTTTTAGATGAGCTGCAAGGAATGGGCATGAACACCGTCTTCGTGCAGGTCCGCCCATCTGCGGACGCCCTGTATCCGTCCAATCTCGTCCCGTGGTCCAAAGTATTGACCGGCACCCAGGGCAAAAACCCGGGGTATGATCCGCTCGCCTTCATGATTGCCGAGACGCACAGACGCGGCATGGAGTTTCACGCGTGGTTCAATCCGTTCCGCGCCAATACAGATGCCAAGACCGACCAACTGGCGGCGAATCACGTCGTCAAGCTCCATCCGGACTGGATCGTCAATTCCGGCGACAAGCTGTACATCAATCCGGGCATCCCGCAGGCGCGTCAGGAGATTATCAAGGAAATCATGGAGGTCGTCCAGCGCTACGACATCGACGGTGTCCATCTCGATGATTACTTCTATCCGTCCAACGGCACCTTCAACGACGATGCGACGTACAAGACGTACAACAGCAAAAAGATCGCAAGCAAAGCCGACTGGCGGCGCGACAACATCAACCAGTTCGTGCAGCAGTTGAATGCATCGATCAAGAGCGTCAAGCCTGGCGTGGCATTCGGCATCAGCCCGTTCGGCGTCTGGCGCAACAAGGCCGTCGACCCGACCGGCTCGGACACGAAAGCAGGCGTCACTGCCTACGACAACATGTACGCGGACGTGCGCACCTGGATCAAACAAGGCTGGATGGACTACGTGATGCCGCAAATCTACTGGAGCTTCTCGTTCGCTCCCGCCCAGTACGACAAGCTCGTCACATGGTGGTCCGACGAAGTCCGCGGAACAGGCGTCAAGCTCTACATCGGCCACTCCCCGTACAAGCTGGGGACGTCCGAGGCAGGCTGGCAATCCGCCCAGGAAATCATCAACCAGCTCGAATACAACGCCCAGCATCCCGAGGTGCAGGGCAGCGTCTTCTTCAGCGCCAAAGATTTGCGCAAAAACCCGCTGGGCCTGATTCAGGCACTGAGCAGCTACTACAACCGTTAGCTTGCAGACTCACACCAAATAACCCCCGAGCCAGAAGCAGCGCAACAATCGCTGTCCGGCTCGGGGGTTTCCTTTTCGTTTCGTTTTACATTCGATGTTCTACAGGGCAGTCACGCTCGGCCATTCCGGACTATCCTGGTAGTGGAAATTCGGCGACTCCATCCTGTTGTCGTACGAGCTGTGAAAAATGTGCGTAGCAGCAGGCGAAATCGGGGGAATCAGCCACGTCCAGTCGCCGGTTACGGCACGCCCCCGCTTCTTCTCCCGTTCTTCAAAGAGCTGGAACTGCTGGCTGGCCGTATGGTGGTCGACGATCGTGACGCCACATTCCTTGAACGAATGGAGCACAGCCACATTCAGCTCCACCAGCGCCTTGTCCTTCCAGAGCGTCGCTTCCCGGCTCGTGTCCAGCCCCATGATCTGGGCCACACGCGGCAGCATGTTGTAGCGCTGCTGGTCGGCGAAGTTGCGCGCCCCGATTTCCGTGCCCATGTACCAGCCGTTGAAGGGAGCAGCCAAATAGTCGATGCCGCCGATCTCCAGTCGCATATTCGAGACAATCGGGACGCCGTACCACTTCAAGTGGAGGTCGGCGAAGGCTGCGATTTCCGGATGCACGATCGGCACTTCGATCACCAGCTCGCGGGGGATTTCAAAGAACCGCGGCTTTCGCGCACCGATCTGCACGACCAGGGGGAGGACGTCGAAGCGAGTCCCTTCTCCCTTCCAGCCCAGGCTTTCGCACAGCTTGGTCAATTCCACCGAAATCGGGTCGCCCAAAATGCCGTCTTCCGTCTCGTACCCGGCGTAACGGATCAATTGGTGGTTCCAGATGCGCAGCGTCTCCTCGCCCTCCTTGTATGGGGCGAACACGGTAATGGTCGGAAGAATCCTCCCTCCATTGGAAGCGTACTCGATATGGCGAAGGAGCGCCTCGGCCATCTGTTCCTCAGTCTTTGCCTCGCGCGCGTCAAACACATGCAGCGTCTCCCAAAAAAACCGCCCGATGCAACGGTTGCTGTTCCGCCACGCCATTTTGGCACCGTGTCGCAGCTCCTCGGTGGTATGCTCATAGGTTCCCTGTTCAGCAATCGACGCGCGCACTTCCGACAGTCGCTGCTCCATCTCTTGCGGTGTTTTTTCCAGCTCGCCGTAGCACATGCGGATGAAGCGCTCAGCCGCTTCCAGCAATTCATGACGTTCCATAGCGCCCTCTTTTCACACTCATTGTTGTTGCCCTCATTATAATTTTTTGCTGTCATAAAAACCAATCGCGCAGCACATACGTCACAGTTCTGTCAGAAAGCTTCGCCAGCTGCGGGAAAAAGGCCAAAGCCCCAGTTCGGCGGCTTTGACCTTCCTAATCTTTGCATCATCACCGGCTCTGCCCGGCCGCTTCCTCCCGCCGCAGCTGACGCACGGCTGGCACGAAGTACAAGCCGATGCCTACCAGCACGATCAGCACGCCGGAAATGACAAACCACTTTGCCACTCCCAAAAGTTCTGCCATCGGACCGGCTACGAACAGGCCGACAGGGGTCGCGATCAGCATGAGACTGTTGACCATCGCCATGACCCTGCCAAGGACGGACGGATCAATCATGGTCTGGAGCATCACGCCAAAGGGGCCGCCAAACAGAGGACCCGTCACACCCATCAAGCCTGCTATCAGCACAAAGACGACAAATCCTGACGACGGCAAGAGGCCCGAGAACACCAGACCAAGACCCAGCGCCGCGATGCCGCCTGCCATCAGCAGCACGCGGCTTTGCTTCGCCCCCCCAGCTGCCGAACAAAACCGAGCCGATCATCATCCCGATGCCGAACGTAAACTCGACTACTCCGGCATGCCAGGCGCCTCCGCGAAAATGATCCAGCACCAGCAAATTAAATAACGCTCCTACGGGCACATACACGAAGGTCGTCAATCCAATCGCCGCCGTAATCACGACGAGGGCTTTTGACTTGCCCAGCTCGTGAAGTCCCTCCCGCAGCTCGCTCCACATTCCCGGCTTCGCTGCCTCCTCTTGCTCGGCCCGGCGCTCTGGCTGCGGAATGTGCACCAGCAGCAAAGCGGCGCTGGCAACCATCGCTCCGATCACATCGATCAGCAGCACATGCTCCATCGCAAACACGGCCAGCATGAACGCGCCCAGCATCGGTCCGACGACGATCGTCGCGGAAGACAGCAGCTGCGTCCATCCTTGCACGCGCATCAGCTGATCCTGCGGGGCGATCAAAGGAATGGACGCCTGCATCGACGGCATGTGAAACGCCGTACCAAGGGAGCGCAGGCCGAGCACCATATAAATCACCCAGATCGGCGGTTCTCCCAGCCAAAACCATACGGCAAGACCCAGACTCGTCGCCGCAACAAACATATCGGAGGCGATCATGATCCGCTTCCGGTTCCAGCGGTCAACCAACGCACCGGCGAAGGGCCCAATCAACGATTGCGGCAAAAACCCCGCCATCGACGCCATCGTCAACACGACAGCGGACCCTGTCGTCTGCGTCAGCCACCACACGATGCTAAACTGTACAACGGAACTTCCAATCAAGGAAAAAGCCTGACCTGCAAAGATCGTAAAAAAGGTTGGTTTCCAATCAAGACTTTGCGATTTCATCTATACATGCTCCTCTTCGTGGACATTCGTGACTTTGATCTGCTTGGGAAAGCACAAAAAAAGCACGGATAACGTCCCTTCCGAGGGTTGGTCATCCATGCCTAGTCCTTGCACACATATAGAAGCACGCCAAAATCAAGCCTTGTTCTCACCAAGGCTACCCGGTATGCAGTGCTCTTTTCACGTTTCATCACGCAAGCGCAATTTGTAAGCATGGCAAATAACCCATCGAAATCGTGGGAAATGTATCCGTGCCAGCTTAGCGCATGCGTACGATAAACATGAAAAGACCTCCTTGGCTGTGCAAAATGTAGCTCCATCTTACCGTGTATGAGGAAGAGGTGTCAATGGGAGGCGAAGATGACTATCATCTTTGGGATGCGATCTATTTCTTTTTCCAGCCAAAAAGCAACCCGATAATCCCTGCCACCTCACTCAATAGCGCGCAATCAATTAACATTTAGTTGGAAATGATAATTGTTATCGGTTATAATTTTACCGGATTACAGTTAGAGTGGCCATGCTCAAATGCTCTGTTTTGCATAGAAAAAGCGGCCTCTTTTTCAGGACCACCCCGATCACATAGGCGGCGCATTTCCCATTTGCTACCAGTTCGCTTTTTTTGAAAAACTATTGCAATCTGTTGCAAAAACGAGTAAGTTTTGAGTAATTGATAATGATTTTTATTCTCGCCATATAAGCAAACACTTATATCACAAATCATAAGGGGATGTTTTTCGTATGAACAAGAAATGGGTTTATCCTTTGAGCGCGGTGGTACTGGGCTCTTCCCTGATGCTGTCCGCATGCGGCAGCGGCGACGCAGAGAAAAAGCCGGAAGCCGCTCAATCCGAACAGCCTGCTGCTAACAACCAGACAGCTGCACCTGCCGCCTCGACCTCTACTGATGCAGGTACATCCACACCGGATCTGAAAGCTCCGATTGAACAATACCAAAAATGGGTGATCGAGCAGACCGACCTGTTTGTCAAAGCGACAGAGGCCTTCACCAATGCGGTCAAGGCAGGCGACATGGAAAAAGCGAAGCAATTGTACGCTCCTGCTCGCGCTTACTTTGAAAAAATCGAGCCAATCGCTGAATCGCTCGGAGATTTTGACCCGTGGATCGACGCCCGCGAAGGCGATGTTCCAGACAACGAATGGCGCGGCTACCACAAGCTCGAGAAAGCGCTGTGGGAAACCAAGTCGCTGAAAGACATGGATAAAGTAGCCGATCAGCTGCTGCAAGACGTGAAACAGCTGCGCGTCAAAGTCGAAAGCGTGCAAATCGACGTTCCGATGCTCGTCACTGGTGCAGTCGAACTGTTGAACGAAGTCTCCACCAGCAAAGTGACCGGTGAGGAAGAACGATACTCCCACACCGACCTGTACGACTTCGCAGCCAACGTAGAAGGCGCGAACGAAATCTTCAAAGTGCTGAAATCGGCAGTGGAAGCCAAAGACGCTGCACTGGCTGCCGAGATCGAAAGCCGCTTCAAAGCGCTGGACGATGAACTCGCTCCTTATCGCAAAGGCGACGGTTTCGTCCTTTATACAGAGATCAAGGAAGACCAGGTGAAAAAACTGAGCCAGACATTGGATGCCTTGGCAGAACCACTTTCCAAAATGGGAACCATCGTAGGGGGTTAATCGGATGGATACGAAACGTCTCGAAGATATTACCAGCAAGAAACTGACACGTCGAGACGCTCTGAAATTGGCGGGAGTTGGCGGTATTGGCCTTTTGGTCGGTGCGGGCGGCATGCGTGCATTCATGCAGCCCCAACCGTCCGCCGCGAGTGTCGATGCTTCTGTGGATTCAGACGCTGTCAAGGGGATCGTCCCTTTTTACGGAAAGCACCAATCCGGGATCATTACGCCTATGCAGGACTTTATTTGCATGGGCGCTTTTGATGTAACAGCGACGGCGCTCGCAGACGTGCGCAAACTTTTTCAGAGCTGGACCGTTGCAGCTGCACGGATGACCGAAGGCAAAAATGTCGATGACGAGAGCGACAACCCGCTCATGCCCCCTGTCGATACGGGAGAGGGCATGGGGCTGGCTCCGATGAAAATGACGATTACGTTTGGCCTCGGTCCTTCCTTCTTTGATGAGCGCTTCGGCCTCGCAGGCAAGAGACCTGCCCCGCTGGTCGACCTGCCCCACTTCAACGGCGACGATATTCGCAAAGAATGGTCTGGGGGCGATATTGTCGTCCAGGTCTGCGCGAATGATCCGCAAGTGGCGTTCCACGCGATCCGCAACCTGTCCCGAATCGCTCGCGGCAAGGCTGTCCTGCGCTGGCTTCAAGACGGCTTCCAGCGCACGAGTGCTGCCGACCCGACAGGTTCGACGCCGCGCAATCTGATGGGCTTCAAGGACGGCACGAACAATCCCCCGATGACCGGCTCTGCTCCGGACGAGATCGTCTGGGCGCAAGCCTCCGATAATCCGGCCTGGATGGCGGGCGGTACGTATATGATTATGAGAAGAATCCGCATGCGCATTGAGGTATGGGACCGCTCGAACCTGAAGGATCAGGAGGCCACATTCGGCAGACACCGTCAGACAGGCGCTCCGCTCGGCAAATCCGGAGAGTTCGATGATCTGGAGCTGGATCGCAAGGACAGCAGCGGCAATCCGGTCGTCCCGGCCAACTCCCATGTGGCGCTGGCGCATATGGAAGGAAAAGTGAAAATTTTGCGTCGCGGCTACTCCTACTCCAGCGGCATGGATTTGAAAACGGGACAGCTGGATGCCGGGCTGCTGTTTGTCTGCTTTAACCGCGACCCGCGCAAGCAATTCATTCCGATGCAGCAAAAGCTGGCGGCCGCAGATGCGCTCAACGAATACATCACCCACGTCGGAAGCGGTATTTTCGCCTGTCTCCCCGGAGCGAGCGAAGGCGGATATATCGGAGACACGCTATTTTAATTTCCAATGAGGGATGGAGTGAACATCTTGAATCGCTACTTGCTCGTCATCTGTCTGGCCTTGCTGCTGCTCCCTGCGAATCTGGGAACTGTCAACGCGGCTCCGCTGCAAGCAGACCAGCTCAAGCAGATCATCGCCTTTTCCAGCGATGCCTTGATTAGCAGCGGAGACCAAAACTGGGAAGAAGTGAAAAAGGCGATCAGCGGCATGAAAGCGATCTGGGACGGCCAGGATGACACCTCGGCTGAAGCCCAGGCGTTGACCGCTGCCCTGTCTTCGGCCCAGCAGGCCATCGCTTCTGTCGATGCCGATCCGCAAGCGGCGCGGGCAGCCATTTCCCAGCTCGCCAAGGCGGCGGACCGTTACGTCTCTTCCAAGGAAGCCTCGAATCAGCCAGGGGAAAAAGCGCACAAGCAAATGGCTGCGCTGCTGCCTCACCTGAAAGAGAGCATGAAAGCAATAGACGCAGGCGACGTCGCTGCAGCGAAAAAAGCGTACAACAGCTTCGTCGCCGGCTGGTATAAAGCCGAGAGCCTCGTTCGGGCAGAAAATGTCCAGGTGTACGGAAAAATGGAGGTCAAAATCAGCGGGGCGCGGATCGCGCTGAACACCGAACCGCCTGAGCCTGTCAAAAGCAAAGCCAAGCTGCAGGATTTGACTGACGCTGTAGAAGATTATCTCTCGGGGAAGGCAGCCGCCAATGCTGCTCTCTCCACCGACTCCGGAGACCAGCCGTCGATTGCTTCTCTGCTGGACCTGCTGGACTCGGTGACAGCCGACATCCAAAACAAACAGGCTGACAGCGCCGCCGACAAAATGGATACCTTCATCGCCACCTGGCCATCGGTAGAAGGCGTGGTCATGACGAAATCGCCCGCGACGTACAGCAGCATCGAGACGAAGATGGTGTCTGTGCCGACCTTGATTTTGTCCTCACCGCCCGATTGGGAGAAGGCAGCCGCCTTCATTGCGGAGATGAAGTCCGAACTGCAGCCATTTGCCGCCTCGTCCTCCTACACGGCCTGGGATGCCGGACTGGTGCTGTTTCGCGAAGGTCTCGAAGCCATTCTGATCATGGTCTCCCTGCTGACGTTCCTGAACCGTTCGGGCAACGCCGACAAGCGCAAGTGGATCTGGTCCGGCGCCGTAGTCGGGATCGTCGGCTCTGCCCTGCTCGCTATCCTGCTTGGCATCGTCTTCTCCAACCTGTCGACCGGCAGCTCCCGCGAGACGATCGAAGGGGTCACCGGCCTCGTCGCTGTACTGTTCATGTTGACGATCGGCGCCTGGCTGCACAAGCAATCCAATCTGCAAGCCTGGAACCGCTTCGTGGAAAGGGCGATCGGCGATTCGCTGGCCAAAGGCACCTTGTGGTCGCTCGGCTTTACCGCTTTTCTCGCTGTCATCCGCGAAGGGGCGGAGACGATCATTTTCTACATGGGGATGGCCGCTTCCATCCGCATGACCGACCTGATTCTCGGCATCACCGGCGCACTCGTCGTACTGGCGATCATCGCTTTTGCCATCATCAAGCTGAGCACACGCATCCCGATCCGTCCATTCTTCCTGATCGCGAGCCTCTTGCTCTACTACATGGCTTTCAAGTTCATCGGTGCGAGCATTCACGCTTTTCAGGTCACCGGCAGCCTGGCTGCGCACAGTTCGGACTACTTGCTGGACATCCCGAATCTCGGCATTTACGCAAACTGGGAGACGACCGTACCGCAACTGGTCGTTCTGGCCATCGTCCTCGTCAACTTTTTGCGCCACACGGGCAAACAGCCGCCCAGACCTTTGCCGAAAACTACCTGATCGCACGAAATACAGCCGCCTTGCCTGATTTCACTAAAGGGCAAGGCGGCTTTTTCATGCAAAAACCCCGTAAACAGGCGCATCAGGCATGGAGCGCGTCCATGCCTTTCTCGTGACCGCACTGTATCAGAAGCGGTCGGGGAACTGCTTGATGATGCCGTCCGCGAGTACATCGGCCAGCTTCATGATATGATCGATTCCTTTGTCATAAGCGGCAATGTCTGCGTCCCAGTCTTTCTGGATTCGGGTCGTAACCGCATCGGAAACGAGCTGCAGGTGCCTATGTAACAAATCGCGCAGTTCGTTCAGCGACCAGTTCGTATTCAGGCCGCTGAGAAGGTTGGCCATATTGTCCGCATTTTGATACCAAACCGTATTTTGCTTTTTAAGTTCCGTCTGGTTCCCGCTTTTGGCAGCCTCCAAAATTTTCCCCGCAATGAGGATGTGATCCTTCAGCAGCTTCGCCAGCTGATTGCCGGCTTCTTCTCCATAGTAGGGCTTGATCGCGTTGCCGATGTCCGTCTGGTTTTGCAGCAGCCGCGCCAGCACCTTGCTCTGGTCAGGCTGCCCACCGACCGCGCTGACGATGAAATTCCGGGTCCAGGTGACGTGATCCGACCACAGCCTCCGCATATCGAACTTGAGCTTTACCCCGGCAGGACTGATACAATCCGTTTGCTGAACCACTCCGCTGCCTTCCTTCGCCTTCAGTACGATGGGAGAACTGAACAGAGCGAGACACATCAGCAGCAGCAACATTTTTTTGACATTTGCGCTCATACTTGCTCCTCCTTGATGGTATGGGTATCCAGCTGGGTGACTCTGTTAGTGTCTGCTGTCTTTTACACTCCCATTCCTGGTTCGGGCAAATTTCCCATTAATCTCATTTCGGAATGGATCACGCCAACGCGTCCCTTTTTGGCTCAAATACGATCTCCTTCAACAGAACGTCTCTCTCCCATTCTCCCGTCATACCCCATTCCCGACAAAGGCGAAAGCCAGACATGTCCGCAATCAGTCTCGGGATAATTTCCAGTCTTGTACATCTTTCCCTTTATCGTCTATATTTTGAATATACATACTTCCCGAAAATATTGGCCTGATAGGTGATTTCCATGAAGATCACAGCGAATATCCCCTCGATTGCCGCCCCGCTGCCAACGGAAACGCGCATTGTCAAAGCATCGCCCAACGAAACTTTGCAGCAAGAATGGTACGAGATCGCGCTCGCCAAATCGGACGCGATCGAAATCCACATCAACAATCTGACACACCACGAATCCAGCCTCGAGGTGTATGACTCGGGAGGAGTACGGCTCGCCGCCGCCGCTTGGGTCCCCGATGCCCCGCTCATTTTGCCGTTCTTTCCCGCCGAGGACGGACGCTATCTCATCAAGCTGACCGTCGGACCTGATGCGGACCCCGATCACACCTACCACCTGTTCGTCGACAAGTACACCCGCCTGTCCGGAACGATCGCCGGCTCCCTGTCGCTGTCCGCCAGCAACAGCCCGTATCTGCTCGGACCGCAAGACGTCGTGATTCCGGCAGGCAGCTGCCTGACCGTAGAAGCGGGGGCAACCATCAATGTTCGGGGAACAAGCAGCCTCGTCGTAGAAGATGGGGGAGTCCTCTATCTCTGCGGCGAAGCGACCCGCCCCATCACGGTGATCGGAGCTACAGGCGATCCCGCCAGCCACCAGTGGAACCAGCTGCACACGTCCTCGCAGGCACAGACCGTCATGTCACATCTCATCATCCAGTACGACAACGACGAGAACGGCGCAGAATTCCTCTCCTCGTCCGCACCGTACGTATCGGCATCTGCCGCTTGGGTCCCCGAATCCGCAGCGCGCATCGACGAGGCTGCGCTGTGCCAGCGGGCAAGCATCATCCCGCCCGCATCGCGGCTGGAATACATCAAAAGATGGTTCCAACAGGCCAGCCCTTATCACTTCAGCTTCCTCGAAGAGCTCCTGCCTTTTGAGCTGTACTTTGGCAATGATGTCACTACGTTCGTCGACTGGGAGATGGACAGCGACCGCATCAGCGCCAAACGGTTCGAGGTCGGCCAGATGAACTACTGGGATTTCGTCAACGGCAATTTCGCCAGCGACCTTCTGGAAGCCGCCGATCTGTTTGCGGGCAAACAGAGCAGTCCCGAGCCCCGGATTCAGCGCCTGATCGATTTTCTGTCCATCGGTCAAAACTGGCGCCAAGCGCACGGCTACTTCAAGTGGTACGACCTGCTGAACCCGTTCAACCGGGAAGGAGAGGCATTTGAAAAAACGTTCGAGCAGATGGCCTCCGCCTTCTGGCTGGGGCACAATACGTCGATCATCTACTGGGACAAGGTCGCCCGTGAGATCGGCCTTTGGGATAAGGAAGACGAGCTGGAGCAGCAATTTATCAATTCCGTCATCATCCGCGTCCATTTCGCCGCTGACTTGCCCTTCACGATCCCGGGCTACGGAAACAACATCCCGCCCGTCGGCTTCATCGGTATCACCATCAACCACGGTCCGCTGCGCTATCCCAGGCAGTACCCGATCCCCGCGCCGGAACACAAGGTGAACTGCGGCACACTGTCGGTGGCATCCTACCTGAAATTTTTCATCGATACGCTGCTGCACAACAGGACCAACCCCCTTTACACGTGGTGGATTCCAAGTCAGGCAGATCAGCAACTGTTTGGCCTGCTTCAGGAAAAGGGAATCTCCATCGACTCGCCTCCGGAGGATTGGGACCGGGAGTTCATTCAGCCCTCACAGAAAACGCTGGAAGAAATCCGGCAATACTATTTGGCCCATGCGTGCACACAAACAGACCCGACTGCGTGATGAGCGCAATCGGGTCTGTCTGCCGTCAGTCGAGCTTGAGCTTGGCGAGCGCGTCCCGGAGTGCCGAGTTCAGGCCCTCGGACGCTTCCTTCTCCTGCCCTTTCAAATACTTGGCTACTTCCTTTTTGGAAATTTTGCTGCCCTTCTCCTTTTCCCGTCTCTCCTGGAAAGTCGACAGCTTCTCCCGGTGTCCGCAGGCGCACACGAAGGTCTGCTTCTCGCCCTGCCCGTGCAGCTCCATGCGCTTGTGGCATTGCGGGCAGCGGGCATTCGTCTGCCTAAAGAGACTTTTGCGATAGCCGCATGCGCGATCCTGGCAGACCAGCATTTTGCCCCGCTTGCCGTTTACCTCCAGCAAAAACTTGTTGCATTCCGGACAACGGGTGCGCGTCAGGTTGTCGTGGCGGAAGGTCTGCTCGCTGTTTTTGATCTGCTGGACCACCGTTTTCGCGTAGTTTTTCATCTCGCGAATAAACGCCTGCTTGCCAAGGGCTCCTTTGGCGATCGCCCCCAGCTTCTGCTCCCACTGGGCGGTCAGCGTCGGCGACTTCATTTCGTCCGGAACCAGCTCCAGCAGTTGCTTGCCTTTGGCCGTCACGAAAATATGCTTGCCGCGCTTCTCGAACAGAAAGCTGTTGAACAGCTTCTCGATGATGTCCGCCCGAGTCGCTACCGTGCCCAGCCCGCCCGTCTCGCCGATTGTTTTGATCAGCTCCTTGTTTTCGCCTGCCATGTACTTCGCCGGGTTTTCCATGGCGCTCAAGAGAGTAGCTTCCGTAAACGGCTCCGGCGGCTTCGTCTCTCCCCTGGTCTGGGCGACGGCGCTGATGCGCAGCCGATCTCCTTTGGCGAGAGCAGGCAGCAACTGCTCCGCCACGCCGTCCCGCTCGTCCTCGTCCTCTGCCTCGTGATCGTACACTTCCTTCCAGCCTTTGGCGAGCACCGTTTTTCCTCTGGCGATGAACGTCTCGGTGCCCAGCTTCGCGTAGACTGTCATTTGCTCGTATTCAAAGGCCGGGAACAGGACGGCGAGGAAACGCTTCACGATGAGATCGAAAATTTTCCGTTCCTTGTCGCTTAAATCCGACAGCAGAATCGACTGCTCCGTCGGGATGATGGCGTGGTGGTCGGACACCTTGCTGTCATCGACGAACGACTTGCTGGCTTTGATCGGCGCACGCAAGATTTTTGCCGCAAACGGCGCATATGGCTTCATCTGCACTGCCTTGACCCGATCCGGCAATGTCTCCACGATGTCGGACGAGAGGTAGCGCGAGTCGGTCCGCGGATAGGTCACGGCCTTGTGATGCTCGTAGAGGCTTTGCATAATGGAGAGCGTCTCCTTGGCCGAATAGCCGAACAGTCTGTTGGCGTCCCGCTGCAGCTCGGTCAGGTCGTACAGCTGCGGGGCAAAGCTCTTTTTCAGCGTCTTGGCCACATCGGTCACTTCGGCGCTCGTCTCCGCCTTCAGCGCAGCCAGCAGCCGGTCCGCTTTTTCCTGGGAGAACGTCCGGATGTCCTTCGTCTGCTGGTCCTGCCACTGCAGCCGGATGTTTCCTTCTGCCGTCGCCGTCAATCCGTAGTACGGCTTCGGCGTAAACTGGCGGATTTCTTCCTCCCGCTTCGCCACGATCGCCAGCGTCGGCGTCTGGACACGCCCGCAAGAGAGCTGGGCATTGTATTTGCAGGTCAGCGCACGGGTAGCGTTGATCCCGACCAGCCAGTCCGCTTCTGCCCGCGCCGCTGCGGAGGCGTACAGGCTTTCATAGGCTTTGCCGTCCTTCAGGTTGCGGAAGCCTTCCCGGATCGCCTTGTCCGTCACCGAGGAGATCCACAGCCGCTTGATCGGCTTGTTCACCTGCGCCATCTCGATGATCCAGCGCGCCACCAGCTCTCCTTCGCGCCCGGCGTCCGTCGCAATCACGATCTCCTTGACATCGCTTCGCCGCATTTGCTGCTTCACCGCCTGAAACTGCCTGTTGCTCTCCCGGATGACGACCAGCTTCAAGGGAGACGGCATGATCGGCAAATCCTCGATTTTCCACGTGCTGTATTGCTGCCCGTATACCTCGGGGTCGGCCAGCGTGACGAGATGCCCCAGCGCCCACGTCACGATATAGGTATCGCCTTCCAAATATCCGTTTCCTTTTTTCTGACAGTGCAGGACGCGCGCAATGTCCCGCCCTACCGACGGTTTCTCCGCCAGCACCAATGTTTTGCTCATGTAAGACACCCTTTCCACCCATCTGACGAAACCAATAGTTCTATTCTAAACAAAAAACAGGCGCTCAGGGCATACTCAGTGTGATTGTTGCGTTTTTACAATGTGCCCCACTACCCGCTATTCCTGCTATATTCTTTTTTGTAGCACGAATGTACACCTCCTATGAATGTATAAAAACCGAGATATAGACTCGGTTTTTATACATCGCATCCAGTTCTGTACAGTATCCTTAACGGTCCCAGCTTATTTTAATATCCAGTAACCAAAGATGAGCTATCATTTCCCGGCATCCGTAATCTACTAGAGAGATTCAAGATTCGCATTAGACCGGGGTGCAAACCGGCTACATAACCACGAAAATCTGCGATAGAGGAAGAACAAGCGCGTTTTACGGTGAAGAGCTAAAAAATTGAGGGTTGGTTTTGATCCCAGTTGTTTTATTGTATGTATATTAATACCATATATTATAAAGTATTGGGAGATGAGGAATATTGAATAAACTCTTGTCTGCTCTGTTAACGCCAATATTTTTATGTATGCTGATCGCATATATGGAGTATACGCCGATAAGTGAGCACAGAGAAGGTACGTACTATTTCTCGTATTTTGAGTTAATGAATATATACTTCATTTATGCAATACCAATATCACTTTTAATAGGGCTTCCCCTATCTTTTTTAATAGAGTTTGTTACTAAAAAATTATCTAAGTACGCAAAAGTTCAGATTTATATTCTGAATATTATCTTTTACAGTCTTGCAGGTATAATAGTAGCAGCGCCGTTTCTTATGACAAAAAGCGGAACCGTATATACTCTCGTATTTTTCATTGGTTCATCACTTTTGTTTTATCACATTTCTATTTTCCTTAAATTTATATTAATGAAATTCAAAAAAGAAACTAACCAAAATATATAAAATACCTTATTTTATTCTCATTGCGTGGGCTGGATAAGGTTCATGCTTCGTTTGGGATTGTGGCTTTGGCCCACAATCTACTGAAGGTGGAGAGCATCCGCCAGACTGCCTTCAACTTAAAGAAACTTGGGAGCCAAAAAATGGACGGAAACCTAATCGGTTTTCCGCCCATTTTTTATTTTAGAGACGTATTGGACATCCCCATTCGCTTACACTTTTTTCACAAACTCCGACTTCAGCTTCATCGCGCCGAATCCGTCAATCTTGCAATCGATGTCGTGATCGCCGTCCACCAGACGGATATTTTTCACCCGTGTGCCGATTTTCAAAACCGAGGAGCTGCCTTTTACTTTCAGGTCTTTGATGATCGTCACGGTATCACCGTCGTTCAAAATATTGCCGTTCGCGTCTTTGACGATCTTCTTCTCCTCGCCGCTGTCCGTCCCCGCATCCAAGCTCCATTCGTAGCTGCACTCCGGGCAAATAAGCAGGCTTCCGTCTTCATACGTGTATGCCGAATGACATTTCGGGCAGTTTGGCAGATTCGCCATTTCTTCATGCTCCCCTTTGCTTTTCTATTTAGCTCACAGAATGCCCGGCTCACTCCCGGCTCCATGACCGTATTGGCGATAAAGCAGCCATTGCGCTGCCCCGTGCCGTCCTCGAACGCGCTGTCGATCACCTGTTCAAAGAATCGGGACAAACGCGCCCCTCGGCATCGCGAGTCGCCTCCTCGAACAAGAGTATATTCATTTAAGAACGGATGGTCAACAACATGCTCCTAAGTACCTTGCTCCCATCCGGGGAATACCCCTTGCTGCCTGAACTGCCGAGCCATCTGCCGGGCCGCCTACTGGCTCGCCTCCCAGGCAGCGACTTCCTCCCGCACACGCGGCGCCACTTCCGTCCCCAGCAAGCGAATCGCATTCATGACGTCCTCATGCGGCATGGTTCCCACCGGTACGTGCAGCATGAACCGCGTGATCCCGACCTGTTTGCGCAGGTGAATGATCTTTTGGGCGACCGTTTCCGGATCACCTACGTACAGGGCCCCCTCGAAGCTGCGCGCCGCATCGAAGGTGGATCGGTCGTAATGCCCCCAGCCGCGCTCCCGTCCCAGGACATTCATGACATATTGCGTAGACGGGAAAAACTTGTCGGCGGCGGTCTGCGTATCCTCTGCGATGAAGCCGTGCGAATGAGACGCGACCGTCAGCTTCGCCGGATCATGGCCGGCCTGCGCTGCCGCCCGCTTATACAATTCTACGATCGGCGCAAACTGAACGGGCCGTCCCCCGATAATGGCGAGCACGAGCGGCAGTCCCAGCAGCCCGGCGCGAATGGCCGATTGCGGGTTGCCGCCGCTGCCGATCCACACTGGCAAAGGGTCCTGCACCGGCCGCGGATACACGCCCAGATTGTGAATGGCCGGGCGATGGCCGCCGCGCCAGGTCACTTTTTCCGAAGCGCATATTTTCAGCAACAGCTCCAGCTTCTCGTCGAACAACTCGTCGTAATCTTGCAGATCGTAGCCGAACAGCGGAAACGACTCGATAAAGGAGCCCCTCCCGGCCATGATTTCCGCCCGTCCGTTTGAGACAGCGTCCAGTGTGGCGAAGTCCTGAAAGACGCGGACCGGGTCGGCCGATGACAGCACCGTGACAGCGCTTGTCAGCCGGATTCGCTTCGTCTGCGTCGCGGCTGCAGCCAGCACGACCGCCGGTGAAGAAGCCGCATAGTCTTTCCGATGGTGTTCCCCTACCCCAAAGACATCCAGTCCGACCTGATCGGCCAGAATAATCTCCTCCACTACTTCCCGCAATCGCTGCGCATGGCTGATGACCTCGCCAGTATTCACGTCCGGTGTCGTCTCGACAAATGTGCTAAGCCCAATTTCCATTGCTGGTGCCTCCTCTGCTTTGTGGCTATCTGATCACGACTGTTAACAGCGTATATTTCGACAAGCAATATCTTTAATTTAAGACTTTTGATCCTGAATTTCAAGGCTTGACCCAAGCAGGGAAACAACCAGCTGCGTTGATAGAGCCCCGGGAGCAACTCCCGAGGCTCGTTTTCATTTACATCCCGCCGCGAAACAGCCACACAGCCACTCCCAAAAACCAGGCTGCACCCGCAATTTCCAGCAAGCCGACCTGCATGGCCCGAAACTGCGGCTTGCGCAAAACATACAGCATTTTCAAAGCCCCCGGGAGATAGAGCAGCAAAATCGGCAGCGGGGCGTGAAGCAGCAGCGGCAGGAGCAGCAAGGCCGCATGATAGGCGATTCCTATGTAGGTAAACCGGGTGTTGTTTCGTTCCCGGAAAACAGATTTGACGAAGAAGACGCTCCCGATGAAGTACAACACATTCAGGAGCATCCCCAACGCCACATCTTCCACACTCGTTCCTGCACCCGCCGCTTCCCCATCTCCCAACCCGGCGGCTACCGGCAGCAGCATCGTAAACGCCACAATCGCGCATACGTCGTTGGCAAAATCGCGTTCCCGCTTTTTGACGACAAACCAGACGGACGCGGCGAGAAACGGGACCATCCACACAAATGGCAGAAAGGCGGCCGGATTCGTGGCAAATGGCAGTCCTCCCAGCAGCAGCCCCAGCAGTCCAAACATCGTCACCGTCGGCAAGGCTTCCCTGAATTTCTTCGGCTTGCGCAGGATCGTGAGCACCCCGTGTACGGCGAAGTAGCCCGCGACGATGGCCCCACCCAACAGAAGATGCTGCCAGCGAGCCTGCCCCATCGCCAACCCCAGCAGGAAAGGAACCAGCATCATTGCCCATACCCCGTGCTCATGGGGGAGCAGGTACGTGACCTTCTGTGCTTTGAACAGCTTGATTTGCATGGGAATCATTCCTTTCACCGTGCAGGCGCAATCGGGTACTTCCGGCTCATTCCTCTGTGTTTACCATGATTTTCGCTACCTGTGTCAGACGGTCGTAAAACAGGTCGCGTGGCAAGCCTTCCAGCCCGATTTCATCCATCGCCGCTTTCATGCAGGCCAGCCAAGCCTCTGCTCTCTTCGGCGTGATCGGGAACGGCAAATGGCGCATGCGCATGGCGGGCGGGCCGAATTCTTCGCTGTACAGAGGCGGCCCTCCCAAAAACTGCGTAAGAAACATCCGCTGCTTCCTCATGATTTCTTCCATCTCCACCCCGAATAACGGCGCCAGATCCGGATGCCGATACACGCGCGGGTAAAAGGCGGCGACCAGCCGCGTCACCGTCGCTTCGCCGCCGACCAGTTCATAGAGCGTTGTAAACGTAGGCTGCGTCATAAGTAACCCTCCACTTCCTTTTTCTATGTACTACTTTACCTGAAAAACAGCGCGTTTGTATGTGACCGCAATCACTTTCCCACAATTTGTATTTTCGTCACATTCCGTGTGATGTCACTCACATCTTCGCCCGTGCGATCCCGTTATACTCAAAGCGAAATCTGATTCATGAAGGAGTGGAAAGAATCATGTTTTGCTACCAATGCGAACAGACTCCAACGGGCGGCTGCAAAGTAATCGGCGTTTGCGGCAAGAATGAAGAGCTTGCCAGTATTCAGGATACGATTATTTTTGCCTTGAAAGGTATCGCCGCCTATGCGACACACGCCCGCCAGCTGGGATATATCGATCCCGAAGTGGACGGGATTACGCAGGAAGCTCTTTACTTTACCTTGACGAACGTGAATTTCAACCTGAACGAGCATTTGCAAATGGCGATGAAGGTAGGATCGGCAGCGATCAAAGTGATGGAGCTGCTCGATCAGGCCCATACGAAGCATTTCGGCATCCCGCAGCCCGTCACCGTGTCCCAGAACAAGATCGAAGGAAAATGTATTGTCGTTACCGGGCACAACCTGTTTGCGCTGGAAGAGTTGCTGAAACAGACAGAAGGCAAAGGCATCAACATCTACACCCACTCGGAGATGCTCCCCGCCCACGGCTATCCGGAGCTAAAAAAGTATCCGCATCTGAAGGGCAACATCGGGAAAGCCTGGTACGACCAAAGAAGGCTGTTCGAGGAATTCCCCGGCGCGATTCTGGCTACGACCAACTGTGTCATGCCGATCAAGGGCAGCTACGCCGACCGCTTCTTCTCCTACGACATCGCCGGTCTGGAAAACGTGACGAAGATCGAGCATAACGACTTTTCGCCGCTGATCGAAAAAGCGCTCTCTCTGCCGGAAGTGTGCATCGAATCGGAGCAGACGCTGACGACAGGCTTCCACCACGAGACCGTGCTGGGCATCGCGCCGGAGATCGTGCAAGCGGTGAAGGAAGGAAAAATCAAACGCTTCTTCGTCATCGCAGGCTGTGACGCGCCGGGCAAAGGCGGCGACTATTACCGCGAGCTTGCCACTTCCCTGCCGCCCGAGACCGTCATTCTCACGACATCCTGCGGCAAGTTCCGCTTCAACGACGTCGATTACGGCACAGTACCCGGCACCGACATCCCGCGCTACATCGACCTGGGACAGTGCAACAACTCCATCTCCACCGTCAAGATTGCGGCCGCCCTGGCAGAAGCGTTCGAGTGCGAGGTAAACGAACTGCCTGTGAGCATCGTGCTCTCCTGGTTCGAGCAAAAAGCCGTCGCCATCCTGCTCGGCCTGTTCAGCCTTGGCATCAAAGACATTCGCATCGGTCCGAAGCTGCCGGAGTTCATCCAGCCGGGCGTCCTGCAAGTGCTGCAAGATCTGTTTAACGTCCAGCTCATCGGCGATGCCCAGGAAGATATGAAACAAATGCTGGGAGCCTCCGCTCATTGAGCACAGACGAAAGAACCCGCTTTCTCCGACCGTGCAGAGAGCGGGTTCCTTCTTTAAGTTACGCCGTTTTTTATCAATCGCGGTTCTGCTCTTTCAGCGGGGCGGCCTTGCCCACGCCGAATGCGTAGAAACTGATCACGACAAGCGCCATGAAGACAAGCCCGGCGATCAAGGAAACGCGTGTCTCGTCATTAAACCACATGCCGACCAGTACCATCAGCAAAAAGGCGATGGTCACGTAGTTCGTCACAGGAGCGAGCGGCATTTTGAACGGATGGTTGGCCATCGCCGCTCCCTTTGCCTTGCGGAAGCGAATTTGGCTGATCAGGATCACAAACCACGGAACCATGCCAGGCAAGACGCTAGCGCTGTACACGTACACAAACAGGTTTTCCGGTGCGATATAGCTAAAGATCACGCCAACGCCCAAACCTACCAGCACGCCGATGGTCCCCAGAAGCGGCACACCGTTGGCGGACAGCTTCGTAAAAATTTTCGGCGCCTGTCCATTGACACCCAGCGTATAGAGCATGCGCCCCGCACTGTAGATCCCGCTATTACAGCCGGACATCGCTGCCGTAATCACGACGAAGTTGATGAACCCTGCTGCTGCTGTAATACCAATCTTCGCAAAAGTAGCAACGAACGGGCTGCCGATCTCATGCAGCTGATCCCACGGGTAAACGGTTACAATTACAAAAATGGCACCAATGTAGAAAATGAGAATACGCCAGATGATGCTTTGAATCGCATTCGTCAACGTTTTCTTCGGATCTTTGGCTTCGCCGGCGGTAATCCCGATCAGCTCGACCCCTTGATAAGCCCCGATCACAAGCGACAGAGCAAAGAAGAAGCCCGACCAGCCTCCGGTAAAGAAGCCCCCGTTCGCCCACAGGTTAGACAGTCCGATGGCATGTCCGCCATTGCCGATACCAAAGAAAATAAGGCCAATCCCTGCAACAATCATCAAAACAATCGTCACGATCTTGATCATCGCGAACCAAAACTCAAATTCGCCAAACGATTTTACCGAAATCAGGTTCGCAGCCCCGAGAATCACCATGGCAATCAAACCGGGTATCCACGCAGGCAAATCGGGGAACCAATACTTCATGTAACTCCCGACAGCGATAATCTCGGACATCCCGACAACGACCCACTGGAACCAGTTGCTCCATGCCGTCACATACCCGGCCAACGGATGAATGTACTTGTGCCCAAAGGTCGCAAACGAACCGGTGCTAGGCTCGAGATAGAGCATTTCCCCCATGGCCCGCATGATCAGAAAAATAAAAATGCCTACAATAGCATACGCCAGCATGACTGACGGACCCGTCCATTTGATCGTACTCGCCGACCCCATAAACAGCCCGACACCAATGGTGCCCCCCAGAGCGATCATCTGAATATGCCGCGACTCCAGGCCCCGCTTCAATTCTTTGTTTTCCACTGCATTCCCTCTTCCTTTCTGCTTCTGGATGTACTGTCAGGAAAGTTTGCAGAACACTCGCAATCAATTCGTCGCTTGACCAAGCAGAAAGTTAATTTTGTTGATCAAAAACCTTCTTACCGATCATTTCGCCTCTCTTTTTTGTAAGCGTTCCTAATCGTCCGTAAGATTATTCCACTCTCCCATATGACGTTTCACCCCCGAACTACTAGTATATTGTAATATGTTTTTCTAGCGATAACAATTATATTCACCAGAAAAACAATTGATATATCAATATATTCTCATTATATAGAGATCGAAGAATATATTATATACAAACTATTTTCCTTGCAGTTCCTGCGTGAGACAGCGATAGAGTTTGCTGCTTGCCGCCTTCAAGGGATAATCGGACATTTTGCAAAGGATGCCGAATGTCATATGGACGGGACTGCTCATCGCCCGTACCACCGTTCCCGTCGGCGGGGGATTCAGCACAATTTCCGGCACCAATGCGATCCCGAGCCCGCTTTGCACGTAGTGTTTCAAGGCAGTCATGCTCCCGATCTCCATCGTGTCTAGTGGAATGCCTCCTGATTCCTGCAGCATCATCTCAAGCTTTCTGCGGTACGGACAGGTCGCCGAAGTAATGAGCAGACGATGACCGCGAATCTCGTCTGCGGCAATCGACGTTTTTTGTGCAAGCTGGTGGCTTTCGGGCAGCAGCACCACGAACTTTTCCTGAAACAGCGGTTCAAAATAAAGTGCATCACCCAAATCTGGCGCCGTGCACAGTGCAAGATCCAGATCGCCTTGGAGAAGTCGGTCGCTCAACACCGGCGTATTCGCGATCTCCACAGAGATACGGACCTTCGGATTTTGCGAGAGGAACCTCTGCAACAGGGACGGTAATCGGTAACTGGCGGTAGGTTCTGTCACCCCGAGACGAATACTTCCCGCCTCCCCCAATTGATAATCAGCCAGGTGGGTTTGCAATTGTTCCATCTTCTTTACAATGGGCAAGCTTTGTTCGTAAAACAGCCTTCCCGCCTCGGTTAATCGGATTTTTTTCCCGCGTTCGATCAGTTGTACCCCCATGTCGGACTCCAGCTTTTGCATCTGCATCGTGACCGTCGACGGAGCATAATTCAGTTCTTCGGCTACACGGATAAAACTCCCGTAATCCGCTATCAATTGAAACGTCTTTAATGTTTTCAGATCCACGTCAGCACCTCCGTCCCACGGGCAGGTGACCACGATCAGTCCCCTGTTTTTCGTTCAAGATTTTTGAACGGAACCTTCAATTCATTCCGTTTTTCAAATGTTGAATAGCAGTTTACAATTTTTCATACAATCACGCAACAAAAGGAGATGGCAAATATGGATGTAGCCAACAAAGTAGTCCTCGTTACCGGCGGCGGCACAGGGATCGGCCGAGCTGCCAGCATCGCCCTTGCAAAACGGGGGGCCATCGTGGCAGTCAACTATTCGCGTTCAAAGGCTGGTGCGGAAGAAACAGTCCGAATCATCCAAGATGATGGCGGACGCGCACTGGCCATACGCGCCGATGTTTCCCGGGACAAGGAAGTCAGGGAAATGGCGGCTGCCGTTGCAGAGCGATTCGGGACGATCGATCTGCTTGTGAATAACGCCAGCACGACGCATCATATTCCGTTGGACGATCTGGAGGCGGCGACCGAGGAGGTGTGGGATGAGCTGTATGCGGTGAATGTCAAAGGGATGTTCTATTGCGCTCGAGCCGTTGCCCCTTTCATGAAACGGAATCAACGGGGCGCGATCGTCAATATCGGGAGCATCGCAGGACAAACCGGGCTTGGCTCGTCCCTTCCCTATGCCGTATCCAAAGCGGCCGTCCACGCCCTGACGAAATCATTGGCCCGTGCACTCGCTCCGCACATTCGCGTCAACTGCGTTGTTCCGGGAGCCGTCCGGACGAGATGGTGGGCGGGATGGGAAGAGCAGATGGAGCGCCTGGCCCCCAATCTCCTGCTGCAGTGCCTGGCAACGCCCGAAGATATTGCCCAATTGATTTGTGCAGCCCTGGAGCAAGAAGCGATGACAGGGCAAGTGATTACGGTAGACAGCGGACAAACGATGTAGCAAGATCCCTCTAACATTTGTCCATGCTTCCCGACTTGTTATTTCTTTTGAATAAAGGAAATGATATCAATATATATAGCTGCCATTTCTTCAGGTGTTTTATCTAAACCATTTCGCACCCATTGTTCAATTAATCCTAAAAAGGCAGACGTGATAAAGGATAAAAAGTATTCCATCGGGACTCTTGGTTTTACATGGAAGTTTTCATTCTTCTCCAAATTGAAACGAACTTTTTCTGAAAGGGCATCTCTAAATCGAATGTGAAAACCCGCTCTGCCATGATCGCCTAAAAAAATCTTCAATGTTGGCACATGCATTTGAATGGATCTAAATAGTGTAGCAGCTAATTCCTCTTGTCCTTTTTCAAACGTATGCGTCGATGAATAGCGAGATTGCAATGCATCAATATGATTTCCTAAATCCTCAAACAGCTGCTGCTCCATTTGATCCAGCAAATCGAATTTGTCTTTATAGTGCAAATAAAATGTCCCGCGATTTATTTGTGTTTTTTTCGTAATGTCCCCTACCGTAATCGACTCAAACGGCTTGCTCTCCAGAATTTGCATAAATGAAGTTTGAATGAGCTGTTTTGTTTTGCGATTTTTATCTGCATAAATGCCCACAAAATTACCTCCCCCTTCAAAACTCAACAACCTGTTCACTTTTGTTCATTGCTTATATTCTCTTCAAAATAATAAGATATACATGCACTGAACAACATGTTGAATATTGAGAAAGGGTGAGCTCTATTGAAATTATTTAAAGAAAAATTGGCATGGGCTGCTCCCATTGCTGTTATTTTAATCATTGCTCTTTTTTCGGTGAACTTATTTGCTCAAGGAGACCCACAAGTAAGAAATTTACCAGTTGCACTTGTGGTGAATGACAAAGGAGTACATGTAGACGCTGTACAATCAGCCGTTGACCAAATGAGTAAAGGCACTGATGGCGAAGAACCGATGTTAGCTTTTACAAATGAAAAGGAAGAAAACATCGAAGCTTTATTTCATGACAAAAAATATTATGCAGCATTAGTCATTCCTGAAGGCTTTAACGAGAGCGTACAAAACGCTATGACGAATAATACGGCCGCAACCTTGCAAATTTATATGAACCAAGGCTTTAACGTGACAGGTGCAAACTATGCAAAAACTGCCTTAAGCGCGATGGTCACACAGTTGAGTCACCAGTATTCCGCGAGCTTTATTTCACAAATGAACGGTCAACAACTGAATGCAGACCAAGCAGCTGTACTAGTAAATCCGATTGTTGCCGAAGAAAAGGTATTCAATGCAGTCACTGCCGCTACTGCAAACGGTAGCGCCCCGACCTTATTGGCGGTGCCTGCTTGGGTAGGTGCATTAATCGGTGGTTTCATTTTATTCCTGTCGACATCGAACATTTTGAAAAGAGAAATGCTAACACGCAAACAAACAATGGGCCTTATGGGTAACCAAATATTGTTTGGGATCATTATTGCCCTATTCTCAGGCTTTACCGTTGCAACATTATGTGTCATCGCTGGCATCAATATACCGAGCTACTTCTTAATTGGTTCGTTCGTATCGTTTGCCGCATTCTGTTTCTTCTTGTTAGTATCCGCAGTTACTGCATGGATTGGCAAACCAGCCATTACGTTATTCATGGTTGTGATGTTGCTCGGTATGGGTGTTCTCATGATGCCAAAAGAAATGCTTCCTGATTTCTTCGTCACATTCATTCGCCCCTGGATTCCGATTCGCTTTGCCGCTGATGGCTTGCGTGAAATTTTTTACTTCGGCAGTGGCTTCTACACTGGCCAGTCATTCAACACTATTTTAGGAATTGGTATTGCAGGTTTCGCAATGTACCTGCTATCCATTTTTAAACCAGTACGTGCACCAAAAACCGTTGCTAAATAAGAGCATTGAATATGTACGCCGCCAACGTGGAAAGCTCACTTTCGTTCATCCAATTGGATTTTCCGTTTTGAGCTTGTTACACAAGGAAAGCGTGAAAAGCCAACCCCCATGTGGTTGGCTTTTCCTCCTATATATGATGCGGTTTGCGAGATAAATGAAGTGAGGGTTTTTTATTAACAATTAGATAATTATTGGCTGAGAAGCTCATTATAAATATTGAAATTAATTCGATCAGCAAATTCTTAGCAGAAGAGGAAATAAACCTTTAAAACGCATGGACATAAAATGGAAAAGGAGATGTAGGAATGAGTAATAAATCGTCGAGTTCAACTTGGGCGATCACACTGTTCTGCATCGGTGTATTCATGGCGGCTTTAGATAACGGGATTATTAGTGCTGCTCTTACAACGATTAACAGTTCGTTCGACGTTTCTGCCAACTGGGGCGCTTGGGGTGTAACCGTCTATACACTGGGCCTAGCAATAAGTATCCCAATTGTAGGGAAAATTTCAGATCGATATGGTCGAAAAAAACTGTTTATCGTTGAAGTTGCTTTATTTGGGCTAGGTTCCTTACTGGTAGCGCTAAGTCCAACCTTTGGATTTTATTTAGTTGCTCGTTTCATCCAGGCAATGGGTGGTGGGGGAATCTTCATCATTGGCAGCTCTCATGTGTTGAGTACATTTCCGGTTGAAAAACAAGGGAAAGCACTTGGAATATTAGGCGCTATGAACGGAGTTGGGGCTATTTTAGGTCCTAACCTCGGCAGTATTATTTTGGATGTAACGGGAAATTGGCATTTCCTCTTCCTTATTAATGTACCAATCGCAGTCATTTTAATTATGTTCGGTTGGCTAAAAATCCAGGAAACAAAAGAGCCCTCTGTTGGAAAACTGGATGGATTAGGAACGATCCTCCTATCTGTAGCCGTTCTTAGTATCATGTATGGCCTGACAAACATTGAAGGTACCTCTTTACTCGAAAGCCTCGCAACCGCTGATGTTTATGGCTTCCTATTTGCAGGAATTGTCTTATTTGCAGGTCTGATTTTCTATAACCGCTCATTAGAAAATCGTAATGGGGACCCGATCTTACCAGTGAGCTTACTGGTTCGCCCTACTTACTTGCTGACTTTACTCATTGGTGCGTTATCAGGTGCATTACTAGCAGGAATGATTTATATTCCTTCTTTTTCAGAGCAAGTGTTAGGCGTAGCTGCTGAATACTCAGGTTATTGGATGACACCATTGGCATTAGCATCTGGGCTCGGCGCTGCACTTGGTGGTGTGCTTGTTGATAAAAAAGGACCCATTCTTGTTGTGTTTTTATCTGGTTTCATCACGGCGATTGGCTTTGTGTTATTCCCTACATGGATCGATGTAAAATGGCAATTTGTCATTTCTTCATGTATCGCCGGTCTTGGGATGGGCATTCTTTTAGGAGCACCGTTGAATATTTTAGCAACAGAGCGTCTGGAAAAGGATAAAGGGTCAGCACTAGCCGGGCTTTCTCTTGCCCGTCAAATTGGGATGACAATTGCCCCTACCATTTATGCTGGATTCATTGTACGTGGGTTTAATCAAATCCCGAGTCTTTTTCAAAGCGACTTCGGTAACATTTTACAGAAGAAGATGGAGGCTGCTGATTTAAGCCCAGAGGCGATGCAAGAATTCCAACAGGTAGTCAGCGCTATGCCTACTGCTGGTACACCATCGGACGCGGATTACGCTCATTTATTAGAGCAAATTCATGACCCGACGTTAAAAGATGTCATCCAATCAAGTATCGATCAAATTACATGGATGGCTGCACAAGAGGGTTATGGAGGATTATTCTATTCAACAGTCGTGATTGCAGCTATGGTTGTTTTATTGGCTCTTATTTTAAAGCCTGTTCGTAAAAAGGCCCTGCAAGATACATCCTATGATTAGTATTAAGCTGTAGGGCAAACTCGGTTAGTTGGGTTTGCCCTACATTTTTTCCAATTCCTGATAGTTGACTAGTTCAATTTCGTTTTCATAAACCAACAAGAGCGTCGTCTGGGACGGTTTCTGACAATAAAAGAAGGAATGTTCAGCTGGAGGATCCGGCTTGAACATTCCTTTTTTGCGAGCAGCACCAGCATCTAAGGATATCTCTCGTCTAAGCAGCTTCACGTTCTCCTTTGTTTTGGCTTGGCGGAACGGTGTAGGGGGCTGTTCGGATCTGCGGCGAACGTGGGTAATTCCGAACAAAACGTTGTTTTTTGCTTATCTTCGTGCAAACCCAATCAATGGATGTGAATGTCAATCAAAATGTTGACCACCGTGCTCATCAAAAAATTGACCACCATGGCAAAAATCAATCCACCCGTCGGGTGGGTAACTTTTTCATGATCACGATCTTTGAATGCTCTGCTTAAAGCGATAACTGTCTCCATTCATTGCAAAGATATGGGCACGATGGGTAAGCCGATCAACCAGGGCTGACGTCATTTGCTCATCTTTGAAAATCTGTGTCCATTCCGTAAATTCCAGATTACTGGTAATGATCATGCTTCCTTTCTCATAGCGGGCCGCACAAAATTGGAATAATAACTCCGCCCCGGTCCGACTGAGAGGGACAAACCCGACTTCATCCAAAATAATCAAATCCGTTTTCAACCATTGCCTCTCTAGCTGGAGGATTCGCTTTTGGGACTGAGCTTCCATAAGCTCGTTGCATATTTTAGCGGCAGTCCAAAACTGGACGGAATAGCCATGATGGCAGGCTTCCTTCCCGAGTGCAATGGAGAGATGAGTTTTGCCAGTGCCAGAGTTTCCGATAAACATGATGTTCTCTGTCTTTTCGATGTACTCACAGCGAGCCAGTTGAAGCAATTTGGGCTTGTTGAGAGACGGAATCGCTGAGAATTCAAATTGATCGAGCGTTTTCATAGAAGGGAATTTGGCGTGCTTGATGCGACTTGCGATTTGGTTAGCATCCCTTTGCTGAACTTCTTGCTCTAGTAGGGCCAAGAGGAACTCCTCGTAAGGAATTTGCCGTTCAGCAGCATCATGGGCGATTTCCTTATAGACACGTTTAATCGCAGGTAAGCGAAGGCGTTTCGCGTAGGTTTCAAGTAAGAAACTCGTACTCAATGAACCACACTCCTTTTCTGTAACAAACGATTGTACTGGCTAAGATCGGGGGCCTTTACCTGAATACGTGGAACAGAGCTATCCTCCTCCAACGAGAGTTGGGGCAGGCGGTGTTCTGGCAACGTTCGCTGAAACAATAATTGCCTTACGGCATCATACTGGAACATCCCTTTTTGGCAGGCCTCCCCCAGTGCTTCTTCGACGAGAGAAGTATTGAATTCACGGTGCAAAAGCAAGAGTCGAACGAACTCCTTCATCCCTCCTGGTCGGTTACGGCACTTGTCCAAGAACTTTTGGTAAATGGCAGGTAGTCCTGCCTGATGCAATGGTCTGGCATAAAGAACTGCTCCTGGGCGAATAAGAAGTAAATCGAGATAATGATCGTATTGCAAAATCTCCTTTCCCTTTTCCAAGCACCGCTCATGCGTCGCAATCAGGCTTTTTCCGTGATACACCTCAATTTTTTCAGCAAACACCCGGCAAGTAAGTTGGGTCGAAGCATAAGAAACCGGGACGGAATAGGCATTTTTCTCAATGTGGATCATGGATAGCGTATTGCTTTTCACGGGTACAACACGGAAACAATCCAATGGCCGTGGAGGCAATGGAAGCATGATGGGCAACTCTTGAGTAAATGCTTCTCCAACCGTTAACGAGGACCTTGGAACGGTTGTATTCTCGTAAGAGATACATTTTTCAAGGAGGATTTGATTTAGCTCCTCCAAAGAAGAAACACTGGGTACAGGGGTAAAAAATTGTCTCTGAGCAAACTGTACGAGGTTTTCCACCTGGCCTTTTTGATTTCCTTTTCCCGGATCACAGAAATAGCTTTCAAACAGGTAGTGGGCACGTAGCTGAATAAATCGCTCTTGCTCCTCGCGATTTTTGCCCTCCAATACTTTCTTAACGGCGGTTGTCAGGTTGTCGTACGTGATGACTTGGGGAACAGCACCGAAAAATTCAAAAGCATCTACATGACCTTGGAGAAGGGCCTCTTGCTTATGATGAGCAAATGTCTTGATGAAAATCTTTCTGCTGTATGGGCAACGCATACAAAAGACTTGAACCTTCACTTGTTTCCCTTGTAAATGAACCGTAACCTCACCCCAGTCAAATTAAGCAAATCGCCCTGGCGGGAAATCAAGAGGGACAAATGCTTTAGGGGGAGAAACCCGCAACTCTCTGACGTAGCGTCGTACAGTAGATTCACCGCCGGTGAATCCATGTTCGTCAACGAGTCTCTGGTAAATACGTTTGGCAGTATGACGCTGCTTCGGGGGAGCTTGTTCATCTTGACGCAGCCATTCCAAGATGATGGGCTTGACAAAATCAATGACTGGCTTCGGCTTCGGTTTTGAAAGCTGATAAACAGGGATTTCCGTTGATGTCAAGGCTTTTCGTATCACTTGACGCGAGTAGCCAGTTTCGCGAGAAATTTGACGAATCGACTTCCCTAGCAGAAAGTGTTGTTTCCTGATAAACTCATAATTAGCCATCTGAAGCATTTCCTTTCCTCCTATATCTTGTTGTCTAGACAACTACAAGATACAGGAAAGAGGTGCTCAGGTGGTCAACTTTTTTATGAGCGATGTACCACTAGGTGGTCAATTATTAGATTAGCATTCACAAATGGAGATAGCGTCTGCGTTGATCGAAGCGATGAAAGGTTATTTTCAAGCGGGACGATCAAGGATCGGTCATACTCCGCAGAGTAAAGGAGGGGAAGCCTGCACTGTACAACTTTGTAAAGCGACTTGTACCATCAGGGAAATATTACAAATTTATGAAAAAAGGAGTTTTTCGACAAAATGCAACATACATATATTTGAATATATAGTAATTATTGGGGTGTAAATTAAATCTAAGTTAAAAGGAGAGTTGCAATTTATGAAAAAGAAAATCCTTTCATCTTTGCTGGGGCTTTCTATTTTCGCTGTAGCAGGAACCGCATTTGCGGCAATCTCTGAAAAGGGAGTTCACGTACCATCTAATGGTGGTAACTATTTGTCTCCTTCCGCTCCTGCTACCGGTAATACCCAATACGGCTCTGTCCAATCAGTAACACCCACCAGCAAAATATACGGCACCGTAGTAGATTATGCTACTGATGATAACCTTTCAAGCGAAACCAGACTTGGCACCTCAAAAACAAGTATCAAAAGCTCTGCAACGAAAAATCAGGAAATCCAGTTAATGCTCGAAACCAGCCTCTTCAATACAGATCCTGTGAGAGTGGACTACACTTTCTGGCCATAATTTGGCACGGCAGAGGAGGGCTCGCTATGCTCTCCTCTTTACACACGTTTTCACGAAGGTGGTGTTTAATTTGCTGGGTTCTCTAATCAAGTTAGAGCTTAGCCGTCTTCTAAACCGTTGGCAGCTTTGGGTAGCGTTATTGTTAATGGTCACTTGTTTTATTCAAGGTTATATTGCATTTCGTCCCTTTGGCTTGGAAATTGATCCGTACCATGACAATTATTTTGTCGCATTCAGTTACGCGCAAGGCATGGGGGCTGAATCCATTTTAGCAGGCGTCTACCCCCTGATTATTTCATTATTAGCCGGGGACTCACTGGTGCGCGATAAACGCTCGGGATTTGATCGCTATATCTTGACTCGAGCTTCCTATAGAAAGTACATCTTTGCCAAGCTGCTCTCCGCCGCGATCATGGTCGCCCTGTTTGTATATATTGTTGAGTTCATTATGTTCATAGGTGCCATGCTTGCCTTCCCTTCCACTGAAACGGTTCAAGCTATAGAGGGAAGCACGCCTGTCTACGCCGAGTATATTTTTCTCAACTATCCGTATCTGTTTATTTTTCTTATCACGAGCAATGCTGTTCTATATGGAATAGCGCTAGCAATGTTATGCAACTTCTTTGCTGCCTTCACAAAGAATATATACGTTGTACTAGTGGCCCCTTGGATTTTGCTCTTTGTTCTGCAAATGATTTTCTACAACATAGAGCTGTCTGACTACGCACCGTTGGACTTGTTAGGCTTATACCTAAGCGGGGGCCTGATCTATCAGCAATCTACCCTGGAGATTCCCCTTATATTTTTGTCGATGATAGCCTTATTATTTTTAGCTACCTATCTGACGTTCACCTGGAGTATAAAGCGAGGTAATGGAAAATGAAGCAGCCCCTTGAATTTCATCATGTTTTTAAAAAATTGGGCAAAAAAACAATCTTGGAGGATATTAACCTCTCTGTTCATGCCGGGGAAGTAGTTGGAATTGTTGGTACGAATGGATCTGGTAAAACAACATTGCTACGATTGGCAACCGGATTGGTTTATCCTGACCAAGGCCATGTTTACGTTGGCGGCAATAAAATATACCCCGGCCTACTAGGTGTCCTGCCGACCTCTGTCGGGGCTGTGATTGAAACGCCTTCTTTTCTCCCCCAGTACTCCGGTTTGAAGAACCTCACCTTGCTCGCCGGCATTCGCGGAAAGATCAGCCAGGACACGGTTATTTCCACAATGAGAAAAATGGGGCTCGATCCTTCCAGCAAAAAAACAGTCCACACCTATTCTCTGGGGATGAAGCAACGTCTCGCGATCGCTCAAGCCATTATGGAGAATCCGGACGTTTTGCTTTTTGACGAACCAACAAATGGACTTGATGAGCAAGGAGTCAACATTTTTTCGACCGTTATGCAAGAGCAGATCCAACGAGGGACAGCGATCCTCATTGTTTCTCACCATAAGGACGAGATCGAAGAATACTGTGACCGTGTATTCAGCTTAGAAAACCGCACGTTAAAACAAAAACGTTGAAAGAACAACACCAGCTCTATTTTTTTCTGCCTAGAGGTGAAGCGCATGCTGACTTTTGAACTGTCCCAACTGATTTCTCGCCACTTTTGGCGATGGATTCTAGGGACAGGCCTACTTTGCATAGATTCGCTGTTCTACTTAAAAACGCAAATAGGGGTACATCATTCTACTTGGGAATTTACCTTCTCATTTTTAACTAGCCCAACTCAAAGTATGATGATCTTGCCCATGCTATTTTTCATTATGACGACTGATGTCGTAAGGCTTGATATAACGAACCAATATATGCACTATCTTAGTGTGCGGGCCACTACCCGTATGAACTGGTTCAGCTCCAAACTTTTCACTATTTTCACTATGGCGGTACTATACACGATAATGGCAATGATCTTGCCACTGCTCATAGGAATCTTTGCGGGGCTTGAGACGTCATACGCAATCGGGGAGAGTTCTGTATTTTTTTCCACAACGCCTCTCATTGCTTTCAACAGCTCCATTTTTCCTACATTTGTTATTGCACTAACAACAGTAAGCACCTTACTCTCGATCCTTAGTCTATACACCCATCATCACTCACTTTCTTTAGTCATCGGTGCAATATTGTGTATGCTGTCCTATTTTACCTTTGCAAGATACCATAGCATCGGATTTGCATATAAATGGATGCTGACTACACATATGTTTCTGCTTCCCAGGCTTCCAACCAAACTTTTTTCGGCAAACCAGCTTTTGGCTCCCTCCTTTATGTGGTCTTACGGATACTTGTCATGCTGGTATATCATAAGCTTGATTTTTGGCTTCATCCGAATAAGAAAAATGAACCTTTAGGCAGGTTGGTGACGAAAATTGAAAACGAACCTGAAAATCAATCTGTTCTCACAACCAATGGCATTCGTATCTTTCATCACGTTGTTATTTGTTTTGCTCTCCGTCCTCCACGGCATTTCTGTTAGGTCTGTGGACGTCCCATCCGTCGATCTCTCTCTTTTATTGATAAAATCCATCGGCGGATTGTTCTTCCACAGCAAAATACTGGAGGTAATCAGTTGGACGCTCGCTACGTTACCTCTTTTGCTTTTTATCTATCGGATGATCGTTCAGCTCAACGAATACGATCAGTACATATTGGTGCGGCTGCAATCCCGCAGTAAATGGTGGGTAGGGAAATTTGTTTCGTGCGCGCTCCTTTCCGTTGTGTACGGATTATGGTATATCGTGATTCATGTACTGGTCGGCTCCATCTTGTTTTCCTTTCCCTTCATTTATAAGATCAACTCTGTAGGAGCAATCGCCCGACTTCATGTTCCATCAATTACCGGCAGAATTGACCTCATGGCTCTTTTCGTCTTTCTGACCGGATTGGTCGCTTTAGGGGCTGTAGCTCTGATTGCTGCCTTGCTATGTAAAAGAACCGGAAGTGCGTATCTTTTGTTTACCCTATTTTTATTTGTCTCGGGGGTGCTGTATGTTAACAGGCTTATTCCCCGCGAGCTTGCTCCTATGATGTACCCTTCGTTCCTTGATTTATTTTCTTACGATTTCAGATACGACCGTGTAGTTTATGCATTATCACTGAATGCCAGCATTACTCTGCTCTGTTTAGTTATGGGGTTGATATTTACCCGATCCGCCGCGTTTGCGTTCCGAACTAATTAACAGATCGGCACGAAAAAATTCTTATGGTATGGTTCAGATTAACGGGTCTATCGGCGAAAATGCCAAAGGAGCTGTACAAGCGCAGCTCCTTTGCAAATTATGCGGTAGTATAAGTATTTGTGCGCTTCTCTTCCCATGATGAGTATAAGAAGTCCGCCATAGAAATAGCAAGATTTACAGCAAGTTGTGCATGCCTTGTTGTGGGCGGGTACGCATTATAACTTCTTCCATGCGCCGCGATGGGCTAAAGCCCGTGGATCAAGTCCAACAACGGATAAGATATTCTGCTATCCATACAACTGAATGTGGTAGTCCACCCTATAATTCCTATGATAACCTGTCAGACCGTCATCTCTCGCAATGTAAATTTGCTCAGGTCATCTTGCAATTGCTGGGACATATCTTTTAGCGCCTCGGTAGAACATTGGATTTGTTCCATGGAAGCAAGCTGTTCTTCTGCAGCTGCAGCCATAGTCTCCGCTTCATCCGATGTCTTATGGGAAATATCGGATATTTCTGCAATGGAGGCTGTTACTTCCTCCATTTCAGCTGACATTTCTTCAGAAGTTGCAGATACTTCCTGAATCTGTTCACTTACCAGCCTGATATCATTAAGAATGCGATGAATTGCTGCCTTCGTGCGTTCAATCGATTCCATCCCCACATTCATCTCGGATTGCATGGAATCCATAGCGGATACCGTATCGACAACAAGGGAGCGAATAACCGTTAGCAGGTCCGAAATGGACTTCCCGGATCTTGATGTTTCTTCCGCAAGTTTTCCTACCTCTTGCGCAACTACAGCAAATCCACGACCATACTCTCCTGCACGCTCAGCTTCGATATTCGCATTCATGGCAAGCAGCTTTGTTTGTTTCGCAACATCCATAATTGCCTGAATGATTTGGCCAATATGCGCCGAATGCTCATCGAGCTTGGCTACAATCCGGGCAGACTCAACCTGCGTTTTCTTGATGCTTGCCATTTGATTCACGGTTTCTTCCAACTGCTGATTCCCAAGCTGCGCTTGTTCATTCGCGCGCATGGCAACCATAGCAACCTCTGATGCCGCTTCAGCAATTCGCAAAACGCCTTTCGACATCTCATTCATTGCGGTTGCTGCTTCAGCTGTCGTTCTCTTTTGTGTAATTGTCCCTTCCGACACTCCCTGTACAGAACCAGCCACTTGCTGCATAGCCATTGTAGATTCTCGTGAAATTTCAGTGAGCTGCCGGGAGGATTCAGATGTGATTGCTGCAATCTGTTGACTGTTGCTTAGCACGCGATTCATCGATTTTTGCATCTCATTAAAGGCGATCCCTACAAGTTGCAGCTCATCCCTGGTATGTAATACGATATCCTGAGAGAAGTCGCCCTTTGCCATGGCTTCCGCTCGTTGCTTTAAGGCACTTACTGTGTCCATAACACTTCTATAGAATGCCGCATAAAATACGGCTACTAATATCAAAACTACAGCCGTTATCAACAATGTTGTATTACGCGCAGCAGCAGAATCATGGATACGCTCCTGAAGCGTGTGATCTAATTCGACTGTGGCAAGCTGGAATACCTCGGCTGCTGTTGCGATCGCAGCCGTTCCCTCAGCAAAAAAAGTATCGGGATTCATGCTCATTCTTTGCTTGTTTAAGATTTCCTGATCAAGCAAGCTAAGGTAGTTTTCAATTTTTTGTGCGGCTTGCTCTCCTTTCTTAGGCAGTTCCCTATTCATAGAGCTGTTGTTTTCCGCAATTTTGGCAATCGCCTTTTTTAGATTGACTAGAGCTTCCCGACTCCTGGATGATTCCAGACGCAACTGCATTTTGACCTCATCCGTCAGTGTTCCCGATGCAAGAACCCCATTGCCGCGCCCGCGGATAACTGCGGAGCCTTCTATCAAAGCAGGCAATTCCTCTACAATCAGTTTCATCGTGTAATAGGAGTTAATATCACTGTCAAGCGATAAATCGGACTCATCCGCAACGCTAACGATTAGCTCTTCTATCTGATTCACCAGATTAGAATGTCGCTCGAAACTATCCGATGCCGTTAAGCTTTCATAAGAACTATGTATAACATCCCATTCTTTCTTCACGGAAACCCATTTCTTGTAAAATTGAGGGGGGTTTTTCTCCCGAAGTTTCGCTTCCATTTGTTCAATCAACTCTGCAATTTCTTGTTGTTTTGCCTCAATCTGAACCTTTGCCTCTTTATTTCCATTCAAATAACCATTTACAAGCCCACGATGCTGTTGTACTTGTAACATGAAAGGCATCAATTCACTGACCTGTTCCACACCAACTTGTTCACTTTTGATAAAATTTATTTCATCTTGCTGTGTCGAGACCCAAATATATAGAAGGATCGCAACTGGAATCATAAATAACACACTGATCAACATAAACTTTTGTCCATACTTTAAGCGCGAAATGATTGAAGTAAACGGACTTAGCATTTTGTTCAACATACGCTCCTCACCTTCTGTATGTATTTCATGTTTTATTTCCAAAGGCTTAGAAAACAAAATAAGAGCGCCACCTGAATGGTTAGCGCTCTACATTTTCAATAAACGAAACCAATCGTTATTGGGAAGAGAGGGGGAATTTTCGTATGTATAGAAAATTATTGTTAATTGAAATCCTATCATACCCTTATTTCCAATTCAACGAGTAAGTCCTTTCTTATACAAGAATTGATGGCCCCGCCGACTCTTCCAAAAAGGCAATGTTCTAGGATGATCACATAAGAGTTTGACATGACATTAGTTATTTTGTATTTTCAAATGACTCCTTCATTAGCTTTTTGATCGTTGGTAAATCAGCTGGAGCCCATTCCAACTTCATCAAACCTTCATAGTCAACCCACTCCAGCTTTTCATGTTCTTTTGCAACCGGAGTGCCTGAGACCACTTTAGCGAAATAGGTTATTAATCGAACCGCTACTGTTGGGTATTCGTAAACATCATCCGTAATAAATTCTCCTACCTGAATCGTACATCCGAGTTCTTCTTGAATCTCGCGAACAAGCGTCTCTTCCGGTGTTTCCCCCTGCTCAATTTTGCCCCCAGGAAATTCCCACATGCCTGGCAAAGACATTTGTTGCGATCGAAGTGCACAGAGTATTTTCCCTTCTTCGTTTGTAATAACAGCACCTACTACGTCAACTTTTTTCATGATTGACTCCTTTCCATTTAGCGGACAAAATCAAGGAAGATATCGTATGGAAGTTGTTGTTTCAGCCTCCATGTGATGTTCATTGGGTTATCACCATGGCTACTAATATATTCTAATTCACCTACGTACATAAAGGGTAATGTTTTGCCATACATACTCTCAAACTTCCGAACAAACAAATGAATGTGAATACCTCTCTCCTTGTGATGAATATAATCTTTGCCTCTTTCAGAAGAATGGGAGGTTTGATTCGCACTTTGCCAGTGAAAATGATTCTGATCTATAAAGTAATCATGGTAATTGAGATGTTCCGCTGTATCATCACCTTTATTTAAGGTAACAAAATAAAGATAGTGATTGTCCACCTTGCTAATCCCCTCTCGCCAAGAACCTTCCTTGGCTGGGGATTGGAAAAGATACATGAGCTCATTTCTCGTGTAGTTCTGATACAGCTGTACCTGCTGATGGGATTGGAAGTAGGAATGGACGTTGAACGTTCTACGGAACTCAGTTAATCCATATTCCAATCGTTTTTGAACGTATTCGCTGAAATGCTGCTGCGCCCAAGTGCTTTTGATGAGCTCATCCACAGCAAAGGTATCATCTTTAACTGATCCGAATGACCACCTCTGTTTTTTATAGGGCTCTGATAGTTTTTGCATCGAACGGAGAATATATCCATTGTGCTTGCATTCATCTACCGTTATTCCAAATTTCTCACCGAGGAACGATGCCACTTGTGACACATTCACTCGATCATATCGTGTCGCCAAAGAGAGGATGGCTAATTCATACGGCCATTTCACAGGATACATCTGCTCGAGACGTTGAATAATCTCCAGTTCTAAAGGGAGAGTAAGTAGAGTTTTATCCCACTCATTACCATCATCCATCTTCTTCTTGGTTTCCACCCAAGATCCATATTTCTGAATAAAAAAATGTAATCCGGGAGCCACAGCTGAATAAAGGAAATCCTCAATTTCAGGTGATCGCCCCAATTCCTTTTTGAACTCAGAATAAAGATTGGCTAGCATTTGATTTTGATCCATACGAATACTTTGTATTTTTTCTAATATCTGTTGACGGGTAATTTCCTCGAGATCGACAAAGCAGCCGTCTGGAAGATTAGCAAATTCCGTTTGGATGGCTACACGTAGAGCATCCCGATCAAAAGCCCGATGGTTTGTTTGACCTGCCAACGCAAGCGGGATGATAAACGACTTTTGGTAATTTCCGATAAAGTCCAGAACGGTGACATATTCCTTTCCTTCCCATTTTCGTAATCCTCGTCCCAACTGCTGGATAAAAATCGTTGGTGATTCTGTTGGTCTTAAAAAGAGAACCAGATTCAAAGAAGGGATATCGATACCCTCATTAAAAATGTTGACTGTGAAAATAAATTCAAGTGGATCACGCTCACTTTCTAAGCGCTGAACCATTTCTTTCCGATAAGCTGGTGCATCCTCACCTGTAAGATAAATGGCCTGGTATCCCCTTTGACAAAATTCCTCAGCCATAAACCGGGCATGTTCAATAGAGACGCAGAACCCTAGTGCTCTGCGTTTTTCGCCGTCGTGACCAAACTTCCTAATCATTTCTAAAACATAGTCAACTCGCTCATGCGTCTTTAGGGCACGAACTAACGATTCCTCAATAAACTGCCCATTCTTTATCTCTACTTTTTCATAGTCAACGGTATTATCTGCTAGTCCAAAATAATGAAATGGTGCTAACAGATTCTCTTCCAAAGCCTGATGAAGGCGAATCTCATACACGACGTTATGATCACACAGCGCTAATACATCTTTGCCGTCCATCCGTTCCGGAGTAGCCGTCAGTCCCAAAAGAAATTTTGGTTTGAAATACTCGATGATCTTTTTGTAAGTATCTGCTTCAGCATGATGAAACTCGTCTACGATGACATAGTCAAAATAAGTGGGATTGAATTTGTTGAGGATTTCCTCCCGATGTAAAGACTGTACCGTGCTGAACAGAAAAGGTTTATCCCACTCCTTCGTGGTTCCCGTAACTTTCCCCATAAAGTCATCTGCACCAAATACATTAGCAAACGTTTTCTTTGCATTCTCTAGCAGTTCGTCTCGGTGCGCTAAGAATAGAAGGGTTCTTGCTTGCACTTGTTGTACATCAAAGGCGGAAAGATACGTTTTCCCCGTGCCGGTAGCAGCGATAACGATTCCTTTTGTGTTTCCGTTCTCTCTTGTTTCCCGAAGCGCTGTTAATGCCTTTTCCTGCATCGGATTTGGTCTTAACTTGGTTTTCTGATGATCCATGTAGAGAATTTTTGATTCGGCTGCTATTATGGGATATTTTATTTGTTTTCCAAATTGATAAGAAAATGGATACGTTGAGGAGTTGTTGGATGCACGATATGCCTGGTAAGAGTCCTCATACTGATGGATAAAAGCTTCCGTCAACCCAACAGCTCGTGAATCGTTCCATAAGTCTTCAAATAACTGCCTTGCATGTTGGTAGATGAGAGTATGATGAGCATCTGGCAATTTTACATTCCATTCATATCCGGAGCTGATTGCTGCTTTTGAAAGATTGGAGGAACCGATGATCGCTGTATGTAAGCCCGATAGCCTCGAGAATAGGTATGCTTTCGTATGGAAAGATGTATCCCCCGATTGGAACATCCGCACCTCAACGTGCTTCATTTCCATGAGCCTTCGTAAAGCTTTTGGCTCTGTAATAGACATGTAGCTAGAAGTAAGAATGCGAACTTTCTTGCCATTCTTAAGAAGTTCATCGAAGGGACGTAATAAAAGTTGTAGTCCAGACCAGCGGATAAAGCTGACTATAAAATCTGCTTGGTCTGCTGTCTGTAATTCTGTTTTTAGTATTTTGAAAAAGTTATGAGTACCCTGCCCTTGATTGGTAATCAACATAGGATTAGTGAAAAATAGTTCTGGGTAGATGTTTGGAAGTATTCTTTCGTCATATCGATAGTGCACAGTTGATAAGGGCGAGTGTAGGTCTATATGAGAATGGACGTCTATTTTTTGATCGAGCTCTTGAATAAGGTTGAACATTTCAATATACTTTTCGTCACTTGCTAGTTCATGAAGTACATTCCCGATTCGCCGAGCCATTAGTTGTGTTAATGCATTCGCGTAATTCCTTGGGTGGATTGGGGTTACACGGCTATTTTTAGGGTATTCTTTGTTCTTTCGATAAAGCTCTTCAAAAAAACCTTCTAGAAACGACATAAGAGGTGCTCCTTTGGGCTGGGATTACCTCTTAGTCTACCATATTTTGACGGCAATTCGACGGGCTTCTCAATACGTCGCTGCCTGGTTGCGGAGCATATCCATCATGCCTTACTCCATGTTCTTGAATTCAGATCAAAGTCTTCGATTAATCCAAAGTAAAAGCACAACTCCTGATATAGCTTTTCAACAGCCTCGTTGTTTATTTCTTGATTGATATTCCCTTCAAACTGATCCTTATGATTCCAGATGGATACGAACATACAAGAATCAACAGAAGAAATATTGATTGGAGCGTATCTCCCTTTTCCACTATTCTTAAATTCAAGCAGACGCTCCATCATACTGGATGAGAGAATGTATCGCGTTTCTCCTTCGTGTGATACGCGTACCTGGAACGCTTTATTAAAAGCTTCATTCTCCAGTTTGATGGTCTGAGTAGCAGCGTCGATCCTGCGTTCAAGCAGCTTCTTGCTTAATTGCGTCATGAACTTCCCCACACGGCTATTCGTCGATGACATATTCCCAGTCAACACGGTAAGCCCTTCAAAATCCTTGTGAAAATCTGCAACAAACAAGACGCCTTGAAACATGATCAACTCTTGTGTCATACCATCATCTGTGCCATCTTGCTCCTGAAAAATCTTTAGCTCCGAAAATTGAAAGTTCGTTAAGCCTAACTTGCCAATGAATAAATCTTCACCCTGTATGGAAGAAATTTTGTAAGGGAACAGATGGGAGCGATGGATGAGATCATCCCCCACACGACCTGTTGGATGATACTCGCACACATATGAATATTGTTCATGATGGTTAGGTAGTCTGCAGAGCTCCACCATCTTCTGAGTCAGTGGAGCAACGATCTGATTCTTATACACCGCTCGAAATTGCGTTGCAGCCTTCTTCTTCCGTACCCAATATACGATGATCATGATGATCAATCCTGCAAAGGCAGGCAGAACGAAGGCAGGTGCATATAAGTAGCAGATGATATTCAATGCCAGGATACTGAATAAAATGAATCGCAGCGTCCTTCTCGAAGCTACCAATCGTCTCCGCAATTCCTCAAGCTGATCGAAAGACGGAGAGATCGCATGTTTCACATCGTGATAAGTTGGAAGCAAACAACTACCCCCTCTCTTTTCTTTGATCATAGCTGAAAATCTAAATTTTCGGCATAACGTTTTCATGAATTTACAATGCTCATCTAGGCCTCCTCCAGCAGGAAGTCCATCTCCCGGTAGCCATGCTGTCCATCGAGGGATAACAGTTGTGGAATGACGACTTCTCGATCCACCTGGTCTTCAACTGCCAGCTTGCTGCCCGGGATCGAGCACACGATTGGCCACCATCGCAATAATGGCGCGTTCCACCGGTATGCGGTATTCCCGGTCCGCCGAGTACCCGAAGCTTCAACAGCTTCACGGCAAAGGGCTGAGGCTTTGCAGCAGGCGCCTTAAGCGAATCACCGAAACACTCCAACGGCGAAATGTAATGACACCCGTTCAATGAAGCCATACAGACACTTCCCCTTTGGAGCCTGTTCGTTGCCGGACCTGGATGAAGTTCAAGGAAATGTTAATTTGGCAAAACGCTCTTCCAATATCCTGCGCAGTTCATCAGGAATCCGCTCAAACTCGACCCCTTTCCCCAGAAACAAAAGCCAATCCGCGTAGTACTCGAGCGCCTCAGCATCGGACACATCCAATTGAACATGAAAAATCCCGCTTGACTGGAACATCCCGGTAAGGGACAAAATAATCCCCGGCGGGTGCATGCGCTTAAAACGCCGAATCCCGGTCGCATCCAGCTTCACAACAAGATTGGACTCCCGTGTACGAAGCCGTTTTTTATTCATAATCTCTTGCTCAGAACATGGCATCTTCTGCTCGGAAATGGCTGAATCCCGCAGCATCTCCACAGGCAAGTACCGAAACTCATCCGTATCAAAATCATAAACCTCGGCAAGCCACTGAGCATTCGAGTTGAAAATGTGCAGCAAAAAGACGTCCATCAACTGCGGCCAGCCGGGACTCAGTTCATAAGTCAAGCGCAAGTGCCGATCCCGAACAGCAAGCGAAATGAGTTGGTTCAGTTCCGGAGGCGCGGCATCATCCAGCTCCAGAAGGTTTGGATTGGCAGGGTTCGTATTTTCAAAAAGCAGGATGCGATTCAGCTCGATCAGCTCGTCTTGCTGGGTTTGGGACGCGATGCCAATCAGTTTTTCAGTGATCGAGCGGCGATTATGCAGATAAGGTAACTGGGAATTTTTAGAAGCAATAAAGCTGATAAATATCGCTTTCAGCTCATCCGGCGTGAAACGAACGGCGGGCAAATACTGGTTTTGCAAAACATGGTAGCCGCCGCCGCGCCCAACTTCAGTCGTCAGTGGAAACCCCATTGCCTGAATCTCATTAATGTCGCGAATCGCCGTCGCGCGGGAAATCTTGAACTCCCGCTGAATCTCGGCAATCGTAAAATGCGCACGATTATTGATGTAGCGCATGATTAGGTTAATTCGTTCCGTTTTCTTCATGGTATATAAATAGTATCACTTTTTGATACATTTGACCAATAGAATCAATCTTGTAAAATAAAACCTCAAAGGAGCGAACAAAATGACTCAATACTCCATCCAAACCATCCCGGAAAACTTCAAAATGACGGCTTTCGGTGTTACATTTGAAGACTTCAACGATTGGGCTGGCAACGCGGCCAAAACTGCAGCATTAAAAGCAGAAATTACGGAAAACGGCAAGCTTGCTGAACTTCTCGCGCTCGCCGACGGACAAGTATATCAAATCAACTACAGCGTCCACGGCAAGCCTTGGCGGGGCTTCGGAGTGATGGGTGAGTTCAAACTGGAGGGCACAGTCGTCCTCGATTTCCTTGCCGGCGATTATCTCGTCGTCCCTGGCACAGGCGCTGACAAAGACAGTCTCGCCGATGAAATCACCGGAAAAGTTTTCGGCGGTATGCTGCAACAAATTACAGACTACAAATACGTGGGGCCGGGCAACTCCACCTTCGTCAAGCCAGCTGAAAATGGCAAGTATTACGGCGAAATGTGGCTTCGTGTAAAAAAAGTCGGGGACTAATCTCGGATAAAGGAGCGCTCACATGGCAGATTACACGATCGAACACAAAAAATCATTCACATTGACCGCTTATGGTTTCCCCATCCAGTCGAACTTCCAGGACATGTCGGCTTTGCAAAAAGAAAAAGCCGAATTTTGGTGCAGACTCAAGGCTGATGGACGTTTTGACAAGCTCAAAGCAGCCGCCAAAGATGATCGTGAATGGTCAGTCAACGAGGTTTATCAAGGAAAACCGTGGAATTATTTCGCGGTTGAAGCCAGGAAATCAGTGGCTGACGCAACGCGCATCATCGAGTTTCCAGAAAGCGAATACGTCGTGGTCGCAGGAAACGGGGAGAAAGAAGCTTTGTTTGATCAGCTGACTTACCATGCTTTCAGTGAAGTTTTGCCCCGAATCACGGATTATGCATACATCGGCGGTCCAAATGCAACTTTTCGCAAAGATAACGGTGACGGTACTTTTTACGGGGAATTTTGGGTGCCTGTGGTTAGGAAATAAGGATTCGGAGTTTTTACGTTAAGCACTAAACAGGAATGTTGGGCCATCTTTTCGTGAGATGGCCATTCTTTGCGTAAGGCATCTTCGTTATTCGCCATCATGCGCTTGTCGAGTTGTTCAAGTATAAGTGGCCAGGCTTGACCCGAACTGCAAATTCAGTATTTTCGCTTTAACTTTCTGATTCGCTGCTTTATCACTATTGGTGCGGTTCACCGAGTTTTGAAAATCTGCAACGAAAATAAAAACCGCTTTTGCTGTTTTTATAATGGTTTATCACCATAAATAATTTCAACGAAATAAATACCTAATAGCCGCCTGCAATAACGTATCGGAAACCCTGTTCTACAGTATTTACTACATGAGTATTACTATCGTTTTCTGGTGAGGCAGCGACGACTTGTAACATGGGATTATAGAATTCTATATTTTTTGCTTCAAGAATTGAGAAAAAAGGGTCTATAGAAATGTAATTATTACTAGGAGTTACCCACCCTTTTTTACAGGCTTCGTAGGCAAATAACCATTTATCTTGATAAAGATTTTCATGTGTTAAGTAGTTCATCCACTCACTTAAATCTAATCCACTAGTTATCAAACCAGTATTCCTTAAATCTAAAGCCGTTATTGCTACAATTGAATCCTCAACTTGAGATAATTCCTTGGCTGAAGCTTTGCTTATTTTTATGCCAAGTGTTTTAGCAAGCCAAAGACCCCAAGATACCTCGTAGCCATGCCCTAGTTTCGAATGGTGACCAATAATATTGTTAATAGTCTCCCCTATTTTTTTCAGATTAAGGTTATATCCCAAATTGTAATACGCCAAGAATATTTCTGTTGCTGTAGGTAAAACACTTGGTTCAGCAATTATTGAGTTTAAGATTAATGATTCATATAAATCCCAATTATTTTTATCAATCAATTCATTTTTTATCCTTGACAATGAATATTTCAGTACATATTCGTTAGGGTAACTCTTGCTATATTCAAATGCTTTAGAGAAAAATGTAACCAGATCGGTTTTTTGTCTTTTTAATGATTTGTGAAACTCATATCCTCTAATTTCTGAAGTCCATTTATGTTCTAATGAATCAGGTAATGAATAAATCGATGTCTTCTCCGGATTTAATTCAAGTTCGTATTTTTTTGCGATTTTATGTAACTTTGTTAAGGCCTCTTCTGCCTCTGAGGTTGTATTAAAAAAGAAATAATAATCATCGATATAACGGATACCCTTAGCTCCGATTTCAGTATATATTTCCATATCCATAGTCGAACCAATTAACTCTGAAATAATGAGTGATGAATCAGGACCTATAGGAATACCTATAGTTTGTTGATCCTGAGTATTTCTCACATGAGTGTCTAAGGCATTACCATAATAATTATGTCCTCTATTAGACTTTATTTTAGCAAAAGCCTTTCCATGACAAGCCCAGGGAATAGAATGTGTGTAAATTGTAGGGTAATATCGAGAAATGTCAGTTCGCAAAACGTATCTAGAGTTAGTAGACAACATCGGAATTATGGATGGAATATCACGGAAATCATGTGATCGACTTATTGCTCTTGGTGAGCCACTCTTTACTACGGGTAAAGTTAATGAATATTTAGATTTGTATACATGTTTTTTTATATCCTTCCAATTATCGACTATAGTTTGTGCAAGTTTTAACTGATGAAAAGGATTCGGTATGCCTAAACTTCTACGATGATGTAATATTCTTGGTATTGAATGGATACAGCACTTACTACTTAAAATTTTGTCGCCGTTTATCTGTATATTCATTCCGACTGTTGATGATACTATACTATTTACATGTTTTCCAAAATCCTTGGTATTAAATGGAGGAATAAGCTCAGCTGGAAAATACCCATTCGATATTAAATTCCGTAATGTTAGCTTAGTCTGTCTTTTCACTTTCTACCATCCTAATATTTTTATAATTGGGAAAAGAATTAATTTTTTACCGACGGAGAATAAAAATATACTTGCCTTAAAAGTATAGGTACTTAAAAGTATAGGTAATAGGTACCATTCAAAATTTAACATGTATTTTGTACATTTTCCATATCTACACGTTTTTCTGAATTCTAAAGGTTGAATTCCCTGCTCCCCTGCTGAAAAAATGCCAAAAAAGCGGGATTTCCCCGCTTCATCAGCAAAAAGGGGATGAATTGAAATGAACAACCAAAAAGCTTCCGAACGCTACGAGCATCTTATTGACGAAGAAGATCACCTGGTAGCACAAATTGAAACCTACAACCAGATGATCGAATCCACGCTCACTTACGCCTACACGAATGCCAGCAATCTGCACCTTGAAACGCTCAAAGACGTACTGACCGACATTCACCACAAGAACCAACAAGCCCAACTCCAGCTTCTTCATGTGAAACTGGAGAAGAACACCCTCGCTCATAGGCTGAAGCACATCAATAATAGCAATGCCCCATCCTCTGCTTGAGGAATGGGGCTAATCGTGTTGCTTCCATAATTTATATGTTTTTCTGTTCATCAATTGTCGCAAGTATGTCTTTTGCAAGCCGATGAACCAACTTTACTTCTTTTACATTTCGACCTACCAGTAAGGAATTCAAAGCATCAATTACCTGCTTTTTATCTATTTGCTCATGCTCAGTATCAGCATAATCAAACTGGAAGATTTCAACCGGCAATACTCCCAGTGCATCAATTATCTTTTCCAGTGTTTCAAGCGAGATATTCCGATCTCCCCGCTCCACACCGCCAATATAGGAGTAATGGAGGCCAGCTTTTTCAGCAAGGGCTTCCTGTGTTAAGTCTTGCGCTTTTCGTATTGAACGAATCCGTTCACCAACTGACTTTAGAAATGCCGACACCGCAACCACCTCTCTATCAGACTAGAGAAGCGGGAAAACCTGCAACAGTAACGGAAAGTCAAAACCAAATACTTTAATTGTACTAATGAGTACTGTATATTAGTTTTGTACTACTTTTTCCAATTTGAAGGGATGAGTGAACATGGAAAACACAAAAATCTATGTCATGGTAAATAAAGAAAACGGAGCAAGAGTCGAATGTACCGAAAAATTCTTACCTGAGTGGCTGGCTAGGGGTTTTGAAGTAGACAGTACCCGTTTTGGTAACCTTCTTGAAAACGAATCCAGTGAGAATGGAGACAAATAATGAGGTACGGACAGCTTATTAGTGGGATTATCGTTGCTTCAGTAGTTGTAACTGGGTGTGGACAGGCACAATCCACACCCCCTACGCAACAATCAACTACCCAAGTCACTCAAACAAGTACTCCCGCTCCCACTCCAAACCCTGAGCTAGATAAGCAGCTTGTAAAGGCAGTTGAGGCAAACGATCCTGCAACCGTAGAATCTTTGCTAAAACAAGGAGCGAATCCTAATACAAAAGATGATTCGGGTGAGCCGCTTTTGCTTACTACAGCATTTGGCAGTACTGACCGAAATAAATTCGCTTTTAATAACATTGCAAAAATATTGTTGGAATATAAGTCAAATCCAAATGCTACATCCTCACAAGGTGACTCTGTTCTATATTGGGCTGCATACAACGGAAACACAGAATTGGTCAAAATGTTACTTGAAGCAGGTGCTGACCCAAATGGAAAGTACCGAGATGGTTCCACTGCAATACAAGCGGCAGAACCTTTTCCTGAGATCGTATCACTTTTACAATCTAAACAGCCTAAAAATTCAAGCTTAGATACCAATAATGGTAACAATGTTGGCGGTGTAAAACTATTACTAAACGGTGTAGACAGTAGCTACGAGCATATTTTTCAGAACCATTTCCCAATTGTCCAGAAAGCACATCTTGACCTGATCTACCGTAGAACCAAACAAATAAAAGAATATATGTCTCATTCCTTCACTGAGGACAGACCGGATCTTGCCGACGGACAATTGTCCTTTGATGCTAAAACAAACACTGCTTATTTTACATATTTCTACTCTCCACGCCCTAACGACCTAGACCTAACTAAAATGAAAGGAAAAATCTTCGTAAAGATTGCTGCCTACCACTTTATTAGTGAATTCATACAAGTATACTTCCAGAAGTGTGCCGATGACTTAGCGAAAAGTGGAATCGATTTTACCATGCCTAAAATCGTTGTTGAGTTTAAAGAAAACGATAATAAGTATCTTGTCATTAACCGAGGGCTTAGACAAAAAACTACATTTGAGGTTAAACTGCCTGATCAAACAAATCCCATTGTCATCCCTGGTTATGATTATAATGCTCTGATCTATGTGAAGCGTCCTCACAAACAGCTAGACGGCACCTACACCCCAGAAGGAGCGTTACTACAGTTTTTTAATCACCCATCTATCACGGAATAATGGAGGTGAGCATATTGAACCTTACTCCCGAGGAAAGAGCCATTGTATTTAAGGAAGAGCTGGAAAAAGAACAAATGAAGGCTCAACAACTTATACAGGATAAGTTAGCAACCCTTTCAAAAGAAGATCGAGAAAAAATCTATCGTGATGAACTCAATAAACGAACTATATATCTGGATAAAACTCATGCAATTAAGCCCAACTTGAATTCAAAAGTCTTTGCTGGAATTATTGGGCTAATCGCCAGTTACTTTGGATTTATCTCCGGCAGTATCTTGCTGTTCATTGTAATCCTTGTCGTAGGTTATTTTGGCGGAGTCCTTTTGCTAGAAAATTTCAGTTCGCTCACTATTTTTTATAAAATTCACTACTCCTGCACTTTTTGTGGTCAACAGATGACATACAATACAAGGGAGTCAGATGAAAAGCACTTGAATCAAAACCAGGCTTATGATCATAACTGCCCAAAATGTGGGGAGCAATTGTATATCAACTATACCCATGATTCCCAGCAAAGGATATGAAATAAGTGAAAAAGCAGAGAGGGGATGTGCATAAACTGAGCACGTCCCCTCTGCTGTTCATTCCAGACATTTAATATCATCCAGCAGCATATCTGCCAGAACCTTAATAAATTGCTGGTATAAATCCTGTTCATCCGTTGTCATTATGTTTGCCCTCCCTATGCTTTCTATCTAAAAAAAGCGGGAGGGCATAAGTTGACTCTTACTCTGTATCGAGTGTATTGAATGGTATTCCATAATCTCTTTCTAATTCAGTTACCCATTCAGTTATAACCTTTTGAAGTTCCACGTCTGCACATATATACTCAAAAAATTCGGATATCTCATTTCCTTTTTCATATCTACTGAATTCGTCCAACTTACTGTGAAACCAGTCAATTGACCATAAATAAAATGGAGAGAGTTTATGCCATTCCTCTTCTATATAACGCCTTTTTATTCGAGTGTTCAACTCTGGATCGGTTGTTTTTTGTAATTTTCTATACAGTTTCTCTACCGTTTTTAGTATTTCGATACGTACCATATCCTCTATTGTCTTCTCGGATTTAGCACGAAGTCGGTCTCCTGTTCGCCTGTGTTGTTCTATCAAAGATTCTGACCCTGCTTCCATTTCGACGTCACACTTTTCATGTAAAAACGAATGTGTCGAAGAAACTTCAATTTCTGTTACCTGTCCCGTATGATTTTCTGGACGGGCAATCGAATTCTCGTATTTTTCTATCTCATAGGACTCTACTGAGTATTTCGTCGGATTAATCAGTCTCGTTACTTGATATGTCCCATTAGTTTTCTCCCAAGTTAGGTAACCCGCTTCCTCCAACTTGTACAAGTAGCTGTCCAGCAATTGAATGGCTCGCTTCCGATACTTACCAATCTTCATATTGAGGAACTGGAGTAGCCGATCTTCACTCCAATTAAAGAATTGGAACGCCAAGACTGGAAATAAAATGTTTTTTTCTCCATCACTAAGCCCTAGATACTTAGGATCGTGGATGTGTATGAGATTTCCCCACTGTACATTATTGAGATACAATCGTCCCCATTGAGTGGCGAAGTAGACCATGTATAATACACTTTGATTCTTACCCTTGCACACGTCAAAAGATAGCAGTGTTCCATCAATGGAAACATTCAATGTTTTAGGATTGGCTCGTACCTTATAGATACCTTCCACTCTCAACTGAGAGAGACGTTGCAGGGAACGGGTAATCTTGTCGGTAGGGAGTCGTTTATTGCTGATCCCACCCAATCGCTTTCGTATTTGTTCTGGAGTAATTTCAACCACCACAACATGCCCATCTTCTCCAAGCGAATAGATTTCTTCTAGCTCCATTATCTTTCTCTTTGCACCTGGCCTTGATTCATCAACCCATTCCATCGGATCAGGCTTAGGAAATGGGTGCATGATGCTCTCTCTTTCTATATAAACAGATGTAATCACTCGTAAGACATCCATATCGCTCTGTGTAATTTCTTCATACTTTCCATCAATATAAGGTCGATAAAGTGTAAGATTAGTACCATTCGATGCCTTGTAGACTCTCTTTGGCTCCAACTCTCCCTGAGATAGCCTGCCTCTATTCCCGCAGAGATTCATCGTGTCCAATGCCCGCTCGCTAAATAAGTGAAATGATCTACTCCTTGTCAGATCATTATTGGATGTTGATACCATGCACTCACCTCCCATTGAAGCTAGTGTTGTTTCTGTTATATCCTGTATATAAAATAAGAATCGCCATGTTCCAGACATGGCGCATATCCAGTTTTCTGATCTGCTTGGATACTCAACTTGGGAGTACCCTAGCTCTCAATGTCTCCACCTCTCAACTGCTACACTTCAACCAAGTGGAGGTGTTAAGAGGTGAAGGGTAGAAAGTGAGAGGAGCAAGTGGCGGGTTTAAGAGGCGAACCGTAGGATTTGAGAGGAAATACTGCCCTACTACCATACGTAACTGGGATAGTTTTCTCCCCAAAAGAAAGTAAAAGAGAGAAAAAGAAAGTTAAAGAATTATTGCTACCCCTGCGGGGAGGGGCTACGCCCCTTTTTCCGCTGAGGTGATAGTAACCTTGGGATAATGTGCCTCTATTACCACTGTTACTTACTTTTTCATCCCCTAGTAATAGACTAGGTTGCTATCCGAACATGCTGAGACCCCCCAATGACTCCTTACTCTTAGCTAGGTTATCCTCTTTGTCCATCTTTATCAGCAACAAAATCATTTCAGCATCCCTCCATGATCTCCTTTAGCGCATCTTTTATGTTCTTGGATATTAGAAAAGGGTCTTCTTTTGAATGAGATTTCTCAATCTTTACATCATCATTACTATGCCCGTAACGTAATCCTTCTAATGATGCACAGTCAAATATGCCCAATTCAAAATTATCAACTTCCTCAGGTATGCCTTCGCCAACATATATGCCGTCAATAATGGATGCCTCAATCTCATAACCGTACTCTGGATGCATTAGCTTAAATGGATTTACCTCATTTTCCGCTGTACTGAAATTATGTTCTAATATCCAAACGGGAGTTGTTAACCCTTTCTTAAGAACATAGTCCAAAATGAATATATTATCCTTATTTACCAAAACATATTTAACATTACTTTTAATACTGTAAACGTGTTCAACTGGAAATTCATTTAATAAAACATTTTCAAATAGCAATGTATTTATACTCTCGTAGAACCCTAAGTATTTTAGTTTTACTGGAAATGGTAAAGAAGGAACCATAACTTTTTGCTTAAACTCGACAGAATGCAGAATTGGGAGACTAGTCATTACCCACTTAATTTCATTGTTTCTTGAAAACATCTTATTACCTCCTAGTGAAATGATTATCAACTGACATAGCTGATAATATTAAAGCTAAAAAAATGCTGCAACCCCGATTGTAAACGCTTACAATCTACTTTTTTATATATCGCTTTATAGGATGAATCACAAATTTTTATTACAGAATTACTGCTCCCTTCCATCTATTAACTTAAATCTTTCCTCCATCTCTCTCACCTTCTGGATAACTTCCTCAGTCTCGAACACTTTTAGCAAAATGTTCGCCAGATAACCAATTGAGTTGGCACTCTTGCTATCAATTTCACCATTCCTTAGTTCATTGATAGTGTTGTTGAGCAGCCGCTTCAAATCACTGGCAGACTGGACATACACATTCCGCTTCTTCGGTTTGGTCTCTTCTGCTTTCACTGGGATACGTACAATATTGCTCATTTCGATTCCATCCTTTCATTGCTTTCGTTACTCATTAAAATCAATCTGCCTCTGGTCACCCTCTTCAGCACATGACCAGACCGATTTTAGCCTAGGAACTTTATAGGCGATCTGTCTTGGCTGGTATGTTTTATCGTCCCTGCCCGTTTCGTTGAAATTTGCCCTATAAGTTCATTGGAACTCCTACATATCACATCCCAACCATATACTAATGATATGGACACGGCTGAATCCTTTCTGTTCAACTGCTCGATCTGTTCAAAATCGGAAGCCCTCGAACCAATTCGGCACCGATCAGTCGATTTTCGCCTATCGACTTGCTTAGCTGATCGGTTCCCTCAAGGTGTTTCATCGTCAGAAATTTTTTCTGCAAAAATCGGCTACCATCTCTTTATCATGGACGGCACAACTCCTCCCGCATATCTGCCACATAACAGGGGGGTGCTTATAATTGCAATACCAAGCATAAGAAAAAGGCAGGTTTCTCATTGTGAAAAACCTACCTTTTTTGATATAGATTGTGCAATTTTTGAACTCGTTCCCATCATGGGCGAAACCGCTGGCATTGAGTAGCTGGAGGAAACATAAGTTTCTTATCCGAGTAAAAGAAGATTTTATGGGGTGGGTTACTTCTCTACTACAGCCGCTATTGCTCTCAATAGGGTCGCTGTTTCGGTACGATTCAGCTTCTTCCCATGCAGTACTTTATCAAATATCTGCTGTAATGCCACTTGATGTCCTGACACCTTCGACTTCCCCGCTTCTTTGTCCAGATAGATCATATGGTCTACCGTAGTGATCTGCTTCCCTCTTTCTTCTTTATCCGTAATGGTCATGATGGATGTAAGCGAGTTTGCCGTATTATCCGGCAGGGGTATCTTGGTCTCAACGGTTACACCTGAGCTAGACATGCTTTCCACTTCCTTTCCAACTGGCTAAAGGCTTTTGTTACATCTGGATTCTTAGTCACAATCAAATCTCTGTAAACGTCTATCTCTTCTGCTGGTAATAACCCTACCTCATCCAGCAAATAATGTAGGTAGTCGATCATTATGCTGGGATAAAACGCACAGGAATAATGAATTTCTGTTATATGTGAACAGGCACATGCCTGGTTGATCTCTTCGTATTCCAAGAAAACGAGCAATCTTGCCCTTGTAGCTCTCTTATCCAGCGGCAACATAGTCAGCACTTCATCTGGAACAAAGCCTAATCGGGCTATCCGCTTCTGTATCTGCTCCCGATCTTGCTTTTCCAATTGGCTGAGCAGCTTTTGTGATCGGTTCAGTGCCACTTTTGTTCCTGCCATTTTGTTCACTCCTTAACGCGGCAGTGAGCTTGGTTACTGAGCAGATGAAATCGGCAGGATAATAACCGAATCCGCCTACAGATACAAACCTTCTCGTTATATTCATCTCCCTCTTACCTTGAATGACCGAATAACAAACCGTTTCCTAGCACGATTTCTAGGTGATATGTGTTTGCTTGCCCATTCTTTTAATCTGTGCTGTAGAATCTGATCCCAGCAATATAACCCGAGCATTACACATAAAACATCCAATCCCGTCATCATTATTCCCCCCAAACCTGTCCACTTTACTTCTAAACTCGCCCGCTTCTGTAATTGGCTCAAAGTGAATTCTATATCTCAAAAAGCCTGTTATCTTCACAGTCGTCATAGATACAGGGAGTAAACTTTGATGTTCTCGCCTTCTTTTATATAGGACATTTTCACGAAGAAAGGGATTGAGATGCGGTTGCCGCATTGAAAAAATTCCTTTTTGTTGAGGCTCTGCCACATGTGGAAATGCACAGAATCTTGGGGAGGCGTTATAAATGTTCGATACCATGAAAACCGTTGCCATTTATGCTCGTGTGAGTACGGAGGAGCAAGCTGAGGAGGGCTATTCCATTCAGGCTCAGTTGGACACATTGAGACAATACGCTAAACAAAACCGATATATTGTTTCCAAGGAGTATAAAGACGAAGGTATATCCGGTAAGTCCATACAGAAACGCCCTCAACTTCAGCAGTTACTGCGGGATGCTAAACAAGGGCTATTCCAAGAAGTGATTGTTTGGAAGATTAACCGTATTTCACGTAACCAACTTGATCTGTTGACCATCGTAGACGAACTGCAAAAACATGGTGTATCCTTCCGCAGCTATACCGAAAACTTTGAAACAGAGACACCAATGGGCAGATTTGCTCTCCAAATGATGGGGTCAGTTGCGGAACTGGAGCGGAATACAATTATCGATAACGTAAAAATGGGCATGAAACAACGTGCAAGGCAGGGTAAATGGAACGGTGGGAAAGTCTTGGGGTATGAGTCTGTTGAAGTGGAAGGCAGTACATTCCGTAAACGAAAGGAGACCCGACTCGTAATTGTGGAATCAGAAGCGGCATTGGTACGGATGATCTTTGAAAAATACGCCAGTGGAAAAGGGATAAAAGCGATTGCCAATGAACTAAATCACCTCGGCTACAAGACCAAATGGGGCAAGCCTTTTAGTGTAGTGGCAGTTAAAGACATCCTGAATAACCCGCTTTATGTAGGCAAAATCCGTTTCAATAAACAAGAGAATTGGACAGTTAAAAGACGTAAAGGTACGAATGCCAGCCCCATTCTGGCAGATGGTGAGCATGAACCGATCATCACAGAAGAACTCTGGAACACTGTACAAGCCCTGTACAAGTCAAAATCAGAAAAGCCAGCACAGGTGTTTCATGGTTCCTTTCCCTTTACAGGTGTCATGCGCTGCCCAATGTGTGGGCACGGGATGGTTGCTCAGCGTGCTACACGTAAAAACAAGAATGGAGAAATCAAATACACCTTGTATTACCAATGTGGGCAGTTTGCCAATAAAGGGTCTGCGGTATGTCGGGCAAATAGCGTGAGAGCTGATTATGCCGAGGAAGAGATTTTGGCTCGTATTGAAAAGATTGTAAGCCAGCCTCAGATTACTGAAGATGTGGCGAAGGAACTTGGTCAACGCCAAGAAGTAGACAAAGACCCACTAGAGCAGGAATTGAAGCATCTTGACAAGGAACTGGCAGATATTAAACGGAAAATGGGCAAGCATATGGCGCTGTACGAAAACGATATGCTTGAAGTTGAAATATTGAAAGAAAGATTGGAAGAACTAAAAGAACAGGAACAACGGTTGAAGTTACGGAAAGCGGAAATCGAGAGCCAGTTACATTCTGGTGATGCCGCTCCGATACCGTTTGAGGTTTTGAAGGGTATGCTAAGAGAGTTTCGGAATGTGTTTAAGCGGGCTGATCATGGGAAGCGGAAGCAGTTGGTGCATGCGATGATTAAGGAGATAACAGTAACTGATGATAGAAAAATAGATACGATTAATTGGAGGATTGACTCCATTATCCGTGATTTCCCATTTAAAACAGACTTCTTTCATGAAGCCTCATAACAAATAATTGGACGTATCCTCTGGGATGCGCTCATTTTTTGTCAGAACATGTTTAATCCTGTTACAAACTACAGAATTATATGGAAATTATTAGACTGCTTGCTGTATCATTTAATTGCAATAACCTTCCTTTGAAAGGAGCACAATTGATGCACTCTCGTTACCTTTCTTCACTGAATCAAGAGCAAAGAGATGAATTAGTAAATAAATTGTGGGATTCTCAAGCACATAATTGTTTTATCTGCGGAACAAAAATTGACTTAGTATTGCACAAGAGCACTCTTGATATTGATCATATCGAACCTTTGAAGGTTGGAGGTAAAGACTCTCCAGAGAATTTCGCATTAACACATTCTTCATGTAACAGAAGCAAGCAAGCTTCCGATTTAAGAGTAGCTAGAGTTTTGGCTAGGTTTTCTAAGATTAAAGAAAAAGCTAGCCAAGAAAACCGAAGCCCTAATCTTGATGACGTACTTCAAGACTCAGGGGGAGCGAAATTCCCATTTAGGTTTAGAATTGAAGATGGATATATTTTATATTCACTGCCTGAAATGGGGAATAATGATATTCATAGACTTCCTCTTTACAAGGATACCCTCAGTGATTCAGAGTATTTCTTTGTAAATCTACCTATTCAATACTTATTTCATGACTTTAGAATCAACCCAAGAGCAATCGGTTCCAGTCTGCATAGTTTGGTAGAGGAATTTTTCAAAAAGAGACCTCAATTACACGTTGCATTAGCGTGGATTGATACTACCGTCGAGAACCCAACTATTCATATTTTTGACGGTCAACACAAAACGGCTGCTCAAATTCTACTAGGCGTGAAAGAGGTTCCTGTTCGGGTATTTGTCAATCCAGACCCAGACGTTTTACTCACAACCAATACGAATGCTGGGACAAGCTTACGACAAGTAGCGTTTGATAAATCTGTACAGCGTCATCTTGGAAGTTCCCTCTACAAAGAGAGAATTAGCCGCTACCAGAAGGCTGTGGGTTTACATGAAGATGAGTTTAATTTTACTGAACAAGACCTAATCAATTTCTTCCGTGGAGAATCACGCGAAATTAAACGATACATATTAGATGATGTAAGGGACAGCATCACCCACCACCCAGATAATAAACTGAAGGACTATATTGATTTTGGTGGTAAAGGTAAAGAAAAGCCTTTATCGTACAGCAGTATTGAAAAAACTTTCTATTCCTTCTTTATTTATCAGGATATTCTTGAAACACCTCTAAACTACAAGATTGATGAGGGGGAAAATCCAAGATACCTTGAGAAGTCCCAAATCGTTATGTTAATGAATATCATTGCTGACGAGATATACATTGGTAAGTTTGATCCCGCTATTGGTACTAACCGTATTGAAAACAGAGTACAATCTGGAGAGGATATTGCGGATAACCACCTATTAGCATATCGGATGGGTAAAGAAGAAATCATGTACACTTGGCTTGAATATATAAAAGCTGTCATTAAGCGTTACTTCCTAATGCAAAACATGGTAATTAATGAGGCAGCTATGTTCCAGTACAAGTTTCCAGACGCTTTATGGGATATTATTACAAAGAGTGTGAGAAACCTTACTCTACTATCACTTTGGAAAAACCGTGATCTTTCGGCAACAATTTTTGGAGGTAAGCAAAACTACAAATACTGGAAGGTAATTTTTGAGACTGGTAAATCTCCGCAAGGTCAACAGGTAATGGCTAATGGTATAACGCTTGATTATCTATTAGGCGGTTGAATGAACAAAGACCAACATTCCCACTTTACAGTGGTAACTGTTGGTCTTCCTTTTTCTATAAGATTGCGTCAAGGGTTTACTCATGCTACTCATTAAAATTAAGTCTCAATAAGCTCTCTCCTGACTGTTCCAACAAATTCCTTATTTTTTCATACGCTTCTGTTATTTGGTTTGTTGCTTCAATGAAAGCTTGAAGTCTTGTAACACTTTTTTGTAAATCTTCCTCATTTGAGGGTATGTTAACTTGCATATTTAAAAAAACTTTTTGGTTAAGTCTAAGCCTACTTGTTGTTGTTGATCCAGTTGATACCCTTTCGACATTTTCCCAGAATTTTGGGTTGGAGAAATAAAGGAGTAAATATTTCGCTAATAACTGCCTATCCATATTCACATTATCCCGTACTACGAAAAGTGGAAACTCGTTTGAAACATAGCAACCATCCAAATCATCACCAATCATAGCAAAGGTGCCCTTAAATCCGAACAATCTGTTATAGATTAAATCTCCAGTCTCAACTCTAAATAAAGTACTGGCCTTAATCTCGCGCCCAAGTTTATTTTCTCTGAGAAATGCTCCTTTTGCATACCATTTCACGCCCAATAAACTATAGGTCGTATCCGGATCGAGTTTTACGGGCCTTTTGACTTCTATTAGCAAATCACTCAGTTTAACAGTTTTAAGAACCAAATCCTGTCCATTAACTACTTCATTTTGTTTGATGGCAATTTTTAATGATTCCTTTACCTGATCAGCGTAATTAAAAGCATTTGTTAATTCGTTCCACGTGTTTACAACATTTTCACTTACTTTTCCGCGGTCAAAATCCTCTTTATTAGCCCAATAGAATGGGGGATCTAATCTCGCACCCAAACCTATACTCTCAATTAAGAAACCCAAACGATCAGTTTTTTCAAGTTTCTTGTTTTTCATGAACTCTTGGTATCTCATTAGGATATCAGGTAATTCGTTACCAGGTATCTCCTGTCCTGTTGGAGAATAGCCAGTATTTTGGCATACTGACATAAAAATTGGTTTTTGTGAACCGTCATCTGCTTCTTTCTTTTTTTCAAGAAAAAGGATTGAAGTTCGAACTCCAGCATTATAGCCACGGAAGGTATCTTCATTAAGAGTTATTATCCCCAGTATCTGGCAGGTTTTCAGGATGTAATTTCTGACGTATTGTGTACTTTCGTTTCCTAGAAGCCCGTGAATCATTACTATACCTATTTTCCCACCGGGTTTAATTAGTCGGATAGCTCTTTCAATGGCGAGAATTTCCCTTGTCTGTGACTCTCTACCCTTACCTAAATCATACTTATTTAGTATTTTTTTATCTGTTTCAATAGAACCAAAAGGAGGATTAGTCAAACATAAATTGAATTTTCCTTCTTCAATTTTTCCTTCAATGTTTTCTAGTCCATGGTGGAGATAAATCCCATTATGGCCATCTCCATGGACAATCATATTCATTTTGCAAGCCTGAGCAGTTCTCTCCTTCCAGTCTGTACCAAATAGACTTTCTTCAGAAAGTTGTTTTTGCCATGCTTCCCTCTGGTCATCTGAAAAATCCTGTAGTCTAATTTTCTCACTAATTACCTCAAAGGCGTAAATAAGAAACCCACCTGTACCACAAAATGGATCAACAATTTTGTCTCCTATTTTAGGGTCAATCGCGTCAACAATAAATTCTACAACATTACGCGGAGTAAAAAACTCACCCAATCCTCCAGTGAAAGTGTCACTCAAGAAAAACTCAAATGCTTCTCCCTTTACATCAAAGGCTGTTAAAGACAAATCATAACCTTCAAAAGAAGCAACAATTTCACGAATCGTACGATCATGTAGAAGTATCGTTTCATCACCTCGAAACAAACCTTCGTACCGTGGATTCGTTACAGTCTCACTGAATATTGTTCTAACTATATTTACATTAGATTTTTGGAAATCATCAAATATTGACAAACGAAAGCGATTATTTTGAGTATTACTAAATTCTTCATACATTTTACAGAACAAAACTTTAGATAACTCATCAAAAGCTTGAACTGGATCGTATCCCTCGTTATTTCTAATAATATTATGGCAATTTTTCAAAACTTTCTTGAATGTTTGGACATCATCAATTATAAATAGTTCATGTTTTGCTTCTTTTTGTAATGAAGCAATTAAGGCAGGCCCTATGGTGTTTGAGACAATATCTTTTGTGATCTCTTTTCGATTTGGAAGATCTCCTAATCTATCTTTAGTAATCGAGTGGTAAACTTGTGTTCCCAATCCATTTGAAACAACAGCGTAAGGAGCTATTTTATCAAGTAATCTTGCGTAAGAAATTGCTTGTTCCCTGGCTGCTTTGCCTATTACTTCAGTGGGAGCCTTGGTTTCAACAAGCACAATGGGAGTTTTCTTTGATTTCTCAAGATATACTACAATATCAGCAAAGATTGTTTTTTGTTTTCGTCCTTCTTGAACTACAATTGATTTTTCAAAATCCATCATGCTTTCTTCGAAGCCACGTTCCTTAAGATACGGAAGAACAGCCTTTATTTTAACATCTTCTTCAGTACGAAGATCCACTTAAATCAATCCTTTTCTATGACGTACTACATCTTACTATAACATAATCGTTGTAAAGTGTTAATAAAGAAATAAGAACACGCGTTCCTTTCCAAAAAACCGTTGCCGTCACTTATGATACGGCTCAGCGTAACGGGTCGGACGGTCAATTTTCTTCACAAACATAAAAATGACCGTTTGACGTGCTACGTGTGAAAATCTTCAGCGTAATGGTTCTAACGACGAAATTTTTAAAAGCACATATTACTTTTGCTCTTACTTTTATATGGGTACGAGGGCACTCCATTTCTGTGCCATTTCTAAGTCTTAAAAATAGTTTCCTCAACTACTTTGTCCTATCCTCTGAAAGATTAGCTACAAAACAAGTGCTAGTTGTTCATAATATCTGATATTAAAAAATTAACTCAATCTCTTTGTCATCAACTGTGCGAGTTGAGATATACTTCACGAATGATAAGATTCTTTCTACAAAATATATCGCTTCTTCATATGTGATTTCACTATTATTAAAGTCACCATGTCTTATATCGGTGTAATCTTCATGGAACAATTTCCATAACTTGATACCCTCACTTACAATGACTTTAGGACCCCATGTTTCTCTATCAGCACGCATTAATCTGTCAGCATCATCAATGCTTTTTGTATTTGTTAGCTTTTTCATAAGGGCTTCCATTGCAGACAAACAATCTCTTATGGCATCTTTTCTTGCCCTGCTTTCAGTTGCTCTGGTTAATTGCTCTTTTGCTTGTTTAATATGGTCAGCCGTTTGCTTGCAAACTTCTTTTGTAGTTGCTATAACTTCCTTAATATGAATAACCATCCCGATATTAGGGTTTACGCAAATCCAAGGCTTTTCTAGATCATCAGTTAATCGGTAGCCAAAATCATGTTCTTCGAAAATATCATTAAATTCTTGTACAGGATTGAGAATAAACTTTTTCAAATCTACGACACAATCCATAAATTTATGAAATTTGAGGTCCTGAAAATCGAGCATTTGGTTTTCAAAATCTTTAATAATAAAATCCCATCCCCAATTCGTGGTCTTATCGTTATTGGTATATCCTGAAACAATATCGCACATGTTTCTTAACGTACCATTTAAGTTTAATCCCTTACGAACGTAAACACTTTCTGCTAAAAGTTTTGGCAACTTAAATGATAACTCTTTCAGTAATTGGTACGTCACTTTATTCATTAAATAATCTTCATTAGAGTACGCTTTATAATCGGGAAACAGATCTTTAAATTTCTTAGCCATGACCTTCTCCTTGATAAAAATTTGCTTTTCTAGATTTCTTTAATATGGTTCTAATAGTACTTCAGTGATCACATATTGGGTAGAATAGCCGTTTTGGCTAAAACCCAATAGTTAAATAAGGAAAAGGACTACATTATCCGTCTTAACTTTCATTTTCTTTATCCATTCCCCGAAATCAATTTGTAAAATATCCTCTATTGTGAGCTTATCGGTTTTTTGTTTGTCGCGAGTTTCGATATCGTCGAGAAAGCATCAAATAGAGGCTTTCAATTCGTTCCAACTGATTGTTAATAACTTCTTCTGAGCTTTCAATTTCTAACTCGTTATTGCCACTCTTCAACTTTAACCTTGCCATGCTATCACGCCCGTTAGACGATTTAAAAATGGTAACCTTTTATCATGATGCATAGAACTCGACATATTTCTCCAGAACAAACAGGTTCAGCACACTAGCATGATGCTGAACCTTGAAGCCTGACAGATTTCAACTTGAACTCATAACCCTTAACTTTTGACAACCAGAACCTATGAGATAATCGTTTGCGGCAGCTAGTATTTCCGCAATCTTATTATCAAGCTTTCCTTTGGTTATCCCAGGTTGAACAATAATTATCTCGTATGAGTTGTGTTTTAAATTAGCCTGTTCAAATAGTTTGTCTAAAATCTCTTCATTACCAACGATAAATCTGTTCTGTAGTGTTCTATGTTTTAACTTATTATCTTTACGTCTTTTTAGCTTATTTTGTAAAATATTATTTCTTTGTGTCCACTGCACTGATTTAACTGCTTGTCCACAAACTTCATAAACATCCCCGACGCGATTTCCAGGGGTTAAATCTCCAGAACCTTTACAATGATAAAACTCAAAACTTAGTCTATACTGGTTGTCCTTTATAGCAATAAAGTCAGCAGTTTCGCCACTTCCATGATCGTAAAAAACCGCATCATAATTCTTTGACTTGAGGTACTCCATTAAAAAATCATGTATACTTATCTTTCCAGACTCTAAATCCCCAAACTCGGTTTGTATGTCTACATTTTGCTCGTCCCAATTAATTACTTCAATTTGCTCTGGATTGAATAAAGCAAGTGGATTCAGGCTATTTTTAAAGAGATTAACTCCGTCTAACATTGAACCATCAGCAAAATAAAAGTTTAGCGGGCGTGAGTTTAAGTAGTCCAGAAGTGGAAGTCTATATTCGGTAAAGTAATTTTTTCTTATTACTTGAACTTGCTTTTCATCGTCAATGGCCTGGAAAAAAGTCTCCTCATTTAGTTTGAAATCTAAAGTATAATCTAATCCATCTGAGATAAAAGAAACCGATATTTTATTTTCACTTGAGTTAGCTCTATCAATTTCAATATCAACATCTAATAATGGTACTCTTCTTGACAAACCATCATTTCCAACATAGGTTATTTCCATTGGATTTAAAAATACCTCTTTTTCCCAATTTGCAGCAATGATACCTTCAGGTATTTTTGTTGCAATCTCTCCTGTTGTTAAAAGATCGAGAGCGGAGTTGGTTGTAACCTCTTTGTTGGAAGAAGTTTTGACAGCAATTTCATGACACCACTTAATAAGGTGTGGGATTTGAGATGATGTATTGCTCCATACCTTTGAAGAGCTACTGAAACCGATAGTATTTAACTGCCCATTCTTATCAAGCCCTCGGCCAAACAAATGTCCTCTGTGATACAGACGACCATCTGTTTCTCTGATTGCTTTATGTGCATTGCTTCCTGCAATAATTCTATAAGACTCCGTATTGCTACTTAAAACACGATTACGCATACCAACATTAAAAAATTCCGGATTCTTTAGATCTATTAGCACTTTATTTAACAAGCTTAATGGTAAGGGCTTGGGGTTACTTGATGTAAAACATTTTGCTATTTGCTCATATAACGCGTCTGTTTTTCTTGATGCACAAATGAATAGCAGCTGCGTTTTCATATCGAAATAAATCACAAACAAATCATATACAACTTTTTCAAACTTTTTGACATTAGACCATAAAGGTTTTTGCGTTTCCTTCGTAATAAAAACTACTGAGTTCAACTGTTTACTCTTTTGTTTGAAAGTTAATGTCATCGTAGTTGGAAGGATAATATCTCCATCTATATCAAAATCACTAACCCTATATATCTTTACATGATTATAAGGATTAAGTGAATACAATGAAAGATCGTCTGCTTCCTCTTCATAAATTGCCGGAACTTCGAATTTTTCAATCTGTTCCCTAACTTCTATTTCTGCTTCCATTTTACTTTCGCTTAAGTTGGTTACCATCTTTTGCCACACAGCACCTTCCTGAAACAACTTCGCTGTTTCAATTCTTATTTCTGAAGGTACTGCTAAAAACTTCGCTACTCCTATATTAGAGGCATTTGTCCGAGCAAATCTCCCAATAAATTGTAAAGTAATTGCTAATGATCGATGTGGTGTATGTATTGCAGCAATCTTTAAGTTAGGAAAGTCAAATCCCTCACCTAACATATCAACACAGATAATTCCATCAATCTCTTTATTTTTCAGTTTTTCAATTGTTTTTTTAATATGCTTATATGAACAATCGCTATTTAACATTTGTAAATTTAATTTTGTATTTTTTTCATAAATTTCCTGTAATTCCTTAGCTCTCTTTTTTGATTCGGTTCTTACCATAACATAATGTTCTAGACCAGCTTCCTTATCATCCAAAAACACTTTTTCAGTTTCTACAGCAATTGCAATATCATTACTATCATATCCTTCTGCCTTAACAGGCATGAACTCTATATTTCCGTATACTTTGTCTTTATAAGCCTCGGACAATGAGTAATTATATACAATCCTACCTTTTATTTCTTTCCTATCTTGTCTAAAAGGTGTAGCTGTGAATAAAACCTTTTGAGCATCGGGAAAACACTTTAGTATTTCCTCCCATGTCACGGCAGGACTATGGTGTGCTTCATCAACAAGAATTAAATCAAAAAACCCTTCAGGTGGCTTGGCAATATTTTCAAAAGCAGGACTAATACTTTTTGGTGTTGATACAATTACATCGTATTCTCGAATTGCATCCCAACCAGAAGAATCACTAATTATGTTTACAACCTCTGACACTTTCGGTTTGTGCACCTCTTGATCTAGAACCCCAATTTTTTTCAGTACATCCAGGTTACTGAAATCTTCAGCAATTTGATTCCTAACCAGTCGGCTTGGAGTAATAACTAAAACTCTGGTCGCTCTTTGAACAAAAGCAGTCATCATTAATACTGCTGTCTTTCCTGCGCCAGTAGGCATAACAACAATTGCAGGTTCATTCCTAAGTGTAAAATGAGATGCAATAGCGTGTATCGCTCCGAGTTGAGCTCTCCGCAAACCAAACCTATCCTCACTTGCAACTGGATAACGAAGGGAATTATAACAATTACTAAAGTAACTCATTTTACCTCCCTAACAGATATTTATGAGATATAATGCTCCTGCTCAAAATTCTTGACCACCGTATTACATTATTTTGAATTACAACTGTTTTGCAAAAGATTGCACATTATTTTATCTCCATTATGATTTTTTATCACACTCTGTGTACTCTTTCTGATACATTTCAGGAACCTTTATTTTTTCTTTTACCCATTTAGGTTGATTTCCGAGCCATTTATCATAGAAACTAAACACTTTAGGAAACCTCTTTAAAAAAAATTTCCCAATTACACTTTTCTTACTGTCTAATTTTGTCATAGATAAATAATGACTAGCAATAATGCTCATTAGAGCCCATATTACTATAGAAAATAGAGTTACCATAATTGCAATTTGAATACTTCCATTAGGGATGAGATCTGTATCCACAAATAAATCATAGATTGTAAAATATAAAATGAATGCAGATACAATTACAATAAATACAGAGATCTCATATAAAAATCTTATCATTTCTTGAACAATTCTGAGTAATGAGTTCCCTTTCCAAATCGAACGCATCCATCTGAAGTCACGATATACAAGATCATAATTAGCATAATATTCGTTCTCTAACATGGTATAGAAACCTTCAAACTTGTACCAAAAACTTTTCCACTTTTCGGTCTCTCGATCCTTTAAAAAGCCAATGAATTCTTCTTCCATTTCATAAAACCATGAAAGCATAAACCTGTTAGCTAGTTTAAACACGTTCGATGTTGAATCAGTATATTTTTCAAAAAAACTTTTCAGTAACTCTTCCCGTTGTTCTGAACTTTCTTCTCGCTTTATTTTTTTTAGTTCATGAAACATCGGACTACAAATATCTTTGAGATTTTCCTGAGCATGACTATAGAGTCTCTCAAATTTCTTCGTTCTAATACCCACAATATATCCAAGTGTAGCAGTGACAAAGGACAGTACAATTGGTAGATACGGTTGCATCTCGACAAATGAAAGCAAGTAATAATCACACCTTTTAGCTATTTTGTCAAAATTACTTTCTCTTACTCTTTGCTTGAGCTAAAACCGAGCCAGCAAGTGATTTTGAAGTAGTACTTGAACGTGAGTTCTTCAAAACTTTAGCTGCTTTTGTAGCCATTTTAGGACTACTTACCTTTCGACTACTACTTTTAGCCATCATCATCCCCGCTTTCATAAGACTGAAAAACCATTACAAACACCCGTTCTATGAAAAATTTACCACATCCATATTTTGTGTGTCAAATATTACTTAACACAATATATAGTATTTTATCCCTAAACTCGTTTAGTGTTAGCTCAAGAACAAAAAAGAAGCTGTCCCAAAAGGGTAATCCCGAATGGCTAAATCCTAAAAACGAACAAAAAAAACATCCCGTTTCACTATCAAAAGTGGGGCGGGATGCTTATATGCTGTGAAAGTGGGGACCCAAAAATCAGATAATGACTTATGGGACAGCCCCTAAGCTAGATGTAAATTACTGTTTCGTCTAAATCCTTTTTCAAAAGCAAGTCAATCTCGTTTCCAATTATGTAAGTATATAGACTCTGTTTCTATATACCCAATTTCTGAAAATCTAGCTAGTATTACACTCATTAGAATAACCTTTACATCTCCTAATGAACTTTCCTAATCCTTTTTCTAGATGAGGAATGACAACAGTGCAGATTGTTATGGCTATCCCACCATCAAAAGGAGTCCTCTCCATAAAATATTAAGAGAGCTTAAAATATTGCTATCTATTTTTCAAAAATATCTAGTTGTTGAGCTTTGTTATCGTTCTTTTTTTTATTTAGAGTTTCGGGTAGCCAATGACCATTCTTCTCTCTCAACCTTCTGGCCTCTTCGGTAAAAAGCTTATTAGTACTTAGCCTAATTTTATCAAGATATTCTCTGTGATATTGGATGTCTTGAAATCTATTAATGATTGTGTTGATTGGACCAATTTCACAGCCAATCCAGTTCCTACCTAATAACTCGCTTGTGATATAGGTTGTTCCACTTCCACCAAACGGGTCAAAGACTAAGTCCCCTTCGTTACTAGCCAAACTGATAATTCGATCAAGCAACTTTAGAGATAATTCATTACTTTCTCTAGTCTTGTACTTACTATGTCTCACTGGCGGTATATCATACCATACGTCAGACAGATTGATACCATTAATATTTAACTTATCCTTGTACCCACCGTAGTCCCTATAATCTCCCCCGCAATGTCTACATATTTCCAGGGGGAGCCTTTGGGTGTTAAAGGTGGATGGTTTCTCTCCCTTTGTATAGTAAAGCAGGGAGTAATGAGAAGGATATAATCTGTTTTGTATTGGTAGTCTATATTTAATGTCAACAGCTATCCAATGCCTAAATGTAAGGTGTCTGTTAAGGATTTCCGAAATGTACGTATTCCAAATTGGCAAGTTCCAAACGAAAAATGATCCACCCTCTTTTAAGAGATTGACGCAGCTTAATACCCATTCTTCTGTCCAATCTAAGTATTCCATTTTACTTAGTTTGTCGTTTATTCCTGATTCATAGGATTTATTTAGATTAAAAGGAGGATCTGCAAAAATTAGATCAACTGATTCTTTCGGCAACGTACGCATGAGTTGCAAACAATCAGCTTGGTACAATTTCCCTAATTCAGTTTGAAAACAAGGTTTAATTGAAAAGTTATCTTGCAATTCACGAGGATAGTCGTTTCCTAATAACTGGGATATTTCGGAAGCTTTATCTCCGAGTATAGAAATGATTTTTCTGTCGAGTATACCTAACTTTAGCTTAAACTCTAGCTCAGTAAGACCAGAGGATTGCAAAATCTTTTGAAGATCATCTTCTGCAGGCAATATTAGCTCTTCAGAGTAGTATTTTAATTTCTTTACAGACACTCCCGATTTCCTTGCAAATTCCTTTAACTCCAAGTCATTATTAACTCCTAATATTTCGTATAGTCTATTCTTCTTCATAGTAGTACCTCCACTCTTATCATAACATAAACGAATAGCAGATCTTTGTTAATGCGCCCCAAAAATAAATGTTGACAAATACAAATATCACATTTATGATGAGATCCAGATGGCAATACATCCCATGTGGATCACAAAAAAGGGGACATTCTAATGAAATTGAAACAATTTGTACAGCTTGTTGACATCGGCCAGAGTAGCCAAAAGATTGGTTCGATTCTGGAAGTAATTGAGGAAGCTATCGTGAAAATGGAGAATCCTGTTGGTTCTGGTCAGTTCTTGCTTTATGGTGAAAAGAAAGCTAATGGAGTAAAGCCCATCAAAGATACTTTTTTACAGTATCTTCTACAAAAAGACTGGCTGCTTGAATACAGGCTTGATGTTGGCGTAACCAATACTAAACCGGGACCTATTGATGCTGTTTTTCCTGTAGGTGACAAATTCTTTGCAGTAGAGTGGGAGACTGGAAACATCAGTTCATCCCATAGAGCAATTAACAAGATTGTTACTGGGATTCTAAATGGAAAACTAATTGGAGGTGTCCTAATCCTTCCTTCCCGTGAGATGTATGAATTTTTGACTGACAGGGTAGGGAATTTCAGAGAACTTAGCCCCTATTTCAATGTCTGGTCAAAAGCCCGATATGATGTTACTGAAGGATTTGTCGGGGTCATTGAGATTGAACACGATGGAGTAACTAATGATGAAAAATTCAAACTGACTAAGGGAACAGACGGTAGAGCATTAGTATAGTTGGTACAACAAACATATCCTTGGGGGAATACTTATGGCAAAAGAAGTTATATCTTTTGGTAAAATCGAACTAATCACAACTAGAGGGGAACTGGGCTATCAAGAGGTCATAGATGATTTTCCAAATGCAAAGTTTATTTTTGTAGCGACTTACAACATCTCTGAAAAACGTGACGAGTTGAACAATTTACTTCAAAAATATTCAACGACTGCAGATATCAGGGTAGTTACGAATATTCCTAGTCGCTTTGATAAGTACTATGACCCAAAGGAAAAGCCGAAATTTGGTAAGACACCTCGAGAGAAGGCAAGAGACAGTATTGAGAATTATACAGAGAAGTTGAATCCCGAGAAATACGAGGGGCTAAAGACTTTCTTCCATTTCCAGAATCATTCAAAGATTGTCTTAACAGATAATATTGCATACATTGGATCGGCAAACTACTCTCCAGAAAGTCGTGATAGTCGTGAAACCGGGGTATTATTTAAAGACCCAGAAATGGTGAAGGCAATTATCGATGTCCTTGTACCTTTAATTGAAGGCGAAGGGATTCAATACTTCGGTGATAATAAAATAAACGAATTAAAAATCGTATTCTCATTGCTTTTAACACAGTTGAATAGGGCCATGGATACTCTCCATGAGGAGATGTTTAATTATGGAGGGTATATTGATGAATTTGAATTCTATAATGCAAATGATCCAGGACTTTCGAAACAGTCAATGTCGGGCTTACTTGATGTACTGAGCGATATTGAAGGTGAAGTTGAATCACTAAAAAGCGAAGGACTCGAAAAATTATCAAGACTTATTGATGACGATATCATAGAATCCATGCGAGAACTTCTTGAGGATGAACGTCCGATGGACAACGTTGCCCAATTTAATCGTTCTGGATTCGTCGATACCACCTTAGCCGAAAGAATGAATCAACGAATGTATGATAGTGAAGAGCTTGAAGATTTAATGGAAGTTTTACAGAGTGAAGCATTCGAACATCATCGAGAATTGGCAGAGGAGGCTGAAGACGATGTTCGAGAGTTGTTTAGTTTGGCAGAAAGACTTAAAGAGAAATTGGTAGAGATTATTGATGGACTTGCACAGCTGGATGCTGAACAGTCAAGAATTGATAATACTAAGTAAAATCAACAAGGTAATGGACAGACTATGACTGCCCATTACCTTAATTGATTCTAGATTGGTTTCGTATGCCTTGACAGACAACGCGGAGATCCATATTAAGAGCAAGTTTTTAGTATTAATAATGAGGAGGATTAGATTTAAATGGAAGATAACAACTTCATCACTGACATAGAATACTTCAACATCCACTTCAAACCAGTGTGCGATCATAAAGGCATTAATGCGAAGAGACTCTTGCAGTTCAAAATTGCTCTTCCATTTTTCTTGCCAGTAAATGAACGTACAATTTTTAGTTTCTTACATGAAGATAATAACAGCAAGGCTCTTATAGCTTTTAACATTGAATCTTTCACTCGTATGGAACAGGTCGTAACCACCTCTTTGGAACATGCTATCACCCTGCCCAAAAGATATTCGTTCGTGGAAGTCGCATACATAACGAGTGAGGAGCATAATTTTGAGAGTGACTGGAAGAGTCAAGTATTTGAAATGGCTTTCAAAAAGCTTAATGACCTCATTGTTAGCTTTTTAATTGTTACTAAGTACAGCAGTATTTACAGAGTTAACTTGGCTATGCTAGAGCCCACAACTCTTATGAGACTCCTGTCTATACCGGATGGAAATGTTTTAAATGAAGCTTTATACATGCTTAATATGAATGTTCCAACTGATGAGAATCTTATTAACGAAGAACAGTCTAGTCTGATCGCATGGTACACACATAACGTAGTAGGTAAAGAAATAAACCCCTTTATTACTGCTGAAGAGCTTATGCTGTCTTCGTTTAGACTACGAGATTCTGGTGCATATAAAGAAGCTGTAATGTTAGCTCAAGCTTCCGTTGAAAGCTTCTTACGTAGCATTCATAAATGCTGCTTAATTGAAGAAGGAAAGTCCGCTCAAGAAATTGAAAATATTCTCGAAGATACACCGTTTATATCACTAATCCGACGAGAACTTCCGCAAAAAATCGGGGGTAATTGGAGCCAAACAAGCGGAGTGATAGCAGATTATCTTGAAAACACATATAAAGTCCGAAATAGAACTGCTCATGGGGGCTTTAATCCTGGATATGACGATACCCAACAAGCGATTATCGCTGCCAATGCTGTCAGACACCATGTATTGAGTATATTAAAAGCTAAACCAAGTTCCTTTCAATTCTTACTTAAGTATTTCGAAAGTCCACGTTTGCCAAAATAGTAACAAATTGTGCATTATTGTTGCTATTAAACAAAATAACTTGCCGTTACAGACAGCGCAGTGTGCAGTTTCATAAGTGACAGATATTTTTTAGTACATATTGATAGTCTAATCACAAAGGGTATATAATTTACTTGTCCTCATTAGTTGTGAAACCTTTCCTATTCGCTAGGATTTTATCCAGCGAAGGACGTTGGTCCACTAATACTAGTGAGGAGGTAGAAAGCCCATGAAACTTGAGATTTCACCAAAAACTCTTGAGTTTTTGTTAGTGGTCTTAATGATGTGGTTTCTACGCTAAAAAGCATCCAACCGGATGCTTTTTATTTTTTTATATGATTTTTTAGTGAATGTCATTTATATCGTCTACTGAATAGTCTTTATATGGATCAAGTATGAAGGGTATGGAAGACAGCCTTCCTTTTTTGCACATATTGTAAAGCATATGACCTACTTCAGTAAAACATCCGATAAGAAAATCAAAAGTAACATAATTGATTGGTTCTCCATTTTTAAAATAGTATGTCTTGCCCTTGAAAAAGATCTGTTCCCCCTCTTTACTGGTATTAAAGTATACTCCATTGTTATGAACAGTGTTTCTAGTACACCTTAGTAAATCAAGGACAGGTTTATACTCTCGTAAATTCAACCGATTTAGGAGAGTTCTATAAACACTTTCAAACTCCGCAGTACCTTTATTACAGGCATTAGGGTCTAATGCTCTTAATATGTTACGAAGTCCACTTTCAATAGATGAGAAGTATATTAGCTGACATGATAACTTTATGAACATAAAGTATTCTTTGGCATAGTGTAGCTTATCTCTTTCCTTAATTCTTATGTTGTTAATCTCCAAATACCAAGAGTCCCTTTTTAAGTTATATTCAAAATGTTGTAGAGATAGAAAGGTGTTACTGAAAACATTACAGCACTTGGCAAATGTTGTTAACCTTGCGTCCATCTCATCAAGTTTGTACCTATCTTTTATATCGTGCAAATATCTGAAATAAGAATCACTTAAAATCTTAAATTCATCAACATACTCCAATATTTTAGAATGTTCGCTCATATTTTAACCACCTTTTTTCAATAGTAAGAGATAACTTTATAGGATATCGTACAATGTTCTATTATTTCTAAGCGATACTTTATCCCTTTATATTATAAAGGGGTCATCGTACTGTATAAACAATGGTTCCGTCATCTGTCTTACCCATGCCATTGCATGTGGAATAGTACCCCCATGAAACTTCGGCGCTTCTACCGCCCACACTTCTTCCCATATGAAATTAGCGGTTTGTTTTTTGATGTCAACAACAAGATATACATCTGTTCCATCAACATATGGCGAAGTGCCAGCCGGTGAACTCATGCCGAGTACAACTCTTACAATATGTGTAGGGGTTCCCTGAGACAAGTAATAATCTCTTGTCTGTACGTCGGTTTGTTCGTCGTAGCCGTTTGCCCCTTTAAGGTTATAAGGCAGAAAGGCTGAGTTCTCGGTATTCTCTTCAAAAGGAATAATAGAAGCGGCTAAAATCCAAACGTTCGTATCTGATTCTATACTGCCGGGTTTCAAGTGGTTATGTTCAAATTCTGCTTTTAGTCGATCCAGAATTAGCTCATTTACTTGTTTCATGAATATTTCGCTCCTTAATCATTCATAAAAGATTTTGGCCCAGCTTTGAAAACTAGCAAAAAGAAGACCCTTTTTGCATCAATGCGAAAAGGGTCTTAGTGATATGTTATTTCCATTACCTCTTTTTAGTGAAAGTTTTTGTTCCTTGAAAGATACTGAATTCTTGCGGTTCAGAATCAAGTTTCGTCGTCACCGTAACTTGTTTGTCTCCGAGTGTAACGGTTCCTTTTCCTGTGATTCCTGAATAACTGTCCATAAAAGTAAAATTCGCTTCACCTTTTTCGTTAAATGTTACCTCGATATCACCCGTATCAGTAAACATAGCCGCGCCGCTCGTTGAGGAGCCTAACGAAATCGTAGCATTGCGTCCGTCCTTAAAAGTAATCGTGATAGCATCACCCGCTCCATCTTCGGTCTGATCATTCCAAGTACCATTAAACTGTGCCAGGTCTTTCATCATATCAGTATCGGCATTGTTTTGACTGGAGTCTGTGCTACTGGGTTCACTAGTTGTTGTAGTACTTGTTGGCTGGCTCACGCCTGTTGTTTCTTTTAAAGGAGCTTCAGCTTCCGTTTGGTTCGTATTAGTGGAACCGGGATTACTGTGGTTATCGCCGCCATTTGACGCTTTTGCGTTTAAGATATCATCTATCGGAATCAGTACATTAAATTGGCTCTTTTGCTTGTCGATGTTAGCCGCCAAGTCATCGATTTTCCTGTTGAATTCAAGTAGCGTACCGGATGGGAAATTGGCTAGTTTCACCATTTCCGAGTATGTACCATAGAGCTCAAATGCTGTCTCATATGCCTTTTTCAGATCGGAAGGTGGATTGTTCACGGATTGCATTGCCTTATCGACTTCTTTTTTTCCGTTGTTAACTTGATCAATTTTCCCCTGTTTCTTGAAAGATTCGGCCTGCAAATTCAAGGCTTCGTTAAAATCATCCGTTGTCTGACCATCAATCTCAACTCCGCCATCTAAGGCTTGTCTCCAAACTTGGTTATACGTTTCAGCCATTTCTTGGGCTTTCTCACTTTCAGTTATGATCAGAGCCATTGCATTTTTTAGTTTCTTGGAATATTCATTTTTACTGTACTGCTGCCATCCCACAAATCCGCCTATTACGACAAGAACAATTAACAAGAAAACGATTAGATTCTTTTTCATAAATATTTCTCTCCGTTCATAGCAGTTTGGGTTCACAAATATTGCAGATTCACCTTCATTAAAGATTGGGGAATATTATTTTCATTTGTTTCATCTTGGCTTGTCCTTGCTTTTGAATAGAGGAAATCTCCTCGGAAAGCGACGCTGCTTCGGCTTTCGTTTTTTCTAACTCCTCTTGAATTTCCTGAATCTCTTGTCTTATTTCCGGGTCAATTTCATCCAACTTTTTAAAATCGCCAGAATCCCAGGTCTTTTTCCACTTCTTCTCCAAAGCGAGAATGTCTTGATGCTTATCCGCAATTTCAATGCATTTCTTATGGTACTGATCCATTTTCTCAAGTAATTGCTCCAGCATTCGTAGAACATCCGATGCACCCAACGCTTCCTTATAGGTTGGGTCAAGTTCGATGGCTTTTGTCACGCTCTTTGCGCTGGAATCAATGGCATCCTGCATGGAGTCGATATACTCTCTGGCCTGTTTGTGGAGAGATTCATTTTTTTCAATGGACTCCTCTCTTCGAACAAGATCACCGTAGGTTAGTATCGGGGAAGATTCGATAGCCTGATTCACTTGTCCATAACTGCTCGTGTTTGATTCCAAGGGATCAAGGTTCACTAGCCCAAGATACAAATGGGCTCGTGCGATGCTTGGGTCTAATTCAACCACCTGCTCAAGCAGACCTTGTGCCTCTTTGTATTTTTCTGCTTCATAAAGCTGAATCGCTTTTTCCAACTTGATTTGCGCAACTTGACGGGAAAGTTCCGCAATCTTGGACTGGGCTTCCTGGTAATTTTTCGTGTCCGCCTTTGCTACCTGTTGAAACGCTGTTAATGCTTCCTCATAATGCTTCACTTCGAGAGCCTTACTACCCTGAGCAAACGAAGCCTGAGAAGCTGCTAACTCTTTTTTTAGTTTTTCTGGATCTGGAGGTATATTCATTACTGCGACTATAAAGATCACAAAACATAGTCCTCCGAGTGCCAAGCACTTTTTCCAAAGGGACCTTCGCTTAATCGCGAAGATCACTGTCCCTATTACACAGAGGATACAGCCGAAAAAACCCGTACTCGCCAAAACATCCCACATGGTTGACAGACTCCTTTTTCTTCCGATTCCATTAGTCAAGTCATAAATAGTAGTTCTTTGCTTTAAAAAGTAACACTATAGATAGTAAATTCTTACTAAATATTATCTATAAATGTTGTTGTGTGGTCAAATAACATCTATCGTGTGTTAAAAACCCAATTTCCCTGCTTTAAGCTGAGTAAGAGGTGGTACGACAATGGACGATCTCTTGCAAAAGCTAGGCGAACAGTTACGTTTTCTGCGCAAAGAAAAAGGATGGAGTCAAGACAAATTGGCTGAACTGTCTGGCCTCCATACGAACTACATTGGACAAATTGAACGCGGTGAAAAGAACCTGACCATCGAAACGCTGTATAAAGTAACAACAGGACTAGGGATCTCATTGGAAGAACTGTTTCAGTCAATTGACCCCAAGCATCGACAAACAGGTTTAACCAAAATTGTTGAACTGCTGTCCCAGCGACCAGTTGAAGATCAGGCGATGGTGCTGCATCTGGTCCAAACCATATTGGAATGGGATGACCGGAAACGAAAGTAAATCCCCCTTCTGCAAGTAAAGAAGGAGGATTTTTTCATTTTTGTCAAAGCAGAAGTAGGATTCTGCCGTTAGCCTGTGAATCGTTAATTAGAATTACGTTAGACATAAGGAGGTCCTACCATGCAAAATCTGTCCCAACAGTATGAACACGTGGTTTGCAAGGAAGATGAATTGATCCGTAACATCCAAACCTGCGAGGAGATTATTACTCTTTTGCTGGACTACATCTACAAACAAAATCTTGACGGAAGTGCAAATACGATGAGTGAGATCATTCAGTCCATACACCAAATGGAGGGGAAAATGCGCGGCGACCTTTTGCAGACACGAATAGAAAAAACTCTTCTCTCCTGCCAGATGAAAAAGTACGCTCCTCCTTCCCTTCATGGTTAATTATTACAAAATGAGAGTAAATCGCTTTGGCGCACTAAACAAATGTACCTTCTCTTTGGACAAAAATAACGACCCTTCCGCTTGCATGGCGGAAGGGTCTACTCCTAAAAAAAGCGTTTGCGATTGTTCGTTGAATGTCATCACAATAGATGTAATCTCTCGTTTCTCATTGATGTGAATCTCTTTGATCATTAAGCGAAGCAACGATTTTTTCTGTTCCAGGGTAGCCAATTGGATTAAGGAATCGAATTGCTGCAGTACGCCCTGGATGTATTCGGCTGTGATTGGCTCATCATTTTCAGAGCCCATCTCATGTTCGATCTCCGCTTTACGTTGGAGCAACGCTTCTGATTCATCTGAAAGTTGATCAAGTCGCGTGACAAACATCTCTCTGTCGATGGCATCCTCTTCATACAAAGAGAAATATTTCTTGCGTTTCTCCTCTATGGCCGCAAGTTTCGTTTCGATTGACTGCCATTCCTGCTTGAGCGGACCAATCGTGCTTGACTTCCGGTGGTTAATCGTTGCCACAAGGTCTTGCAAAATCCGAGGCTCTGATATGACTTCACGGATTCGGTCAAGGACGTACTGCTCGGCATAATCAGCACCCACACTGTTGGCATGACATATTGCCGAACCTTTGTTGCGGAAGTTGCTGCATGAATAGTATCGACGAATGATAAATGTACCATTTTTCAGCCTGTTCTTGGTTCGGTTCGCCACCATTGGCGCTCCGCACTCGGGGCAACGGATGAGTCCGGTGAGAAGGTATTGACCATCAAACACACGGGGATTCACCTTGGACTTTTCGTTGTGAAGCACCTGAACCTTTTCCCACAGTTCTTTCGGAATTATCGGTTCATGTTTGCCTTCTACGATAATGGGATCAGGATTTTTGCCTTTGCGCCGTCTTTCATTCCAGTTCTCAAATCGGTTGTATCTTATAATGCCAGCATAGAGCGGATTGGTCACAATTTCTTTAACGGCGGTCGTACTAAATGGGTTGCCCAGTTTCGTTTTGTGGCCTTCATGATTCAGTTGGTTAGCAATGGCACGCAACCCTTTCCCAGAGGCATACAGTTCAAAAATCTTTCTGACTATGGCGGCTTCTTCCGGTACAATCTCCAAGCTGCTTCCTTTGCTTCGCTTATCACCTGTAGCAAGGCTTCTATATCCGAGCACAAGTCCGCCATTGTAATTGCCTGTTCTCGCTCTTTGCTTCATGCCCATCTTCACATTATCCACAATGGTGTTTCGCTCCAATTCACCAACAGCGGCAAGCATTTGTAGGGCAAACTTGCCCATGGCAGTTTCCGTTTCAAAGTTCTCGGTGAAACTGCGGAACGCAACTTTGTATTTGCTGAAGTGATCCACCATCTTCAACAGGTCGATGGTTTTTCGGGCAAGACGATTCATCTTCCACACGATTACCTCGTCAATTTCACCTGTTTCAACATCTCGAAGCAAGCGTTGCAGTTCATAACGTCCTTCAATTGACTTGCCGGATACGCCCCGATCAACATACTCGCCATAAACGGTCTTGCCGTACATTTTGCAGTAATTTCGCAAGGTGTCCAGTTGAGCATCTATGCTATAACCGTGTTCTGCCTGTTCCTCTGTACTTACACGTGCATATATGGCGACACGAACAGTTTTGTGTTCCATTTGCTTCTCCTTTCTACGCTGATACGTCACGTTGCTTGCGCAAAGCCTCCCCGAAATCTATGGTTACGCTCTCCAATTCCCTCTGTGCATTGATCGTAATTTGGTCAACCAATACACGTAACAAGGAGTTTTTTTGATCTGGGGAGGCAACACTCAGAACCTTTTTCCATTGATTGAGAGCAGCCAGAATGGTTGGCAGCGGAACAAGTTCTCTTTCTTGCGCCTCGATTTCTTGGATGATTTCCTGCTTTTTTTGCATGAGAGCCTGGATCTGATCCTTTAGCTCTCTCAGTCGTTCCACCAAATCACGTTGCTCCATGCCATCCTGTTCAAACAAAACAAGGTATTTCTGTCTCCGCTGTTGAAGCTGTTCCAAGTCTTTTTCTATTCGCTCCAACTCTAGCTGCAATGGAATAATTCGTTCCCGTTGTTTACTGTTTGCATGCTCTACAATATCCTGAACCAACACAGGGTTGGAAAGAAAGTGTCCAACTTGGCACCAGACTACTTTCTCCACTTTTTCAGCCGGTATGCTGTTTGGCTTGCAGACTGTTCGGCCTTTGTTGGTGTAATTACTGCATACATAGTAGTGGTACAATCGCATGCTCCCATTTTTGTTCCGTTTTCTTATGTGATGGGCAATCATTCCACTTCCGCATAAGGGGCATTTCAAGATGCCTGTCAATGGATAGCTACGTTTTACAATTTTTTTGACCGACCTGGGAGCAGAAGCATATTGTTGTTGCACGTGCTCCCATAACTCGGTCGAAATAATTGCTTCATGTTGGCCATCAACGACTACACTCTGGCCATCCAATGCGGTGTAACGAACCTTGCCAAAATACACGGGATTCAGAAGTATGTCCCGTACAATCGCAATCGAGAAAGGTTTGCCCTTCTTGGTAGTGAATCCTTCCCGATTCAACTGATTGACAATGGCTCTCAATCCTTTGCCACAGGCATAAAGCTGAAAAATATGCCGGATTAAACTGGCTTCTCCTTCGTGTACACAAAAGCGAGTCTCTCCCGTGTCATCTGGCACAAGTTCGTAACCCAGGATTGGCGTATTGCAGTAAATACCTGCCTTTGCACGTTGCTGCATCCCCATTCTCGTGTTTTCGATAATCGTATTTCTCTCAAACTCTGCTGTTGCGCCTAGCATTTGCAAGATAAATTTGCCGATCGGGGTCTGGCTGTCAAAACTTTCGCTAAGGGAATGGAGCGTGCAGTCATATTCGTGCAAGGTTTGGACGATCTCCATCAAATCCACAACATTTCGGGCCATGCGATTCACTTTCCAGATCAGCACTTCCCGAAAGCGCTGCTGTTTTGCGTCCCGCAGTAGACTCTGCAAGGCTTTTCTGCCGTGAACCGACTTGCCTGATACCCCACCATCCACGTACTCTCTGAAAATCGTTTTATGATGGGCCTGACAATGTTGGCGAAGGAGTTCAAGTTGCGCTTCTATACTATAGCCATGCTCCGCCTGTTCTTCCGTACTGACTCGGACGTAGATGGCAACACTGTTCTGATCTGGCATGACCCCAACACTCCATCAGGCGATAATCTTATAGTCGTAGGTGCCAAGCAATTGTGCGGTCAATTCGCGATCCATTTCGTCGTCGGCCTCACGATCCAGCTTCTGGAGAAAGAAACTCCAATCGGGGCGTGGAGTCTTTGGCATTTTGTCCTTTGCTTCAAGTTTGCTGGCATGATTCAAAATCATGTCAGAGAGGATATCAAGCATCAGTGAATAACGCTGGTTCGCAGTTTGCGCATGAGTGATCACAAGAAAAACTCCTTTCGGTATCAATCCCCCTTCCGTACCTTCCACTTTCAGAAGGGGGACATGGCACTTTAAACAATTGGTGTAAACGGTGTGTCTGTTATAAACTTGTCGGAACAAAGCACCTGGAGAATAACTGGCAGTATAATCAAGACAATGCGGAGAATTTTACACAACATCTTCTCACCACCTTAGTACTCATGCGGGTACAGCATGGTGCAGTAATCACCGCTGTCGATGACCCAGATGGTGGTTTGTATAGGGCGTTCAACGGACTTGAATGTAATCGTTTCTTGGTGATAAGGCTGCTCCTGCCGGTTACACACTTTTTGTACTGCTCGTCCCTCTTGTACTTCAACGAACAGTTCAAACGCCTGTAAATAATCCATTGTATCGCCGCGATTTTTGCGAACATCGATAATACTCCATAGCAATTGTTGAATATCTTGTCCCACTTCGTCGTGCACACCCTTGGTAACGTAGCGTTTCGAGGAAAACATTTTATATGACTACCCCCTGCTCCTTGAAGCTGTAATAGGTCCCTGCTCCGATAATTACGTGATCAAGCACTTGAATGCCGAGAGCCGTACCCGCATCTACAATTCGCTGGGTTACCTCACGATCTTCGTAGGAAGGGGTTGGGTCGCCCGATGGGTGATTGTGCACAAGAACAACGGAACTGGACAAGAGGCGAACAGCAGGAGAAAAGATTTCTCTCGGCGTAATTACCGTTGCATCTACTGTCCCTTGCGTGATCGTCTCTAGATGCATCAACCTGTTTTTGGTGTTAAAGTATAGCACCCGAAATTGTTCCACCCGCAACAATTGCATGTCTGATACTAGGTCCATGATGTCTCTGGGTGATCGGACAAAAATTTTGGATTTCTGTTCACCCTGGATGATTCGGGCTACCAACTCGGCTATTGCCTTCAACTGGATCGCCTTAGCCTTACCGATGCCAGGAATCCGTTCAAGCTCTAATTGATGGGAGTAGAGAAGTACTTCTTTTAGGTTGCCGTACCGGCTAAGCAAGTGCTGGGCGGATGTTTCGGAAACAATGGATGCGAGCAACTGGTCGTCGGGCATTTGACTGTAGCAGAGATTAGAGGAGGACTTTCTGCAAAGTGTCATGACTTCTCCCCCCTCCCATCTTGTTCTGCCATTTCTCGCAGCCATGTTTCCGTTTCAGCGTCATGGATACCAACCAATGTGTAGAACAACATCATAAAGTCATTGTTGTAAAGTACTCCGATCCGGTAGAGTGGCTGATTCCCTGTCGTGACCAGTTCCACAAACTCCGGCGTGGATTGGCGCAAGCCATCCGTGAGCCCGACTGGCTGCAAATTGTGGTCACCTGCTTCGATCACAACCATGTAGCCATCTCTTTCAAGAGACCAGCCCTCTAATGGTTGATCACATCCGAGAGCGTGGTAGAGTCCGAGAAACTCTTCTTCCAGGTAGTTCATGTAGTCAAGTGGTAGTACATTGGCTTGACGCAGCATTGTTACGTCAGCCGCTGTCATGATAATTCTCAAGGAAATCCCTCCTGTACAGGTGTTGACAACAGATTCAAGGAAATATTAAATATCTGAAAATTTAGATAATACGTTTTCTCCTTTTCCTCTGTTGAATCAGGATGGGAGAACCGTACCCAGCCCCTAAAAATAGTGGAGACACCCACCTATTGTTCGGCGATTGGGCACTAGATTTTCCTTGATACTTTATCGAGAACTCCCATTGCGCCCCCAATTCCCCCCTGCCTTGCTGTAGACAGGGAGATTATTTTGTCAGAGAGGGGGGGCTTTTTTATTGTATTTATCATTTTATTGGGGGCTTTGGGGGCGAAATTGCTAGAAGTCCTTGCCTCCCATGGAGAAGTTAGCGCCCCCTGACCCGAGTGTTGAGGGGGTATTGCCCCATTATTCCACTTCGAAGATTTGTTGGATTTCAGGTGACTGGTGACTGGGAATGGGTCTTTGTCTCCCTCTATTAGCTGTTCGCCTACCTGCTTCTTCGCCTCGAATGTGTTCAGCCTTGACCCAAAGCAATCTGGGACGATTATTGGTCCCCACCCTCTTTTTGATTAGTCGGCGGGTTCTCACTTTTCCGTCTGTTTCCTCTTCCTCTACACGTATGATTCCTTGCCGCTCCAACTGTTGCCAGAGAGTGCTAGATGTTACTGGGAGATGCTCTCCCTGTCTAGCCAGAAAGCTGGAAACCGTATTGTAGATCACATCAGGAAGGAAATAGTAGTAGTCTTTGTCATGCCAGCCTACCAGTGTGCTATTAGACGATACGAGTGAGAGGTCATCAGTCCTTGCTTCAGTCGGCAGAGTATGGATGGATTTGTTTGCCAGAAGTTCAGAGATTACACTGAGGAAGCGGGTGCTTGGCATGACATCCGATACTCGCTCTCCCTGTTGCTCAGATAGGGAAAGGAGCACTTTCCATCCCTCGTCCAACAAACGATCTTTCTCTGCTGTTTCTACCGCACCAATACTGCTCGCGTACTCTAAAGCAAAGTGGAGACCCAGAAAGAGCCATGCTGCCGCTTCAGCCAATCTTCCATGCTGCTGGCTTGGAAGCGCCGAATCCCTTTTTTCTTGGAATAGAGTATATAATTCATTTTTAGGTGTTTCTTCCATGGTTGTCGCCAGCCATTCCAGGTACCCGCGCATAGCCTGTCCCAACAGATTCGATTGGGACTGACCTTCGCTTAATTTCACTAAATCTAACTCACCCGGTCGAAGTTCTGTTTTGACATAACGGGCGTTACTCGATTGCCCGCTAATTAGGTCTTCACCTGTTATAAGTGCCAATCCCCGTGGGGGATAATCTCTGCGTAAGGATGTGTCTTGTCTCATTCGCCCCCGGCTGACTCGATCTCCGTAGGTACGCATCAATTGTTGGGCTGTCTGCTCCATTTTCTTTGCGTCCTGTGGGTTGGCCGAAGGATGATAGTCATCGATCAGCAAAACAGAATCCTTGCAATCAAACGTCCTTTTTTCCATCGAATTCATTGAATCCTTGAAATTAAGCGGAGGCGTTTTTGGCGTAAACGATCCAAAGTGACACAGAAAAAGTGCCGCCAATGATGATTTTCTCGCACCCGATTCCCCATGTAGCCAAAGGATGAAGGCTGGTTCTAAATCCACAGAACGTAGCCATTCACACAATGGGGCAAGGAACATCAGGGCAAACAAAGGCAAAGTGACCTTCTTAGGTGCAAGATCCAACAAACTGAGGCTGGCTTTCATGGCTGCTATAGGATCGTCCACATTTTCAGGCAACTTGTACCTACGGAGCCGGTCGTCGACTTCAACCTTTACATTACTTGGGCCAACACATCCTCCAGCATGGAGATAGCACCATTGTCCGTCAATCCTACGCCAACCTAAGTGGGTATACACATTTTCATGCTGAAGATCCTGAGAAAACGTCTGAATGGCATGCCGAACCTGATCTTTTGCCAAATGACCTGGTTCTATATTGGGAGCCAATCCCCATTGATGTAGCCAAGTCAAGCCAGGAAAATCAGCAGCAGGGACAAGAATGGGGTTGAGTTCTTGCTGTGTTTTTATAATGATTCCTTCCATTTGATAGTGCATCTGCCGCTCCACCCCGTCATCTTTGCAAACTATCCTTGTCGCTTTCACCATAAAGTTGGCCAATGGTGTATATTTAGGGAATCCGTCCTTCTTGTAAGAAACCCCACATAGGTTGCCTTGCTGATCTATGTGGTATTTCGTATTTTTTACAAGCTGCACCCACTTCTCCATCCCTTGAGAATCTGGTTTTTTTGAGTTTTGCATGATGAACTGAGCTGGACTGTTTGTGATTTCATTTTGCTCATTGGTACGAATTTTACCGAAACAACGCTGTATCTGAGATTCATCACAACCAAAGGTTGAGCAACGTGTCGGTCCGTACGTCCCATTGCTTGAACACTTTAGTTCTTCTATCCGGCTGGAACTACGTTTATCATGTTTGGTGGATGCTTTTGAAAAATGTAGAGCTTGTTCAGCATATCCAGCTTTGACAAGCAACGACACCCAGCGAAACCACTCTTCTTCAGACAAACCGTTCCCGTTTTGCACCTGCACTGCCTGCCGAAACATGGGACACTTTTCTGACAAGGTTTGAATTACGTCAATTTTGGCTTGATCCTGTTGCCCAATTGGTTTTTTGGCTGCCGTTTGTTTTTTCGACATCTTCTGAATCATCCACTCAGGTGCTTCGGCACATTCTAGGTCCCACGGAGCTCTGCCTTCCACCCATTCATAGATCCCTCCGTTCTGATGAATGGAAGGCGGGATAACGGTTTGTTGACCTTCTCCAAGCAAAGCGCACTCTTCATGATAATTGTTGCGATCTGCTTCGGAATGTTTAGTCAAAGTAACCCCTTCTGGGATAGCATAAAGCAACCTGCGCCCACCGCCTGGGGTCGTAAACTCCCATGTAGGGGGCAAATTACCTTGACTCCAATCTTCCAGTGTAAGTTCCCCGAATTCGCCGTCTACATCGACAGCAACCAAACCGGAGACGCTGCCTAAAATCAGACCAATGTTTGCTTTTGGCCAGTATCGGTACCATTTTTCTATCTCTTCTAGGAAAGGAACTTCTCGCTGTGACCAGCCTTTTAGTAGTGGCGTTTTTCCTGGTTTAATGCAAACGCTTAGGTGATGCTCACTCATCCCTTCATGGTTATGCGGGCAAAGTGGGATGATGGGAAAGTTGTTTTCGGCATACCAAATGGCGTATGACTTAATAGATGTATCGTAGTCTTGAGTTGAAGCAGAATTTCCTTCACTATTATCAGCTAAGTTGTTTACAAGATCGGTGTTATCCATTACTATCCCTCTTTATTGCATTTTTTGCGATGACTTGGGCAAAGTGGCTACAGCCACTTTGCCGACCATAAATGCCATTTTATCTAGTTACATGAGGAGTTACTTTTAAGGACATCTGAAGCCCAAGCATTTTGCAAACCTGATTCTGGAAAAAGACGGTGTCACGGAAATAAGCCAACTCTTCATCAGTACTAGCGTCCGTAACCATAAGTAAGCTACAATCTTCAATAATGATTCCGTCTATCTGCATAAGGAACAATTTTACATTGTCTTCAATTTCATTAATTTCTTTAGCAGTAAAGCACTCTATGTTGATATGAAGCGGTAATGCCCAACTTACAATTATTTCAGAATCAGAAATAGTAACATTACTTGTGCAATGGTCAGTAATGTTAAATAGTTCCCATAAAAGCTGTTGTATCATACAATCTTTTTCAATGGGGTCCGTAACTTTAGCAAAACGTATCCCATTGAAGCCTGTAATAACAACTTGTATTTCTTGCAAAAAAGTACCCTGCTGATAACGAACATGCTCATACATGAAGTTGAAAGTGTCTTTAATTTCATTGCGAGTATCGATGAAAGTTACGTTGTGTTTCATATATTTTTCATTCCTTCCGTTTAATGATTGTGGTTTATCGTACTTGGCCGGATTTTTCATTACATATAGTGCGATCAGGCGGCAAACAGGGATTTACCCCTTTGCCATATTCGATCTTGCTATCTCTTAACTTTATTGGGTAACCGGTGCTTCTCGTGTTTACTCCTCTTCAAGAGGCATACTAATTTGGTCGATGAGAAACTCAAGTTGGAAATTTGAAACTTGTAAATCTGTCAATCTGGTAACAACCTTCGGACCAAAAAAGCTGTTGGCTATATAGGCAACATCGTCGATTGTTACGACGAACGGACCTTCTTCAGCCTCGCATCCAATAATGAGTTGACCATCTACACTCTTTATCCCGGTAATTCCAGTTGTTGATTGCTTAATTTTCTCAATCAGGCGCTCACGTTCATTTTCTTCATGAGGGTCCTGTACAATAACGTTATAATACGGCATAAAAAACGAGAACTCGTCGATATACTCAAAACCCAAGCCAAAGTGAAATTTTGCTCTATGACTACCAAGTAGAACATTGATAATATTTTCTGTGGCCTGCACACCATGCTGTTTAAGAAGAACTCTGAGTTTCATTGTAGATTTCACTCCTTTTTATTTGCTGGCGGGATTATACGATCTTGCTAGCTAACAATTACACACTGGTATCAAGTCGAGAGAGTATTGTCGTGCAAACCAGTTCTTCTTGAAGCCCTTATTGATCTGATCTACAAACCGATCAACCTCATCCTGTGTGTGAAACGTAATCGGCTTCGGCAATACCCATTCGGCTTGTACACCTCTGGATGTAAGGCTAACCCGATTTGGTCTCGGCTTCAGTTTTTTTACATCTTTTAGCATCCGGTGACAGATGTAAGCCTGAACTATTTTCGGATCCTCACGTTGGAGCAATCCCGGTTCAAATCGAACATTTCCTTCATGGAACGTAGCCTTGTAGCCTACAAAAGACATCGACATAAATTTCACCTCCCTGCCTATTTTTCCAAATGATCTCTACTCAATCTAATTTTCCACAAGCGGTTAATGCTTGTTGGTTAGATTATGTCAGTATCTGAGATACGCCAACGAGGACAGATTTTAAAAAATCTGTCCTAAAACAAGAAACAACCATCCTTCTAATCAAGAAAGATGGTTCCAGATACATTCTCTACTTATTATTTTATGCGATCTCTTACTTCGACAATATGGTTTAGCCACTTACGAACAACATTCTGATCAAAGTCTTCCGCAATTATGACCCTTTGTACGTATGGTAATTTCGCTAATTCGTTTATCGCTAACTCTAAGCCATGTTGAATATTATGAATATGTACAAAGAACTGGTACATAATTACTTCATCGAGAACGAATAAGAATTGTTGACGGAAATCCTCATCTAAGTCCTGTTCTTTGACTTTAATTTCTGTATAGGTTGCTATGGAATCAAAAAAATCGATTATATCTATAATGGCGATTTCATCAATTTTATTTCGAAGAAGTTTTGATGCAAACCCATCAACCTTATTTAGTTCTAATAAGAATGCTGCAAGATACGGCTCGTAAATCGAATCAACTGCGAAATGCCCGTTTTCATCCTTTACTTGTTCTGGGTCTATTCCCAATATTGAAAGTAGATCTTCAAATCTTCTTACAAAAGTTTTTGCACTTGTCCCCTTGGCAAATTGGTAGCTTTCATTTCTCCCTTCAAGAAAGTCTTTTTCGATGTTATTAGCAATTGAAGAAATTGTGACAGTACCTTTAGTACGACGTTTTACTGGAGTTTTAGATTTACTTCTTGAGCTTAGTTTGTTGACGAATTCACTAAAAAAATCGTATGGAGTTGAATAAGCCATTAATAAGCGTCCTAGTATGTGCTCATCATTTATTAACCTTTCTTTCATGTAATCTTGAAATTCCTCAAATATGTTACTTGTTTCAGGATGTTTCTCAAAAGACTCTTGATTATTTGGCATGCTTAGCCTCCAAATCCATCAATTTATATAGAAAATTATCCGTCACTTATGATACGGTTCCCCCCGACTAATCCGAAACGCCCGATAAACCTGCTCCAGCAGCACCAGCCGCACCAGCTGATGCGGAAACGTCATCTTGGAAAACGACAACAACGCATCCGCCCGCTTCAGCACCGTGTCGGCCAGGCCGAGCGACCCGCCGATCACAAATGCCACCTGGCTCTTGCCGTGCAGGGCCAGCCTGTCCAGCTCTGCGGACAGCTTTTCCGAGGACCACATCTGGCCCTCGATGGCCAGGGCGATGACGTACTGGTCCTGCTTGATCTGGGCGAGGATGCGCTCGCCTTCCTTGCGTTTTACCTGCTCCATCTCGGCTGCGCTCATTTCCTCCGGCGCTTTTTCGTCGCTTACCTCCACGATCTGCAGCTTGCAATAGGCGGAGAGGCGTTTGCTGTACTCCTCGATGCCTTCGCGCAAATATTTTTCCTTTAGCTTCCCTACCGAAACGATCGAAATCTGCACATCTCTACAATCCCTTCTCTTTCAGCAATGCGATCTTCGCAGGAGCGCCGCATGCCCGGCAGCGCTTGTCCAGTCCGTCGGCGTCAAGCAGCTCGGCCTGGTGCGTATCTGGCGCTGCCTCGAAGTCGTTTACGTAGTCGTCCAGTTCCTCTTCCACATGCTCCATGCAAGCAAAGCGCACGGGAAAACCCGGGTCGAGCAACACGTCCTTGCCTTCGATATTGACGCGATCCAGTTTTACTTCCAGTCCTTGATCCAGTTTTTGTTCCATCTTTTCTACCTCTTTTCCGGTCCATACATGATATCGCTCTATATTCTACCCCAGTTCGCGGCGAAAACAAACCGCCATCCCCTGCCCGCCGCGACTGCATCATCGTTGCCATCTGCTTCCGTTGCTCTGACATGCAGAGAGAGTTCCCACAAGTTCCATCAAAAGATTGAAGGCTTTACAACACATGATGGAAAATATGTTCCTTGCTGCAAAGCAAAGCCCTTGCGCTCACAAATCGAACCAAAACGCATGTTGCAGCAGCCGAAGCGCCGCCACACAGCTCCTACGAAAAACCCGCAGCATACCTCTGCAAAATTTCATCCCCGCAGTAAGGAACGGATCTGAAAGGAATGGAATGCAATGGAAAGGAACGAATCTGAATGGATTGGAACCAGAATTGAATTGAAAGGAACCGGATACCAAAAAACAGGCTGAAGCGGAGAGGGACTTGGCAGATGCCCCCTTCTCCTTCCCTTTCCCCCTCCCCACACCGCGCATGCAAAAAAAGAGCGCCGATTTCTCGGCGCTATCAAGAAGGGATCTATTATAAAAATAGATAGAGGGGAACTAGGAACTGCATTTATGCAAACGGGACAAACTGCATCCCGGAATTGCCCGTCATAGGTACTGCCATACTGCTGTTGTGTTATTCATCCAGCGATTCCAGCGCACGCTGGTCGCATCGCATGATTACTCAGGTGCTTTGGTCAGTTTTACCGTGGCTGTTTTCTTGAAGCCGTCGCGGTAGTAGGTGACCTGGACCGAATCGCCCGGCTTTTTGTTCAGGGTCAGGAATTTGCGCAGCTGGGCACCTGTGTCGATGTCCTTGCCATCCATCTGGACGATGACGTCGTACTGTTTCAATCCTGCCACGCCGGCTGGCGAGAACTTGCCGACTTCGTTTTGGATCACGACGCCTGCCTGTACGTCATCAGGCAGATTCAAGGTTTCCTTCCAGTGGTAGCGCGGCACGTTCGTCAAGTCGTACGGTTGTACGCCCAGGTACGCGCGCTCCAGTTTTCCTTTTTCCATCAGCTCGTTGACGATCTTTTTGACGTCGTTGATCGGGAGGGCAAAGCCCAAGCCTTCGACCCCTGCTTTGGAGATCTTCAGCGTATTGATTCCAATGACCTGCCCCTGGATGTTGACGAGGGCGCCGCCGCTGTTACCCGGGTTGATCGCCGCGTCTGTTTGCAGCACATCCAGCTCCCAGTCGTCTTGACCGTTTTCATCCAGGTCCATCGGCATCGAGCGTTCCAGCGAGCTGATGATCCCTTGCGTTACGGTGCGGGAGAACTTCATCCCGAGCGGGTTCCCGATGGCAATCGCCGGTTCGCCCACCTGCAAGGTTGAGGAGTCGCCCAGCTCGGCTACGGTCGAGACTTTGGAGCCGTCGATCTCCAGTACGGCCAGGTCGGCGTACATATCGGCACCCAAAACCTTCGCCTCTACTTTTTCACCTGTCGGCAAAGCCACTTCCAGCTTTTGCGCCTGGTCGATGACGTGGTAGTTGGTGATGATGTGTGCCTTGCCGCCTTTTTTCTCGAAAATGACGCCAGAGCCTTCACCCTGCTCCACATCTTGTGCGCCGCTCATCCAGTTGCTGCGCGTACGGCCGATGTTGATGACACCGACGACGGCGTTTTCTACTTTTTTCACGGCTTCTACGGTGCCTGTCTCGACCTTCACCGAGACCGGTGTCGCAAACAGGCTTTCTGCCGGGTTGCTTGCCGAACTGCTGATCGCATTCTGCGTGCTTGGCTTCACCATATTGATATAACCGGCATTGGAGAGAGTCGGCAGCGTGAGCAGAACGACCATTCCCCCTATCACCGCAGAAGTAACAGACGTCATGATTGTACGTCCCACACCCGCCCCACGTCGATTTTTCCGCTCCACGTGAGTCAAATCATCATAAAACCCCATGATTTAATCTCTCCTTCCTCTATAGCTTCTAGGGTGGCAGATTTTTTGCACTCCTATACTTGGTTGGACAATTTGGAATTGTTACTGTCAGCCCTTCATTCTTTTGGGGCTTCCCTTTTGACACTTTCAGTATACGTTCTGTTTTCGGCAAAATCGCGTGAGAAATAAGGAAAGGTTGTGGAATATACGAAGGCCCCCGGAATATTTCACCGCGGGCCCGGATATGATAGATTAAAAGCTTCCCGAAAGGAATGATAGAGCGTGAAAGAAGTGAATCTGATCGCCAAGCTGGCCGACCTGCAGGAAGTAGACTACCACAATACGCTCGTCCTGCATGCCGTTATCGAGCTGTTGGTAGCCAAGGGCTTCTTCACCCGCGAAGAGCTTTCCGACAAAATGACTGCGCTGGACACGGAGCTGACGTTTCATATTGATACGTACGCCAAACTGACGGAAACCGCCGGCAACCCGCCGCTCCAGATCAGACCGATCCTATAGTTCCTCCAGCTTCGTCGGGCGATCCGGGTACGTGTCGCGCAACTGGACATCGTCACCTACGACCAACCCCTTCTCCTCCAGAATGTTCTTCACGGTCAGTCTCGCCAGATCGATCATGTTGTTCTCTTTGCTCAAGTGCGCCAAATAGACGCGTTCGGCTCTGCCGCCGAGACAGTCGATCAGGGCCTCTCCTGCCGATTCGTTGGACAAGTGCCCCACATCGCTCAAAATACGCCGCTTGATGCTCCACGGGTACTGGGACATGCGCAGCAGCTCCACGTCGTGATTGGACTCGAAGACATACGCATCCGCACCGCGAATCGTCTCCTTGATCTTGTCGCTGACATAGCCCAGATCGGTAGCGACACTTAGCTTTTTGTTTCCCTGGTAAAAGCAAAAGCCCATCGGCTCTGCGGCATCATGGGAAATCCCGAAGGACTCGATTCCCAAATCTTCCAGTTCCTGCTTTTCTCCGACCGCAAACAAACGCCGCTGATCTTCCTTGATGGTCCCGATCTGCCCGTCCAGCTCGTTCCACGTCTTGGCATTCGCATAGATCGGCATGCCGTAGCGACGGGCCATAACCCCGACACCCTTGATATGATCGACGTGCTCATGCGTGACGAGGATCGCGCTAAGGTCTGACGGGTTCACCCCGATGCTCTGCAGCGCCGCCTCTGCCTGTTTTCCCGTAATCCCTACATCGACCAAGACGGAGACACGGTCAGTCGCCACGTAGATGGCATTGCCCGTGCTTCCGCTCGCCAGTACACTAAATCTCACCAAACATCCCTCTCCCCGTAACTTCCCTCGCTGTCTTTCGCTTCCGCTGCGCGATCCGTTTCCCTTTTACCGCTGCGTCACCATCGGCCTCTCCAGCGCACCCGTAAACGCATTGATAAAATGCTGCTTGCCGTCATGAATGACCCGCCAAACCGGGGCCAGTGCCTGAATATCCGCATCGTACGAGCCGTAGTAGCCCAGGCTCACGCTCTCGATCCGCTCTCCCGATTGAATAATCTGCTTGTCCACCAGAGAACGGAGCGCCGTATAGCCCGAGATCACCTGCCGGCCGCCCTCCTGCTTGCGCATATGGAAAAAGGTCTGCCTGTACCCCAGGATCGTACCGTCCTGCAAGTACACCTCCAGCGGCGCGACAAACACCGGCATTTTTTCGTACATTTGCCAGTACAACAGCCGCCCCGGATTGGACTGATACATGTCCGCCATATACTGATCCGCGTATATCAGGCGCGGACCGAGTTGACGAAGCAGCTCATTGGGAGTGACCTGTCCCCGTATTTGCTGGGGCGGTCCCAGTTTCACGGCGAGCGACATCTTTTCCATCGTCGCCGTCAATCCCGCCATTTCTTGCAGCGACAGCGGGCTGATTCCCACGTATACCGCGTCCAAATAAGACATTTCCGGCGTATCCTGGGGCACCTCTGTCAGCAGCGCGATATTTTGCTGCTTCAAATACAGCTCCATGTCCCATCTGTCTCCCTGCGCCACGTCCTGGTCGTTCCACAGGCTGATTCTCGTGACGTATACCTGATAGCCGAGAAACAAATCAAGCAGGAGAAAGGCCCAGATCAGGATCGTTTTCGTTCTACTCCAATCCATGCGCCTTGCCCCCTCCTTGATTCGCCTGCGCGGAAATGAACAAATCGGACTGATTCGCCATCTGCACCACCCAGATTGGCATCAGATCGACATATCCGTCTCCGAACCTGGTCTGATAGGCGAGAAAGGCGTTGGTAATCTGTTCGGTATTCGCGAGCTTCCTGTCGCGAATGAGTTGATAGAGCTCCGGGCCAGACATGACGGTCCACGATTTGTTGGCAATATACTTGTTCAGATTGATCAGCGAACGGCTCATCGTCACGACTTGTCCGGCCTCCGAAGTGATCTGGATCGTATCGATCGGCTTTTCATTCTGGTTCTCGCTGATCAGCGGATACGCCCCCAAATACTGCCGGAACGTAATCAAGTCTTTTTCATTGTAGCTTTTTTTCATTCGCTCAAAATGATAGTCACCCAGCCAGCCCAGATGCTTGTTGATAAAAGTGACAGCACTCTGCACCTTCTCTTCATCGGACAGCTCCTGCACGCTCTGTTGATAGGCTGGGTCCGTAAACGTAAACGCCTGCTGCTCGGACCTCAATTGCACAGACCGGCTCCCGTCCGTGAAGATCACCGTCTTGTCCCTCTCCATGATCTGCCGCACCAGCGACGGATCGAGAAAATACGCTTCGATCAGTCTTTCATTGCTGATCGTTTCATAGCTGAAGCGATACTGCTGCATCCGCATCTGGTTTTTCGGCAGGTAGTACGTGCTCCACACAGCCGCAGTGCCTTCCAGCGGGGAATAAGGCCGTTCAGGGCGGACGATCTTCATGATCTGTTCCGGCATTGGATTGCCCGTCGCCAGGTAGGAGTCGCGCAAATCCTTCAGGCTGATTGAAGTTCGGGAGCGCATCAGTTTTCCTTCCTCGGTCGACAGGAACAGGGCGTAGACGAGATCCTCATCCTTTTCGTAGTACAGCCACAGACGATCGACTCCTTTGATCTGGCTGTCGTATTCATCCCGAAAGGTCACCAGACGGCCCACAATGGACAGGGGCACTGTGCTTTTGAACCGGACCTCCAACCCCATCTTTTCCCGGGCAATTTCTCCCCACTTTTCATTCGTGAGCGTGTAGGGAGTAAAGTCGAGAAAAATCCATTTGGACATCTCTCTGACGATCATGCTGTAGGGCCCGTCTGTAGAGACAGCCTTCGTATGCCGATCTTCGCCGTAATGAAACACGACCGACTCAGGCGTCACGAGCTGAATCAGCTGCTTCTCCTGCACCGGCTTGGATTCGGTATATTGCGCAGGCTCGATAAACTGAAATTTCGGCTGGTTGCTCCACAGCAACGCGGTCAGGCAAAAGCTCGCCAGCACGAGCACGTTGAGCAACACGGTCTTGGCAGGTTCCAGCCACCGCATCATCCCGCTTTACCCCCTTGGGCGAATGGGACCCAGAACGTAACAGTCGTCCCTACATTCCACTCGCTGGTGATCTCGATATCTGCTCCGTGTGCTTGCACCAACTCCCGCGCAATGGCCAGCCCCAGGCCTGTGCCGCCCTGTCCCCGCGAACGCGCTTTGTCTACTCGGTAAAAGCGCTCGAAGATTCGTTTCAAATCACGGCTGGGAATTCCGATCCCCGTGTCTTCGATGGAGACAAGAACGCGTTTCTGATGGTAGTTCGCCTTGGCGCGCAGAACCACCTTGCCTCCCTGGGGCGTGTATTTGATCGCGTTCGAGAGCAGGTTGTCCAACACTTGATTGATCGCATCCAGGTCGATATAGACCGGGGGCAGGTTGGGCGGAATGTCCAGACCAAGCTGCACGTCCTGCTGCTCGCCAAACATGGAAAAGCGGTCGGCTGCGTAGTGCAGCAGCCGGCTGATGTCCTCCTCCTTGCAGTGCAGGCGCACCCCTTGCGAATCGAACCGGGACAGCTGCAACAAATCGTTGACCAGACGAATCATCCGCTCGGTCTCCGACATGGTCACGCGCAAAAAGCGGTTGGACAGCTCCGGCTCCTCCATCGCGCCCTCCAGCAAGGCTTCCACATAGCTTTTGATCGTCGTCAAAGGCGTGCGCAACTCATGCGATACATTCGCCACGAACTCCCGTCGCTGCTGCTCCAGACGCTGCTGCTCGGTTACGTCTGCGACCACGGCGATGATTCCGCCCTTTTTTCCGCTGTCATGCTGCAGCGGTGTAAACGTCACGCGCAAAATGACTTCATCCCGATTGGGCAGCATCATTTCGATGAACAGCGGCTCGACCTGCTCATACAGCGGCATTTCTTCCTCCGGCGGGAGACTCAAAAGGTCGTACAGCGTCCGCCCTTTGATCAATACCTCGGTCATGGTCACCTGCAGCATTTCTTCCGCTGCGCGGTTAAACAAAATGATCCTGCCCTTCCGATCGGCAGCGATCACCCCGTCTGTCATGTTGCTCAAAATGCCCGCGAGCTTTTCTCTCTCTTCCTCCTGCTGAAGTATCGCCTCCTGCAGGCGAAGCGTCATATGGTTAAACGCCATCCCTAGCTGGCCGATCTCATCCCCGCTGTACACACGCACATTGCTTTTGAAATCTCCGTCCGCGACGGCCCTGGCCTGACGGGTCATTTCCTTGATCGGCTTGGTAATCGTCCGCGCCAGCACGACTCCCAGCGCGGCCGTGATCACCAAGGCAAACATCGTGCCCGTCGCCAAAATGCCGTTCATTTTCCGGATCGTCGTATAAGTGCCCTCCATCGAAGCCACCATGTAGACAGCTCCGTACACGATTTGATCGCCTTTGACCGGCAGCACGAGCACCTTCACGCGAGCCCCTGTCCGCGGGTCGATCCGCATCGACTCGCTGCGGGTGCCGAGCAACGCAACCGTGACCTCGGGCTGAGACGTCCGCTGCCCGATCGTGCTCTTGTCCTCCGTCGTGCTGACGACCGTGCCTGTCTGATCGATGACCTGCACATTGGCTCCGTTGATTTTGACCAGGTTGTTGATCAGGTTGTCAATGTCTTGCCGGTATTGCTCAGGGTTCTGCTCCTTGCCGTCCTTTGGGCGCAGATCGCTCTCGAGCAGGCTCGCCAGCAAGCTCGCCTGACCGTTCAACGCCTCGGAAAAGTTGTTGATGAAGTAGTTCTCCACTTCCCGGGCAAAGTAGGCGCCAATGAATTGCATCGCGAGCAAAATGAGCAGCATGTAAATGACGACCATTTTCCATTGAATCGTTTTGAACAGCCGCCTCATCCAGGCGTTCCTCCCAGACCGGGATTGCGCAAGGTGTAGCCCAGACCGCGGCGCGTAATAATGTATTTCGGCTGACTCGGGTCGTCCTCGATTTTCTCCCGCAACCGGCGAATCGTCACATCGACCGTGCGCACATCACCGAAGTAGTCGAACCCCCATACCGACTGGAGCAAATGCTCGCGCGTCAACACTTGCCCCTGATGGCGCGCCAGGTAAACCAGCAGCTCAAACTCCCGGTGCGTCAAATCGAGCGGCTCGCCCAGCTTTCCCACCGTGTACGAATGAAGATCGATCTCCAGTTCGTGGACGCGCAGCAGATGCTGCTGGTCCCTGTCTTCGTTCTTCGGCTGGTGTCTGCGCAAATGGGCCTTGACCCGCGCGACCAGCTCCCGGGTGCTGAACGGCTTGGTGACGTAATCATCCGCGCCCAGCTCCAGCCCCAGCACCTTGTCCAGCTCGGAGTCTTTCGCAGTCAGCATGATGATCGGCACATCGTGCGACTGGCGGACAGTCCGGCACACATCCATCCCGTCCCGCCCTGGCAGCATCACATCCAGCAAAATCAAGTCCGGACGTTCATTCTCCACGACGATCAACGCCTCATCGCCGTCATAGGCGCACACGACCTGATAGCCTTCCTTTTCAAACGTAAACTTCAAAATATCCGCGATCGGTTTTTCATCATCTACCACCAGGAGTTTTGCCATTTCGCTCCCTCCTTTTCTCTTAAAGGATTCCACTCGTCCAGCCTCTATTCCTCTACAATACACCATGTCCTGCACGTAATGAAGCCTCGTGGGAATCACTCCCTGCACCTGATGTCTCGACCGGCAAAAAACATGTACCGATGCCAGTCCTGTCGTCCGCTCGTCGGCATGAAAAAAAGGGCCATCTCCGTAGAGACACCCTTTTCTTTCTTGCCAAAAACTGCTTTTCTATTTCAAGAAACGCATCGGGTTCATCAGTCGTCCATTTTGATGTACCTCAAAATGCAAGTGAACGCCGGTGGAATCGCCTGTCGATCCTTTTACGCCGATTTTTTGGCCTTGGGCTACCACATCGCCGACTTTCACGCTGATCGTGCTCATGTGGCCGTACAGCGTTTCCATGCCGTTTCCGTGGTCGATAATGACGGCTTTTCCATAGTCGCCGTCCCATCCGGCAAATTTGACGCGTCCGTTGTCTGCTGCCATCACAGAACCTGAACCGGCAATGTCAATCCCTTTGTGCAGGCGGCCCCAGCGCGTTCCAAATCCGCTGCTGACGTAGCCCGGAGCCGGCCAGCTCAGACGGCCTGTCCCACGGGAAGGAATCACCTTGGTCCCGCGCTCGATGATTTTCGCCACAGGCTGTACAAGTACGTCCTGCTTGATGACGTTGCGCGCGACGACTTGTCCGTTTTCTTTGATGACTTCATACTGCACCATCTTGCTGCCGTCCCGACCTTCCTGGACGACTTTTGTCTCTCCCTTTGGCAGCTTGTCGTTGTTGTTGATTTGCGTCGAATACGCAATGGGCTCTTTTTGCGAGACATCCTCCTTCACCTGTACGGTGACGAGTGGACGAACGGCCGTCACATTGATTTGTTGCCCCAATTGCAGCAACGTATTTTCCGTAATGCCCGGATTGTTGTCATAAATATCTTTTGAGGTAATGCCGTACTTTTTGGCGATGCAACCGATGCAATCTCCTTCGACAACGGTATGCGTCAGCTGCTTGAAAGTACCCTTGACCAGTAGCTCTTCCAGCTTGTCCGCAGGCAGTACTTGCGCTGCCGTCACGGAATCAGCTTCTGTCTGTACCTGCTCCTTGAACGTGACTTCCTTGACCGGGCTGCTCTTCGCCGATTCTGAAAGGGAAGCCGCTACAGCCGCCTTTTTGTCCGCCTGTGCGGGAACACCCGAAAATTTTTCTTTCACATGAGCAAGCACTTGCTCAGCGGTCTTCTGATCGGCAGCGTAGCCGACCACTTTCCCGTCGACCACAATTTTGACCGCCTCGACTTTGATGTCCGCAATATCCGCCAGCGCGTTGATGGCCGCCGCATTGTCAAATGGCGCTTTGAATTTCCGTTCTTCCTGGAATGTGATGTAATCGGCGAGGGTTAACGAAAGCCCGTTCCTGGCCTTTTCCTCTTCCAGTCTGGCGGTGGCCCAGTCCTTCACGACAGCAGGGTTGTCCACTACGCCAATCTCCTTGCCATTGACCATCACGTGATAAACAGATTGGATGTTGCTCGTATAGTAGTATTGCGCGGAAACTCCAGCAACGACAGTGAGCACCAGCCCCGCTGCGACTGAAATCGTTTGTTTCCTATGTGTTTGGATATATGCACTTGTTTGCTGTATCGTACGCTTCGCCAAATCTCTGCAATTGTGAACGATTCGCTCTGACCGTTCCTGCAGCTTGGCCTTCCATTCCGACCATTGCATTACTTGTCCCTCCTGAAAACATAGGAAGCTCGCCTTGCTCTCGGTATTTCCTGAATTGTTTAAATATACCGACCAGGACATTCAGCCCAAAATTTTGTTTCCAGTAATCTGCCAAATTGCCTAAAGAAACCAACTATGTCGACTTTACCACATTTTTAACGACAACATCAAGCGTAAATTGCTGTCGAATAAAAAAGACGCCAAAGAGTCATCATATGTACATAGAACTGGAATTATTTAGATGGTCAGGAGTGTGATTTGCGTGAAAGAACGGAACATTCTGGCAGGTTTTCATACGATAGACGACGCGACCAAAGCTGCAGACGCACTGAAGCAGGCCGGCTTTTCCACCGTCCAGATCGACACGGTGGGACAGTATCCCGGAGACGGGAACGAAGCCATTGTGAATCCCATCTCCGGTGATATTCCCAGCTTGGGCAGCATGACACTGGCGGGAGACTTTCCGAGCGGCCGTGACGCCAGTGTGCTGGCAGCAGCCAGTCCGGACGCGAGCGGCATGGCGGATCGCGGGGACGACGATCTGAACCGCAGTGTCCTGCTGACTGCCGTCGTACCGGAAGAGCGCGGCGACGAAGCCACCCGGATTATCGAGTCCTGCGGCGGTATGATCTAGCCAATCGCCGTGTCATTTCCGGCATTTCTGTCAGCAAATAAAAGCCACCTGTTCCGTCCGGGAAAGGTGGCTTAGTACGTTTGGCCCATTCGATTATCACACCTCGAGCATAGAAGTTACATCTTTGAGTGCCAAGCGGCGAATGGTCGTTTTTTCCGAGTCTTGCTGCTTGTAAGTCGTGATGAAGCATAAGTATCCGTTATCGAAATGAGTCATGGTTCCCTTGATGACGACGCCATTGAACATTTTCACCTGTACATTTTTCCCCAGCAGCTTCATGGCTTTTTGGTCAAAACCCATCATCGCGATCACCTCTCCATTTCCTTGCTATGCTCTACTTTATGCCCAGAAGGTGGCGTTTCGTGTCTGTCCTCATAAAAAATTTGTGGGCAAAATGAAAAAGCTGTCGATTCGTTCGACAGCTTTTCCTATGATGTTGGGACTATGGCTTATCCGTAAATGCCGCGAACAACGACTGTTTGCTCACGATCCGGCCCTACGGAGAAGATCGACAACGGGATACCGGTCAATTGGGTGATGCGCTCGATGTAGTGGCGCGCGTTTTCCGGCAGGTCGTTCAGGTTGCGGACGCCTGTAATGTCCTCTGTCCAGCCTGGCAGCTCCTCGTATACCGGTTCGCATTTGGCCAGCAGGTTCAGGTTCGCCGGGAACGATTCGATAATCTCGCCGTTGTATTTGTACGCGGTGCAAATGCGCAGCGTCTTGATGCCCGTCAAGGTGTCCAGCTTGGTGATAGCCAGGCCTGTGATACCGCTGACGCGACGAGCGTGACGCACGACCACGCTGTCGAACCAGCCTACACGGCGTGCACGGCCAGTAGTGGTCCCGTATTCAAAACCAACCTCGCGAATTTGGTCGCCGATTGCATCTGTCAGCTCCGTCAGGAACGGACCGTCGCCTACACGAGTCGTGTACGCTTTGGCTACCCCGATAACTTGATTGATTTTGGTCGGCCCTACACCGGAACCGATGGTCACGCCGCCGGCAATCGGGTTGGAAGATGTCACGTAAGGATACGTACCTTGGTCGATGTCGAGCAGCACGCCTTGTGCGCCTTCAAACAGCACGCGGTTGCCGCGGTCGATCGCATCGTTCAGTACGACAGACGTATCTGTTACGTACGGACGGATGATCTCGGCCACAGCCAGGTATTCGTCCAGCACTTCCTGCAGCGAGAAGCCAGTCGTGTTGTACACTTTTTCCAGCAAATTGTTTTTCTCCGCCAGGTTGCGCTCCAGCTTGCGTTTGAACTCTTCCGGATCGAGCAGGTCCGCAATGCGAATACCGATGCGAGCTGCTTTGTCCATGTAGGCAGGGCCGATCCCTTTGCGAGTGGTACCGATCTTGTTTGCTCCGCGGCTGTCCTCTTCCACGCCATCCAGCTTGATGTGGTACGGCAGGATGACATGCGCGCGGTCGCTGATTTTCAGATTGTCCGTGGTGAAACCGAAGCTGTGGATGTACTCCAGCTCTTTTACCAGCGCTCTCGGATCGACGACCATGCCGTTCCCGATGACGCAGATCTTGTCTTTATAGAAAATTCCGGATGGAATCAAGTGCAGCTTGTATTTGTTGCCATCAAAAATAATGGTGTGACCCGCGTTGTTCCCGCCTTGGTAACGAGCCACTACCTCTGCGCTTTCCGCCAAATAGTCTGTGATTTTTCCTTTTCCTTCATCGCCCCACTGGGTTCCGACGACAACGACTGTTGACATCGAAAAACACCTCCTGATATCATCATGTCCTTTTGGGCCTGAAACAATCTAAGTGTACTAAACCAACTCTTGCATGTCAACGAAAATACGAACATTAAAATAACGAAAAGATTTTACGTTCGGTAATTAACTTAGCCCATAGAAAAAGCCGGAGCTTTTCCGGCTTTCTCTTTTTATCCTGCCTGATTTCGGAACCGATTATCCAGGCTGACAAATTTATTGTATTCCTTCAAGAACGCCAATTCGACCGTTCCAGTCGGGCCGTTACGCTGCTTGGCGATGATGACCTCGATGACGTTCTTGTTCTCCGTCTCTTTATCGTAGTAGTCATCCCGGTAAAGAAACGCCACGATGTCCGCGTCCTGCTCGATGGAACCGGACTCGCGGATATCGGACATCATTGGCCGTTTGTCCTGACGCTGCTCGACGCCCCGGCTCAGCTGGGACAGAGCGATGACCGGCACATTCAGCTCACGGGCGATCCCTTTAAGCGTACGGGAGATTTCCGATACTTCCTGCTGACGGTTGTCTCCCTTTCCCCGGCCGTGAATCAGCTGCAGGTAGTCAATGAGAACCAGGCCGAGACCTTTTTCGGCTTGCAGCCTGCGGCATTTGGCCCGGATATCCATGACCGTCACCCCTGGCGTATCGTCGATGTAGATCGGCGCTTTTGCCAACGTCCCAATCGCCATCGTCAGCTTCTGCCAGTCGTCCTCCTCCAGAGTCCCGGAACGCAGCCGGGAAGCATCCAGATTCCCCTCAGCGCAGATCATACGCTGGACCAGCTGAGTCGCGCCCATCTCAAGGGAAAAGATAGCGACCGTCTCACCTGCTCTTGCCGCTACGTTCTGGGCCAGATTCAGGGCGAATGCCGTCTTCCCTACGGAAGGACGGGCGGCGATAATGATGAGATCGCTGCGCTGCAAGCCTGCCGTCATCTTGTCCAGATCGGTATATCCGGTGGGGATACCCGTAATGTCGCCGCGACGCTGGCTCAAAAACTCGATGCGCTCATACGTCTCCATCAGGGCATCGCGGATCGGGATAAATCCCCCGCTGTTGCGATTTTGGCCGATCTCCATGATGTACTTCTCCGCATCGGCGATGATCGCTGCCACATCATCCTCGCGCGAATAGCCATCGTTGGCGATCTTGGTTGCTGTATGAATCAATCGCCGGAGGAGCGACTTTTCTTCCACAATCTTGGCGTAATATTCGATGTTCGCTGCTGTCGGAACCGAGCTGGCGATTTCTGTCAAATAGGTTACCCCGCCGATCTCATCCAGCAGTTTGTGGTCCTGAAGTTCTGCCGTGACCGTGACCAGGTCGACAGGCTCCCCTTTCTCGTACAGGTCCACCATCGTTTGAAAGATGCGCTGATGCGCTGTTTTGTAGAAATCCTCCGGACGGAGAATTTCTATGGCCGTGATAAGAGCTTCCTTGGACAAAAATACGGCACCCAGTACCGACTGTTCAGCTTCCTTGTTCTGCGGCGGCACTCGATCCAAAAACAGGTCGCTCACTTCACACCCTCCACATGTCAGTCATTACTCTTCCACCACGTGAACCTTGAGTGTTGTGGTCACTTCGTTGTGCAGTTTCACTTTGATTTGCGTAACTCCCAGTGCGCGGATCGCATCCATCTCGAGTTTGCGCTTGTCCACTTTAATCTGGAACTGTTCTTCCAATGCTTGTGCCACTTGCTTGCTGGAAATGGCACCGAAAAGGCGTCCGCCTTCTCCTGCTTTTCCTTTTATTTTGACCGTCAGCTCGCTCAATTTGGCTCCGAGCTCTTGCGCTGCCAGTTTTTCCTGCTCTTTGCGTTTTTCCTCGCTGCGCTTTTGGGCGTCCAGCGTTTTGACGTTGCTCTCTGTCGCTTCCTTCACCAATCCGCGCGGAATCAGGAAGTTGCGTACGTAGCCTTCCGACAGATCTTTTACTTCGCCTTTTTTCCCTTGGCCTTTTACATCTTGAAGAAAAATGACTTTCATCATCGTTTCCCCCTTCTTCTATTGGCCTATATGACCGAATCGATCGCTTCTTTCAAGCGTTTGACAGCTTCCTTGATGGTAATTCCCTCGATTTGGGTCGCGGCCCCTGTCAAGTGACCGCCGCCGCCCAGAAGCTCCATGACAGACTGGACGTTGATATCTCCCAGCGAGCGTCCGCTTATCAAGACGGTGCCATCTGCTCGCTGCGCAACCACAAATGAAGCCTGGATGCCTGATAAGGCGAGCAGCTGCTCTGCTGCCTGCGCTACCTGGACTTGCGTATATTCCTCGGAAGGATTGCCTGTCGCAATCGCCATGTTGTCCCGGTACGTCTCGGTGTTCATAATAATTCTCGCCCGTTTGACGTACTGGCTTACATCCTCTTTCAGCAAGCGCTGGACAGCGGCTGTATCGGCGCCATTGCGGCGCAAAAACGATGCAGCCTCAAAGGTGCGCGAGCCGGTGCGGAACGCAAAGCTCTTCGTGTCGACGACGATCCCCGCGAGCAGGGCCGTCGCAATCAGGCTGTCGATGCTGAGCCGCTCGCTCTGGTATTGCAGCAGCTCCGTCACCAGTTCGGACGTGGATGAAGCGTACGGCTCCAGATAGAGCAGAACCGGCTCAATGAACTCCTCGGAGCGGCGGTGATGGTCAATAACGACCACGCGGCTTGTTTCGCCCAGCAGCCTTGGCTCGATGACGAGCGACGGGCGATGCGTATCGACGATAACGAGCAGTGTGCGCCCGGTCACCAGTCGGATCGCTTGCTCCGGCGTCACGAACGATTCCGCCAGTTCTTCGTTTGCATAGATTTCCTTCATCAGCCGCTCGACTGAACTGTTCCCTTCGTCTATGACGATGTAAGCTGCCTTTTTGTGCACCTGGACCGCCTTCAGCACACCCAGCGAAGCCCCGATGGAATCGAGGTCCGGCTGCTTGTGCCCCATGACGATGACGTGCTCTGCTTCGTGAATCAAATCGCGCAGCGCATGTGCAATGACGCGTGCCCGCACGCGCGTACGTTTCTCCACGGCATTGGATTTTCCGCCGTAGAAAGTGAGCTTGTTCCCTACTTTGACGGCGCTCTGGTCGCCGCCGCGGCCCAGCGCAATATCCAGGCTCGACTGCGCCATTTGCCCCAACTCGATGTAGCTGCTCGCAGCCGCCCCGACCCCGATGCTCAAGGTAATCGGGATCTTGTTGTCTGCCGTCATTTCCCGTACCACATCGAGAATGTCAAAACGCGTTTCTTCTAATTTATCAAGTGTTCCCCGCTCCATCAGCGCCAAAAACTTGTCAGATGTGATTCGGCGAAGATATATGCCATGTTTGGTAGACCATTCGGTGATGACGCCTGCGACACTCGTCGACAGCAGTGTCCGGCTCTGATCGTCCATCACTTGTCCGATCTCGTCCAGATTGTCGAGATGGATGATGGCGAGTGCAGCCTTTTCGCGATGGTATCGGGCCGACAGTTCCTTGAAGTCCGTGATGTCTGTAAAGTACAGCAGACGTTCCTCGGCCCGGATCAGCACCTCGTATACCCGCTCGTTGTAGGTAAATTCCAGACGTTTTTGCTCCAGCTTGCCACTTATGCCCGGAAAAACCTCCTGCAGGCTCTTGCCGATCAGCATCTCGTCTCCGGACATGTGCGTCATGAACGGATTTACCCATTCAATTGCCTTTTCTTCGTTGTATAAAAGAATTCCGATCGGCAGCTGCTGGATCACGCCTTCGCCAGCCTTCTTCACACGATGTGTGACCGTCCCCAGATAGAGGCGCAAATCGCGCTGGAAGCCCTTTTCAGCCTGGAGAGCATAAATAACCAGGCCAATCAGGCAGACCATGCCGATCGCCCCGTACATCCAATGGTGCAGGGTCAAAATCCCCAGCAACAGCAAGCTAAAGCTGAGTGTCAGGACCATGTGCATCCCGTACCAACGCTTTAACAGGAATTTGGGCATTTCCTCAGCCCCTCTTCACTCTTGTTTCCAGTTTTTTGCGTAACCGAATTCCCAAATCAAAGATGCCTACTAGACTCAGTATAGTGGTTAGAAAGGGAAAAATAAATAGACAGACAACAAGCGGAAAAGTAAGTCTTTTCCAGCCGTACAAATTAGCCGCAAACAGGCAGAAGCTGAGACCCTGCAAGGCAAAAATGGCATCCAGCATGACTTTCACATTCAAAATCGCGCTTTCCCAGAATGTCCCCTGGATGCTCGCACCGAACACCAGCATGACGATCATGGCAATGAAGTAGTAGTACAGCAAGGACCTCGGAAACGTCCATTCCCGAATCGGCTTCAGTGCCGGCACCGGTCTGCGCAGCCGTTTGCCTACGAGACGCGCCAGCCAGTGGACGATCGCACTGGACCCGAAGCTGAACATGACCATACTTGCCGGGAGCAGCATCTTGCCCAGTTCGATGTATTGATCGTACTGTTCCTTGGGCACGAACGACGGCCTGAGCAACGAGGCTTGCTGCAAAATCGAATCAAAGCTGGTCTGCATGCCGAAAATCATAAAGGCGAGCATCAACACGAAGCCCAGGAAGACTGCGGCTGCTCCCGCCGTAATCCCGGAGATCGCTGTTCCCTTACGAGTGTAAAAAATTCCCATCATAGCTCCCCAAACGGCAAACTCCAGCGCAGCAAAGGCTGTGATCGGCCCTGTCATGATCCACCCCAGAAACGTAAATGCCAGGGAGATCCACACCATGTTCGGAATTGTTCTGCTCAGTCCCAGGACGAGAAACGGCAACGGAACCAAAATACCGGCTAATGCGCCCAGCACCGTGTATGTACTGAGAAACAACAGCACGAGCGCGATCCCGAGCATCAGGGCGTTTTCCGCCAATTGCTTGGTTTTGGAAGGCATGTCAGCACCTCATTTATGAATACAAGAAGATATGGAAAAAAGAGGGCCACGCAATTGTGTCCCCCTTTTATCACTTGTAACAATTATTCAGCCGTGTAAGGCAGAAGTGCTACTTGACGTGCGCGTTTGATTGCGATCGTCAGTGCGCGTTGGTACTTAGCGGAAGTACCGGTTACACGACGAGGCAGGATTTTACCGCGCTCGCTGATGAACTTTTTGAGCAAATCAACATCTTTATAGTCGATGTGCTTGATTTTGTTCACTTTAAAGAAGCAAACTTTGCGACGCTTGTTAGGACGTCCTTTGCGTGCCATGTGAGTTCCTCCTTCTTTCAGGAAATGTGAAAGTCATACGATTTTTAGAACGGCAAGTCATCATCCGAAATGTTGATCGGCTTGCCGGCACTCGCGAAGGGATCTCCAAACGGATCAAAGTCGTTTCTCTGGCCGCCGGACGGCTTGCTGCCACCGCCAAAACCTGAACCCGGATCGTATCCATTGTCTCCGTTGTCATTGCCTCGGCCGCCCAGGAATTGGACGTTCTCCGCAACAACCTCCGTCACGTATACTCTCTTGCCTTCTTTATTGTCGTAGGAGCGCGTTTGAATGCGTCCTTCGATGGCAGCTTGTCTGCCCTTGCGCAAATAGGTTGCACACAGGTCAGCCAGCTTCTGCCAGGCGACAATATTGATGAAGTCGGCTTCTCTCTCGCCCGCCTGGTTGGTGCGCGGACGATTGACCGCCACAGTAAACGTAGCAACGGCAACGCCATTTGGCGTGTAACGAAGTTCAGGATCTTTTGTCAGGTTGCCGATGAGAATGACTTTATTCATCTTGGTTCCCCCTCTGACCGCGACTGTGATTACTTCTCATCACGAACGAACATGAAGCGGATGATGTCGTCGTTGATCTTCATCAGACGCTCTGCTTCCGCAACAGCATCAGCATTCGCTTTGAAGTTCATCAAAACGTAGTAACCTTCACGGAACTTATTGATCTCATAAGCAAGACGACGCTTGCCCATTTCTTGAAGTTTGGAAATTTCGCCGCCGTAGTTGGTTACAACCTCGCTGTAACGAGCTACATTGGATTTCACTTTCTCTTCTTCAAGGTCTGGACGCAATACATACATTACTTCGTATTGACGCATACCTTTTCACCTCCTTATGGACTTTAGCGGCCCGAAACGGGCAAGGAGCGAGTGCTGAAACGAAACGCATAAAGGATGCACTCCATAAATACTCGCATTAGCCTATTATAGCAAAGCAAATCTCGTGAAGCAAGGTTGAGTTCCTAAACGTTGAAACGGAAATGCATGACATCTCCATCGGCAACCACGTACTCTTTCCCTTCGAGACGGTACTTTCCGCGCTCGCGTGCAGCTGCGACAGATCCTGCCTCTACCAGATCATCGTAGGCGATGACTTCAGCACGGATGAAACCGCGCTCGAAATCGGAGTGGATCACGCCCGCTGCCTGCGGTGCTTTGGTGCCGCGGCGAATCGTCCACGCGCGCACTTCCTGAACGCCTGCCGTGAAGTACGTCACCAGGCCCAGCAACTCGTACGCAGCGCGAATCAGACGGTCGAGACCGGATTCGGCCAGGCCAAGCTCCTGCAGGAACATTTCTTTGTCCTCGCCATCCAGTTCGGCAATTTCCGCTTCGACCTTGGCGCTGATGACCACGACTTGTGCGCCTTCGCTGGCAGCATGCTCGCGAACAGCCTGCACGTGCGGATTGCTGTCTGCGTCGATAATGCCGTCCTCCGCCACGTTGCACACGTACAGCATCGGCTTGATGGTCAAGAGGTGCAGATCGCGAATCCACTTGCGCTCCTCGTCATCCAGCTCCACGCTGCGTGCGGATTTGCCTTCCTCGAAAGCAGCCTTCAGCTTTTCCAGCACATCCAGCTCTTGCTTGGCTTCCTTGTCGCCCGCCTTTACTTTGCGGCCAATGCGGTCAATGCGCCGCTCGACGGAATCGAGGTCGGCAAAGATCAGCTCCAGATTGATCGTCTCGATATCGGAGAGCGGATCGACACGACCGGATACGTGCGTAATGTTCTCATCTTCAAAGCAGCGAACAACGTGCGCAATCGCGTCAACCTCACGAATGTGGCCCAGAAATTGGTTGCCAAGGCCTTCGCCTTTGCTCGCGCCTTTGACCAGACCCGCAATGTCCACAAATTCAAAAGCAGTCGGAACTACTTTGTTCGGCACTACGATCTCGGTCAATTTGGTCAGACGCGGATCGGGAACCTCCACGATGCCCACATTGGGATCAATCGTACAGAACGGATAGTTAGCCGATTCTGCGCCTGCCTGGGTAATGGCGTTAAACAAGGTCGACTTCCCTACGTTGGGGAGACCTACAATCCCGCAAGATGCACCCATCTATATACACTCCTTATCATCATCCTGACATCCTTTTAAGTATATAGATTTGGATATAAGAATACAATTGCATCCTTGTGGCAACTTTCGGCTCCCGCGGGAATAAGCCCATCGCGCCCTCATCGTTTCCGTCTATGGATATGCTACACCGAGCTGGTGGGACAAAAAAAGAAGTGCTAGACTGGATGGCGAAGAATGAACACTTGCGGAAATGAGGTGTTGTTTTGAACCTGCTCCTGTTTGGCGCTACCGGGCGCGTGGGAAGCCACATTCTCGCGAGTGCGCTCCGGGATGGGCATCATGTCACCGTCCTGGCGCGTACACCGGAAAAGCTGGCCCATCTCCAGGCGGACAACCTCTGCCTGCTTCCGGGCAACGTCCTTGTCTCCGCCGACGTCGAACGCGCAATGAACGGCGCCGAAGCCGTGATCAGCGCACTTGGCACGGACGGGACCACTACCTTGTCCGAAGGGACCCCTCACATCATCCGCGCGATGAAGCAGCATGGCGTAAAACGCATCATCGCCGTCGGCACAGCCGGCATTTTGCAAAGCAGGACTTCCCCCGAGCTGCTTCGCTACCAGTCCGGCGAATCCAGACAAAAGCTGACTCGCGCAGCCAAGGAGCATCACAAGGCGTACGCGCTGCTTGCCCAGTCCGATCTCGACTGGACGATTGTCTGCCCCACCTATTTGCCGGATGGCGAACGCACCGGCATTTACCGGGTTGAGGCTGACTTTTTGCCGACAGATGGCGCACAGATCTCCGTAGCGGATACCGCCGCGTTCACGTACAGCCTGCTTGGCAGCCGCCGCTTCGTGCGATCGCGTGTCGGCATCGCTTATTAGAGGCGACGCCTCGGAAAAGGGGCTGTCCAAAAAAGGTAAAATTGCGAAAATCACCAGATTGAAAACATTGATTTTTCAAGGTTTTTGAACGACAAAAGGGGCGTCTCCAAGTCAAAAAATGACTTTTGAGACGGCCCCTTTTGTCTTTTGCCACTTACCGTTGCCGCTTCAGTCGGCTTTATTTCTCATTGACCAGCTTTTCCAGCTCATTGAGCGTCTCCTCGAAGATCTCCATGGACTGCTCGATCGGTTTGGACGTGGACATATCGACGCCAGCAGCCTTCAGTACCTCGATCGGCGGCGCAGAGCTGCCCGCTTCCAGGAAGTTTTTGCGGATGCGTTCGACAGCCGGTGTGCCTTCGTCGAGAATTTGCTTCGCCAATGCCTGCGAGGCGGCAAAGCTCGTGGAATATTGGTAGACGTAGTAATTATAGTTGTAGAAATGCGGCACGCGTGCCCACTCCATCGCGATCTCGTCGTCGGAGACCATGTCCTTGCCGTAATATTTCTTGTTGATGTCGAGGTAGATTTGTTTGATGGCCTCTGCGTTCAGCGACTCGCCTGCCTGTTCCTTTTCGTGGATGGCACGCTCAAATTCTGCAAACTGGGTCTGGCGGAACAGCGTCGAGCGGAAGTTTTCCAGGTAGTGATTGAGCAGGTACATTTTCTCCGCTTTTGTTTTGGCGTTCGCGTACATGCTCTTGAACAGCAAGGTCTCGTTCATCGTAGACGCTACTTCCGCCGTAAAGGTCGGGTAATTGGACGAGACGTACGGCTGGGTTTTGTTCGTGTAGTACGACTGCATGGCATGGCCCATTTCGTGTGCAATCGTGAACACATCATCCAACGTGCCCTGATAGTTCAACAGGACGTACGGATGCGTGTCGTAAGCGCCCCATTGATAAGCGCCGGTACGCTTGTCGTCTGTCGAGTACACGTCGACCCAGCCGCCCTCCAGCCCGTTGGACAGCACTTTCACATAATCGTCGCCCATCACTTTCAGGCCGTCTGTCACCATCTTTTTGCCTTCTTCAAACGAAATGTATTTATCGTCAGATGGCACGATCGGCACGTAAATGTCGTACATGTGCAGCTCTTTTACCCCGAGCATTTTCTTTTTCAGGGCAATGTACCGGTGCAGCAGCGGCAGATTGTCGTTGACCGTTTCGATCAGTTCATCGTACACCTTGGTCGGGATGTTGTTCGGAGTCAGGCTGGCTTCCAGCGCAGACTTGTAGTGGCGCGCATCTGCGTAAAAGTTGTCACCTTTTACTTTTGCCGCCAGCGTCTGGGCAAAGCTGTCCTGGAAGTCGAGCAGCGTGCTGTAATACGCCTGAAACGCATCTTTGCGCACCCGCTGGTCCTTGCTTTCCAGATACGTCACGAAATTCGAGCGGTTGAGCTGAACCTCTTTTCCGGTCTCATCCTTGATTTTCGGGAACTTCACGTCCTTGGACAGCATGCCGTAAATATTCGTGGGGGAATTGCCGAGCGGAGCCGATTTTGCCAGCAGCTCCTCCATTTCCTTGGAGAGCGAATGCGGCTTGGTCCGCAACATGTCCTCCAGGAACAGCCTGTAAGGTGCCAGATTTTCGTCAGCCAAGAGCTGCTTCATTTTCGCATCGGGAATGGCTACGATCTCCGGCTGGACCCATGCCGTATTCTGCATGACAGTCGTGTACATCTTCTCCGCCCGGTCAGCCAGCTTTTGCAGATCGGCATTGGCGGAGTTCACATCGAGCGACATGTTCGCATACACGTATGCCTTGTCGTTTTGGCGCATCATGCTCATGTAGTCCTCCAGCGCCTTCAGCAAAGTCGCGGAGGAGTCGCCCAGCTTGCCCTGATACTTCGTAAAGTCTTTGGCCATCTGCTCCACTTTGGCAACGTCTTTTTCCCAGTCCTGAACGGTCGGATAAATGTGATTGAGCTTCCACTTGTACTGATCCGGGATTTCCGCACGTGTCTGATAGACAGGCGCCTTTTCCGCAGCAGCCGCAATCGCTGGAGTGCTGTAAGGAATGAACGGCACCGCTGCGGTGGTCAAGGCTATGACCAAAGCCGTGATGGATGCAAACACACGCTTTTTCAATCTCAATCGCCCCTTTTCTGCTTCTCTATATCTTTGCCATTCTTCTTAACTGTAATTAGTTTTTTTTACCAAAAGTTCCTTCCTATTAATCAAAAATATTTTGAAAATTCGCGAACGACAGTCAATTTATCCAGAAAAATTTCAACAATGTGGATAAAGTTGTGGATAAACCGAAACAATCTGGGAATCCACCCCCTTTTTCCGTTCAAACACGGCTTTTCAAGACGTAAAGTTGTCCACATTTTCTGTGTATATCTTGTGCATAACTTATTTTTCCCTGCACCAGGGACATTCGCCCATACCGCTTTCCCGAATTTGACATAGCATGAGTATTGAATCTAGGGTAGGAGGTGTTAGCAAGTGGGTATCTTTAACGGCTTTGACGACTTCGCGCTGATCTTGGTTCTCTTCATCCTTCTCGTGATCGTTGGTTGTGACTGCAACTAATACTCCCGCTGCGATCCAACCTATCTGAAGGTGCACTGTCCCTCCGCACAGTCCTGCCTTCCACACCGAATAACATCATATAAGGCGTTTACATCGAAACGCTATGAACTCACATAGCGCCAATACCATCATCCGGGAGTCAATCATCACGAATGTATGCACACAAAAGGGATGCTGCCACGTGGGCGCATCCCTTTTTGTGTTTTGCATCATTTGGCTCCTGTCGTAAAGCTGGACCGCTGTGACGGGTTCCCGTTGCCTGCTGTATCCTGCAACAATCCGGGCAGCAATTCCACCTGGTACGTCCTGTAAGGCTGCCATTTTCCTTTTGGCTTGACCGTCAGCATCCGCTTGCTCTTGTTCCATGTGACGGTATGGGCAACGTTGGCGCCGGCATCGTCTGTCACGCGCACGAGCGGCCCTGCCGTTTTGCTCGACAGAACGTCGCCGCTCGCCAGCCTGACCTCTTCCGCAAACTGCAGCGTCACTTTCTCCTGCAGCTTGACCTGCTTCGCTCCATGCCCCGGCAAAATGGCCGCCCGCGGCGCGATCGTATCCACGGGCTTCTTTGTGGAAAACGCAACGCTCACTTCCGGATTCACTTGTCCACGGTCATTTTTCAATTTCTTCTCCGGCAGTTTCACCGTAAATGATTGTCCCGCTTCCAGGTTACCCACAGGATCGATCGTCAGCACCCGCTTCGCTTTGTCCCACTCGGCGGAAAAAGGCACCTTTCTTTTTTTGCCATCCGTCAGTTGAATCAGCGATGTCCATGTCTGCTTCGTCGGCTCCTTGTTGTTCGTCAGGCGAACCGGCCCGGAAAAGGTGAGTATCACTTGCGTAGCTGGCGCGACATCCACCGATTGATCTGCTGGCGTAATCACAATCCCCCAGCCCGGCTTGTCCGCCGCCAGAGCTGGCTGTGCTGCCCCTGCCAGCAGCAGCAACATGCCGAATACATACAGCCACCTCATTGCTCCTCTTTTCATCGTATCCCCCCGTCGGAACGGCATAGAGCCTGCCTGAACCGACCGGCTCTCTCTCACCGTTTACGGGCATTGTAAGAAAAGACAAAAAGGCATTGCAAATATTTTTCTTCGTTTCAGGATTGCCCTTCGTCGGAGCCGCGGCTCAAAATCTTTTTCATCTTCCGTTCAAACTCCAGCCGGGGAATCATCACGCTATGATCGCAGCCCGTGCATTTGATGCGCACGTCCATCCCCATGCGGATGACCTTCCAGGCATTGGTCCCACACGGATGCGGTTTTTTCATTTGCACGACATCCCCCAGCTCAAAATGTTTCCGTTCCACTTTGCACCTGCTCCTTTCTCTCTACGTCTGCCCCAGGCTTTGCCCTTTTTCTTGCATCACGATTTTCGGGTACGGAATCGAGATGCCCCGCTTCGTAAATTCCGTCCGGATCATAGCCCGCAAATTCCGGTTGACTCCGTGGTGCGTATTCGGCTTGCACTCAGCCGTCACCCGCAAGGTAATTTCTGACGGTCCCAATGACTGCACGCCTAAAATTTGCGGCTCTGCCACGATGTCCGTCAGTTCAGCCTGGGCCTTCTGCAGCACTTCTTTCAGCACTTTCTGCACTCGCTCCAGATCTTCCTCGTAGGCTACCGAAACATCGACCACTGCCAATGTATTTTGCAAGGAGAAATTGGTCACCTGCGTAATCGATCCGTTGGGCAAGATGAATACTTCCCCGGTCCAGCTGCGCACGCGTGTAATTCGCAATCCAATCTCCTGTACAGTCCCTGTCATATTGTTAATGGTCACGACATCGCCGACCGCGAACTGATCCTCAAAAATAATGAAAAACCCGGTAATGATATCGCGTACAAGACTCTGCGCCCCAAAACCGACAGCCAGTCCGAGGACCCCTGCGCTGACCAATACGGGCTTCAAATCAATTCCCATCTGCTGCAGCACCATGAGGATCGCCAGGAAATAGATCGTGTAACGCACGATGTTGTTCACCAGCACCCGCATCGTATCCACTCGCCGCTGGTCGATCTGCAGCTTGCTGCTTTTTCGGTGCTGGAACACCTTGTTCACGCCTGCCTGCACGACAGATACGACAATTCGCGATATCACGATAATCGCTGCAATTTTTAACGCAACCATCCCGATGTTCATCCACATGTTGGCGTCCGTTACATATGTGTAGACCTGCTCATAAACAGATGCAAAAATGTTGCCTTCTTTCACTCCACCTGCTCCCTTCTGTTTCCTTTCTCATCAATCTCCACGTAACGATTGGAAAACTGACGAAAATAGCCGCGAATTACCACCTGCTGTTCTTCCATGATCGTCCTGGCTTGTGCGTAATCAGGCAGTGGAAACTCAATGGAGAGGGCACAGCCGGCCGTTATCTCTTTCGGGGTCGGTCTTGTGTCAATTTCGATGTCCGCATACTCCAGCAACATTTCCGCACGCAAGGCTTGCTGCGTAGAGTCAAATGCGATCAATACGGTCTCTCCTTCCATGCTACTCCCTCCCTATGTCCTGTCCATCTTTTCCCTTGTCAGTCTGGACAGACAAGCACCTTTTATTGTACCTGTTCGTTTCTTGTCTTTCCACATCCGCAGATTTTTCAAAACCTACGTAACCTTCCCATTAGCTGGTATAAAAACGCCTCCTCGGTACTATACTGTGAATACTCTTCTAATCTTTTCATTGACGAACGCAAGAGTGGGGGTAGCCATGAATACATTTGACAATCGCAAGGATAGTTTCTTGCCACCTTTCAAAGTGGAATATCGGAGTGAAAATGCAGATGAACATCTGGCTCTACACCTTGCTCAACGCATTCGCTTGATCCCCTATGAAGAAGAAATCGTCCTGGTTTGCATTGGGACAGATCGCTCTACAGGCGATGCGCTCGGTCCTCTCGTAGGCAGCAAGCTGCAGTCCTACGGCTCCAGGCATCTGCATATTTACGGGACACTGGACGATCCTGTCCACGCCATGAATTTGAAGGAAAAGCTCGACTTGATCCAAACGAGACACCCCAGGTCAACGATTATCGCTGTTGACGCCTGTCTCGGGCAGTTCAGCCATGTCGGCAATATCAATGTAATCAACGGACCGCTCAAGCCTGGCGCCGGCGTCAAAAAGGAACTGCCTACTGTCGGTACGTTCCACATCACCGGAATTGTCAATGTGGGAGGATTCATGGAGTATTTCGTCCTCCAGAACACCAGACTGGCCGTTGTCATGAACATGGCCGAGATCATTGCCTCCGGGCTGTCCAAAGCCGTTTCGTTAACCTTCGAGGAGAGTCGTCTGGGCAGCATATAACCTGCCTGCCCGTCCGTGCTTCCCCTCGATCAAATAGGTGAAAAGACTTGTTTTCCACCCCCTCCGGGAAAACAAGTCTCTTTTTTTCGGTGTGCGCCGGGGGTGTCAAGGAGCTTCATGAAAGAAGATGTGACTTAACGGCGGACATTCCAACTGGTCACGTCATTTTGTTTATCCGATCATACGGAGACTGCCCGGCAGGACTTCCACGGAAAAAGGCGTCTTCGCCACGATCTCCCCATCGGCGTGCACGATAAGCGGTCGCTCCGCTTCCACCCGGATCTGCCGCCCGCGAAAGAATTGGCAGGCCGGATGCTGAACATGCGCTCCGGTAAAGATTTGCGGAAAAGCCCGCAGCAGCCCCCAGCGCCCTACATCTCTCACCACGCAAACTTCCGCATAACCGTCGTCGGCCATCGCATCCGGACAAATCAACATGCCTCCTCCGTAATTCGGGATGTTGGCAATGGCAACCAGCCAGGTATGCTCCACCCGATGCTCATGCCCATCGATCGTCAGCGTGATCGAGCATGGACGATACGTGCATAATATTCGGATCACCGACCAGATATACGCCGCTTTGCCGATCTTGAGCAGGTTGAGCCACTTTTTATAGCCTGACTCGTTCGTCGTCTTTGCCACTTGTCCGTCAAATCCCGCACCAACTGAATTGACAGCCACTCGTTCATTGATTTTCAACAAATCTATCGCGATTTCCCGATCACTCGACACAATTCGTTCCAGCGCCCGTACTGGATCGAGCGGCCATCCGTGTCCCTTGGCAAAATCGTTGCCAGATCCTGCCGCCACATAGCCCAGCATGCAAGCCTTTTCCGTCTGTTGAATTCCGTTTACGACCTCGCTGACGGTTCCGTCCCCTCCCACAGCGACGATTTTATTTACTCCCTCTTTTTCGATCAGTTCAATAGCCAGCATTTGTGCCTCCCCCTCCCCCGATGTCTCCCTCACCTGAAAAACGGCTCCTTGCTGCCTTAGAATGCGCTCAAGTTTGTTCCAGACTTTTTTTCCTTTGCCATTCCCCGCTGCCGGATTTACGACGAACCCTAACATGTTCTTTCTCTCTCCCCCGAGCGTCTTTTTTACATGCCACCCATCTGCACTCTGCTTCGCTTGCACACGCTACTCCTTGCTTCAGTTCTCATTTCTCTCAGCCCGCCGCCTGATTCCATTCAAGGAAATCGCGCTCCAACTGCTCTACACCCTGTCGTAAATCGCTGACTTCATCCTGGGCTCATTCTACCATCCTTGACGCAATTCAGGTTCATCTGCCTTCCCCTTCTTTCTTGTCCCAGGCAGCTTTCTCTTTCGAGCCGCTTGCCTTTTTGAAGCAGCAAAAAAGGAGCTGTCCCAAAAGTCGATTTGTTGACTTGGAGACGCCCCTTTTCCATTTGGTGATTTTCGCAATTGTGCCCTTTTTAGACAGCCCCCTCATCGCTTCTCAAGAAAACAGCTTGCTCAGCCATGCCACGATCGGGACGCCCGCTGCTGCGATTATTAAAGCCGGCAGCATGTTGGCCACGTTGATTTTTTTGATTTCCAGGATATTAACCCCGATCCCGATAATCATCAAGCCGCCTGTCGCCGTCAGTTCAACCAGCATGGCATCGAGCGTGCTTTGGCTCACGACATTGTAGATTTGCGTCGATAGCAAAGCGATCAGCCCTTGATACACAAACACAGGTACTGCCGAAAACATGACACCGATCCCTAATGTGGAAGTGAAAATGATTGCGGAGAAGCCATCCAGCAATGCTTTCGTGTACAAAATATCGTGATTGTTGCGCAGGCCGCTGTCCAAAGCACCCAGAACCCCCATCGCTCCGATGCAGTAGACTAACGTCGCCGTGACGAATCCGGTGGCGATGCCGCCTTCTTTCCCGCCGCCCACTTTTCTCTCCAGCCATTTGCCCAGGTGGTTCAACCCTTTTTCGATGCCGATCCATTCCCCGACAATGGCTCCCACCACGATACTCACAATCATCAGCAAAAAATTGTTTGTGCCAAGACTCATTTTGATTCCGAGCAGGGTGACTGCCAGACCGATCCCTTGCATGACCGTACGTCGAATCGAGTCTGGAATCCTGCTAAGCAGCCTGCCCAATAAAGCACCGACAATAATCGCTGCCGCATTGACCAGGGTCCCCAACAAAATCACATTTTTCTCCCCCTACAGAAAGCACTATGCAAACGCGGATGCGATTTCCTTCACCGCTTGAACAAGCGCCTCTACATCTTTCTCTGTATTAAAAATGCCAAAGCTCGCCCGAACGGAGCCCTTTTGCACCGTTCCTGCCGTCTGGTGACCCAGTGGCGTGCAATGAAACCCTGACCTCGTGGCGATTCCGTATTGCTGATCGAGAATAAAAGAGACCTCCGATGCATCCACTCCGTCGATGTTGAAAGAGACGACGCCGACCCGCTCCGTTTCGATCCCGGGACCGTAGACTTCTACCCCCGGAATCTCCTTCAATTCCGCAATGGTCCGTTTCGTTAACTGCCACTCGTGCTGGCGGATATTCTCCACGCCTTTGTCCATGACATACGTCACGCCAGCCAGCAGTCCTGCAAGGCCGACGGTATTGACCGTCCCGCTTTCGTAGCGATCCGGCCTGGTAGTAGGCTGATCGACTGACTCCGACTGACTTCCCGTACCGCCATGGATCAGCGGCTCCAGATCAATATCGCCGCGCACGTACAAGGCACCCGTTCCTTGTGGGCCATATAGCCCTTTGTGCCCGGGAAATGCCAGCATATCAATGTTCATCTCTTCCACGTGAATCGGCAGCACGCCGGCAGATTGCGAGGCATCGACCAAAAATACAATCCCGTGATTTTTTGCCAGTGCCCCCAGCTCCGCGACAGGCAAGATGACTCCTGTCAAATTGGACGCATGACTTACGACCAGCAGACGCGTATTTGGCTGGAATGCCTTTTCAAAATCATCCGGATGAAACAAATGATCCTCTCTCGGCTCAACATAAGTGACTTCCACCCCAACTGTCCGACGCATATATTCCAGCGGACGCCTCACCGAATTATGTTCCACCGATGATGAGACGACATGGTCGCCTGGCTTCAAAAACCCTTTGATCGCTTGGTTGAGCGCTTGGGTAGCATTCAAATAAAAAAAGAGGTTATTTGGGTTTTGAATCCCAAACAACCGCGACAATTGCACGCGAGTCCGAAACACGGTTTTGCTAGCTTTCATCGCCAAAGTGTGTCCGCCCCTGCCCGGGTTTGCAGCATAGTCCTCGACAGCTTCTCCCATCATTTCCTTTACTGCCTGCGGTTTTGGCCAGGTAGAAGCTGCGTTATCCAAATAGATGATCGCCATGACTACCTCCTGCCCTTCTTACTTGCCTGCTTGCAACAGGTCGATGATTCGTTGCAGATCTTCCTGCGAGTAAAAATCGATTTCGATTTTCCCTCGTTTGTTGCCCTTCTTGATCTTCACCGATGTGCCGAAAAGGCTGCGCAGCCGTTCTTCAATTTCCACCAGTACAGGTTCGTTTTTCGCCGGTTTCTTCTTCTTTGTTTCACGTGAAACATTCAACTGTTTCACCAGTTCTTCCAGCTGGCGTACGCTCAAACCCTTTTCTACAACATCCTTTGCCAATTGCAATTGCACCTGATCTTTTTCTACGGCCAACAGCGCCCGCGCATGTCCCATGGAGAGCGCCGCTGTAGATACCATTTTGCGGATTTTATCCGGCAGCTGCAGCAACCGCAGCATATTGGCTACATGTGGTCGGCTTTTTCCGATTCTCTGGGCCAATTGCTCCTGCGTATAATCGTGGTTTGCAATCAATTTCTCATACGCTTCCGCTTCCTCCAGCGGATTCAAGTTTTCCCGCTGCAAGTTCTCGATCAGAGCGATTTCCATGAGCTGCTGGTCTGTATAAGCCTTGACCACGACAGGCACCTGCTTCAAGCCCGACAGTTTGGCAGCCCGCAGCCTTCTCTCACCCGCAACCAATTCGTATCCTTTGATGCTCTTCCTGACGATCAGCGGCTGAATAATGCCATGCTCTTTGATGGACTGGGCCAACTCGTCGATAGCGGACTGTTCAAATTCCTTGCGGGGCTGATATGGATTGGGACGAATCTCACTGATGGAAACCTCTTTTACTTGTTCCCCTTCCTCGATGAGATTGGACGTAATAAGTGCATTCAGCCCTTTTCCCAAACCTCTACTCATACCCCTACCACTTCCTTCGCCAAATCGGTATAAACTTCTGCACCCCTTGAGCGTGGATCGTACGTAATGATAGCTTGTCCATGAGATGGCGCCTCACTCAAGCGAACATTCCTTGGAATAATCGTTTTATATACTTTTTCCTGGAAGTATTTTTTCACTTCTTCAATGACCTGGATTCCCAGATTTGTCCGTGCGTCCAGCATCGTCAGCACGACGCCTTCAATAGCCAGTTGCGAATTGAGATGCTTTTGAACCAGCCGAATCGTGTTTAACAGCTGACTCAGTCCTTCCAACGCGTAATATTCGCACTGAATCGGAATCAGTACAGAATCCGCTGCGGTCAGCGAATTTACAGTCAAGATGCCCAAAGACGGCGGGCAATCAATAATCACAAAGTCGTATTTGTCTTTCACGACTTCCAGAGCTTTTTTCAAACGAACTTCACGAGAAATCGTTGGGACCAGCTCAATTTCCGCACCTGCCAGTTGAATTGTGGCCGGAATAATCATTAAGCCCTCAATTTCCGTTGGCAAAGTAGCATCGACCGGGCTAATGTCGTTAATCAGGACATCGTAGATACAATATCGCACATCGGCTTTGTTGACTCCGATCCCGCTGGTCGCGTTCCCCTGTGGGTCAATGTCCACCAGTAGCACCTTTTTTCCCAATGCGGCCAGACAAGCGCTAAGATTGACGGACGTAGTCGTCTTCCCGACGCCGCCTTTCTGGTTCGCAACCGCAATGATTTTACTCAACTTCTCCACCTCATTTTTTTCGTGTAGGAAAGTTTGCAATCGCAACAGGAGCCTGGTCACACCCGTGTAAACTTTCCGGAACGCATAGTCGGGTGGATTCTCGCCGCCACCCGAGTAGGGTCCCCGCTAGAGAAAACATCTCTTCTCCATAAAAATCTGTTGCATATGGTACATACCATGTTACCAGATTTGCAGCCTCGCCGTACGCTGTTTTTTCATAACGGGACATTTTGCCCTTTTTTATAGGCCAAACAGTTACAATGTCCCTGTTATTTGATTGAATTGCTCCACCGCCCCTTGTTCAGCCAACGCGTTTTACCACTGCACATCGGTAAAACAGGTGAGCAATCTTTTCTCTCATGGAAATGTAACGGATCGGAAATTGCGGTACGGAAAGAAACACTCACTCCCCTGCTGAAACCATCCGCCTTTTGACAGACTTCGGTCTGCTGGCAACCGCCATCAACACCTGGCACCACTTATTCCCGAGCTTCATTATCGCCAACGCTGGCAAAAGCATCTTGACCAAAAAGAACGGCGGCTTTCTCGCCACCGTTCGCTCCCCTCTGCAGGGACTTGAACCGATTCCTGTTCGCTTTGCACTTACTTGTCCTTGTTTTTCGGAATCCGGATAGTAAACTGGTAAAATTCGTCGTGATCCTCTTCATTCGTTTCTACAGGAAGACCCGTTTGCATCACCATATCAATGGACTGACGCACCGTATTGATCGCAATTCTCGCGTCACGGGAAAATGCCTTCCATCTCGGCCTTGCTTCTTTTTCTTTCTTTGGATTTTCTTTGGCTTCCAGCAGTTGCTTTACCCTTACCTCTGTCTGCTTTACATTCCAGTCCCGCTCGAGAATTTCTTGCAATACTTTAAGCTGCAGCTCGGGTTGTTTGAGTGGAATCAACGCACGTGCATGACGCTCCGTTACTTGACGGGCCAACAATGCATCCTGGATTTCCTGGGGCAAATGAAGCAAACGGAGCTTGTTGGCAATCGTGGACTGGCCTTTTCCGAGGCGCTGAGCCAGACTTTCTTGGGTCAGATTGTGCAAGTCGATCAGCTTTTGATACGCGACGGCTTCCTCGATTGCAGTCAATCCTTCCCGTTGCAAATTCTCGATCAGCGCGATGGAAGCGGTCTGCGCGTCAGTAAACTCTTTGACAATCGCCGGAATCCGATCCATTCCCAATTTCTTCGTTGCCCGCAAACGCCGTTCTCCCGCAATCAATTCATACTGACCGTTTCTTACTCGAACGACGATCGGCTGAATCAACCCATGAGTCCGTATGGTTTGACACAACTCCTCAATTTTCTCGTCGTCAAAGACCGTGCGAGGTTGATACGGATTCGGTACGATCTCCTCAACCGGTAATTGCCTGATTTCTTCGTTGTCTGTTTTGTCGGTCAGTCCAAAAATTCGCGAAAATGAATCCTTCACTGCCATAGAAAATCCCCCACTTCTACCCGTTCCAACCTTGCTATTTCAAAATCAGTATTCGTTTTTTTGCCGGAAAACCTGGGTGTATTCTTGTTTGTCTTTTCCAAAAACCATGCTTGCTCCTTTCATCGCAGGCCAAGATTGCATTGTTCGCCGTCTCTCTCTTTGAACAGCCCGCACCTTTCCCTTGCTGCCAGCAGCGACAGCCTGTCCCAAACAACAGATGCCTCTTTCTCGCATTTCCACCCAAAAGACACAAAATCTCGCAGCCCCCTGATTTGCGGAAAGAAATCCTTTCATCAAACCGTGGACCATGCCAGATTCGTGCTTTCAAATGAAAAATAATACCCAGCAATACTTTCCTGCCCTTTCCGGAAACAGATAGAAAGGCAGCATGACCCTATTCCTTGCCGAGAAAAGATCAACCTTGACGCTCTGCAATAAAGAGGGCCGCAGCACTATCGGAAAAAGACGCTCGAGCCCTTTTCTGCATCTTCTTAAAAACTTTTGTCCTAAACACGTTTTGCGATCGCTTCATTCTATGTTTTTTTCCTACATCATAATTCTGCAAGTTTCGCCCAATTCCTGCTATAAAAATTGTTCCACGTGAAACATCCATCGTGATCGTCGTCGTAGAAAGCGCGCTTTCCATGCTCTTTGTGCACTTCCTCCTCATTCAGGCTGTCGTCGTGTAAATGCGAAATTTTTGTGGCAGGAAACAACCTGGAGGACAGCCTGGGGAAATCAAGCATCAAATAGACGGAAAATGCGGTGACAATCGCCGTGATAGACATTTCTACGCTGAACATCAAGCCGATTGCCTAGACGACCCACGTTCCCTCAGCAGTAGTCAATTCTATTACAGATCCTTGTACTTGATGATCGCCCCTGCTCCCCCAAAAACATTCCGGTTACGTCCAGCGCAGCAAACCGCCCCCGAATCGTATGTATTGCCACTCGAAGGAAATCCGTATAGCGAAATCATTCAAACAGACAGGAATCAAAACAAACAAGGCTGTCCGTCCGAAGTCGGCTCCTTTTCTGCGGCTGACATCTTTCATAAACCGCGTCCGCCGCCCATCTCCCCTGTCACCCAAAATCCCCGCACATGCTCCGCCCCATAACCACCAAAACCTCCTGCCTTCGCACACACCAAAAAGACCGCAGCACTCATCGCTACGGTCCTTTTGCACTTTTCCAGGGCTATCTCAGTCGATCTGACAACCTTCTCCGCTTGCCTGCCCGTTTTCCCTTCTGTTCCACTTCGTTACATCAACGGCTTTTTGGCAGGCACGCCTGGCTTGCGCGGATAAGTTTTTGGAGTCGCCTCCACTTTTTCCACGATCACGATATTTCGCTCTCCGGCGTCCTCGGGCAGGCGGAGCGTTTCCACTTTTCGAGTCTTGCCGCCCAATGTCTTGATCGCCTTTTTCGCTTCGTTCAGCTCAAGCGTCATGTCGGCTCCCTTGAGGGCGATGAAGTGACCGCCTACTCTGGCAAAAGGCAGGCAAAACTCGGACAGCAGGTTCATTCTCGCCACGGCGCGGGCGACGACCAGCTGGTACTTCTCCCGATGCGCCGGCTCCTGACCGCGTTCTTCCGCGCGGCCATGCACCGGATAGACATTTTCCAGTTCCAATTCGCTGGCGACATGCTGCAGGAAGTTCATGCGCTTGTTCAGAGAATCGATAATGGTCATGTTCAGGTGCGGGAAGCAAATCTTCAGCGGGATGCTTGGGAAACCAGCTCCCCCGCCGATATCGACCACAGAGTCCACCTTGTCAAAAGGGAAGTAGAACGCAGGCGTAATGCAATCGTAAAAATGCTTGTTGTACACCTGGCCTTCTTCTGTAATCCCGGTCAGATTCATTTTTTCGTTCCATTCGACCAACAGGTGAAAAAACTGATCGAACTGCTCCATCTGCCGGTCAGTCAGCACGATGCCTTTGGCTTGCAGCGCCTCGGCAAACTGTTCTTTCGTCATCTGCTTTTCTCCTTACTCTGCCGCTCCTACGCGATTGTACTGCTCCAGATAGACCATCAGCACGGAAATATCCGCAGGGGTCACCCCTGCGATGCGTGCGGCCTGTCCGATGTTCAGCGGACGAATCTTCGACATGTTTTCCCGCGCTTCCTTGGACATGCCGGAAATTTGATGGTAATCGATGCTGTCCGGAATCCGGCGCTCCTCCATCTTTTTCATTCGCTCTACTTGCTGGAGCGATTTGCGGATATAGCCGTCGTATTTGATCTGAATTTCTACCTGCTCCGCCACGTCTTCCGGCACTGGCTCGGCAGGCGGCGCCATTTGCGTGATATGGCTGTAGGTAAGCTCCGGACGGCGCAGCAGCTGTGCCAGCTCGATGACCTCTGTCAACTCCGGAGAACCGGCTGCGCGCAGCACCTCCTGGACGTGCTCCATATCCGGGCGCACCCGCGTCTGGTTGACCCGCGTGATTTCTTCTTCGATCCGCTGCCGTTTGGCGACGAACCGCGCATACCGCTCCTCGCTGATCAGGCCGATCTCGTGACCGATGTCTGTCAGGCGCAGATCCGCGTTGTCATGACGCAAAAGCAGGCGGTATTCGGCGCGTGATGTGAGCAGGCGGTACGGCTCATGGGTGCCTTTTGTCACCAGGTCGTCGATCAATACGCCAATGTACGCCTGCTCCCGTCCCAGTACGACTGGCGGTTTGTTCTGCACGCGGCGAGCGGCATTGATTCCGGCCATCAAGCCTTGGCCGGCTGCTTCCTCATAACCGGACGTCCCGTTGATTTGTCCTGCGGTAAAGAGGCCCGGGAGAATCTTCGTCTCGAGCGAAGGCCACAACTGTGTCGGCACGACGGCATCGTACTCGATCGCGTAGCCAGGCCGCATCATTTTCACTTCTTCCATCCCTGCCATCGAGCGCAGCATGGAAAGCTGCACGTCTTCCGGCAAACTGGTGGACAGCCCTTGCACGTACATTTCCTCCGTATGGCGGCCCTCCGGCTCCAGGAAGATCTGGTGGCGCGGCTTGTCGTTAAACCGGACGACTTTGTCTTCAATGGACGGGCAATAGCGAGGTCCCGTCCCTTCAATCATCCCCGAATACATCGGTGCGCGGTGCAGGTTGCTGTTGATCAGCTCATGGGTCTCTTCGTTTGTGTACGTCAGCCAGCACGGAAGCTGGTCCGTGATAAATTCTGTCGTCTCGTAAGAAAAAGCGCGCGGCACTTCATCGCCAGGCTGAATTTCCATTTTCGTAAAGTCGATGCTGTTTTTGTGGACACGCGGCGGTGTTCCCGTCTTGAAGCGTATCATTTCAAAGCCCAGTTCCTTTAAGTGGTAAGCCAGGCGAATAGACGGACGCATATTGTTCGGGCCGCTTTCGTACTGCAGATCGCCCAAAATGATTTTCCCACGCAAGTACGTGCCTGTCGTCAGTACAACGGACTTCGCCCTGTAGCGCGCCCCTGTCTGCGTCAGTACCCCTTCGCACACGCCGTTATTGACGATCAGCTCCTCGACCATAGCCTGGCGCAGCAGAAGATTAGGCGTATTTTCAATCGTCCGTTTCATTTCGTGCTGATACGCAAATTTGTCCGCTTGCGCACGCAGGGCATGCACAGCCGGTCCTTTTCCCGTATTCAGCATGCGCATTTGAATGTGCGTCTTGTCCGTATTGCGGCCCATTTCTCCGCCGAGCGCATCGATCTCGCGCACGACATGCCCTTTTGCCGGACCGCCAACGGAAGGGTTGCACGGCATAAACGCGACGGCATCCAGATTGATCGTCAGCAGCAAGGTACTGCATCCCATCCGGGCAGCTGCCAATGCCGCTTCACACCCCGCATGCCCAGCCCCAATCACGATGACGTCAAACGAGCCAGCTTCATACACTGGTACAGCATTCACGTTGTCTTCCTCCTCATTCACACCTGATTACTTGCCTAAACAAAACTGGGAGAAGATCTGGTCGATCAAATCTTCGCCGACACTTTCCCCGATCACTTCTCCTAGCAGCTCCCACGCTTTTTTAATGTCGATCTGGATCATATCCACAGGCATCAGCCCTTCGATGCCGTTCAGCGCATCGTCCATCGCCTGTTCCGCTTGGCGCAGCAGATGAATATGGCGCGCGTTGCTCACATATGTCAGATCGTCCTGCTGCACGCGGCCGCTGAAGAAAACATCGCTGATCGCCTGCTCCAGCAGTTCGATGCCGGTCTCTTCACGCGCCGAGGTCATGATCAACGGCTGCTGCGGGAAATGGCGTTTGACTTCTTCCAAATCGATCTTTTGCGGCAGGTCGAACTTGTTGACGATCACGATGACGGAAAAGCCTTTTGCCGCCTCAAAAATCTTGTAGTCGTCCGGACTCAAAGGTTCATTATAATTGAGCACCAAGAGCACGAGATCCGCCTTTTGCAGCAACTGTCTGGACTTCTCTACCCCGATCTTTTCCACGATGTCCTCGGTATCACGGATGCCCGCAGTATCAATCAGCCGCAGGGGAACACCGCGCACGTTCACGTACTCCTCGATCACATCGCGGGTCGTGCCGGCGACATCCGTGACGATCGCCTTTTCCTCCTGCACCAGGCTGTTCAGCAGCGAAGACTTCCCGACGTTCGGACGCCCGATAATCGCCGTGGACAGCCCTTCCCGCAAGATTTTCCCCTGCTTGGCTGTCTGCAAAAGCCGTTTGATCTCGGCTTTGACCTCCTCACACTTCTCGCGCAAGAAATTTTGGGTAAATTCCTCCACGTCGTGCTCCGGATAGTCCAGCGTCACCTCAATATGGGCCATCGCTTCGATCAAATTTTGCCGCAGCTGGCGAATCAGGCGGGAAAGCTTCCCCTCCACCTGGTTCAAAGCCACCTTCATCGCCCGGTCCGTTTTCGCCCGGATCAAATCGATGACGGCCTCGGCCTGCGACAAATCGACCCGTCCGTTGAGAAACGCCCGTTTGGTAAACTCCCCTGGTTCCGCCAATCTGGCGCCATTCTCCAGGATCAGATCCAGCACACGCTCGACAGAAACGATTCCTCCGTGGCAGTTGACCTCCACGACATCCTCCCGCGTAAACGTGCGCGGCGCCTTCATCACAGACACGAGCACCTCCTCTACGAGACTGCCCGTCTGTGGATCATGCAAATGGCCGTAGTGAATCGTATGGCTGTCCACAGTGGACAACGCGTTTTTTCCTTTGTATATCTTATCCACAACTTCGATCGCTTCCGGACCGCTTACCCGGATCACGGCAATGCCGCCTTCCCCCATCGGTGTTGCGACTGCCGCTATCGTATCGAATTTCATGCTGTTCACCTCAAGCTTTCCAATCAAAACAAGTCAGCCACTAACATACTAGCTTAACAGATCGCCCTGGAAAATACCAAAAGATTGTGCACTTCCCGGCAGCCTCCACGCCGAACAGGAAAAAGCAACCCTGCGCTTCAAGGTTGCTCGTCGCGTATCTTATCCACAGTATGATCGTTTTCTTTCGGCGCCAACCCTTAACCAGGTTATCCACTGTGGACAAGTGTACTACACTGCCGCCAAAAGAACCATATGAAAAACGAAGCATTGCCCAGCCTTGCGCAAAAAAAAGAAGCCTACCTGGAGGCTTCTTTCGGTGCGATGACAATATAGCGATTGGGTTCGTCCCCTTCACTGAACGTAACCACATCGGATCGTTTTTGCAAAAAGGCGTGAATGACTTTCCTCTCCGCTGCCGACATCGGCTCCAGACGAACCTCGCGTCTGGTGGAAAGGGCCTTTTTGGCGACCCGATCTGCCAGCTGCTCCAGCGTTTCTTTGCGGCGCAGCCGGTAGTTTTCTGCATCCAACGTGATGCGAACGTGTTTGTCCGCATGACGGTTTGCTACGACGTTTACGAGATACTGCAGTGAATCAAGAGTTTGTCCCCTACGGCCAATAATGATTCCCAGATTTGAACCCTGGATGTCAAACAGCACGCCTTCCTCATTGGTGCGTTGTTCCACTTTGGCGTCTACCTTCATGTTGGACAACACGTCTTGAAGAAATTCACGTCCCTGTGCAACGGGGTCAAAGTGAAATTCGACTTCCACTTTGGCGTCTTTGGTCCCGATCAGTCCGAACAGTCCCCTGCTCGGTTCCTCCAGTACGCGGACGCTTGCCTTTTCACGGGGCACACCCAATTCCAGCAAAGCTTTCTGCACAGCATCGTCTATCGTTTTTGCCGTAGCTACCACCTTTTTCACTTGGAGGCTCCCTCCTTAGGAGTAAGCTGTTTCCCTTTGTCACGGTACAAGAAGTAGGTTTGCACGATGGTGAACAGGTTGCCGTACACCCAGTACAGCGAGAGCGCCGACGGCAATGTCACGGCGATGGCCAGAATCATCAGCGGCATCATGACCAGCATCATTTGCATTTGCGGGTTGCCTTGTGTAGTCTGACCCATCATTTTCGACTGCAGATAGGTCGTCACAGCTGCCACGACCGGCAAAATATAATACGGGTCTTTTGCGCCCAGAGTCAGCCAGAGGAAGGTTTGCGACTTGATCTCCGCAGTACGGATAATCGCGTGGTAGAAAGCAATCAGGATCGGCATTTGCACCAGCATCGGCAAGCAGCCGGCCAACGGATTGACCCCGTTCTTTTGGAAAAGAGCCATGGTCTCCTGCTGTGCCTTTTGCGAATCGTTCTTGTACTTCTCGCGGATTTTTTGCATTTCCGGTTGAAGCTCCTGCATTTTTTTGGAGCTTCTGATCTGCTTGATCATCAGCGGAAGCACGATCAGACGAATGATAATCGTCGCTACCAGAATACCCAAGCCGTAGTTGTTGCCGAGAATCAATGCGCTCTCTTTGATCAACCAGGACAAGGGGTAAACCAAATACTTGTCCCAAATGCCGGTTGCGTCAGGGCCGATTGGTGCAGCTTTCTGAGGGTTACAGCCCGACAAAATGAAAACCAGCAAGGTCAGCATAAGCATGCTGAGGGTACGTCTGCTCAAGGGATGATCCTCCTTTTCCCCGCTTCAATGAGGTGATGAATTAATTTCGCTGTTCCGGAACCGGATCAAATCCGCCCGGGTGGAACGGATGGCATTTCAGGATGCGACGAAGAGCCAGCCATCCTCCCTTCCACGCGCCGAATCTGCGAATGGATTCGATCGCGTAGTGAGAGCATGTCGGCGCGAATCTGCACGACGGCGGTTTCAGCGGAGAAATGAAAAGCTGGTACCCGCGAATCAGCCCCATCATGATTTTCGCTATCATCGTATCACCCTCTTCTTCCATTATGTACGGGTGCCTGTTTGATCACCTTTGCCCGCTTCATGACGTGCAAAAGCGACTGTTCGATGGCTTCAAGCGACATCAGCTCCACACCTGGACGTGCGATGATGACGAGATCCACACCGGTTGGAATGACAGGTTCCAATCGGGCGACTGCTTCGCGAATCAGACGCTTGACCCTGTTACGAATAACGGCGTTGCCAATCTTTTTGCTGACGGAAATTCCAGCGCGAAACGCAGCTTGTCCCTCCTGTCTGGCTGTATACAGGACAAACTGCTTGTTGGCAGCTGAACTTCCTCGTTGAAACACTGCTTGAAATTGCTCATTCTTTTTGAGCCGGTGTGAACGATGCAAGGTAAACAACCCCTAACATCACAATTATAGTAGAAAACGCAAACAGCATCTACCAGTATATCCTTGTTTCGTCCACTTTTTTCCCAAGCCGGACATAAAGTGCAGGAATTTCGCAATCAGTGAAAATCATCGCGCTGCGCCATAGGCTATATGCGCTATAAAATGAAAAAAAGCCGGCAACCCCCTTGTCCCTTCTCCAAAGGCGATCCTGCCTTCTTGCATGCTTCATCCTCTCGGTAGCTGGATAGCTAAGTAATCATTTTCCTTCCAAGAAGGTTCAACATCCTTGCAGGACTTCCTCTTTCCAGAAACAAAGAATTTTCCGACTCTTCCTCGAAACAAAAAAGGCCACGGAATGTGTGGCCTAAGCGGAAAGAACTTTTCTTCCTCTTTTACGACGAGCAGCCAAAACTTTACGGCCGTTTTTTGTGCTCATGCGCTTACGGAATCCATGATCCTTTTTGCGCTTACGGTTGTTAGGATTAAAAGATGGTTTCATTAGGTCTACACCTCCGCCTTTACAGACATTCTTTCGCATTATAAAAAGATATGCCCAAAAAGTCAAGGGACAATGGAATTTTATTGCCAAGACAAATATCCCCATAAAACTATTTCCCAAAGCGCAGTCATTCTGTGGATATTTCTTTATCCACAAAAGCGTGATTCGACAAAATTATCTACAGCTTGTACACAAAATATAGATATGTGCATATGTGCCCGGCACCAGTGGTTGTGTTTGTGGATAAGTATGAAAAAACCGTTGATACCATGCGTTATATCTGTTATCATGTTTTTGTTTTGAAGCGTGAATAACTCCGAAAGGTCAATCGGTTTTTCCACAGCATGTGGATAAGTTTGTGGACAGATTCCCCCATGTGTGTATCTTCTTACTCACAAGGCTGCGGATAACCATCTGCTCTTATTCTCTTCTCCGAGTCGAATCCCTTTTTTTCGACTTTTTTTATCCACAATTACTGCCTATGACCGTGTTGACAACCGGGTCTCACATACGCGCATGATTGCCCTTTTATTTGTCATTTCCTAACATTCATTTCATTTTTTCGGATTGCCCATAAGGAGGGATTCTGGTTGGATGCAGCGATTAGCGAGCTATGGCGCAAAGTCTTGGCCAAGATAGAAAAATCGCTTAGCAAACCCAGTTTTGATACCTGGCTGAAGGCGACCAAAGCGACCACATTGGAAGAAGATGCACTGATCGTCGTAGCGCCGAACGACTTTGCCAGAGATTGGCTCGAAACCAGGTACTCTCAATTGATCACCGATACACTATATGAAGTGACCGGTATCAATATGAAGGTAAAATTCGTCGTCCTGCAAAATCCGGATGCCGCATTTGCCGAAGAACAACCTGCTCCGCGGGCAAAGACACAAGCTCCGCCGGCGGCAGCGGATGACCAACCGCCCAGTATTTTGAATCCCAAGTACACGTTTGACACTTTCGTCATCGGCTCGGGGAATCGATTTGCACACGCTGCATCGCTCGCGGTTGCGGAAGCTCCCGCCAAAGCGTACAACCCTCTTTTTATTTACGGGGGCGTAGGACTCGGCAAAACCCACTTGATGCACGCCATTGGCCATTACGTCATCCAGCATAATCCTTCGGCGAAAGTGGTTTATTTGTCGTCTGAAAAATTCACCAACGAGTTCATCAATTCCATCCGCGACAACAAAGCGGTCGAATTTCGCAACAAGTACCGGAGCGTCGACGTTTTGCTGATTGACGACATCCAGTTCCTGGCGGGCAAAGAATCGACACAGGAAGAGTTTTTCCATACGTTCAATGCCTTGCACGAAGAAAGCAAGCAAATCATTATTTCCTCCGACCGGCCTCCAAAAGAGATTCCGACGCTGGAAGACCGACTGCGCTCGCGCTTTGAATGGGGCCTGATTACGGATATTCAGCCGCCGGATCTTGAGACGCGGATTGCCATTCTGCGCAAAAAGGCCAAGGCGGAGAACCTGGACATTCCGAATGAAGTCATGGCGTACATCGCCAATCAGATCGACAGCAACATTCGCGAGCTGGAAGGCGCCCTGATCCGCGTAGTGGCGTACTCCTCGCTGATCAATCGCGATATCGATACGCAACTGGCAGCGGAGGCGCTCAAGGACATCATTCCGTCTTCCCGTCCGCGCGTCATTACCATCATGGACATCCAACGGGCTGTCGGAGAAGCCTTCAACCTCAAGCTGGAGGATTTCAAGGCCAAAAAGCGAACAAAGACGGTCGCTTTCCCCCGCCAAATCGCCATGTATCTGTCCAGGGAGCTGACCGATGCGTCCCTTCCCAAGATCGGCGACGAATTCGGCGGACGCGACCACACGACGGTCATCCATGCGCACGAGAAAATCTCCCGTGCTCTGGCCAATGATCCGCAAATGCAAACGACCATTCAGTCGCTCATTGAAAAGCTCAAAGCCAATCACTAAATCTGTGCATAACGCAAAAAGCCTATACACAACTTACCCACATGTGTATAGGCTCTCTTTTACGCAACGAGTTCACATATCCACAAATCCACAGGACCTAGTACTACTTCTGTTAAAAATCATTATCCTAATAGTTTATGATAAAGCCGCAGCCATTATGCATAACGTTTTCATTTTTCATATGGCTCGAGAGAGGGAGGCTTACGTTGATGCATATCACCGTTCAACGAGACAAGCTGTCTAACGCTGTTTCACACGTCAGCAAAGCGGTTTCCAGCCGAACAACCATTCCGGTTTTGACCGGGATCAAAATAAAAACCGATGATGAAGGTCTGACCCTTACGGCAAGCGATTCGGATATTTCCATCGAGGTTCAGATCCCTTTGGAAGAAGCCGGTGAATGGGGCGTAACCATTCATAAGCCAGGCAGCATCGTGTTGACAGCTCGCATTTTCAGCGAAATCGTCCGCAAACTGCCCGGCAACGAGATCGAGATCAAAGTGGACGAGCGTCTGGTGACCCAGATTCGTTCCGGTCAGGCTGAATTCACGATCAACGGGATGGATGCCAGCGAGTATCCGCAACTGCCCCATCTGGAAGAGGACAAAGTGTTCAGCGTTCCTTGTGATCTGTTGAAAACCATGATCCGCCAGACCGTTTTCGGCGTATCCACTTCGGAGATGCGCCCGATTTTGACCGGTTTGATGTGGTCTTTGGAGAACGGCCAGCTGCGTTTTGTCGCAACGGACAGCCACCGCCTGGCAAGCCGCACCGCCATGGTAGAATGCCGTGAAGATTTGTCGTTCCACAATGTCGTGGTACCGGGTAAAAGCTGCAACGAGCTGGTGAAAATATTGGATGACGAGCAAAATCCGGCTGACATCGTCGTGGCGGAAAACCAGATCCTGGTGAAGTCCAGGCACATCCTGTTCTATTCCCGCCTGCTGGAGGGCACTTACCCGGACACGACCAGGATCATTCCGCAAGGCAGCAAAACCGAGATCACGGTGAGCACCAAAGAGTTTTTGCAGTCAATCGAGCGGGCTTCCCTGCTCTCCCGCGAAGGCAAATCCAACGTGGTGAAGCTGGTCACGCTTCCGGACGGAAGTGTGGAAATCACCTCCAATGCTCCGGAAATCGGGAAAGTTACGGATATCCTGATGCCGAAAGCCATGAACGGTGAAGATCTGAAGATTTCCTTCAATGCGAAATACATGATTGATGCGCTTCGTGCCATCGACAGCAGCGAAATCAAAGCGAGCTTCACTGGCCCGATGAGTCCGTTCGTGATTCGTCCGACCGACCACGACTGGACGCTCCATTTGATTTTGCCAGTCCGTACTTACTAGACAGATCATGTGTTTTTCGTAAACGACCTTTTTTACGTAAAAGAAAGGAGGCCCTGCTATGCGTGAGGTTTCCATCAAGACCGAATATATCGCCCTTGGGCAATTTCTAAAGCTGGCTGACGTCATTGATACAGGAGGCATGGCCAAAGCATTTCTCGCGGAGGTTCCCATTCGCATCAACGGCGAGCTGGACAATCGCCGCGGCCGCAAGCTGTATCCTGGCGATGAAGTGGAGATCGAAGGCTTCGGCCGTTATCAGGTGGTCAGTCGCTGAGAGGAGAGCGTGATTCTTGTTTCTCAAGAACCTTTCGCTTGCCAACTATCGCAATTACAAGTCCCTGTCCTTGTCGTTTGAAGGCCCGATCCAACTGTTTATTGGCAACAATGCGCAGGGAAAAACTAACGTTCTGGAGTCGATCTACGTACTCGCCCTGGCCAAATCCCATCGCACGCCCCGGGACAAGGAGCTGATTGCGTGGGAAGCCGACTATGCAGCTGTCCGTAGCGATGTTCTTCGTCGCTACGGCTCTGTTCGTTTGGAGCTGCAGTTGACAGCCAAGGGAAAGCGGGCCAAAATCAACGGGATGGAGCAGCAAAAGCTCAGTGCCTATGTAGGGGCGCTGAATGTCGTCATGTTTGCGCCGGAGGATCTGTCCATCGTGAAGGGAGCGCCTGCCCAGCGCAGACGGTTTATCGACATGGAAATCGGCCAGGTCTCCCCGACGTATCTGTATTATTTGAGCAATTACAACAAGGTATTGCAGCAGCGGAACCAGCTTTTGAAGGACTTGGCGATGAAAAAGAGCCAGTCTCTGGAAATGCTGACAATTTGGAATACCCAATTGGCCGATTTAGCGGTAAAATTGTTACGGAAGCGTTTTGAGTTCATTCGGAAGCTGGAGACGTGGGCGAGGGAGATCCACACCGGCATTACCGACGGCAGGGAAACGCTCTCTTTGCATTATGAAAATTCTTCGCCCGTCACAGAAGATATGGCGGCGGAACAGGCAGTCGACGTCATGCTGGATGCCTATGAAGAAGTGCGCGACCGGGAAATTATGCGCGGGAGCACACTGATCGGGCCGCATCGCGATGATTTTTCACTCAAAGTGAACGGCATGGATGTGCAAACGTACGGCTCGCAGGGGCAGCAACGCACCAGTGCGCTGTCTATCAAATTGGCAGAAATCGAGCTGATTAAAGAAGAAGTGGGCGAGTACCCCGTTCTTTTGTTGGATGATGTCTTGTCAGAGTTGGATGAACATCGGCAGACCTTGCTGCTCGAGACGATCCAGGATCGTGTACAGACGTTTGTAAGCACCACGGGTGTGGAAGGCTTAAAGCATCAGGTTCTCCAGCAAGCCTCGCGTTTCTACGTGAAGGAAGGGAGCATATCGGGGGAAAGGTAGGGAAGACAGGAATGTTTATTCACATTGGTGGGGATACTGTGGTGAGCACGAAGGAAGTCATTTCCATTCTTGATCATCAGACGATGAAATCCTCGAAAATCAACAAGGCTTTCTTGCATGAAAAGCGGAAAATGATCGTGGACCATAGCGAGGAAGAAACGAAGTCCTACGTGATCACCCAGGACGCCATTTACTGTTCACCTATTTCTTCTCTGACGCTGAAGCGACGCGCTCAGTTCGTGGACAGCTTGGATCAGGTTCCCTTTGCACAAGCTGAAGTGGAGGAGTTGACGTAAAGAGTGGATCAAATGACGACGAAAGATACAAACTACGACGCCAGTCAGATTCAGGTGCTGGAAGGTCTGGAGGCCGTGCGGAAACGCCCCGGGATGTACATCGGGTCGACCAGCAGCCGCGGTTTGCATCACCTGGTGTGGGAGATTGTCGACAACGCGATTGACGAAGCGCTTGCCGGGTATTGTGACAATATTTTGGTAGTCATTCAGCCGGACAACTCCGTCTCTGTAACCGACAATGGCCGGGGGATTCCTACGGGCATCCATGAAAAAACCGGCAAATCGACGGTCGAGACTGTACTGACGGTCTTGCACGCGGGCGGTAAATTTGGCGGCGGCGGATACAAAGTGTCCGGCGGTTTGCACGGGGTGGGCAGCTCCGTAGTGAACGCGCTGTCCGAATGGCTGGAAGTCGAAGTCAAGCAAAACGGCAAAGTGTACTACATGCGCTTTACAATGGGAAGTCCCGATGCAGATCTGGCCGTCGTCGGTGAAACGGAAGAGACTGGCACGAAGGTAACATTCAAGCCGGACCCGACGATCTTTACAGAGACGACGGTGTTTGAATACGAGACTTTGCAAAAACGCATTCGTGAACTGGCTTTCCTGAACAAAGGATTGCGGATCACGCTGAAGGATGCCCGTCCCGGCCAGGAGCGGGAAGAATCGTTCCATTACGAGGGCGGGATCGTGCAGTTCGTAGAGTACCTGAACAAAAACCGGGAAATTCTGCACGACGAAGTTATCTATTGCGAAGGGGAAAAAGAAGGCCTGCTGGTAGAAGTCGCCCTGCAGTACAACGACGGCTACTTGAGCAATATTTATTCCTTCGCCAACAATATCAATACGCATGAAGGCGGAACGCACGAGACCGGCTTCAAAACGGCTCTGACTCGTGTCATCAACGATTACAGCCGCAAGTTCAACTTCCTGAAGGAAAAAGATCCGAACCTGTCCGGCGATGACGTGCGCGAAGGAATTACGGCGATCATTTCCGTCAAGATTCAGGAGCCGCAGTTTGAAGGCCAAACCAAAACCAAGCTGGGCAACTCGGAGGCGCGGAGCATTACCGAATCAGTTTTTGGTGAACGCTTCAACACCTTCATGGAGGAAAATCCGGGCATCGCCAAAAAGATCGTGGAGAAAGCCCTGATGGCTTCGCGTGCCCGTGAAGCGGCTCGCAAGGCGCGGGAGATGACGAGGCGCAAGAGCGCACTCGAGGTCAGTTCGCTGCCGGGTAAACTGGCGGATTGCTCCTCCAAGGATGCCTCTGAATCCGAACTGTTCATCGTAGAGGGAGACTCTGCGGGCGGTTCTGCCAAAATGGGCCGTGACCGCCACTTCCAGGCGATTTTGCCGCTGCGCGGAAAAGTGCTGAACGTGGAGAAGTCACGACTGGACAAAATTTTGGCGAATAACGAGATTCGCGCGATCATCACCGCGCTCGGCACCGGTGTAGGCGAAGACTTCGACATTTCCAAAGCGCGCTACCACAAGGTGGTCATCATGACGGATGCCGACGTGGACGGATCTCACATCCGTACGCTGCTGCTTACATTCTTCTATCGCTATATGAGGCAGCTGATTGAAGCGGGCTACATTTACATTGCCCAGCCGCCTCTCTACAGCATCAAGCAAGGAAAACAGGTGTACTACGCCTATACGGACCAGCAGCGCGATGAAATTCTTGCGACGCTGAAGACGGTGCCGAAGCCAAGCATTCAGCGCTACAAAGGGCTGGGTGAGATGAACGCTGAACAATTGTGGGAGACGACCATGGACCCCCAAATGCGAACGCTTCTGCAGGTAAATCTGGAAGATATCATGGAGTCGGATAGCGTATTTGAGACGTTGATGGGCGACGAGGTAGAGCCGCGCAGGGAATTTATCGAGCAGTATGCTGCGACTGTGCGAGACCTCGACATTTAACTGTCATTTTTCACCAATAACCGGATTTGTTTCATAGCAAGCGAAAGGCTCACTTCTCCACATGAACAGGGGGAGCGAGCCTTTTCCTTTGCTTCCACAAAATGTATCGTTTCGGGATTGACAGTTCCAATTGTTGCTCTTATCATTTGTTGTACATACAAAATAAAAAATCATCAAGCCTGCCCCACGTGGAGGAAAGAAAATGACCAGTCCAATGAATCAAGAACCACAAAAGGATGAAGCTTTTCTGGAAGACTGCCTGTACTTTACCGCAAACCGTCTGAGCCGGGCGATTACGCGTATGGCCGACGAGGCGTTTGCCACTACAGGATTGACGCCCGCTTACGGCTATCTCATTCGTCTTGTGATTGGCTCTCCGGGCATTACTCAAAAGGAACTCTCAGAAAAGCTGTCCATTACTCCTTCGACGCTGACCCGTTTCGTCGACAAGCTTGAGGCAAAGCAGCTCGTGGAGCGTAAAGTTCACGGAAAGACCGTCATGGTATACCCGACCGAGAAAGGTGTCGAGTTGGGACCGGCTCTTCGCCAGGCGTCGAAAAAGCTGAAGCGGCTCTATGAGGAGATCCTTGGTAAACAACTCAGCGATCAGTTGACGCAGTACCTGGCGTCATCAAGCAAGCAGCTGGAAAAATAATCAGCTGACATTCATTTATATTTTGTATGTACAAACAAATTTATAAATGTGGGGTGCATGTATGGATTCTCTGAATGCGCAAAATGGCTGCAAGCCCAAGTCACGTGTCTACTACGGCTGGATCATTGTCCTGTTGACCTTCGTCACTCTTTTGGTATCCGCCGGGATTCGAGCGCTGCCAAGTATTTTGCTGGTACCTTTCCAGGATGAGTTTGGCTGGAGCCGAGGAAGCATCTCCAGCGTTCTCTCCATGGGGATTTTTCTGTACGGCCTGGTCGGTCCTTTCTCCGCTGCTTTGCTCTTGCGCTTCGGCGTCCGCAAAGTCGTCGTCCTGTCTCTTGCCGTGTTAGCCCTCAGCCTGGCTTGTACTCCTTTTATGACTGCTCTTTGGCAATTTGAGCTTCTTTGGGGGCTTGTCTCAGGTCTTGCTACCGGGATGATGGCCAATGTTCTCGGTGTGACCGTGAGTAATCTGTGGTTTGTCAAAAACAAAGGGCTCGTCGTAGGCTTGTTGACTGCGAGCGCCGCTACCGGTCAATTGATCTTTTTGCCTTTGATGGCGAAGCTGACAACGGACTTGGGCTGGAGATACGCGATTTTGGCGACTGTTCTTGTCCTGATCCTCGTCCTGGCTGCAGTTGCGATTTGGATGCGAAACCACCCATCCGACGTAGGCGTGGCTCCTTATGGAACCGATGAAGTCGTGCCGCCGACACCATTTACCGGCAATATCTTTTTGGAACCCCTGCAAAATCTGCGCTATGCCATGAAAAATTCGACCTTTTGGTTGCTCGCGGGAACCTTCTTCTTCTGCGGTTTTTCCACGAATGGCCTGATCGGAACGCACCTTATCGCCGCCTGCGGAGATTTTGGGTTGCCGGAAGTAACTGCAGCCGGGCTGCTCGCCATGATGGGATTATTCGATCTTGCCGGCACGACGATCTCCGGCTGGCTGTCTGATCGCTTTGACAACCGTTGGCTCCTGTTCTGGTACTACGGACTGCGCGGCTTGTCCCTGATTTTCTTGCCGTATGCCCTGGATTCCACACCGACGATGCTCATCATCTTCTCCGTTTTCTACGGCCTGGACTGGATTGCGACTGTACCGCCGACTGCCAAGCTGTCCAGCCAAGTGTTTGGCAAAGAAAAGTCAGGAATGATCTTTGGCTGGGTCGTCGTTGCGCACCAGATCGGGGCTTCTGCCGCGGCTTATGGTGCAGGCGTCATGCGTGACTGGCTTGGCACGTATGCAGAAGCTTTTATGATCGCCGGCTTTCTCTGCTTCTTCGCTTCGCTCATGGCGGTCAAAATCAAGAAGCATGTAGATGCGAAAAAGGCTTCTGTCATGCAAGCATAAGATTCGCACTCGCGTGTTGATTATTTTCGGATATTGATGTGCTACTGAAATCCGGTTATATTTGAAAATAAGCACGGGTGTTATCGTGCTGATTTTATCGAGTATAACTCCACAGTGGACTGGTACGGTCAAAGAATACTGGACTCAGCTGTTCAGGTGATGTATTCTTATACGTTTCCGGACGGCTGGGTCTATTTTTTGGCAGCAGGTTTTTTCTCAGTTTTTTCACCTTCGACCTACGATTTTTTTAGAAAGAGAGAAAAAATTCACTTTTCCTATTGCGTGGTTTGAAAAAATATGCTAGATTAAAGATCCAGGCGGAATACGGGCCTATAGCTCAGTTGGTTAGAGCGCACGCCTGATAAGCGTGAGGTCGGCTGTTCGAGTCAGCCTAGGCCCACCACTTATACAGAACGCTCGAGAGTTTCTTTCATGGGGCTGTAGCTCAGTTGGGAGAGCGCCTGCCTTGCAAGCAGGAGGTCATCGGTTCGATCCCGTTCAGCTCCACCATTTCTTCGCATAGGCTTCGGTCTGGAAATCGAATTATTCCTCGGTAGCTCAGTTGGTAGAGCAATCGGCTGTTAACCGATCGGTCGGCGGTTCGAGTCCGTCCCGAGGAGCCATCTTCGCTCCTGTAGCTCAGTCGGTAGAGCGTTTCCATGGTAAGGAAGAGGTCGCAGGTTCGATTCCTGTCGGGAGCACCATTTCATTCCTAGAAAAGTGAAGTAAGCCGGGTGTTTGCGGCGGTTTCTTTTCGGGATGAATGCCTTTATGGCCCGTTGGTGAAGCGGTTTAACACAGCAGCCTTTCACGCTGTCATACAGGGGTTCGAATCCCCTACGGGTCACCATCATATACCCCACAAAGTGAAGCGGATGCTTTGCAGCAACACCGAGTACTTTGCGGGGGCCCCAACAACAGTTTGGGGAGTATGGAGGCTTAGCTCAGCTGGGAGAGCATCTGCCTTACAAGCAGAGGGTCGGCGGTTCGATCCCGTCAGCCTCCACCATTTTTGATAACTGCACATGGAGCTGTGGTGAAGTTGGAGTTCACGCCGGTCTGTCACACCGGAGGTCGCGGGTTCGAGTCCCGTCAGCTCCGCCATTTTATATACTAATATGCCGGTATAGCTCAATTGGTAGAGCACCTGACTTGTAATCAGGGGGTTGTGGGTTCAAGTCCTATTGCCGGCACCACTCCATAAATCTGCTGAATGCAGCATTGATGTATGGGCAACCTTATAAAGGGCAAGCTGGGGAGATAGCGAAGTGGCTAAACGCGGCAGACTGTAAATCTGCTCCCTCTGGGTTCGGCGGTTCGAATCCGTCTCTCCCCACCATTTTGAAATCTTGGCTGTTGGGGTATAGCCAAGCGGTAAGGCAACGGACTTTGACTCCGTCATTCCTAGGTTCGAATCCTAGTACCCCAGCCATTTGCATGAGCCATTAGCTCAGTTGGTAGAGCATCTGACTTTTAATCAGAGGGTCGAAGGTTCGAGTCCTTCATGGCTCACCAGTTTTCACTTCCTGTATCGCGGACGAAACTTCGCGTGAAGGACTCCAAGTTGATATGCGGTCGTGGCGGAATTGGCAGACGCGCTAGATTCAGGTTCTAGTGGTGGCAACACCGTGGAGGTTCAAGTCCTCTCGACCGCACCAAAATTTCACTTTTTTATAAAGTATGCGGACGTAGCTCAATTGGTAGAGCGTCGCCTTGCCAAGGCGAAGGTCGCGGGTTCGAGACCCGTCGTCCGCTCCATGATGATCTTCAGGTCTCTCACCCGTACCGGGTTCACCCTCGAAGATTGGACAAAGGAGAATCGCTCGGGTACTTCAGATCCGGCTTGCCAGGAAGCGTTTCGACGCAGCGGCGCCGGTTGGAAGCGAGACCCGTCGTCCGCTCCATACAATATGTGCCCTTAGCTCAGCTGGATAGAGCGTTTGACTACGAATCAAAAGGTCGGGAGTTCGAATCTCTCAGGGCACGCCACTCTTAATAAAAAGAAGTATGTACAGTCGGGAAGTAGCTCAGCTTGGTAGAGTACTTGGCTTGGGACCAAGGGGTCGCAGGTTCGAATCCTGTCTTCCCGACCATTTTTTACAACTGTATAGGCCGGTGTGGCGGAATGGCAGACGCGCGCGACTCAAAATCGTGAGGGAAACCGTGGGGGTTCAAGTCCCTTCACCGGCACCATATTTTGCGGGTGTAGTTCAATGGTAGAACTCCAGCCTTCCAAGCTGGTCGCGTGGGTTCGATTCCCATCACCCGCTCCATTTTTTTGCGGAGGGATACCGAAGTGGTCATAACGGGGCGGTCTTGAAAACCGTTAGAGTGCAAGCTCACGCGGGTTCGAATCCTGCTCCCTCCGCCATATTTGTTACCAGATTACGTGGCGGCGTAGCTCAGATGGCTAGAGCGTTCGGTTCATACCCGAAAGGTCGGGGGTTCGATCCCCTCCACCGCTACCATAGGGGCATAGTTTAACGGTAGAACGAAGGTCTCCAAAACCTTTGGTGTGGGTTCGATTCCTACTGCCCCTGCCAAAGAACTGTATAGAATCATGGCGGTCGTGGCGAAGGGGTTAACGCACCGGATTGTGGCTCCGGCACTCGTGGGTTCAAGTCCCATCGATCGCCCCATCTTTTTTCTAAATAACATATGTCTCAGTAGCTCAGCTGGATAGAGCATCCGCCTTCTAAGCGGACGGTCGGGAGTTCGAATCTCTCCTGAGACGTTTATTCATGCGGTCGTGGTGGAATTGGCAGACACACCATCTTGAGGGGGTGGCGGGGCGACCCGTGCGAGTTCGAGTCTCGCCGACCGCACCATCTATACTTTTGAAATTAAGTTTGAAAATGCACTTGATTTTAAGAGTTGGACATGCTATATTGTAAATCCACCCGCTAGACGATGTGTAGTGAGGTGGAACAAATTGAGTAAGATTAAAAAAGTTATTGACTTACTCAAGATGATTTGGTAATCTAGAGTCCTGCGGTTGATGCCGCGACACAAAATGCTCTTTGAAAACTGAACAGCGAAAGCGTTGATGAGTCTATCATTTAATGATTTGCCAGCTTGAAAAAGCGATGAACCAGAAACAAACTTTATTGGAGAGTTTGATCCTGGCTCAGGACGAACGCTGGCGGCGTGCCTAATACATGCAAGTCGAGCGAGTCTCTTCGGAGGCTAGCGGCGGACGGGTGAGTAACACGTAGGCAACCTGCCCGTAAGACTGGGATAACATAGGGAAACTTATGCTAATACCAGATAGAGTCTGCTCTCGCATGAGAGAAGACGGAAAGGTGGCGCAAGCTATCACTTGCGGATGGGCCTGCGGCGCATTAGCTGGTTGGTGGGGTAACGGCCTACCAAGGCGACGATGCGTAGCCGACCTGAGAGGGTGACCGGCCACACTGGGACTGAGACACGGCCCAGACTCCTACGGGAGGCAGCAGTAGGGAATTTTC